>NZ_JBBJUM010000006.1:0-284228 GCF_037726105.1 Ramlibacter sp. AN1015
GCGGAAAATGGTGGCGGCCAAGAGTAGAGAGTCGAGCTTAGGAGAAGAGCGGGAACGCTATTGCAAGCGGCGCGACAGCAGACCGTCCGCTTCGGGTCGAAAGCCGACCTGACCGGGGGATTGCGAGTCCGCCGGCTAATCTCTACTTCCGGCCAGAAGCAGACGCCCGCCTCCTGCGGTCGCACGGGGCCACCAGCGAGCTCGCCCATTCCCGTGGACCCGCGTCCCATCGAGCAGGCCCGTCACATCACATAGCTCAATCCTCTACGCGCACCGCAGCCGCGGAAATCTCATCCCGCTGCTCGGGAGTGATGACCACAGCCACTTCTTCGTCGACGAGCAGCAGGCGAGGCGGGTTCACAAGGTGGAACAGCGCCGCCATGCGATCTTCCGCGTCCGTAAGCTCGCGGCAGGCGCCATTCAGGCGGCGGCGCGCCCTGTCCTAGACGTCGGCGAAGCGTGGAAGGCGGCGGCGGGTGAGGAGACCGTCGAACGCGCGCATGGTCAAGCTCCGGCAAGATGAAAAGGGAGGACCGCGAAAGCGACTGCCTGCAGAAGCAGTGAGAGAACGATCAGCCGCAGGGCCCAGGTCCTGTGTCGCGAGCTGGCGGCGTTACCCCGCAGGTATTGTTCGTAAGCGACCGCATAGCTCGCGGTCAGGACAGCGCGAAGCCGCGCATCCGCATCCTCGGGCACGGCGTCTTGCTCTTTCACGAGATCTTCGAGTCGCGGCGGCTCGTGGTAGACGAACAGCCACTCCGACATGACCACCTGCTAAGCGGAGGCGAACAGCGCCGCGATTGCGGCGGCGCCGAGCACCATGATCGCCAAAGCCGGAGGCTCCCGCCAGCGGTCCGCATCGAGCTCTCGGACGAGGCTGCTGAAAGCGAAGACCGCGAATGAGATCGCGGCCACCGGAGTGCTGATGCTTCCGCGGATCGTCTCGCGGCGAGAGCGTTCGCTCAGGAACAGTTGCCGGGCGTGCTCCAGGTGAAGATCCGTCACCTTAGGCATGGCAGTGCTGCGTCAAGCTGGTCACCAAGGTCCTCCGTTGAAGCCCGTCCCCCTGACCGATGGGGCGAGGATGTGTGCAGTCTAGGGCTTCATCATGGGAGTGCTCGACCCTGTCGATGGCTGCTTCCGGCCAAAACCCGACCAGCTGCGGCCACGCAGGGCGGCTGAGGACGCTGTTGCGAGCGGCGCGCTGTTCCGGCGCATGTACCTACAAGCTCATCGAAACCACACCCCCTACGATCCTTCGATGCCACACAGAAAGGCTGGTCCATGAAGGTCCTTTTCGTCCTCACCTCCCACGGCTCGCTGGGCAACACCGGAAAGAAGACCGGTTTCTGGCTAGAAGAGTTCGCCGCGCCGTACTACGTGTTCAAGGATGCGGGCGCCGACATCACCCTGGCGTCGCCGCTGGGCGGTCAACCTCCGCTGGATCCCAAGAGCGACGACCCCGACGCACAGACTGACGCCACCCGCAGGTTCCGCGCGGACAAGGAGGCCGTGCAAGCCCTTTCAACGACGAAGACGTTGTCGTCCGTGCGGCCAGACGATTTCGACGCGGTGTTCTATCCGGGCGGCCACGGCCCGCTCTGGGATCTCGCGGAGAGCGAGGACTCCAAGGCCCTCATCGAATCGATGCTCGCTGCGGGCAAGCCCGTCGCCGCGGTTTGTCATGCGCCGGGCGTGCTGCGCCATGTCAAGGCAGCCGACGGAACGCCCTGGGTCCGGGGCAAGCGCGTGACGGGCTTCACCAACAGCGAAGAAGCGGCCGTGGGCTTGACCGAGGTCGTGCCGTTCCTGGTCGAGGAGATGCTGAAATCGGCCGGTGCCACCTACAGCAAAGGTGCCGACTGGCAGTCGCATGTGGTGACCGACGGGCCGCTGATCACCGGCCAGAACCCGGCCTCATCCGCGGCGGGCGCCCAGGCATTGCTGCAGGCTCTGGAAGCACGTGCCCGGCGCGACGGCGAAGTCCGGCACTGAATCACGCCCCCGAAGTCGCCAGCGGGCATGTCCCTGCATTTCGAACGCCTCGGCTCGGGGCGGCCGCTGCTGATGGTCCACGGGCTCGGGGCGAACCTGCGCACCTGGGATCCCATCCTGGACGCCTTGCGCGACTCACGCGAACTGATCCTGGCCGACTTGCCGGGACATGGCCGATCGGCCGCGCTGGCGGGCCCGCAGACGGTCGAGGCGTTTGCCGACGCCCTTGCGCGCTTCGTGCAGTCGCAAGGCCTCTCGAAAGCAGACCTGGTCGGCAGTTCGGTGGGGGGCCGACTGGTGCTGGAACTGGCCCGGCGGGGGATCGGTGGGCACTGCGTCGCATTCGACCCCGGCGGCTTCTGGCGCGGCTGGGAGACGAGCTGGTTCCATTGGACACTCGCAGCCTCGATCCGCCTGGTGCGCATGTTGAGGCCCGTTCACCGCGGCCTGTCACGCCACGCCTGGACGCGCACGCTGCTGCTGGCCCAACTGTCCGCCCGCCCGTGGCTGTTGCCACCGCACCTGGTCGGCGGTGAGTTGCAGAGCCTGGCGGCTACCCCGGTGTTCGATGCCATGTTGCATGAACTCGCCCATGGACCGCTGCAACAGGGCTGCGCGAGGACCCCTGGCAGGGTCACCATCGGCTGGGGCCGCCAGGACCGCCTGCTGCTGCCACGGCAAGCCGCGCGTGCCCAGGCCGCATTTCCGTCGGCCCGGCTGCACTGGTTCGAGCGGTGCGGCCACTTCCCGCATTGGGACCGCCCTGCCCAGACGGCGCACGTGATCCTGCAGACGGTTGGCGCGGACGCATCATGAAAGCCCGGTCGCTCCAGGATCTGCACGCTGATGATCAAGCTTGCGTATCGTGCCGCCCTGGGTGGCTTGGCCGCGCGCCGCAGTGCTGGTAGGCAGTGCGTTCCGAACTGCTGGGTGCTGCGGGTCTCGCCATCCGTTCCAACCGCTCCCCGGCGGCTTGGAGCTTGTTCGCCCTGACGGTCGCAGTGACGCCGGCCAATGTCCACATGCTTCAGCACGCCAGCGACTTCCCCAGTGTGCCGGTGTGGCTTCTCGTGGCGCGGCTGCCCTTGCAGGCGGCGTTGCTGGCATTGCTGGCGTGGGTCGCCATGCGAAGTCTGAACCGCAACAGGAACTGATGTCCGCTCTCGGCCACAAGCAGACGTCTCCAGGTCGCTGTCGTCGTTGCCCAATTGATCAACTCGCGACTCAGATCATCTCGAGTGGGAAGGTCGCGTTGGCGACGGGAAGAGCACGTCGAGTTCCTGCAGCTGCGCTGTCGTCAGCGGATGCTCCAGCGCCAGGGCATTCTCCTCAAGCCGCTTGCGGCTACCAGTCTTGGGGATCGCGATCACGTCGTCACGGGTTAGCAGCCACCCGATGGCCACTTGTGCGGGTGTCATCCCATGGCGCTTTGCGAACTCCGCCAGCGCTCCCGACATGTTCCCGGCATAAGTGATGTGCACGTGCCCAACGTTCTGCAGCGCGACTGCTGCGCGGCGTCGCCAAACCAGAAGTGGGCAACCGATGTCACCGAGTTCAATGTGAACGGCCACAAGCGCTATCTGTCGGCCTGCATGGACCTCTACAACGGCGAGATCATCGCGCACCATCGACGACGAGGGCGAGGTGTACAGCGACAACGACGACCTGCCGAAGCTGTACTCGCTGACGGCCAAGAAGCTCAACATCGCCCCGTAGCAGCACACCGAGGAAGTCTTCCGGCAGATTCTCGGCGGCTGCACTGCGAGCGGGCGCGCCGACATCATCATCTTCTATCAGGACCGGGCACTCGCTGTATGCAGCCCGCGTGCAGCTCGCGGTTTGCAGTCGCAGGTTCCTTGCAGATCGTCGAGGCACGCGCCAGTCGCGCTTGCTCCTTTCAGATCATCTCGAGCGGCATGGGGCCCGACGGCGGCGAGAACATCGCGTCCAGCTCGCGCAGGTCCGCCGGGCTTAGTGAAAGCGCGAGGGCGCCCGCGTTCTCCTCGAGCCGCTGTCGACTGGCGGTCTTGGGAATCGCGATCACGTCGTCCTGCGCCAAGAGCCAGGCGATCGCCACCTGCGCGGGCGTCACGCCCAGGCGTCTGGCGAGCGCGACGAGGGCGGGCTTGCGCAACAGGCGGCCCTGCTCGATGGGCGAGTACGCCATCACCGGGATGGCATGCGCGCGCAGCCACGGCAGCAGGTCCCACTCGATGCCGCGCCGGCCGAGGTTGTAGAGCAACTGATTGACCTGCGCCTCGGCACCGCCAGGCACGGATCGCAACGACTCCATGTGGTCCCGGTCCAGGTTGCTCACGCCCCAGTGCCGGATCTTCCCGGCGCGCTGGAGGTCCTGGAACGACGCCACCGTTTCGGCCAACGGGACGGTGCCCGGCCAGTGCAGCAGGTACAGGTCGATGGCATCGACCCTCAACCGCTTCAGGCTCTCGTTGCAGGCGGCCTGCATCTTGCGCCGCGAGGCGTTGTGCGGATAGACCTTCGACACCAGGAAGACCCGGTCGCCGCGACCCTGGATGGCTTCGCCGACCAGTGCCTCGGCAGCCCCGTCGCCGTACATCTCGGCCGTATCGATCAGCGTCAGGCCGAGGTCGATGCCGTGCCGCAGCGCGTCGATCTCCTGGGCGCGCAGGCTCAGATCTTCGCCCATGTGCCAGGTCCCTTGGCCCAGGGCCGGCACCGTTTCTCCGCAGGGCAAGGCGACGCGCTTCATGCGGCGAGTATCTGCGCGTGGCCGAAGCCGTTCAAGCGGTGCTATGGACAAGAAAAAATGACCTAGGCGAGATGGCTAGATCCATACGCGGCCTGAAAGACCGTTGAGATAGGTGGGGGCGAGCCCTTTCATATCGTTCAGGCAATGCGCGCTGCAACGGGACGAGTTCACTGCTGCGCAAGCAGGCGAAGATGCCGACGGTCACTGCGGCACGTCTACACGCGCACATGGTGCATTCTCCGCGGGGGTCTGCAACGGCCCTGACGCGCGCCCTATACTCCGCCACCTTTTTTTTGACCCACATCTCGACTGCGCAATATGGTGCTGCCCCGACTGGCTCATCGCACGCTTCGCTTCGCCGGCGCGATCCTTTGCGCGTGCCTGCTTCAGCCGGCCTACGCCGCGGGGCCGGTTCCCGCGACCCTGCTGGAAGCTGCAGTTCCCGCTTATCCGAAGGCGGCCCTGCGGGCGGACGAAGAGGGAACCGTTCACGTGCGGGTTCGCGTGCTCGCCACCGGTGAGCCGGTGGACGTTCGCGTCGAGAAGAGTTCCGGCGTCCGGGCACTGGACGAGGCCGCAGTCGCCGCCGTGCGCAGGTCGAAATTCCGTGCCGCGCAGGACGCAACGGGGGAGCCGGTGGAGTCGTTTGCGACGGTGCCCTTCCAGTTCGTCCTGCAGGACTAGCAGGCATGCGAATGAACCGCCGCGAGGCGGCCGCCTTTTCCCTCGCCACGCTTTTCGCACCACTGGTGCACGCCGAACAATCACCGCTCAAGACCGCGTTCGAGACAGCGCGCAAGGCCGGAAACATCGACCTTGTCCTGCCCGCGCTCAGGGCGGCACAGCTCCATGTCGTCGCAGGCTCGCCCGGTGAGCCGGAGGACATGAACGACCTTTTCTACACGCCTTCACCGAAGAAGAACGGCCGCATGTGCATCACGGTGTCGGAGCGCGAACAGTGGCTGGCCAGCGTCGCGTGGCCCAAACGCCGCCTTTCGGGCGAGGCGATCCTGCGACACCTGCCCGCCGTATTTGAAGTGCTCATCGTCTACCCCGACGGCGGAGACTTCCTGTCGCGCGAGTCCTTGCAGTGGCTGCGCGGCCTGCCCCGGTGACACCGGCCGGCGGGCGGATGAACGCTTGCGTCACCCGCCGGACTTCAGGGCACCCCGGATGACCGTTGCCGTTCCAGGCTCGGCGTGACGAAGCGTTCGATGGCGGGGATGGCGTGCTCCTTGTGGATGCGCGCGATCTCGTCGCGGGAGAGAACCAGCGGCGTCGGACCGAAGTAGCCCGGCGTACCCAGTTTTCCATCGCGCGCCGGGCGACCGGAGGCGCTTGCGCCTATTCCGCCTCCGGCCTCGGCACAATCAGCGGGTGAACTCGTCCAACTTGCCGGCAGCCGGCGTCCCGACCGAGCAACGGTTTCAGACCTTGTTCGAGCAGGCGCCATTCAGCGCGCAACTGCTGGCCGTGGACGGCCGGACCCTGCAGGTGAACCGGGCCTGGCAGGACCTCTGGGGAACGCACGCGGGCGACCCGCTGCTGGAGTTCGTGCTGTCCGGATACAACATGCTGACCGACCCGCAGCTCGAAGCGAAGGGCGTCACGGCCTACCTGCGGCGCGCCTTGGCGGGGGAGGCCGTCCGGATTCCTGCGATCCACTATGACCCCGTCGAGATGGGCAAGCCCGGACTCGCACGTTGGGTGGAGGCCACGGCGCGGCCCATCACCGCGCCGGACGGAACAGTCGCCGAGGTCCTGTTGATCCACGAGGACGTGACCGAGCGCCTGACCGCGGAGCGGCAATTGCGCCAGAGCGAGGCGCAGTTCAGGACCATCGCCGACGCCATGCCGCAGATGGTGTGGTCCACCTTGCCGGACGGACACGCGGACTACTACAACAAGCAGACCTACGAATTCACCGGCCTGCCGCCAGGCACCATGAGCGGAGAGCGCTGGGCGGACATCGTCCACCCGGACGACCGGCAGGCCGCGTTGGACACATGGAGCCAAAGCCTTTCGACCGGCGAACCCTACGAAGTGGAGTACCGGCTGCGACACCGCTGCGGAGAGTACCGCTGGGTGCTGGGGCGGGCTCTTGCCGTGCGCAACGAAAACGGAGAGCTCGTTCGCTGGATGGGCACCTGCACCGACATCCACGAGCAGAAGCGCGCACGGGACGAGCTGCTGGCCAGCAACCGGCGCAAGGACGACTTCCTGGCCATGCTCGCGCACGAACTGCGCAATCCGCTGGCGCCGATCAGCACCGCCGCACACCTGCTGAAAACCTCGTCGTCGGATCCGGCCAAGGTGCAGCGTTCGGCGCAGGTCATCGAGCGGCAGGTACGCCACATGACGGAGCTGGTCGATGACCTGCTGGACGTGTCGCGCGTGACGCGCGGTCTCGTGGAACTGGACCGCGGGCCGGTGGAATTGAAGGCGGTGCTGGCCGACGCGATCGAACAGGTGCGGCCGCTGATCGATTCGCGCGGACACGAACTGTCCACGCGCATGCCCCCGGGGCACGTTCATGTGATGGGCGACCGGCCCCGACTGGTCCAGATCGTCTCCAACCTGCTGAACAACGCCGCGAAGTACACGCCCCCGAACGGAGCCGTGTCAGTGACCCTGGCCGCCGGGCAGGACGTGGAGATCCGGGTAGCGGACAACGGCACGGGCATCGAGCGTGACTTGCTGCCGCATGTCTTCGAGCTGTTCACGCAGGGTGCGCGGTCGCCGGACCGCGTGCAAGGTGGCCTGGGCCTGGGACTCGCGCTCGTCAAGAGCCTGGTGGAACTGCACGGAGGGCAGGTGTCGGCGCAAAGCGCGGGGCAGGGCCTGGGCGCCGCGTTCACGGTCACGTTGCCGCTGCTGGCCATTGGCCATCCGGTCGCGCCCACTTCCGGCGATCTCATGTCGCTGCCTCCTGCCGCGCGCACGCTTCGCGTCCTGGTGGTGGATGACAACAAGGACGCAGCCGACACCCTGGGCATGCTGCTGGAAACCCTCGACCACGAGGTTCACCTCGCGCACGATTCCGCACGCGCCCTCGAGATGGCGGAGAACGGATCGTTTGACGCCTGCGTGCTGGACATCGGCTTGCCCGGCATCGACGGCTATGCGCTGGCGCGCCGGCTGCGGGCCCAGCCTTTCGGCGCCACCGCCACCTTGATCGCGCTCACGGGCTACGGGAGCGCGGGAGACAGGCACCGTGGGAACGCGGCCGGGTTCGATCACTACCGCGTGAAGCCGGCGGACCTCGGGGAGCTTGCACGGTTGTTGCAGCAAGGGCGGGGGGAGCAGGGCGTGGCGTGATCGCTGTTGAGTAACATCGTTGTCGAGCCGCACGGTCGCGGCAGTTCGCGTGCAATGGTCTCATTGGCGCGACCGGTTCGACCGGCGGCTACCGCTTGATGGCCGGACTGGGCACGAATCGCAACGGCACGCTGGGCATCGAATACGCCACTCACCACCCAGGCGTGCACATGACGGTGAAGGTGCGGGTCCGGTGTGAAGTGATCGGCAAGTGTCACGTCCGCCGCAAGATGTGAACCGGATGGGCAGCCTGCGCGGCAGCGGGGTATCTTCACGACACGGGGCCCCGGGGGACCCGCCGCGTGGCTCATGCAATTGCCGTCTCTGCGTTTTCCTGTTCTCAAGCCGGTGCGCGTGCCCGCCTTGTGGGCCTCCATCGCGCTCGCTTTCCTTGTCCACCTGGGCATCGGAGTCGTGCTGTTGCTGGACTACCGGCAGGCGCGCGACGCTGACCCGACACAGACCATGGGGGCAGGGCCGGGTGACATCGCGCCTGAGGCCCCGTTGATTGATTCCCAGGCTCGGCAAATTCCGCCCCAGGGGGCGCAGGCGGCGCCGCCGCAGGCACAGCGGCAGCCGGTGTCGCCATCGGTGGCGCCCCCCGATAACGCGCGCGATGGCCCGGTTGCCGCGGGCGCCGTAGAACCGCTGCCCCCCGTGGGCATTGCTGAATCTGCGTCGCCCCCACGCTCGGAAGTGATGGCGGCCGTTCCCTCGGCGCAGGCGAGTGTGCCGGCTCCGCCCGCACCGGCGCCACCGGAGCTGGAGCAGGAGGCGCCGCGGACCGCGCCACGGGACCCCAGCCCGGCATCGACGAGTGCACCGGAGCGCCGCGCTCCGAAGGCGACCTCCGCTCAGCCTGCCAAGGCGCCCCAGCTCCCCGTCCAACCCAGTTTTGATTGCCGGCGGGCACGGTCCACCCCCGAGAAGCTGATCTGCTCGGACGCCGAGCTTGCACGGCTCGACCGCGAGCTGGGTCGGCTGTATGCCCGTGCGCGCACCGCATCCGGCGACCCCGCTTCCTTTCGTCGCCAGCAGAACGTCGAGTGGACCCGCCGCGAGCAAACCTGCAAGACGCGCGAGTGCCTGGTCGCCTGGTATGCACGTCGGCGGCAGCAACTGAGCGACATCATTGCCGTCGCACCGGTGGGTGGCGTGCCCAAGAAGCGTCCTGCACGAGAGAGCGACTGACCGTCACGCCTGGCGCCGGCTCACCCTGTCCTGCAGATCTCCGGCGCTCGTGCATACGTCCGCGTTCCATCGCCGATTTCACGCATTTCGTCATCTCCTACGTTGCTACGTCCCTGGCGCCTATCGGGCGACCGGGAGTAGGCAACCACCATCTGCGCATTCTTGTCAGCGCCGTGGGTCTGCGGTTGCGCCCCACAGGGGCGCTTTCATTCAATCTGGAGAGTGCCATGTCTGCGCCTTACAACGACGTCCCATCCGGTGTCATTGCCGCCTCGGCAGTTCAACGCGGCAGTCGAGTTTCCTGGGGAGGGGTGTGGAGCGGTCTGCTCGTGGCGGTGGGCGTCTTCCTGCTGCTCAGCCTGCTGGGACTCGCCATTGGCATTTCTACCGCCGACGTCGGCCCAGGTGAAGACGCCAATGTCCGCAGCCTGGGCATCGGCGCTGCCGTGTGGAGCGGCCTGACGCTGTTGGTTGCACTGTTCATCGGTGGCATGGTCGCCACGGCAACCGGCATGGTGTACGACCGCACCAGCGGGATGATCGAGGGCGTGCTGGTATGGGTGCTGGCCGTCCTGCTGCTGATCTACATGGCCAGCAGCGGGATCAGCATGTTGACCAGCGGAGTCTTCGGCGCGCTCGGAAGCGTGACCCGTGGGGCGACGTCCGCAGTGGCCATGAGCGTCGATCCGGCCGAGCTGTCCGCAGGCAATGTGGACGAGATCACGTCGCGCCTGAGGGACCCGAAGACCGTGCAGATGGTCGCCGCGGCCACCGGCATGCCGCAAGCCGAAGCGCAAAGTACCTTGTCCAACATCGCGCAGCGTGTCGAGAGCGTACGCAACGACCCGGCCCAGGCGGCAGCGGAAGCGCGCAAGGGTGCCGAGGAAATTGCCTCCAAGGTCGCCGCCCGGGCCGAACAGGTTGCCGACGATGTGCAACCCTATGCGTCCGCATCGATCTGGGGCACCTTGCTCGCACTGGTGCTCGCGCTGGCTGCCGCAGTCGGCGGCGCCATGGTGGGACGCAAACGCGTCGCCAATCAGCTCAGCGACGTCGCGATGTCTTCCGCTGGGCGATAGGCGCTGCACGAACGGGTTGCTCGCAGCCACGCCGTCACGGCGCGCGCAAGGCATGAGCGAGCGCGCATGGGGGCGCCCGCCTCCGGTGATGGAGGTGGGTCTGACATCTCATCCAGCTTTGGCAAACGATCCTCGTCGCGAACGAACTCGTCACTCGATTCGTCAAAAGCCAGATACGGCCTGTCGAGAACCCGATGAAGTTCATGGCCACTGTGCTCGCGATCGCGCTTGCCTACCTGCTGCTGCTGGCAGCGATCTTCCTGGCGCAAGACCGTCTGCTGTACTTTCCGGAGAGGATCTCCGTCCAGCGCGTCGCCAGTGACCGGCTGCGAGCGTGGCCCTCAGCGCAGGAATTTCGTGGACTGGTGGCGGAGCCTGCGGGAACGGCACGCGCCACCGCGCTCGTGTTCCACGGCAATGCCGGCCACGCCGGCCGTCGTGATTACTACGTGCGCGCCCTCTTGCCGCTGGGTTTGCGGGTGATCCTTGCCGAGTACCCTGGCTATGGTCCCCGTACCGGCGCGTTGAGCGAAGCGAGCCTGGTGGCCGATGCCGGCGAAACCGTCGCGCTCGCGCACAGCAGGTACGGTGGCCCGCTGCTCGTCATGGGAGAGTCGCTGGGCGCCGCAGTGGCGGTCGCTGCGGCTGCGGCGCACCCCGACCGGGCCTCGGGGCTGTTGCTCGTCACGCCCTGGGACCGCCTCGCCAACGTGGGCGCGCACCACTACCCGTGGCTGCCCGTGCGGTGGTTGCTGCGCGATGAGTACGACAGCGCAGCGCGGTTGGCGGCTTTTGACGGACCGGTCGTCGTTGCGGTGGCCGAGCGCGACAGTATCGTGCCGGCGCGCTTCGGAACGGCGCTGTACCACTCGATTGCCGGGCCGAAGGAGCTGCTGGTCATCGCGGGCAGCGACCACAACGACTGGCCCGATCGTGTCGATGCCAGGTGGTGGCGCGACGTGATCGCGAAATTCCTTGGGAAGGTCGATTGAGAGTGCGCGAACGTAGCCGTGCGTGCACGTCGGCGTCGACCGCCAAGCCTCCGATCGTTCGGGCCGGCTCACCAAGGGTGCGCAGTGCAGAGCACTCCGAAGGAAGGCGTTGCCCGCACCTGCGGACTAGATCCGGTCGCTGGACGTAGGCGCAGACAGCGCCTCGACCCGCTCCCAGGCGATGGAAAGGGCCATCGTTGCGTCCGTGAAATTCCTGGCGGGGATGGCGTAGTCCGGCGCGAATGCGAAGCGCAGGGCCATCAGCGGCAAGTCGGCAGGGGCGTCTGGCGTGCTGGGGAAGCGCTCGAATCCGTCCAGCAGGCCGAGGTTGACCCCGAAGCGGCTGTCCGGAATGCCTGAAATGGTCTGGAGGAATCCGTCGCCGGGAGCGTGACCGAAGGCCAGCCCGATGGCGCCCGTCCCCGCCTCCGCGTCCAGCAGTGCACGGCAGGAGAGCACCTGGGCGGGAGAGCTGGAGGGAACGCCCATGTAGTTCATGTCGCCGCTCCACGTGATTCCGCTGAAGCTCCCGTCGGCCCGCAGCGGAAAGCGTGAGTTCCCGCTCGCCGCGGCATAGCGGCGAACCTTGTATGGGTCCTGGCCGGGTCGATCGCGGACCGGCGCAACGTCGCCGCGCAGAAACACGGTCGAGGTCCCTGCGATCCTGAGAGCCGTGCTGCCCGGGCTGTGCTGTTGCAGGCGCATGCGCAGGGTCCACAGCGTGAGCCAACGCTCGTTGCTCTTGTGCTTGTCCACTTCCGCCACGACCGCGCCATGCGAGCCGCTTTCGCCCGGTTGCGGAAGCCGCACGCGCACTTCACTGCGCGTCCACGACTCGATGACGGCATCGTGCTCGCCGATCCTCACCGTACCCTGCTTCGAGCCGAACTCGCCCACGAGGAGGAGCACGCCCGCAAACTCATCGACTTCCAGGTGGTGAATGCTCGGGGCCAGGATTTGCACCGTGCCGCGGGACTGCGCGAAGAAGCGTGCTTCGACGCCCGTCTGAGGGTGTCGGAAGACATCGCGGCCTTCGCGGCGCATCTCGGCGAGAACCTGGTCCCATGGGAACGGACGCTGCTCAGGACTCTCGGGCTTTTCCTGGTTTGCACCAAGCATGCGGTCGACCAGGTAGGCCGGGGCGTCGTACACCGCCGGGTCCCCGACGACTTCGGTCCAGCCCAGGCACACGCCGGCTCCCTTGTTCAGGCAGGCGTTCAGGAAGCTGGACGCCACGCGCGGGTTCGCGCTGTTGCAGGCATTGATGATCACCACGCTGTCGGGCGCGAACGACCAGTAGCGCTCGACGAAATGGACGGTGATGCCGTATCGCGTGTCGCGCGAGGTGGGCGTGACGCCGTTGGGCGCGTTGTAGTAGGTGAGGCGCTGGTTGGCGAAGTCGTCCCGCATCTCCGGCAGGTTTTCCAGCGCCGGATCGACCAGCGTGGAAGACTGGATCGAGAAAAAAAGCGGCGAGTCCGGGTCGTCCGCTCGTGTGGGCTTCACGCCACCGTGGCTGTTGATATAGAAGAAGCCGTCGCCCTGGACGCTGCGCAAGGTGGTGAGGCGAGCATCGCCTTCCCGGCCGCCGCGCACGCCGTAATCCTGCGCCGTGAGCCAGGATGACATCCGCGTCACCACGTCCTGCCCCACGAAGTTCTCTCCGAAGGAGTGCAGCAGCCGTGCCGGCTTGCCGCCCGGCAGTTCCACCGGAACGGCTGCCTTCGCGAGTTCCGGGGCGGGAGCGACTTCGGCCGCGGCCGAGGCCGGAATCGGTCGGCGGCTGCTGTCGATGATGTGCAGCCGCCCATCGGCAAAGACCCCCCACACGCACAGCGCGGCCTCCTCGACCCCCACTTCCGCATAGGCGGGGTCGGCCTTCATGAAGGCCGCCAGGGCATGCAGCCGGTCCGACGCAGACATGGGCTGCGTATCCAGATCGACGGACTTGGCCTCGACGGCTGCGAGCGTCGCCATGCGGGCGTCACTGGATAGTTCCTGATGGCTGGTGTTTGTGTTGCCCGTCGCGTCGCCGCCGCCGCAGGCGCTCAGGAGGTTCGGCACGGCCAGGACGGCCGTCGCGCCGGACAGCCAGGACAGGAACCTGCGGCGCTCGGGCGCATGCGATTGCCGGCGTGCGAGAGAGCTTGGGGACATCGAGGAGGAAGGAGCAAGAGACATGGTGTTCCAGGAACTGGTGGAGGACAGTTGGGAGGAGACTCAACGCCGCGCAGAACGGGTGGAAAGATCACCCCGCGGCGGAAGGGATCGCAGGAAGCGCGCGTACGCCTCGGCGGTCTCGCGCGGCGCCTCCATCATGGGCAGGTGTCCCAGCCCCGGGAGCGCCTCGATCCGCGCGTCGGGTACACGGTCGCGCAGGCGCCGCAAGCCGCTGGGATGAAAGATCTGGTCGGCCTCGCCCCAGAGCGCCAGCGTCGGCGCACGCAGGCCGCCGATCCTTTCGTCCAGCAGGTAGCGGTCTTGCAGTTGCTCGTGCCACACGCGCAGGTTGGACGCTGCATCCCGCGTCGCCGAGGTCATCGTCCGGTGCAGAACGGGGAAGGGAATCCACGGCCGGCGGGCGAAGACCAGGTCCATCATCCGGTCGAACTGTTCCGGCGTTGCAGCGACCAGCGGCGCTCCGCCCGCTTCGATCAGCGTGTCCATCGTGCTCGCCTGGGGCGTTCGCAAGCCGTGGGGCGAGCCGATCAGTGCCACGCTGGCAACCCGTTCCGGGTAGGTCTGGGCGAAGAGCACGGCCAGCGTGCCGCCCATGGAGTTCCCCGCGAGATGTACGCGTCCCAGCTGCAATTGGTCCAGGAGTGCGCGCAGGCGGACGACCTGCGACTGGTAGTGGTACGGCTCGTGCGCATGTCGGCCACTCTCGCCGAAGCCCGGAAGGTCTGGCGCGACGACACGCCAGCTGCCCGTGAGCGGCCGGGCGAATTCGACCCAGTGGTCTTTCTCCGCGAAGATCCCGTGCAGCAGCACGATGGGCGTGTCTGCGGCTGCCGGTCCGCCGGCAAGATAATGCACCCGGTGTCCGGCGGCGCCGATCGTGTGCGCCTGCAGGCCCGACAGGCTCCGGTTGAGCGCGAGCAGCGGATGCAGGAATACGGCGGGTGTGGCATGCCAGGCGAAGACCAGCGCCGCGATGGCGCCGACAAAGGCAAAGAGCAGGATTCGTTTCATCGATGCAATTCAAGGTGAACCCCTCGGGCGTGCTCCGCAGGACAGTCGCGGGCCTATCGAGGCTGGCGCGACGGTACCCGGGGGCGGTGTGCGCCGCTTGCACGTTTGGGCTATGGCACGCGGCAACCGCTTGACCATTGCGCATGACCGCGCGCTCTACGTCGGCGAGCTGGCGGCGACCGGCCTGCACCGCCACGCGGCCGTCGCCCTGCTCGTGGGCCTGTCAGGCCGGTTCGCGGTGCACTTTGCCCACGGAAGGGTCGAACACTGCCGCAGCGTGCTGGTAGACATCGGCGTCGAGCATGTGTTCGATCCTTGTGGCGAGCAGGTGGCGCTCGTCTATCTGGAACCCGATGCGCCGGAGGTGCGATGCCTGCGGGCGCTGCTGGCGCGTGAAGGCGGTGTGCTGTTCGATGTCGCCAACCCGGTCGGAGCATGCAGCCCCATGGAAGCACGCTTGCGAGCGTTCGACCTGCCGCAGATCCTGCGCCATCCCATGGAAAACGCCGCCACGGGCCTCGATCCTCGCGTGGCGCGCAGCCTGCAGGTGCTGCGCCAGGTGGGCGACCAGCCCTGGGCGCGTGGAGGGCTTGCACAGGCGGCTGGCCTGTCGCCTTCGCGCTTCAATCATCTCTTCCGCGAAGAGGCGGGCGTGAGCTTTCGCAGCTACCGGATCTGGTGCCAGGTGCGCGCCGCGATGACGGGGGCCGGACCGCTCATGAGCCTGACGGACGCGGCGTTACAGGGCGCGTTCTCCGACTCGTCGCACTTCAGCCGGACGTTCCGGGCAACGTTCGGCATGACCCCCTCCAGCGTCCTTCAGGGCGTCGCTCGCGAGGTGGTGCGCTGAGGGCGCGCGGCGTGCAAGCGCCGTCCTGACCGTATCCGCTCGCCGGGAGCCGAGCGACTTGCCGCCAGACGGACACGGGGCCGTAATGATCGCGCGGGCTTAGGCATGCCGCCCATGGAGTGAACAGCGGGTGCTCTGCACGCTGCAGATCGGCGCGCCTCTGAGTACCTGCCTACCGCGCATACCCCCGCAAGCGGTTGTACCTGTCGATCTGGTCGGCCGAGAGCAGCCGCTGCTGCGCCAGATGCGTCCGCAGGTGCGAGGCGCGGATGCTGCCTTGGATCTGCCCGATCTCGTGGGTCAGGCGCGTGACGTCCGCCTCGTTCGCCCGCTTGTCCCGGAAGGCTGCGTCGAGTTGGCGCTCCGCATCAACAAGGCGTACGCCCAGTGCCCGGGCCTGCGCCTTGTGCCGCTGCATCAGCTCGCGGGTGGCGGCGATCTGCTCGGGCGATAGACCCAGCGAATCGGCGAGCTCCCGGGTGTGCATCGGGCCAGGGTAGCCGTTCAGTTCGGCCGCGCGCGCCAGCCCCATGCCTTGCCCCTCGAGCCAGCCGCGCTGCTCCTGCTCGGATAAAGCCTTGATGTCGCGCTTCTCCTGCCCGGCATAAGGGGCAGCATGCGTCGCCGGCTCGGTCGTCGCGGCTTGACCGTGACCGTGACCGGCGCCGTGATGTTGTGCAGCGACCGGCAGGCTGGCGACGAGCATGGCGGCGAGGGCGAAGGCGCGTGCAGAGTTCATGGCGAGCAGTGGAGGATGTGGTCGATGCCGGACGGGGCGCAGCCGTGCGGCGAGCCATCGCCGCATGAACTGCGCCACCGCTGGACGCAGTGTAGGCAATCAGCCTGAGCTCGGCCTACGCAATGCTCGCGGCGTGCGAGCCGACCCCCTCACCCTCACCTCAATGCCCCGCCGCGCTCAACGCTTGGTACCGATGAAGATCGCGCCAGCCGTGCGTGCGCTGTTCACCGCAGCCGCGAGGAGCGAGCGTGCGGTGCTGTCATAGACCGCGATGCCGGAGCCGCTCAAGCCGGGGAGGGCGCAGGGCGCCGGGCCGAACGTGAGGGTCAGGTTGAACGCGTTGGCGTCGGTGCGGGGCGTGGCCGTGCCGGTGAAGGTGCAGCCGGCGTCGGTGCCGGTGACGGCGCCGTTGGCGCCCACGGTGACCGTCGTGCCCGCGGACGGGCCGACGCCGGCGAAGGTGCCGGCCAAGGCGGCGAGACTGGGCGTCTGCTCGAAGCTCGCGTCGTAGCTGCCGGTGAAGGTGACGGTCTGGCCGCCGGCGCTGACGCGGCTGGTGATGCTCTGCTTGGTGGTGGCGTCGGTCGAGATCGTGCCCTGCGTGATGGTGCCGCTGGTCAGGTTGAAGTCGGTGGCGGCGCCGTTGACGTTGCCGTTGACGAAGCCCAGCGTGCTGCCGCCGGCGTACGCGGCCCATGTACTGCCGTTCGGGAGCACGGCGACCGAGGCGGTCAGGCCGGTGGACGTCGTGCCGTTCCAGAAACCGACGGGGCTTTTTTCTGCTGCTGCGTCGCCACCGTCACCGCCTCCCCCTCCGCACGCCGCGACCATGGCCGTTGCCAGCACCGTCGCTGCTGTTCTTGCGAACCTCTTATTCACTGCTTCTTCTCCACATGAATTCCTGCGATCCGCGCAGGCCGGTTTTCTACTTCTATTCGTCCGCCAATCCGCAGCTGCGCAGCACCAGCTTCGTCACCTCGCGGGCGATCCGCTCGCGGTCCAGGGGCGCGTCGCCTGTCGCACCCATGAGGTAGCGGACCTGGGCCTCGTAGTCGGCGTAGTGCTGGGTCACCGCCCAGATGTGAAAGAGGAAGATCAGCGGATCGACCGGCGCGATGCGGCCTTCGTCCACCCACCGCTGGATGGCGGCCAACGCGCGCTCCCGCTTGGCCGACCACGCGGCCCAATAGCCGCGCAGCCGGGTGCCGCCTTCCATGACCTCGATGGCGAACAAGCGCGAGACGCTGGGGTGGTCGAAGGCGAAATCGAGCTTGCGGCGCACCAGCGTGGCGATGGCGATGCGCGGCTGCGCGTCGGTGTCGGCGTCCTCGATCAGCGCCGCCCAGTGGTCGGTCGTCTCCTTGAGCACCTCCTCGTAGAGCGCTTCCTTGCTCTCGATGTAGTAGTGCAGCGACTGCTTGGAGATGCCCGCGCGTTGCGCGATGCCCTGGGTGGACGCGCCCCGCAGGCCATACAGCGCGAACTCCTCCAGGGCGGCCTTGCGCACCTGCGCCATCAGTTCCGCCCGGCGTGCGGTCGCGCGCTGGGCGCCCCGTGCGGGCTCGCCGAGGGTCGAGGCGATCGCGCCAGCGGATTCGAGTGTCAATTGGCCGTGGGCGACTTCTTCAGGTCCATGCCCACCTTCTTGTTGACGAAGCGCTCGACCGCGACGGCCTCGGGATCGACTTCGCCCGGCTTGTAGATGCCGGCCTTGATCATGCGGGCGCCGAAATCGCGGATGCGCGCGTTGTCGATGGCGCCGATGCCCTTGGACTGCGCGTCGCCCGAGTCCACCAGCTGCAGCCGGATCACCTCGGCGCGCTCGGCCTCGAGCTTCTTGTCGTCCATGTCCGGATTGAGCTTCTTGATCAGGTCCAGGCCCGGCTTGGGATCACGGTAGAGAAAGTTGTACCAGCCGATGATCGATGCATCGACGAAGCGCTGCACCAGATCGGGGTTTTTCTCGACCAGCTCGCGGCGGGTCTCGATCATGTTGCCGTAGGTGTTGTACCCCTGGTCGGCCAGCAGGAAGATGTCCACCTCGGCGTTGCGCTCACGGGCATACAGCGGCTCCGCGGTGGCGAAAGCCTGCTGCACCGCCGTCTTGTCCGCCAGGAATGGCGCCAGGTTGAAGGTGTAGGGACGGAACTGCTGGTCGGTGAAGCCGTGGTCTGCCTTCAGCCACTGCCAGAAGCCGAACTGGTTGCTCTTGGCGATGAGCACGGTCTTGGCCTGCTTCAGCTCGGCAAAGTTCTTGTACTGCCCCTTGTGCGCGATCAGCGCCGTCGGATCCTTCTGGAAGAAGGCCGCCACGATGACCGTGGGGATCTTGGCGCGGGTGGTCTCGAGCGCCGTCAGCAGCCCGCCGGTGAGCAGGAAATCGACGCGGCCGGCGGGCAGCATCGGACGGTTGTTCACCTGCGGGCCACCCTGCTGGATATCGACCTCCAGCCCGAACTTGCGGTAGGTGCCGTCGGCCGCCGCCTGGAAAAAGCCGCCCTGGCTGGCCTGCGCCTTCCAGTTCGTGGCGAACACCACCTTGTCCTGCGCGGCGGCCACGCCGGCTGCGGCAACGGCGGCGACCGCCACCAGGGTACGGGCGGCGCCCGCGAAGGGAAAACGGATCATCTGCAGGCTCCTTGCTGTTGCCGCGGGCGTGGTTCGCCGCACGTTCCAGAAATTATGCGAACGGTTCGACCGAATGGTCAAACTCGGGGTTTCCCGGTGGCCGAGGCATGCAGGCATCCTTGCGCCTGGTGACGGTCGCGGCATATCATCTGGTTTGACCATTTGGTAAGTTTCCTGCGGTGCCTGCTGTGCGGGCGCCGCTGGCGCACAGGAGATCACCTTGACCGCAGCACCGCAGCCCGTCCCCCCGACCGGCACCGCCTACGGCCGTCGCCCCGGCACGCACGACGCGCTGCTCACCGAAGTCGGCCCCGGCACGCCCTGCGGTGAGTTCATGCGGCGCTACTGGCAGCCCGTCACCCTGTCCGAGCGCGTCACCACCACACCGGCGCAGGTGCGCATCCTGGGCGAAGACCTGATCGTGTTCCGTGACCGCAAGGGGCGTGCGGGGCTGCTCTATCCGCGCTGCGCGCACCGCGGAACGAGCCTGTTCTACGGCCGGGTGGAGGAGGAGGGCATCCGCTGCTGCTACCACGGCTGGCTGTTCAGCGTCGAGGGCAAGTGCCTCGACCAGCCCTGCGAACCGGGCGGGGGCGCGCATCGGGCCAAGGTGCGCCAGCCCTGGTATCCCGTACAGGAGCGCTACGGCATCGTCTGGGCCTACATGGGCCCGCCCGAGCGGATGCCGGTGCTGCCCCGCTACGACATCCTCGAACGCATCGAGCCAGGCTTCAAGCTGCACGTGAGCCATTCCAGCCTGTACGCCGGTGGCGACGACGAGGTCGAGCTCATTCCCTGCAACTGGCTGCAGGAATGGGAAAACGTGATGGACCCATTCCATATTCCCATCCTGCACACCACCTTCAGCGGGGTGCAGTTCGTACCCGAGATGGGCGTGATGCCGCAGGTGCACTGGGAGTACATGGACGGCGGCATCCGCTACACCGCGTACCGCAAGCTGGAAGACGGCCGCGAGATGGACCGGGTGACCGCGGCGATGTTCCCCCACGTGCGCATGGTGCCCAACGTGCAGCTGCGCCACGGCCAGGCGGGCGGCGTCGGCTTCGTGGTGCCGGTGGACGACACCTCGCACCGTCTGTGCTTCGCGATGAAGATCCCCGAATCCGAGAACGCGCTGCCGCGCAGCCCCAACCTGCGGAAGTGGTCGACCATGACGCCCGAGGAGCGCCAGCGCTATCCCGGCGATTGGGAAGCCCAGGTGGGCCAGGGCCCGATCACCCTGCACAGCGAGGAGCACCTCGCCACCAGCGACAAGGGCGTAGCCATGCTGCGCCGCACGCTCGCGCAGCAGATCAAGGCGGTGCAGGAGGGCAAGGACCCGGCCGGGCTGATCTTCGATCCGTCGCAGGAGCTGGTGCGCGTGCCGGCCGGCAACTTCTTTCGCGACGTGTCGGCGGCGCAGGCCACGCCATGAACGCAGCTACCGCCGAGGCTCTGAAGGAGCCGAATGCCCCGCCTACTGCCAGCCTCCCCGCGCTGGTTCCCGTGCGCGTGCATGCCCGCCGCGCGCTTGCGCGCAGCACCTGGCTGTATGAGCTGCGCTGCATCGACAGCACCGGGCTGCCGCCGGCCTCGCCCGGCGCGCACCTCGACGTGGAGTTGCCCGACGGAACACTCCGGCAGTATTCGCTGCTGGCCGGCCTGTCCGAGGACCCGCGTGCGCTGGTGATCGCCGTCAAGCGCGATGCCGCCGGCCGTGGCGGATCGCAGCGCCTGTGCGACACCGTGCGTCCAGGCGACCTGCTGCGTGTCTCCGCGCCCCGCAACAACTTCGCCTTGCACGAGGGCCCGGCGCCTGCAGTGCTGATCGCCGGCGGCATCGGCATCACGCCGATGTGGTCGATGCTGCAGGCGCTGCGCTCGCGCGCAACGCCGTGGGAACTGCACTACGGCTGCCGCAGCCGCGATGATGCCGCCCTGATCGAGGCGCTGGAGCCGCTGACCGCGGTGCGGCTGCACTTCGACGATGCGCAGGGCGGCCGGCCTCTCGACCTCGCCGCCATCGTGGCGGCAGCCCCGCCCGATGCGCACCTCTATTGCTGCGGTCCGGCGCCCATGCTGGACGCGTTCGAGGCCGCCGCGGCGCACTGGCCCGCGCACCGCCGCCACCTGGAGCGCTTCAGCGCGGCGCAGCCCATGGCACGCGCCGAGAGCGGCTACATGCTGCGGCTCGCGCGCAGCGGACAGCTGCTGCCCGTGGCCCCGGGCCAGACCATCCTGGAAGTGATCCGCGCGGCCGGCCTGGAGGCGCCGTCGTCCTGCGAGCAGGGCATCTGCGGCGCCTGCGAGACCCGTGTGCTGGAAGGCGATGTCGATCACCGCGACAGCATCCTGTCGCCGGACGAACAGGCCGCGAACTGCACCATGATGATCTGCTGCTCGGGATGCAAAGGTTCGCGGCTGGTGCTGGATCTCTGACGCGCCTGTCGCGAGCCGAGCGGCCCACCGGCATTGGCTCGAGCACACCTGCGAGGCGGTGATCCACGGCACTTCGACGGCAACGGGCACCGCGGCGGGCGAAACGCGATCGGTCATGCACCACGTCTGCCACGGCGGGGCGCGTACGTACGACGCGCCAGCCCCCGGTTTCAGGCGGCCTTCCGCCCCGCTCCCGACTCCTCCCAGGCGCGCATCTTCCCCGGATTCATCAGCCCGGCCGGATCGGCCTGGCGCTTGAAGTCCAGCTGCACCTGGTCGATCGTCTTCATGCCGCCGTCCTCGATGGTGTAGACGTGCGGGTCGAACACCACGCAACCCTCGGCCTCGAGCGCACGCATGATCTCGTACTGCCGCTCGGGCGTGGTGAACCGCACCAGGGGCAGGCCGTAGGCGCTCAGGGGGTCTTCGCGCGTGCGCAGGAACTCGTCGTGCGCCAGGAACTCGTCGCCCCAGCGCTCCTTCAGCCGCACGCACAGCGTCGGATCGAAGGGGTGCGGATGCTCGAACTGCAGGTAGGTCCAGCCCTTGTCGATCTTCAGCGCCTGCAGCGTGGTGTGGTTGTACGCGCACTCGTAGGCGGGCGGCAGCCGCTGCTCGTGCAGTTCGCGTTCGGTCAGCGCCATGGTCTGCACGCCGCCGCAGCGCGCACCCAGCGCAGCGTACGCCTCCAGCGATTCCGGCGCGACCATGGCGAACACCGCGTCGCGGCCGGCCGGGAACACCTTCTCGATGTGCGTGTAGTAGCGCGAGAACCCGCGCTCCACGGAAGTCAGCAGGAACAGGTCGATGCCCGAGCCGGGAAGCTCGGTGCAGAAGCGGCTGGCCGCTGCATAGCTGTCGAAGACCGTGATGACGTGGCGCCACTCGACGCGCGGCTGCAGGGCCAGGGTGATCTCCGTGATGATGCCGTTGGTGCCGTAGGCATGGTGCACCTTCTGCACCTGTTCGCCCTCCAGCGTGAGCACGCGCGGCTGCGCCTCCAGCGTCACCACCCGCGCCGACAGCACGTTGCCCGGGTCTTTCAGGATGCCGTTGCGGATCGAGCCGATGCCCGCCGAGCCCCCGGCGATGAAGCCTCCCACCGTCGCGGCACGCAGCGTCGATGGATACATCAGCAGCTGCTGGCCCTGTGCGTGGGCCTGCTGCTGCAGCACGCCCAGTCGCAGGCCGGCCTGTACCCGGGCCAGGCCCGGACGAAGTTCCAGCAGCTGGTTCAGGCCGGTCACGTCGAGGACGACGCCCCCGGCGAGCGGCACGCACTGGCCGTAGTTCCCGGTGCCGCCGCCACGCACCGTGAGCGGCACGCCGTGCAGCGCGGCGGCGCGGGCCACGGCCAGCACCTCCTCCTCGGTGCGCGGGGACACCACGGCTTCGGCGCGGCGCTCGGCCAGCTGCTCCTGCAGGATGGGGCTGTACCAGTAGAAGTCGCGCGACTTCATGCGCAGCTGGTCGGCGGCGGTGGTGCAGGGGATGTCGCGCACCTCCTGCAGGAAGGCGGTGAGGTCGGGAGCGGGTCGGTTCATGGGAAGCGCGTAGGCTGTGGGTTCGGGCGAGTCGCCCCAGCGGCATCCTAGCGAGCTCTTACTTCCTGGTCAAACCAATCGGTCAAGATAATCGGTCCGGCCGCCCGCTACCATTCGCGGCACCCCACCACCCCGGAACCTCATGGCACCCGAAGCAAGCACGAGCCGACGCTCCCGCGACGAGATCCAGGAAGCCATCCGGCAGGCCGGCATCGCGGAGTTCGCGCTGCACGGGTTGCGTGGCGCCACCACCCAGGCCATCGCCGAGCGCGCGGGCCTGTCCAAGGCGCAGCTGCACTACTACATCGACAGCAAGGAGGCGCTCTACGCCGAGTTGCTGCAGCACGTGGTGGACGAGTGGAGTCGCGACACCTTCGGCGATGCCGGGGCCGATCCGGCAGACGTGATCGCGGGGTACGTGCGCAAGAAGCTCGATTTCTCCTTCGACTACCCGGCCCTGTCGAAGTTGTTCGCCAACGAGCTGATCAGCGGCGGGGAGGTGCTGCGCGGCATGCTGTCGCGCCCGCGCAGCCGCGCCGGCCAGGCGGTGGAGACCTTGCAGCAGTGGATCGATCAGGGACGCCTGCGTCCCCTCGATCCGCTGCTGCTGATGATGCACATCTGGTCGGTGACGCAGCACTACGCCGACTTCGACGTCCAGGTGCGCTACATGCTGCGTCTGCGCGCGGGTGAGCCGCTGGACCGGGCGCACATCACAGCAGAGGTCGTGTCTTTCGTGCTGCACGGGTGCGGGCTGATGCCGGCGCGGCGCGCCGGCACGCCACGTCAGCCGGGTTTGCGCGGCGCCGCGGGCAAGTAGGCTGTCGCCTCCACCTCGACCAGCACCCGCTCGTCGGGCAGCATGGCCGAGACTTCGACCACCGTCGATACCGGCGGCTCGTCCGGAAAGAAGCGTCGGCGCACGGCGTTGTAACGGGGGTAGTCGCGCAGGTCGCGAAAGTACTGCACCAGCTTGAACACGTCGCGCATCGAACCGCCCGCCGCCTCGACGGTGGCGCGGATGCGGTCCAGCACCCACCAGCTCTGCGCCACGATCGGTCCGTCCTTGATGTCCACCGACATCTCGCCGGTCTCGCCCAACTCGCGCCGCACCGCAGGCGGCAGGTCCTCGTAGCCGCCGATCACGTGGCGCCGCGCGGGATCGACGGCAATGATCCCCGACAGGAAGATGAAGTCCCCCACCCGCCGGAAGGGCGCGTAGCGGGCCAGGGGCTGGGCGATGTCTTCGCCGGGCAAGGCGGGCGGTGCGGGTTGCGTCATGGTGCTCACTTTCTTTCGGGCCACGCGGGCTCCGGCGGATCGATCGGAATGCCGTCGCGCCAGACTTCTCGCGCTGTGCCGGGACGCGCCATCCATTCGTGGGCGCTGGCGGCGCCCAGGCGTACGAAATCGGCCGGCGCGCCTATGCGCAGCGGCCCACCATGGGGCAGCCGCAGCACGGCGGCGGGCTCGGTGGTGATCCGCGCGAACTGGTCGGCAAGTCCGTCGTCCAGGTGCGCCACGCGCACGGCCACCCGCAGCGCCTCGAGCAGGTCGTAGTCGCCGTAAGGGTGGAAGGGGTCGCCCACGTTGTCCGATGCGATGGCCACTGGCAGCCCGGCTGCGAGCGCCTCGCGCATCGGTGCCAGGCCACGCTGTCGCGGCGTGGCGCTCGCCCGCCGGTCCTGCAGGAACAGGTTGGTGAGCGGCAGGCTGACCAGGCGCACGCCCCCGGCAGCCGCACGCCCCAGCACGGCTGCCACGTCTTCGGGCGGGCGCGTGCCGAGGGCGCAGCCGTGGCCGCAGGTCACGCGCCCGGCGAAGCCGTGGCGCGCGGTCGCCGCCACCACCGCATCGAAGCCTCGGGCAGCGGGGTCCAGCCCCTCATCGACGTGGAAGTCGAGGTCGAGATCGAAGCGCGCCGCCAGCGTGAAAACCGCATCGAGCGGCTGCGCGAGCTCGGCCGCCACCGGCACGATGAACGCGCCCAGCACGCCGCCGTCGCGGGCTACCCGCTCGGCGATGACCGGTCCCTTGCCGGGATCGGCCAGCGTGGCCAGCGCGGTGAGGCTGGCCCGCTGCACCGCGACGCGGCCGCGCCAGTCGGACGCGAGCTCGCCGATCACCTGCCACGACCGCGGCGGCGCGTCGGACCAGTCGATGTGCGTGCGCAGGGCCACCGTGCCGTGGCTCCAGGCGCGCTGCAGGCCCCATTCGGCCCGGCGCGCGATGTCGGCATCGGTCCAGCGCACGCGATCGGCCTGGATCTGCTCGATGGCCTCCATCAGCCCCGAAGCGGGGTGCGCGGCGCGGTCGAAGGTGGCGGTCTTGTCCAGGTGCACGTGCGCATCGACCAGGCCGGGCAGCAGCAGCCCGCCAGGCGCTGCGCCGGCCGCGGCCGGCGCGATCGCGGCGATGCGGCCGTCGCGCACCTGCACGTCGTACGTGGCTTCGGCCGCGTCCGCCGTGCGCAGGATGGGGTCGAGCACCGCCGCCGGAATGGTCTGCCGCGCAAGCAGCAGGGCATCGCCTTGGCGCTGTGCGGCGGGCAGGCTTCGCATGGGGGTCAGCTCTCGCTGCGGATCTCGCTGTCGTGCCACTTGGACAGCAGCAGGCGGGACAGCCAGTTGAACAGCAGGAAGATGGCGACGCCGCACAGCGAGATCAGGACCAGCGCGGCGAACATGCGGGGGATTTCGTTGCGAAAGCTCGCCTCCAGGATGCGCGAGGCCAGCCCGGTCTCGGCGCCGGCGGTGCCGGCCACGAACTCGGCCACCACGGCGCCGATCAGCGACAGCCCGCCGGCGATCTTGAGGCCCGCCAGGAAGTACGGAAGCGCCGAGGGCACCAGCAGGAATCGCAGGCGCTGCCAGGGCGTGGTGCGATACAGCAGGAACAGATCCTTCAGGTTGTGGTCTGCGCTGCGCAGCCCGATGACCGTGTTGGACAGGATCGGGAAGAACGCGACCAGCCAGGCGCAGATCAGCAGCGCGGAAAAAGTGCTCTCCACGTAGATCAGGATGAGCGGCGCGATGGCCACCACCGGCGTCACCTGCAGCACCACGGCGAAGGGGAACAGCGCCACTTCGACCCACCGCGACAGCGCGAACGCCGCGGCGAACAGCACGCCGCCGATCACGGCCAGCGCGAGGCCGGAAAAGGTGAGCTTGAGCGTGAACATCAGCGAAGGCCAGAGGCTGCTCCACTGCTGCACCAGCGTCTGCAACACCAGCGACGGGGCGGGGATGATGTAGTTGGGAATGTCGTTGATCCGCACGACCGCCTCCCACGCGAGCAGCACGCAGGCCAGCGCCAGCGCTGGCACCAGCGTGCGCAGCAGCCGCTCGCGGCGGGCGCGTCGCTGCACGCGCAGCGCCATCAGCTCGGCATCGTCGCCGGCCGGCAGGACTTCTTCAGTGAGCGACGGCGTCATGTATTGCTCCATGCAGGTTGGCGGTGACTTCGCGCACCAGCTGCCCGTACTCGGGCGAGGTGCGAAACGATGCTTCGCGCGGATAGGGTGCATCGACCGGCAGGTCGGCGATGACGCGGCCCGGGCGTGCTGCCATCACCACGATGCGGTTGGACAGGTACACCGACTCGTAGATGCTGTGGGTGACGAACACCACGGTGAGCCCGTGCTGGGCCCACAGCCGCAGCACGTCGTCGTTCAGTCGGTTGCGGGTCATCTCGTCGAGCGCGGCGAACGGCTCGTCCATCAGCAACAGGCGAGGGCGGGTGATGATCGCGCGTGCGATGGATACCCGCATCTTCATGCCCCCGGACAGCTCGCGCGGATAGACATCGGCGAACGAGGCGAGGCCCACCGCGTCCAGCGTCGCCATCACCTCGTCGCGCACGGCGCGCCGTGTCGCACCCTTGAGCCGCAGGGGCAGGTAGACGTTGTCGAACACGGTCGACCAGGGCATCAGCGTCGGCTCCTGGAAGACGAAGCTGATCGGATGGGAATCGGCATCGGCCGCGGTGGACTGGCCACCATCCGGCCATTCGATGCGGCCGGCGGTGACGCTGGCCAGCCCGGCGAGCATGCGCAGGGCCGTGCTCTTGCCGCAGCCGGACGGCCCGAGGAAGCTGACGAATTCGCCGCGGCGGATGTCCAGGGTCATGCCCTTGAGGGCCACGGTTCCGTTGGGGTACTGCTTGCTGACCTGGTGCATCCGCACCAGCGTGTCGGGAGAAGACATGGGGGCTCCTGGGTTCAGGGGAGGAGTTCGGGCGCCTGGTCCAGCCAGTCGAGCGGCAGGCGCCGCACCTCGTCGAGCAGCGCGTTGAGACCGCGGGCGCTGTGGTCGATGACCGCCTGGCCCTTGTCCACCGTCGCCGCGGCAGCGTTGCCGCTGGCACCGAGCGGATTGAGATCGTGCACCTGCCAGGCGAGCTTTCCGGGGCCGTGCAGCGACAGCCGGGCGAAGCCGTCGGCCCGCAGCTGCGCCGCCCGGGAGCGGAAATCGCGCGCGTGCTCCAGCCGCAGCCAGCGCGGCGCGCAGGCCATCATCATCGAGGTCTCGACCTCGCCCGCATGCAGGTCGTCGCGCTGGCCCTCGGCGTCGAACAGGCCGGCCGGCAGTCCGAACTGGTACCAGCTGGTCGAGACCACGACCATGCGGTGACGCTCGCGCAGGTCGCGCGCGAGCAGGTCCATGGCCGCCGCCTGGCCGCCGTGGCTGTTCAGCAGCACCAGCCGGCGCACGCCGGCGGCCGCCACGCCGGCCGCGATGTCGGCCCAGGCCGCGAGCAGGGTCTGCGCAGAGAAGCTGATCGTGCCGGGATAGCGTGCGTGCTCGTTGCTCTTGCCGTAGGGCAGGGTGGGCAGGTACAGCACCGGCGTGGCGGGCTGCTGAAGCTGGACCGCGCGCGCGATCACCGCGTCGATCAGGTCGGTGTCCACGCTTACCGGCAGGTGCGGTCCGTGCTGCTCCGTCGCCGCGACGGGCAGCACCGCCACCAGGTCTTCCTTGTCCAAGGCGGCGATTTCGCCGCTGGTATGGTCCGCCCACCAGGCCGACTTCACTGCTGCCATTCCGAGCACCGCCTTTGCATCATGACCGATCGATTTGATCGTTTGGTCAAACGCCGACGAGTGTATCGGACGGACCGGACGTGTCAACGCGGGGGCCGAAGCAGGCCGCCAGGGTTTTCACTAGCCGGTGCGCAGAAGAGTTCTGTCGATGCCGGGCAGGCATCGAGCAGATCGACGAGACCGCAGCGCGGGCGCCCCGCAATGCAGCCCAGTGCTTCACAAGCCGAGGGCGCTGGTCGTGCGGCTGGCGAGGCGTCGCGCACGCCGTGACGACGCGCCTGCCACCTCGCCCGAAGTGCTCGCGCTGCCCCCGACCGCCAGCGGCACAATCGGCCCGTGACCCGCACACGCTGGCTGCGCCCCCTTTTCGTTGTGCTCGCCTTCGCCGCGCTGCTCGTGGCTGCGGCGTGCATCGTCTACCCGCCCGAGTACGTCTGGCGTGTCGTTGCCTGGCGCGATGCCGACGCCGACGACTTCCGTCGCTTTCCGGCGCGGCACCTCAGCGCCTCGCCCCTTCGCGAGCCGCTTCCGCGCATCGACCGTTCGGCCGCCGTGCGTGCGGCGTGGCAGCAAGCCGGCGGCGGAAGTGACATGGATGGCGAACTCGCAGCGCTCGGTACCCAGGCTTTCCTGGTCCTCAAGCGCGGCCGCGTCGTCTACGAGGGCTACTTCAACGCTGGCTCGCGCGAGGCGTGGGTCACTTCGTTCTCGGTGGTGAAGTCGATCTGTTCGGCCCTCGTGGGCATCGCCATCGCCGAGGGTGCCATCGCAAGCATCGACGAACCCATCACGCGTACCCTTCCGGAGCTTGGTGCGCGCGACGCCCGCTTCGCCCGCATCACCATCCGCCACCTGATCGACATGGCCTCGGGGCTGCGCTACGAGGAGTTCCCGTTCCTGCACGGGGACGATGCCAAGACCTACTACTTCCCCGATCTGCGCGCCCTCGCGCTGAAGGGCACGCGCATCGACGCCGAACCAGGCGCGCGCTTCCACTACAACAACTACAACCTGCTGCTGCTGGGGATGGTGCTGGAGCGAGCCACCGGCATGCCGGTGGCGAGGTACCTCGAGCAGAAGATCTGGCATCCCGCGGGAATGGTGGGCGATGCCTCCTGGAGCATGGACAGCGAGCGTTCCGGATTCGAAAAGATGGAGAGCGGCCTCAACGCGCGGGCCGAGGACTTCGCGCGCTTCGGGCTGTTGATGCTGCAGGGCGGCCGCATGGGGGAGCGCCAGGTGGTGCCGCATGGGTGGGCAAGCGTGTCCACGACGCCGCCCGACCCGGCGCAAGCTGCCGGGCACTACGCGGAGAGCTTCCTCGCGAAACGCCCCGGCGCCTGGTATCAGGCGTTCTGGTGGGGCCAGCGCCACGAGGGCGGTGCCCACGACTTCTCGGCGCGCGGCAACCACGGACAGTACATCTTCGTGTCGCCACGCGACGACGTGGTCATCGTGCGGCACGGGTGGCGCTACGGGATGCCGCCGGGGCAGTGGGTAGAGCGGATGCGGCGCATGGCGGATGCGATAGGGGACTGAGCGGGTGCACGAAGCGTGCTGCTTTCGCCCGGAAAGTGCCGCAACGCAGCAGCCACAAGCTGGGCCATTTCCAGAGGGAGCATGAAGGGACGACCTGGCTCTCAGACTCACGTCGGTCACGCGTGGACCATCCGCCCATGAGCCGGGGCATGCCCTCTCGGATCGATGCGTGGAGGTCGCCACGGCGCGTGCCAGCAAGGCAGGGGCGACCTGCCGCACCGCGCGCAAGGCAGAGCCGCCGGTCAGCCAGGCTTGCCCACCTCCCGCTCAGATTGCCCTGGCCACGAGCTGTACCTACCATCCACCTCCACCCGCGCTCGAATGCGTGCGGCAACACCGCGGTGCGCATTCGTCTGCATCCGAAGGAGGTTCGACATGACCGCACCCCGGCCGTTGCACACCATCGCTGGGCCCAAGGGCCTGCCGCTGATCGGCAATGCGCACCAGATCCGCAACGAGCAGTTCCATGCGCAGCTGGAAAGCTGGGCTCGCGAATGGGGGCCGGTGTACTCCTTCGCCATCGGGGCTCGCAAGTTCCTGTGCATCACCCAGTCCGATGCCATCGAGTCGGTGCTGCGCCGCCGCCCTGCGGTGTTCCGGCGGTCGAGCCGGCTCGATCAGATCGCAAGCGACACACGCTTCGTCGGGGTGTTCTCCGCCAACGGCGATACGTGGCGCCGGCAGCGCCCGATGGTCACGGCGGGGCTGGACCCGACGCACGTGCGCGCGTTCATGCCGGTGTTGAGCGAGGTGACCGGTGCCTTGAGGCAGCGGTGGGAGACGGCCGCACAGGACGGGCAGGAAATCGATCTGCTGGCCGACCTGATGCGCTTCACCGTCGATGTGACGACCAGCCTCGCATTCGGGCAGAACCTGCACACGCTCGAAGAGACCGACGACACCCATCTGATCCAGCAGCACCTGAACGTCATTTTCCCGATGATGCTGCGGCGTCTGCTCGCGCCGGTGGACGTGGAGCACTGGATGGTGCGCAAGGAGACGCGCCTGCACCTCGAGGCGCTGCGCAAGGCGGTGCTCGGATTCATCGACAGGGCGCGCGCCGAACTGCGCGCCGACCCCGAACTGCGTTCCAGGCCGCGCAACCTGCTGCAGGCGATGCTGGTCGCCTGCGAGTCGGAGACCGGCATCACCGAAGACGACCTCGTGGGCAACGTGTTCACGATCCTGCTGGCAGGCGAGGACACCACGGCCAGCACCGTGGCCTGGCTGCTCTGGCTGCTTCACCAGCACCCCGACAAGCTGCAACAGGCACGGGCCGAGGCGCTCGCCGTGCTGGGGGAGGACCCGCAGGCCAGCCGATGGGAGCAGCTGCAGGCCATGGAGTTCATCCAGGCGTGCGCACAGGAAACGCTGCGCCTCAAGCCCGTGGCGCCCCTGATCATCAACGAGGCGAACGAGGATGCGGTGGTGGCCGATGTGCTGGTCCCCAAGGGCTCGTTCGTGATGTGCGTGATGCGTCCGGCGGGCCTGGACGCGCGTGAGATCGTGGATGCCGCGTCGTTCAGTCCGGGCAGGTGGGTGGACCAGGGAGCGATGGCAGCGGCGGCCCGGCACGCGACCATGCCGTTCGGCAGCGGCCCGCGCATCTGCCCGGGCCGATACCTCGCGTTGGCGGAGATCAAGGCGGTCGCCTCGATGATCCTCACCCGCTTCGATCTCGACGATCTGGCGACCAACAGCCCGACCGAGAAGTTCACCTTCGTGATGGCGCCGGTGGGCCTGCGCAGCCGGCCACGGGTGCGGCAGTCCGCAGCTGCGAGCCGGCAGCCGCAAGCCCTGGCGTAGGCGCGCGCGACGCGTGGTGCCGCCGCAACCCCCGCGAGCACCGCAGCAGCCCACTCATCTCCCTGCTTGCGGACCGCGGCGCCGGCGGGGCAGCGGCACGGTTGCTGGCGGTGTGTGACGCGTGCGGCCGGACGCGACCCGAACGCTGCGCGGCCTCGGCAGTGGGCACAATCGCGCCTCCACTACCGCGGCTTCACGACCGCAGCCCCCATGCGCAACCTCCTCCTCTTCTTTCATCTCGCCGGCGCGATCTTCTGGATGGGCGGCATGGGCTTCATGCTGCTGTGCCTGCGGCCCGCAGCGGCCGCGACGCTGCAGCCGCCGGAGCGCCTGCGGCTGCTGGCGGACGTGCTGCGCCGCTTCTTCTGGGTGGTGGGGTTCTCCATCGTGGTGCTGCTGGTCTCCGGCGGCGTACTCATGGCCGCTGCCGCAGGGGCCGGCATGCCGCGCGGGTGGCACGCCATGGCGGCCCTCGGCGTGGTGATGGCGCTGCTGTTCGCGCACATCGTGGCCGCCCCCTACCGCCGGCTGCGACGGGCTGTCGCCGAGTCGGACGCGCCCGAAGGCGCGCGCCGCATGGGGCAGATCGCGCTGTTCGTGCGCATCAACTTCGTGCTGGGCTGGCTCGCGATCGCCGCCGTGCTCCTCTGGCGCTGAGCTGCGGCGCAAGCTGCGCTATCCGCGCCCCGAGGGCGGCTGCTGCGGCGCCGTCCAGCCATGCAGGCGGGCTTCGACGGCCAGCAGGTCGGCGCGGGTTCCGGTCACCACCAGCACATCCTGCGACTCGACGATCAGGTCGGGGTCGGGCGTGAGTACCCGCTGGCCCTGGCGGACGAGGACGTCGAGCGCCACTCCGCCCAGCACCTCCGCCAGGCGCCGACCCACCACCGGGCTGCCCGGCGGCACGCGGATCGGCTTGAGGCGCGCAGGCCCGCCGCCCTCGCCGGGCTGCTCGCCGCCGGACAGCAGCGTTCGCTGCTGCAGGTAATGGCGCTCGCGCTGGCGGCGCAGCAGCTCCTGCACCCTGTCGGCCGGAACGCCCGTGTGCAGGAGCGCGTGCGAGGCGATCATCAGGCCGGCCTCGAGCGTCTCCGGGAAGATCTCGGTGGCGCCCGCGGCCTGCAGTTCCTCCAGCGCCGTGAGGTCACGGGTGCGCACCAGCACCGGCAGCTGCGGATGCTGCTGGCGCAACTGCTGCAGGGTCCGCAGCGCGGCGGCCGAGTCGTCGTGGCTGATGACGACCAGGCGTGCACTGGCGACGCCCAGACTGGCGAGCACATCGACCTGCCCGGCGTCGCCGAAGTAGACGGGTGCGCCGGCGGTGCGGGCCTGCCGCACGAGCTCGGGGTCGAGGTCCAGGGCGACGTAGGGAATGCGCTCCTCCTCCAGCAGCCGCGCCAGGCTCTGGCCGATGCGGCCATAGCCGCACACCAGCACATGGCCGTCTAGCGAGGCGGCCACGTCGCCGCCCGGCTGGAGCAGCGTGCGCTCGGGCTGACCGTCGCCGGGCGCCAGCCGCCTGGCAATGGCGCCGTTGTGCCGAATGAGCAGGGGTGCGGCGATCATCGAAAAGAGCACGGATGCAAGCACCACCTGACCCACCCAGTCGCTGGCCAGCTGGTGCTGCAGGGCGAGCGCCAGCAGCGCGAAGCCGAACTCGCCTCCGACGGCCAGCAGCAGGCCGGTGCGCCAGCTGGTCTGCGCGTCGATGCCGGAGGCGCGCACGATGCCCGCCACCAGCAGGGTCTTGGACAGCAGCAGCACGGCGGCGCCCAGCAGCCCCCAGTGCCAGACCTCGGCCAAGGCGTTCAGGTCCACCAGCAGCCCGATGCCCACGAAGAACAGCCCGAGCAGCACGTCGCGGAAGGGCCGCACGGTGGCTTCTACCTGGTGGCGGAACTCGGTCTCGCCCAGGACCATGCCGGCCAGGAAGGCGCCGAAGGCCATCGAGAGTCCGAGGCGGTGCGTGACCCAGCCGGCGATGAGCGATACGAACAGCACCGTGAGGGTGAACAGCTCCGGCGAGCGCCGCCGCCCGACCGCGGCGAAAAGCGGCCGCAGCAGCCAGCGCCCGAGGCCGAACACCAGCGCGAACGCGAGCGCCGCCTTGACGACGGCCCACCCCACTTCGCTGCCGACCGCGAGCAAGCCCGCTGCGCTGGCGAGCACGGGGATCACCACGACGAACGGAACGGCCGTGACGTCCTGGAACACCGACATCGCGACACCAAGGCGTGCGTGTCGCTCGTCCTCCTCCCCCTGCTCGGCCAGCTGCTTGCTGATGATCGTGGTGGAGGACTGCGCGAAGACGGCGCCGACCACGAAGGCGGCGGTGGGCGGCAGCCCGGCGAACCAGGCCAGCAGGCCCACGCCGGCCGTGGTCAGCGCCACCTGCGCGGTGCCCAGCCCCAGGACCCGGTGACGCAGCGCGAGGATCTGCGGCAGGGCGAAGTTCAGGCCGATGGTGAACAGCAGGAACACGATGCCGAATTCGGCGATCGGCCTCAGCTGGTCCCCCTGGATCATCGGCCCGGGGGTCGCCGGGCCCACCAGAACGCCGACCAGGAGGTAGCCCAGGCTGGATGGCACCTGCCATCGCTGGAACAGGAAGACGACGGCGACGGTCAGCCCAAGGAGCCACAGGAGCAGATCGACGGACGTAAGGCTGGGCATCACGAAAGCATAGAGGAGTGGACGGGAGCTTCAACCGCGCAGGGACAGGGCGCCGCCGATTCTCGGTCGGCCGGCGGCCAAGCCCGGCGCCGTGCACTGCGAGTCCGCGCCCTGGGGGGTGCGCAACGCCGACGGCGTGGAGCACGTGGCTGCCTGCGCGCGCAGATCAAGCGCTGGGAGCTCGAAGGCATGCTGCTGCACGGCGAGTCAACAGCAGACGAGTGGCGCGGGGATTGGAGGCCGCAGGCTTGGTGGTGCGAGCCTGCGCAGACTGGGGAATGGTCGGGCGGATGGGCGAAGTGGTACCGGTGGCGCCGGCCGTAGCGCGGCCAGTCAGCCAATCAGGCAACGATTCGATAGAGCACATGTAAGACTAAACGGTTCTTTTGCAAAACCGTTTTATCCCTACGAAAGCACTCGAATGAAAGCCATCAAGACGGGCCTCGCCGTTGCCACCCTAGCACTCATTGCCGCTTGCGGCGGCGGCGGTGGCGACAGCAGCCCGAGCGGCACCCCCGGCACCACCACCACCACAACCGGCGGCACCACCGACACCATCACCGACAACACGAAAACTTGGCCGGCGATGAAGGCGTTCCGGGACGGCATTAACAACGGGGAGCAGTGGACGATGAAACTGAGGGGCGCACTCACTAGTAGCCGTGTCCCCGTGTTCGCAGAGACCACGCTTTTCAGCAGCAAAGCCGAGGCCGGGGCGAACTTCAATGGCCTGAATACCCTGGGGGTGGATGAAACGATTGATGTTGTCGTGACCATCGAGGGCGAGACCGCTTCGAACAAGCAGGAAACCACCATCCACTTCAACCCGGTCAGCTTTAGCGTGATCGGCAATGTCGCCACGGGCAACTGGTGCGAGAACACAGGCGATCACAGCCGCACGCCGTTGCCCGAGAGCGCGACCGCAGGCATGACCGGCACAGTGTGGGAGATGCAATGCTGGACCAGCCAAGCCAAGGTGGCGAAGCTCAATCGCTCGACGCGCACCTATCTCACGCGCGAGGCGGCGAATGGGGAACTGGACGTGGACTTCATCACCACTACCTTCGACAGCTCCGGCAAGCTTGTTGGATGGGGCCGCAAGACGATGACAGTCACGCCCGACGGGGTGGGCCGTATATCGAAGCTCACCTCGACAATGCTCATTAGCGGCAACATGTTGACGCTGAGTTCGGATTGAGCCGCCTTCAGAAGGATCGGCGGGTTCAGTGAGGAGTTCTGGCGGTGCCGCTATCGGTCCGGCACGTCACCGTTCTCTATGTTCCTGAGTAGGGTCAACATGCCAACGTGTGTTCGCGTAAGTTCGTCTTGCTTCAACTTCACCTTCCCTGCAAGTACCCAACTCGTCGCCACGGCAGCCCCAGCACCAGCGCTTCGAACTGCTCGCGCGTCCTGCTCAGGTTCGCTCCCTCACTCGCCCAGGTGAAGCGCCCGGTGTTGAGCCTGCGTGCGGCCGGCCACATGCCGATCCCCTCGTGCACTGGCACCTTCATGCGAGTGGCTCGCTTGTTGGCGAACAGGTACCTGCTTCGCGGCGCAGAAGCGAGTTCATGGGCGGGTAGAGATCCGCGATGAGCACTCTCTCGAACTTGTCCCGGTCTGCCTGGATGACCACTGGGGCAAAGAGAACGTGCGTCATGCCCCGCCAGACAGCGGTGGGCCACCGCTCATGACCGCTCCCATCGCGGTTGCGCCTCGTGCTTGTGTCTCGGTACTGACCTGCCGCATTGCGCCGCATTGCGCCGCTTTGCCTCGCCCATGCGCATGGCCGGGAAGCTGATGGCGGTCGAGTTCCGGAACGCGCCCCGGTTCGCGGGCGAGCACGCTCCCGCGAGGTCGATGTGCGAGGGCGCGCGGGGCTCCGGTTACCGGTCGAAGAGCCCGAGCCTCCAGCGCGTCGCCAGTTCCTTCAGCGCTGCGCCCGCGCGCACGCTGTTGCCGTGCGGGTTCAGGCGGGGCGACCAGGCGGCCAGGCCCATGCGGCCCGGCGCGACCGCGATGATGCCGCCGCTCACGCCGCTCTTGGCGGGCAGACCGACGTGGAAGGCCCAGGTGCCCGAGGCGTCGTACATGCCGCAGGTGAACATCACCGACAGCACGTCACGCACGTGGCGGTGCTCCAGCGCGCGGCGGCCGGTCAGCGGATGCACGCCGCCGTGGGCGAGGGTGGCCGCCATGCGCGCGAGCTCGCGGGTGGTGGCGAGCACGCTGCACTGCGAGACATAGAGCGCCAGGGCGCCGTCGATGTCGTCGCCGATGACCTCGAAGTGGCGCAGCAGGTGCGCGATGGCGCGGTTGCGGTGGCTGGCGTCGAGTTGCCGATCGACCATGGCGTCGTCGAGCCGGGCCTCGCCTCCCAGGTAGGCGCCGAACATGTCGAGCATGCGCGCGCACGCGCCGCCCGGATCGGCATGGTGCAGCAGCGCCGACATCGTGATCGCGCCGGAGTTGATCATCGGGTTGTAGGGCAGGCGGTCCTCCTCCAGTTCGCTGATGGAGTTGAAGGCCTCCCCGGTGGGCTCGACGTTGCACTTGCGCAGCACCGCCTCGCGTCCGAGCGTGTCCAGTGCCAGTCCGTAGATGAACGGCTTGGACATCGACTGCAGCGGGATCGGCAGGTCGGCGTCCCCCGCCGCGGTCTCCTCGCCGCCGGTCGTGCATACGGCGAGGGCGAGGCCGTCCGCGTCCGGGCCGGCGCCGTGCGGCTTCTGCGGCTCGCCGTCGCGCAGCGGCCGCAATCGCTCGATCAGGTGCTCGAGGGTTGCCTGGGCATCGTGCGGAAGCTGCTGCGGGGTCATGCGGCCGAGCCTAGGTGGCGGGCGGGGGCGCGGCTGTAGTCCGGGTGCGCGAGCGCATGCGGGCGCGTCCCGTCGGCCGCCCCTACCGCCTGCGCGCGTGCGGGGCGTGCGGAGGCTGCGCAACAGGCGGGAAAAGCACCAGCCGGAATGTCGGCACCGGCTGCGCGGGACTGCGCCGCACGGGCACGCCCGGTCTGCACTGCGTGCCGCAGCGCACCGCCGGCTGCGCGCCCACCGGCCAGGGGAGCACCGGCCAGTGGAAATTGGCCGGCTGCAGACACGGCAGCCCGCAAGGCCGATACGCTGGCCGCCCATGGAAATGCACCATGCCATCGCACAGGACTGTCTCGCCCTCGGCTGCACAACGCAGCTGCAGTCGCAGCCGCTTCGCGGCGGACTGGAGTCCGCCGTCACCCGTGTGTTCGTGCGTCCCGCCGCACCTTCGAAGGCGCTGCCGCGCTCGGTGGTGGTCAAGGAGCTGCTCGGGCCGAGGCGCAGGGAAGCCGATGTGTACCAGCTGCTCTGGAGTGCCTTGCCCCGGCCGCCGGCCGCGAGGATGCATGGGCGCAGGGACACGCCCGCGGGCGCCTTCCTGTGCCTGGAAGACGTCCGGAGCGTCGGCGCGTGGCCGTGGCGCGACTTTGCGGCGGCGCTGGAGGTCTGCCAGACCATGGCCCGCATCCACCGCGCCGAGCTGCCGTGCGACGCCTTGCCGCCGTGGGATTACGAGACGCACCTGCGCAAGTCGGCCCAGGAGACGCTGGCGCTCGCGCGCAGCGTCGTCACGGCCGCAGGCGTTCCGGTGTGGCCGCAGCCGGGCGGGCTGGCGCGCGTGGTCGCTGCGCTGCCCCGGATGCGCGAACGACTGCGTGGCGGCGGCGTCGCCCTCATCCACGGCGATGTCCATCCCGGCAATGTCCTGGTTCGTGCAGCAGCGGGCGCAGACCGGGTGGTGCTGATCGACTGGGCGGCGTCGCGCGTGGGCTCGCCGCTCGAAGACTTGGCCTCGTGGCTGCATTCGCTGGGCTGCTGGGAGGCCGAGGCGCGGCGGCGCCACGACACGCTGCTGTCGGCGTACCTGCGCGCCAGCGGGGCGCCAGGCGGGATCGGTGCGGACCTGCGGGCGAGGTACTGGATGGCATCGGCCTGTAACGGCCTTGCCGGCGCGATCCGCTTCCACATCGCCGTGCTCGGCGACGTCGCGAGCGGTGCCAGGGCGAGGAAAGCATCGCAGCGGGCGCTGGACGAGTGGCGCCGCGCCATCCGCCGCGCGGACGCGGTGCTGCGCCACGACGCCGGTGCGGCTAGACGCGGTGGGCGCGCACCGCGGCGATGAAGTTGCGCACCACGGGGTCTGCCTCCCGCGTCCGGGTGACGCAATGCAGCACGGCGCGCGCCTGCGGGCCGGCGCCGCGCAGTGGCCGGTACACCAGTTCTCCGGCGCGCAGCACCGCCGCCGAGGCGGGCACCAGCGCCAGGCCGATCCCCGCCTCGACCAGCGCCAGCATGGTGGGCAGCACGCTCTCGGTCACCAGCCGGGGGCGGACGCCCGCGCGGTGGAAGATGGCTTCGAGCACCGCGCGGAAGTAGGGCGACTGGGTTGCCGAGAAGCCCACCAGCGGCACGCCGTCGAGGTCGCGCACTGCAACGGTCTTGCGTTGCTGCAGCGGATGCCCACGCCCGAGCGCCAGCAGCATCGGCTCGGAATGCACCGCCTGCGCGCTCAGGTCGGCATCGTGCTGCAGCGCGCCCAGGCGCAGCAGGGCGACATCGATGCGATGCATGCGCAGATCGTCCAGCAACTCGACGGATACGCGCTCACTCATCTGCAGCGACACGGCCGGCCACGCCGCGGTGAAACGGGAGAGCACGCCGGGCAGGAAGCGGTAGGCCGAGCCGCTGGTGAAACCCAGTCGCAGGCAGCCGGTCTGGCCGTGCGCGGCGCGCTGCGTCGCCTCTTCCGCCTCTTGCGCGGCCTGCAGCAGGCTTCGCGCGCGCTCCAGCAGCACCTCGCCTGCGGCCGTGAGGCGCACCGAGCGGGTGGTGCGGGTGAACAGCTCGGCCTGCAGGGACGACTCGAGCTGCCGGATGCGCTGGCTCAAGGGCGGCTGGGTCATGCGCAGCCGTTCGGCGGCACTGCCGAAGTGCAGTTCCTCGGCGACGGCGACGAAGTAGCGGAGTAGATCGAGCGGAAGCGGCATTGATTCGGGGCGTGTCTGAATCGGATCGAAAACGATATTGGACGAATGAATGCCGTGTTTCTAGCATCAGTGCGGTTGACAGCGGGCATCCGTCCGCCCAACGCCCTGGATGCGCCCCGACGCGCCCATCAACCTGGAGGCATCTCGATGAACTGCAGAACCCGCTGGCGGGCACTTCTTGCCGCCGCCCTCGCGCCGCTGATGCTGCTGCCCGCCACCGGCTGGGCGCAGGCCGACCCCTATCCCTCGAAGCCGGTCACGCTGGTGGTGCCGTTCGGCCCGGGCAGCCTCACCGACACGCTCGCGCGCATCGTCGGCCAGCGGCTCTCGCCTGCGCTCGGGCAGCCGGTGGTGGTGGACAACAAGCCGGGCGCCGGCGGCAACATCGGCGCCGCCCATGTAGCCGGCGCCGCCAAGGACGGCACCACCTTGCTGGTCGGCCCGGCGAGCACCAACGCCATCAATCCGAGCCTCTACAGCAACCTGAAATTCGATCCGCAGCGGGACTTCACGCCCATCACCAACCTGGCGAGCGTCTCCAACGTCCTGGTGGTGTCGCCGGAGGTTTCGGCGCGCAGCGTCAAGGAGCTGGTGCAACTGCTCGACACCCGCAAGATGAGCTACGGCTCCGGCGGGGCGGGCGGCAGCCAGCACCTCTCGGGCGAGCTGTTCAAGTCGCTCACCGGAAAGGACATGCTTCACGTCCCCTACAAGGGCATGAATCCCGCCCTGCAGGACCTGCTGGCGGGGCGCGTGGACGCCATGTTCTGCAACATGCCGGTGTGCCTGCCGCACATCCGCAGTGGCAAGCTGACTCCGCTGGCGGTCACGAGCGGCAAGCGCTCGGCGCTGTTGCCGGACGTGCCCACCATGCAGGAGGCTGGCATCCCCAACTACGTCGTCGAAGGCTGGTTCGGCCTGTTCGCGCCGGCCGGAACGCCGCAGGCCGTGATCGACCGGCTGAACACCGAAGTGGTGAAGATCCTCAAGGACCCGGCCACCGTGCAGCAGTTGCAGGGGCAGGGCGCCGAGCCCGACCCCGGCTCGCCGAAGGAGTTCGCCGCCTTCGTCGGCAAGGAGCGCGAGAAGTGGGCCAAGGTGATCCGCGACGCGCGGATCACGCTGGAGTAGGCGACCCATGGTGCTGCGGCCGCCCCGGGAGATGGGCGCGCTGGAGGCGGCGCGTGCGATCGAGGCCGGCACCCTCACCAGCGAGGCTCTTGTGCGGTCCTGCCTGGAGCGCATCGAGGCGCGCGACGGGGCGCTCCACGCCTTCACCGCCGTCGATGCGCAGGCCGCGCTTCGCGCTGCGCGGGCGGCCGATGCCGGACCTCGTCGCGGGCTGCTGCACGGCCTGCCCTTCGCGGCCAAGGACCTGATCGATACGGCCGAGCTACCTACCGCGTACGGCTCGCCCATCTACCGCGGCCACCGTCCGCGCGCCGACGCCGCCTGCGTGGCGCTGGCGGGTGAGCAGGGCGCGGTGCTGCTCGGCAAGGTGGCCACCAGCGAGTTCGCGACCCAGACGCCGGGCGCCACGCGCAACCCGCTCGATCTCGACCGCACGCCGGGCGGATCGTCCAGCGGCTCGGCGGCGGCAGTGGCGGACCACATGGTGGCGGTCGCCTTCGGCACCCAGACCACCGGCTCGATCATCCGGCCGGCATCGTATTGCGGCATCGTGGGCTACAAGCCGACGGCAGGTCTGATCAGCCCGGCCGGCGTGAAGGCGCTGAGCCCGTCGCAGGATACGGTGGGGCTGCTCGCGCGCGAGGTCGCCGATGCGGCGTTCTTCGCGTTCGGGCTGCACGGGCACGCCGTGGCGCTTGCCTGCGACGCGCCCCTGCGCATCGCAGTGTGCAGCTCGCGCCAATGGGCCCATGCATCGGCGGCGATGGTGGAGGCGGTCGAGCGCTGCGCCCTCGCACTGGAGCGCGCCGGGGCGCGGCTGCAGCGCATCGAGCTGGCCCCCGAGCTCGAGGTGGTGTTCGAGCTGCAGCCCGCCATCGTGGCCTTCGAAGCGCGCCAGGCGCTCGCGTTCGAGCGCCTGCACGCGGCCGGCGCACTCAGTGAGCGGCTTTCGGCGCGGCTGGCGTTCGGCGCGCAGATCTCACCGCAGGAATACCTGTCCATGCGCCAGGCGGTGGAGCGGGCACGCGAGCGCTTCGCCGAGCAGTTCGCGCAGTTCGATGCGCTGCTCTATCCGGCGGCGGACGGCGAAGCGGAGGTGGGCCTGGACGCCTCGGGCTCGCCGCGCTTCGGTGCGCTATGGACCGTTCTGCACCTGCCTTGCGTGTGCTTTCCGGCCGCACGCGGGCCCTCCGGCCTGCCGCTGGGGGTCCAGATGGTGGGGCGACTCGGCGACGACCTGCGCGTGCTGGCAGCGGCCGAGGCCGCGCGCCGCGCGCTGGGGGACGCGGCGCGGCCGGAAGCGGCGCACGCTGCGTGAACCCGCGCGGCGTGCGAGGGCGAGCCGGCCCGCCGCGCCCGTCCGCACGTCAGTCGTACGCGATACCCGCGCGCCGCAGCATCGTCTCGAAGATCATGCGGTGCACCTCGCTCTTGCCGGCCACGCGGCTCTCGGGCACCTTGCGCAGGATCTCCTCGGAGATGCTGCGGTTCGGCCCGCGCCCGGAGTCCGACGCCAGCTGGATCTCGCACGCGCGCTGCAGCACCCACAGGCGGTTGAAGGTGGTGGGGATGTCGGGGCCGACGGCCAGCAGGCCGTGGTTGCGCAGGATCAAGTGGTTGCGGGTGCCGAGCGAAGCCACCAGGCGCGGCTGCTCGTCGAGGTTGGTCGTCACGCCCTCGTAGTCGTGGTAGGCCAGGTCTCCCCACAGCAGCGCGCTGTAGAAGTTGTCGTGGCGCAGGCCCTCTTCCTTGCAGGCGACGGCGCATCCGGCCGTGGTGTGCACATGCATGATGCAGTGCGCGTCCTCGCGCGCCGCGTGGATGGCGCTGTGGATCACGAAGCCGGCCCGGTTCACGCGCGCCTGTCCGCCCGCGGAGGCGCCGCGCGCCTCCCCGTCGATGTCGATGCGCACCAGGTTCTCGGGCGTGACCTCGGCGTAGTGCAGCCCGAAGGGGTTGATCAGGTATTCGGGGCGCTGTCCGTCCTGGGTCGGCACGCGCAGGGTGATGTGGTTGAAGATCAGTTCGGTCCAGCCCAGCCAGTCGAAGAGGCGGTAGCAGGCGGCCAGGTCCTTGCGCTGTCGTGATTCGGTGGTGTCGTGCATTGTGCGTGTCTCCTTTACGTGCTCAGCTCTGCGGCGCGTCCTCGACGGCGGCCACGTCCTCGCAGAAGACGAGGTCCTCCTCGCCGTCGGCCAGACGCGCCTTGAGCCAAATGCCGTCGCCGATGTTCTCCACCACCTCGGCAGTGGATCCGTCGCGCAGCCGGACCAGCTGTCCGGGTTCGATGGCAAGCAGGTTCAGCATGGCGTTCCTTCCTTTGGTTCTTTCCTAGAAAAAGACGGTGAGGTTCTTGGCGAGCAGCACGTTCTGGTGGATGCGGATCTCGCGCCGTGCGAGCTTCCAGCCTTCGGCAGTGCGCCGGATGCGGTCGAAGCGGTCGCCCACGAAGAAGTACTGCTCGTACTCGCAGCGGTTCTGGTAGATCAGGAAGCGGCTGGTGGTGTCCACCTCCAGTTCCCCCGCGGCGTTGTCCTGCATGGCCGAGAGCTGCACGTTGCTGACCAGCCGGCACACGCGCGAGAGCGGCTCCTCGGCCCAGTGCACGCCGGTGAGGATCTGCTCGACGCGCTTGCCGATGGACCACTTGCCCTCGTTGAACCAGCTCATGTGGTCCTCGCGCCGGGTGAGTTCGCGCGTGGCGTGTTCGCCGAACTTCACGTTGTATTCCATGGGCATGAAATAGCGCAGGTCGTCGGCCAGGGTCGTGAGCCACTCCTGGAAGCGGCGTTCGTCGAGCAGGTTGGCTTCGTCGTAGAGGAATTCCTCGATCTCGCGCTTGCACTCGAAATAGCGCGCGTCGCGCGCCAGGCGCGGTGCGGCGGCGGCTGCGGAGGGGAGGGTGCTCGCCGTGGCTTCTGCGATGTCGGACATGGTGTGTTCTCCTGGATGGGGCGGGCTCAAGGCTTGGGCGGAACGGGCCCGCCCTGGTGCGCGAAGCAGCCGACGTCGATCACGGTGCCGGAAATGGCGGCGGCCTCGTCGGACAGCAGGAAGGCGACGGCATTGGCGAGGTCGCGCCCGCTGGCGGGCCGGCCGGCGGCGGTGCCCGGCGCCGGCTTGCGCACGAAGGCGTCGGTGTCGCCGCCGAAGCGCCCCACGCTCATGCCCGAGACGATGCCGCCGCCGCCGGGGATGGCGACGTTCACCCGCACGCGCTCGTGGAAGTGGTCGTAGGCCATGGCCATGCTGAGCGCCACGATGGCGCCCTTGCTGGCCGCGTACGCCGCCATGTTGGGCTTGCCGTAACCGGCGCCCGAGCCGATGTTGACGATGGAGCCGCCGCCGGCGCGGATCATGTGCGGCAGGGCGGCGCGGCTCATGAGGTAGGTGCCCTTGACGTTCACGTCGAGGATCTTCCCGAACACCGGCTCCTCGGTCGTGAGCACGGTGCCCAGCGGGCCGATGGCCGCGTTGTTCACGACGCCCTGGATCGTGCCGTAGCGCGAGACCGTGTGCTCCACGACGCGCTGCACGTCGGCGGCGCTGGAGACGTCGGCCTCCAGCACGTCGGCCGTGCAGCCGGCCGCCTCGAGCTCCTGCCGCACGGACTCGAAGCCCTGCGCGGTGCTGGAGACCTGCGGCTGCGCGAGCCCGAAAGCCACGACCTGGTGGCCGCGGCGCGCTAGCTCCACCGTGATGGACTGGCCGAGCCCGAAGGTTCCGCCGGTGACGATGACGACGGCCATGCGTTTACTCGGAGAGGCTCGCGGGGGCGCTGTCCTTGCGGCCCAGCAGGGTGTCCCAGTCGGCGCCGTTCATGTAGTCGCGCCAGCGGCGGTAGAACTGGCGGGGGTTCTCCTCGCTCACCTGCACGCTCACGTGGCCGGCCACGGGGCTGCCGGTCTGGACCTTGCCCATCGACTGCTGGTAGTTGAACGGATAGCGCCGCGCGATCACGCCGCGGCTGCCGGCGGTGGCGTAGTTCCAGTTCTCCATGTCGTCCTGCTCGGTCATCCCGGCCGGGCCGGAGTAGCGCATGTAGTAGACGCGCAGGAAATCCTTGACCTCCTGCGGCGCGTCGGCGTCCACCATGAAGAAGCGCCAGGCTTCCGTCGATTCGGGACCGTGCGGGTGCCACACGCACAGGTTGCGCGGCTGGTTGCCGTGGAACGAGACGTTGGGGTAGATCGTGCCCACGAAGGGAATCAGCCGGTGGCGCTCGGCGCCCAGGCGCTCCTTGCGCTTGGCGTGCGCCTCGCGAAAGTACTCGGCCACCACCGGGTTGTTCTGGTAGGTGTTCAGGAACTCCCAGTCTTCGGGCATGAGGGCGCTGTGCACGCCGTGCCCGGCGGGGAAGTTGGCCCAGACGTGCTGCGCCTTCTCCATCTCGTTGTCGCGCCGGCCCTTCACGCCGGCCTCGGCACTGGGGCCGATGCCGATCAGGTCGACCGAGCGGTGGCTCACGTTGTGATAGGTGTCGCCCAGGAAGTTCTCGGCGGCGAATTTCCAGTTGCACGGGATGATCCACTTGTGCACCCCGAACAGTACCTCGGAGCCGCCCTCGCGGCCGTCGCGGCAGTCGAGCGCGAGGTCCAGGTGCAGCTTGGCGTCGCCCAGGTAGGTGAGGAAGTCGGGCGCGTCCTTGTCCCAGCTCGCCCAGACGGTGCCCTTGTAGACCTCCATCTTCGGCACCTCGATCAGCGACCACTCTTCCTTCTCCATGCAGCCTTCGTACAGCTGCTTGAACTGCGGAACGCCGAACAGCTTGCCGTCCGTGGTGTAGCTCCAGCTGTGATAGGGGCAGGTGAAGAGCTGGGTATTGCCGTGGTCGTACTGGCAGACCTTCATGCCGCGGTGGCGGCACGAGTTGAGGAACACGTGCACCTTCTTTTTCTTGTCGCGCGCGAGGATCACCGATTCGGCGCCCATGCGCGAGGTGAAGAAGTCGCCGGGGTTCGGGACCTGGCTCTCGTGCCCGACGAACAGCCAGGCGCGGGTGAAGACCTTCTCCAGCTCCTCCTGGAAGATGTCCTTGTCGGAAAAGATCTCACGGCTGATGACCCCCTTGCGGAGGTTCACCATGGCGTTGTAGCGGGACTCGGTCGTGATGGGGATCATGGGTTTCCTTCGGGAAGGTGTCTCAGGCAAATCGTTCGCACAGCACGTCGGCGCGGCGCAGTCCGGCGGCTTCGGCGGCATGCCGGCCGGCCTCCACCATCGGCGGCGGCCCGCACAGGTACACACGCGTCGCCGCATCGAGCTGCAGCCGGGCAATGAGGTCGGTGGCGTAGCCCGCATGGCATCCGGGCTGCGCGTCCTCTTCGACGGCCAGTTGCAGGTCCAGCCCCGGGAGCTGCTCGCGCAGCGCCTCGACTTCGTCCAGTGCGAACAGGTGGCCGGGCGTGCGCGCGCCGATCAGCAGGGTGGTGCGCTGGGCCTGCGGCCGCTGCGCCATGCTGCGCAGCATCGACAGGAAGGGGGCGACGCCGGTGCCGCCCGCCACGAACAGGCGGGGGCGGTCCTCGTCGCGCAGGAAGAAGGTGCCGTGCGGTGCGCTGAGTTCGACCGGGTCGCCCGGGCGTGCCGTGGCCAGCCACTCGGAAAACGCGCCACCCGCGACCATGCGCACGAAGAACTGCAGGCGGTCGGTGCCCGGCACGTTGGCCATGGAGTACGACCGGTGGAAGTCGGCGCCTGCCGGCGTGATGCGCACGTACTGGCCGGGCTCGAACACCAGGGCGTCGGGCACCTGCACCTCCAGGCGCATGGTCTCGGTGGCGACCTGCTCCACCGCCGTCACCACACCGGCGACGGGCGCAGGCTCTTCGCTCAGCGCCTCGGCCGCGTCGTAGGGAAACTCGATGGCACAGGCGCTGTTGACCCGGCAGACGCAGGGCAGCACGGTGCCGGTGTCCCGGTCCTCGTCGGGCAGCACCGCCCGGTCGTAGTCGTCCAGCGTGACGACGCCCGACACCAGTTGCGCAGTGCAGGTGCCGCACTGGCCGTTGGAGCAGTCGGTCAGCAGATTGAGGCCGGCCTCGCAGGCTGCGTCGATCAGCTTGCCGCCGGGCGGCACCGCGAGCCGGTGCGAGACGCCGTCGGCGAACAGCAGGGTGACGGGGATAGGCTGGCTCATGACAAGGACTCCTGATGTGCGCGGCGGCGGACAGGCAGGCCCTTTGCGACGAGGTTTGTCTGTACAGCGGACATGAAATCCATTCTATGGACTGCTGGATAGTGAGTCAAACAGTCCACTGTGCGGACATAATGACCGCGCTGCCGCAGGAGGAAAGCCATGGCCACTGTCGAAAAGACGGAGAACGTACGCGCCGTCGGGCGTGCGCTCGAAATTCTGCTCGCGTTCACCGAGGACGATCCCGAGCTGTCCGCGGGCGAGCTGCTCAAGCGGGTGGACCTGTCGCGGCCCACCCTGTATCGGCTCATCTACACCCTGGAAGAGCACGGCTTCCTGGTGTCGGTGGGCGAGCCGCAGCGCTTCCGGCTCGGGCCCTCGGTGGCCCGGCTCGCGCATGTCTGGAAATCCACGCTGGACCTGAGCACCCTGGCCGAGCCGGTGCTGCGCCGGCTGTGGGAGACGACCCGGGAAACGGTGGCCCTGTTCGTACCGCAGGGGCAGATGCGCCTGTGCGTGGCCGAGCTGGCGAGCCCGCAGCCGCTGAACTTCAAGCGCGGCGTCGGCTACACCGAGCGCCTCGCCCTGGGGGCCACCGGGCGCGCCATCCTCGCGCACCTGAAGACCACGCCCGAGCAGCTGCGCACCTATGTGCAGGGTACCGAGGTGAACCTCAAGCAGCTCGAGACGGAGCTGAGCGGGACCCGCCGGCGGGGCTACTCGACCAGCCGCAACGAGCTCATCCCCGGTGCGGTGGCGGTGGCTGTTCCCTTCTTTGACCAGGAAGGCCGGGTGGCGGGCTCCGTCGGCGTGTTCGGCCCCGAGGTGCGGCTGGACGCCGCGCGCCAGAAGGCACTCGCGGCGATGCTGCTGGACGAGTCGGCGCGCCTGTCTGAAATGCTGGGCTACGGAACCCGCCCGGCATAGCCGTCCGGCCTGCGCGGGCGAACTGCGGGCGCGGGTTTGTGCGCATGGCGAACACTCCCGCGTCGTTTGACGATTATCAAGAACCGTCCATAAAATGGACTCGTAATCCGCAGCATGGACACGGCGGATGCATCCAACCGCAGGCCCGGGTGCCGACGAGCTCCGGGTCCCAAGCCATCAATCAGGAGACACAAGCACATGCCCCAATTCCGTTCTGCCGCGCGCCGCCACGTGCTGCGCGTCATCTCCGCTGCCGGCGTGCTCGCGCTCGGCGCCGCCGCTGCCTTGCACGCGCCACACGCTGCTGCCCAGAACTATCCCGACAAGCCCGTGAAGATCGTCGTCGGATTCCCGCCCGGCGGCACCAACGACATCCTCGCGCGCCTGATGGCGGCCAAGCTGACCGAAAAGCTCAACCAGAACTTCATCGTCGAGAACAAGCCGGGTGCCGGCTCCGTCATCGGCAACGATGCCGTCGCCAAGGCCGAACCCGACGGCTACACCCTGCTGGTCTCGTCCAGCGGCGGCCTGACCACCGCGCCGGTGCTGATGAAGAACATCCCCTACGACCCGGCCAAGGACTTCGAGCCCGTCGCGCTGCTCGGCTCCTTTCCGCTGGTCGTGACGGTGCCTGCGTCGCTGCCGGTGAAGAATTTCAAGGAGCTGATCGAGTTCTCCAAGACCCACAAGGACGGCAGGCTCGACAACGGCACGCCCACCACCTCCTTCGTGCTGGTCGCCGAGACGATCACCGCCACCGCCGGCCTGAAGTTCAACCACATCCAGTACAAGGGTTCGGGCCCCGTCGTCACGGCCCTCATGGGCGGCGAGATCCAGGTGGGCGTGCTCGACAGCCCCGCCGTCATCCCGCACGTAAAGGGTGGCAAGCTCAAGGCACTCGCCGTCACCACCGGCAAGCGCTCGGCGGCCCTGCCCGACGTGCCCACCATCGCCGAAGCGGGCTACGCCGGCTACGACACGCCCATCTGGACCGCGCTGATGGCGCCCAAGGGAACGCCCAAGCCCGTGCTGGACAAACTGCGCATGGCGGTGGGCGAGATCCTGGCGGACAAGGACACCGAGAAGCGCATGCACGCGCTCGGGCTCGATCCGGGCGACGTCGATTCGGCCGCCCTGCACAAGCGCATCGTCTCCGACATCGCACGTTGGACCCAGGTCGCCAAGTCGGCCAACATCCAGCCCAACTGACCGCAGGCACAACGCACATGAATCGCATGCTCTCCCGCATGGTTGCCTGCGTGGCTACCGCCTTGGTCGCCACCTCGGTCGTGGCCCAGGCCCCGGCCGGCAAGCCGATTACCCTGGTCGTTCCCTTCGCACCGGGCGCTTCGGCCGACGGCATCGCCCGCATCGTCGGGCGCGAACTGTCCCAGGTGCTGGGCCAGCCCGTGGTGGTCGATAACAAGCCCGGCGCCGGTGGCGCGCTCGGCCTGATCGCCGTGGCCCGTTCGGCACCCGACGGACACACCATCGGCATGGGCGCGACCGGCGCCATCGCCGTGAATCCGCACCTGCCCGACGCGCCGCCGCTCAAGCCGCAGACCGATCTCGTCCCCCTGGGCAAGCTCGCCGACATCCCGCTCGTGTTCGTCGCCTCGCCCGGCGCCGGCCACGCGAACCTGCCGGCCCTGATCGCCGCGGGCAAGGCCTCCGGCGGCAAGAGCATCTCGTACGCGACGCCGGGCCAGTACACCGCGCAGCACCTGTCGGGCGAACTGCTGGCCAGCATGGCCGGCGTCGGCCTGGTCGCCGTGCCGTACCGCGGCAGCGGACCCGCCGTCACCGACGTGCTGGGTGGCACCGTGCCCACCGCCATGGTCGATCTCACCTCGGCCTACCCGCACGTCAAGGCGGGCAAGCTGGTCGCCCTCGGCGTGACCAGCGCGGAGCGCAGCAAGGTGGCGCCCGAGATCCCCACCATCGCCGAGTCGGGCGTGAAGGGCTACTCGGCGCCTGCCTGGATGGGGCTCTTCATGCCGGCGAAGACACCCGACGACGTGCGCGCCCGGCTCTCGTCGGCACTGCAGAAGGTGATGGCCAATCCCGCCGTGCAGCAGCAGATCGCAGGCCTTGCCGCCGAGCCGGCATTCATGGACGGACCGGCCTTCGAGAAGTTCATCGCCGGTGAGTCGAAGAAGTGGGGCGAGGTGATCGCCCGCATCCCGGCACCCGCCAAGTAAGGGCGCTAGAGCGCTGACCCTGCCGGCGTACAAGAAGGCCACCTCGCGTCGAGGTGGCCTTTTTCTTTGGGGAGCGGCGTGCTGGCGGCCAGGCGAGCGGCTGCAAGAAGCACGGGGTTCGCAAGTCGAATAGCCGGCTTGTGCGCTCAGCGCAGGCCGACTCGGCGGCTAAGATCATTGCCCGTCCGATCGAATTCGGTGGCTGGAAAGCCCGGAGGCTGCATGCGATTGAGCATCACTGCCCTTGCACTTCTCATCGCCCTTGCTGCGCCGCCGGCGGCCGCATTCACCGCCGCATGCGGTGCGCCAGTTGCAGCTGCCGATGGTTGGGAGGTCGAGCGAGATCCGGCCATGGCCGGGTTTCATCCCCATGCGATTTGCGAGGTCGTCCAGACTTTTGTCGAGAGCTCGCGCAATCTGCATGGCCTGGTGGTTGAGCGCCAGGGACGCTTAGTCGCCGAGGCCTACCGCGACGGCAGCGATCGCTCCACCTACTCGGTATGGGCGAGTCGGCGCCACTTCGACAGCGACGCACTGCACGACATCCGTTCAATCACCAAGTCAATCGTGGCGCTGCTCTGGGGCATCGCAGAGGCGGAGGGGAGCGCACCGAGCGTCACGACGCCTGTTCTGGACCTGCTTCCCGCTCTAGCCGACCTGCGCAGCGATGGACGCGACCACATCACGGTTGCCGATCTGCTGTGCATGCGCAGCGGCTTGCGATGGGACGAGAGCGGAGGCTATGGCCGCTGGGCGAACGATGAGAAAGGACTGCTGTGGCGCGCCGACCGTGCGCGCTACGTCCTCGACAGGCCATTGGCGGAGAGTCCGGGCCGCCAGTTCAACTACAACGGCGGACTCACTGCCGTGCTCGGGCTTCTGCTGGAGGAACGCACCGGCATGGACCTGCGCACCTACGCGCGCCTGAAGCTGTTCGAGCCGCTCGGCATCCGAACCTGGGAGTGGGTGGGCGACCTGCGTGGGCGCCCGCGCGCCTACACGGGCCTGCGCCTTACGCCCCGTGACCTGGCGCGCCTCGGACGACTCGTGCTGGACGAGGGTCGTTGGAAGGGCCGGCAGCTCGTTTCCGCTGAGTGGTTACGCAGGATGCTCGCACCGTGTCCGGGGAGCGGCGACTTCGGCTACCACTGGTGGTCCGGGACCGTGTGGGTCGATGGCAAGCAGCTCGCGTGGAAAGGCGCCTTGGGCAATGGCGGTCAACGACTGTTCCTCGTTCCGGAACTTGACCTCGTGGTCGTGACGACGGCAGGTGAATACGACGACTCCACCGTCGGCCGCGCCCAGCAGTACCTGCTTCAGCAGGTCGTGGCTTCGACCCGGGAGCACGGTCCGCCGATGGCGCCCGCGTCACTCGAGCGCGTGCCGGCTGCGAGCCCAGTCGAAAAGCGAGCGACCCTGCGGTCCATCACCAGGGAGGATGGTGGCAAGCGCGTCTACGTGCATCTGAAAGTGGCGCTTCATGCCAACCTGCCGTTCACGACGCTTCGGTTCTACGTGCGCGATCCTGCGCTGCTCTCCAGCTTGCAGAAGGGCGCCACGGTCAAGTTCCGAGCCGAGCGCATCGCGGGCGAGAACACCCTCGTGTCGATCCGCGCCGTGCCGCCCTGCGTCCGCTTTCAGCCCTGCGACTGAGCACTGCACTGCTGCACCGGGAGTGCGGAGTCGCGCCGGGACCGCTCACGGTCCTTGCGCCTACCGCTGCCGAGCGGCGTGCGGCTCGCCTCGTGCTCGCTACGCCGCCGCGCCGCGCACCAGGTCGATCAGCGCCAGCGGATCCTCGGGCAGGCGGTCGCCGCGCCAGGCCACATGCTGGTCCGGGCGCGACAGCACCAAGCGGTGCCGGTAGAGGCCCGCAGCTTCGGGCGAGCGGACGTCCAGCACCGTGAGCGGCAGCCCCCGGCGCGCCGCGGCTTCCTGCAGCGGGCCGGCGTCGGCATCCGCGTCGAAGCGCAGCAGCGTGAACTCCGGCCCCATCGCGTCGTAGAGCGAGCGGCCGTCCTCCAGCCACAGGTGCGGCGTGCGGCAGCCCGGCACCGTGGACGGCGTGAACTGGTCCATGGTGTAGGCGGGATGCGCTTCGCCGTCGTAGGCGATCAGGGGCGAGCGGTCGTAGAAGGAGCCGAAGTTCAGCCCCGCGCAGCAGTACTGCTTGACGTTGAGGTCGTACAGCGCCTTGCCTGCGCGCGCGCGGGCCGCCTCGCCCTCGGCGCCAGGCGCCTCGATGCCTTCGGGCACGCCCTCGCGCTCCTTCTGCAGCGCCAGTGCGTGGTTCATGGCGAAGCGCGACACCTGCTCAGTGATCGGCAGCCGCTCGGCCTCGTAGGCGCGCAGCACGCCTTCGGGCGCCCAGCCGTTGAGAAAGGCCCCCAGCGTCCAGGAGAGGTCCATCGCGTCGGCGATGCCGGCGTTCATGCCGTAGCCGGCCATCGGGATCCACAGGTGCGCCGCGTCGCCGCAGATGAACACGCGCCGGTCGCGGAACCGGTCGGCCACCAGGCGGCGGCCGATCCAGTCTTCCTTGCTGATGATCTCGTAGCGGAAGTCGTCGCCCACGCCGAGGATGGTGCGGATCGCCCAGTCGCGGTCGATGGCCTCGAAGTCGGTCTCGTCGGGCCGCAGGTAGTTGTGCAGCAGGAAGGTCTCGCGCCCGTCGATGGCGTACACGTTGCCGCTGCGGCGCGGGTTGAGCGAGAAGGTGCCCCAGGCGGGCGCGTGGCGGGCGCGTGCCAGCAGGTCGGGCGCGCGGAAGAAGGTCGATTGCACGCGGCCGACCACCTCGTCGCCGGAAAGCTTCGCGCCGATGGCCTTGCGCACGCCGGAGCGCCCGCCGTCGCAGCCGATGAGGAAATCGCATCGGATCTGCAGGCCCTCGCCGGAGTCGAGATCGACGCCGGTGGCCGAAACGCCGCCTGCGTCCTGCTCGAACGCGTCGATGCGCGTGCGATTGAGGATGCGCACGCGCGGGCTGGCCTCCGCGTGGGCGAACAGGATGGGCTCCAGGTAGATCTGGTTGATGCGGTGCGGCGGTTCGGGCGTGGGCCACCAGCCGTCCGGGCCGCTGCGGTCGGTGTAGCGGTCCTGGCGGGCCGGAATGTGGATGCGCGAGAGCTCTTCGCCGCAGAACGTGGTGCGGTAGGACACGTCGTTGGCGTGGTCCGGCGGCAGGCCGGCATCGCGCAGCGCGCCGGCCACGCCCAGGCGCCGGAAGATTTCCATCGAACGCGCCGAGACGTGGTTGCACTTCACGCTGGGCGGCTCGCCCCGGTGGCGTGTCTCGGCCACCAGCACGTCCACGCCGCGCTGGGCCAGGTCCATGGCGAGGGTCAGGCCGACCGGGCCGGCGCCGACGATGAGGACCTGGGATTGCAGGGAAGTAGGCATGGCGCTGTCCTGGGTTGGGCGGGAGGGGGAAAAACGGATGAAGCCGTCCATTGGAGCGCAGCCCACGCCGATGGGACAATGAATCTTCGATGGCGATTCATAAAAAACCTTTATCTGCGCTTCCCTCGGTGCGGCAGCTGCGCGCCTTCCTCACGGTCTACCAGGTGGGCAGCGTGTCGGCAGCCGCCGAGCAGCTCGCGCTGACCCAGCCGGCCGTCACGGTGCTGCTGCGCGAGCTGGAGGCGCGGCTGGGGCTGCGGCTGTTCGATCGCAGCACGCGCGCGCTGCGCCCGACCGAGGCGGCCGCCGAAGCCGCCGGTTACGCCCAGCGCGCGCTGGCCGAGCTGGAGGGCATGGCCTCGCGCATGCGGGAGCTGGCGCAGGGCCGCACCGGGCGCGTGCGGCTCGCCGCGACGGCCACCGTGGCCGCGACCTTGCTTCCCCCGGCCATGCAGGCCTTCCGCGCGCTGCATCCCGAGGTCAAGGTCGAGGTGGAGGAGGTCGCCCCCGAAGGCTTCGTCGAGCTGCTGCTGTCCGAGCGCGTGGATTTCGGTGTCGGCACCATCGAGGCGCCCGTCGCCGCCCTGCGCGAGGAGGTGTTCATGCGCGATGCGCTGGTGGTCGTCGCACGCGCCGATACCGTCGCGTTTCCCGCGGGAGCCAGCATGACCTGGAAGCAGCTCGCGCCCCGGCCGGTCGTCACCGTCAAGCCCGGCTACGGCATCCGCCGGCGCATCGACGAGGCCGCGCGCGCAGCCGGCGTGCAGCTGCGCATCGAGCACGAGGTGTCGCTGCTCACCACCGCGCTTGCCATGGCCGCGCACGGGCTGGCGGCGGCCATCGTCCCGGCATCGGTGGCCGCGCAGGCGGCCTGGCCGCACCTCCTGACGCGCCGGCTGGTGCGGCCCGCGGTCGATCGACCGATCGGGATCGTCTGGAAACGCGACCGGTCGCTTTCGCCGGCCGCGCGCGCGTTCGCCGAGGTGCTGCACGCGCGCCATCGCGGCTGAGTGCGTGGCGCGCGGCGCGTGCGTCAGGCGTGCGCGGACGTCGCGTCCGGTGCCGGCGGGGGCTGCTCCAGCGGTACGCTCTCGGGACAGTAGGAAAAGAGCCAGTGGTACTGGGCGCGCACCTTGTCCTGCTCCCAGGCGCCGGCGATGTAGGCCTGCGCTCCTTCGGGCGTGGCGAGGGCGCGGTTGTGGAAACGGTGGGCGTTCGCGGCCGAGCCCTGCACGATGCGGGTGGTGCGCTCGATGCGGCTGGCCTGGTAGACCCGCAGGCCCAGCGACAGATCGTCCGCATGCTGCTCCAGCGCCCGCGCCAGCACGCAGGCGTCTTCGATGGCCATGCCGGCTCCCTGGGCCAGGAAGGGGAGGGTCGGATGCGCGGCGTCGCCCAGCAGGCTGATGCGGCCGTTCGTCCAGTTGGTGAGCGGCTCGCGCACCATCATGGCCCAGCGCAGCGGCACGGCGATCTGCCTGAGCAGGCACTGCACGTCCTCGTGCCAGCCGGCGAAATCCTGCAGGCACTCCTCGATCGATCCCTCCTCGGTCCACGACTCGCGGAACCAGCCCTCTTTCTCGACGATGCCGGTGAGGCTGATGAGCCGGCCGGCATGGACCGGGTAGTGCACGATGTGCGCGCCCGGTCCGACCCAGTTCACGCCTGCCGGTTCGCGCAGGCGGGGCGGGAGCCTCTGTACCTCGATCACTCCGCGCCACGCGGTGCAGCCGGAGAAGACGGGCTTGTCCTCGGCGATGGCGGCGGCGCGGGCGACCGAGTGCACACCGTCGGCGCCGATCAGCACGTCACCGCGCACGCGCCGGCCGTCCTGCAGCACCAGTTCGACCTCGCGAGCGTCCTGCCGCACCTCGACCACCTTCGCGTCCAGCTGCAGGGCACCCGGGCAGCGCTCGTTCAGGGCGCGCACCAGCTCACCGTGCAGGTCGGGGCGGTACAGCATCATGTAGGGATAGCCGTAGCGCTCGATCGACTCGCGCCCGAGGTCGAACAGCTCCCACTCCTGTCCCGTGTTCCACAGGCGGATGCACTTCTTGCCGGGCAGGATGGTCAGCGCCTGCACCGCCTCGCCGAGGCCCAGCGTGAACAGCACGCGGGTGGCATTGGCGCTCAGTTGCAGCCCTGCGCCGAGCGCCTTCAATGCGCTGGCCTGCTCGAACACCTGCACCTGAAAACCACGCTGCGCCAGGCACAGCGCGGCGGTCAGCCCGCCGATGCCGGCGCCGGCGACGAGGATCCTGCTTGTCGTCATGTCTCTCACGAATCACACATAGAAGAAGTCCAGCTTCGAGCGGAGCTGGTCGTTGGTGAGCACGACCTTCTTGCGCGCGATGCGCCACTGCCCGTCCTGCCATCGCAGCAGGTGTTCGTAGCGCCCGGCATAGGCAAGCGACTCCGGCTGCTTGTGCAGGTAGATGTGCGTCATCCATGCCGACTGCACCAGCGCGGCGTCGGCGTCGATGGCGTCCACCAGCGTGCCGCCCACCAGGTGCGTGGTGCGCGGCACCGGCATCGCCGCCACCGAGCGGCCGGAGGTCAGGCGCTGCACGCGCTCGTGCAGCAGCGCGCGGCCGTCCATGTAGATCAGGGACAGCTCGGTGTCGGGGTCGCTCGACAGCGTGCCGTCGCTTTTCCAGGTGGGCACCCAGAAGACCGCGTCTTCGCGGTACAGGTCGAGCCATTCGGTCCAGCGCTGCTGGTCCAGCAGTTGTGCCTCGCGCGCGACAAGCTCGCAGGCGAGCGCCTTGTGCTCGGGCGTCATGCGCCGCTCCCCGCGCGCTGCCGGCCGCGCTGGATCAGATCGAGCCAGGTGCGGTAGGTCGCGTGCATCACCGTCTCGTCGCCGAGGTTGAACGGACCGACCACGCAGGAGAGGGGCTCGATGCCGAGCTCGCGTGCCGCGTCGTTGGCGCCGGCCTGCATGAGCGTGGCGCCACGCGCATGCCCCTGCTGCCAATCGATCGTGCGCGCGCCGAAGCCGCGCTGGCAGTCTTCGTAGTTGGCGATGTCGTCGGGCGTGGCCAGCCCGCCTGGGTTGAAGAACTCCTCGTACTGGCGGATGCGCATGCGGCGCGCCTGTGGCGGCTCGCCCACGGGAGCCAGGCAGAAGGTGCGCATTTCCGTGCGCTCGGCCGAGAGCGGACGCCAGATGCGCAGCTGCAGCGCCGCGTTGTCGGCGATCTGCGCGTTGGGAAAAAGCGTGATGTTGCGCACGTGCTGCATCCAGCGCAGCCGGTCCTCGCCGACCCGCGCGCGGATCTCGTCGAGGCTGAAGGACAGCGGCGTGGGCTTGCCCGCGGGAGCCGGTCCCCACATGGCGTTGTGGCCATGGGCGAACGCGAAGCTTCCGCGCTGCAACTCTCCGCTGGAAAAGCCGGAGTAGACCGAGGTCTTCTCCGCGCGCCGCTGCAGCGACTGGATGTACGAGACGTGCGTGGAGGCGAAGTGGTAGGGGTCCACCCCGTTTTCCATCTGCAGCTTCCAGTTGCCTTCGTAGACGAACACACCGCGGCCGCCGACGCACTCCACGCCCTGCGGGCTCTGGTCGATCACCAGGTCGATCAGGGGGCGCAGGTCGCCGAGGTAGTCGTCGAGCTCGGGCACGTCGGCGCGCAGGCTGGCGAACAGCAGGCCCCGGTAGTTGGCGAAGCGCGCCACCGGCACGAGGTCGTGGTCGTGCTCGTGCGCATCGAATGCCGGCCCGTAGGCTCCCGCGTCGCGGTGGTTCACCAGCACGTTGCGGCCGTCGCAGGCGTAGGCCCAGCCGTGGTACTGGCACACGAAGCTGCGGGCGCTTCCCTGTTCGTGGTGGCACACCAGCGCGCCCTTGTGGCGGCAGGTGTTCAGCAGGCAGTGCAGCTCGCCGTTGCCGGCGCGCGAGATGATGATCGGCGCGCGTCCGATCGAGGTGGTGATGAAGTCGTACGGCCGGGGCAGCTGCGAGGCGAGTCCGACGAGGTTCCAGGTACCTTCGAACACATGCTCCATCTCCCAGGCGAACACCTCGGGGTCGCGGTAGATGTCGCGGTGCACGAGGAAGTCGCCGCCGGGCCGGTCCTGCAACAGGCGGGCGGGGTCGCGTTCGGGGGATGCGGGCGAGGCGTTCATCGCTGGTAGGACGGATCGATCCGGTCGAGCAGGCGCTTGAGGGCGGGCCAGTCGGTTTCGGTGGCGGTGCGTCCGGGGCGGTCCAGGACCGTGGCCACCTTCTCGGCGACCTCGCCCGCGCACTCGATCACCTCGACACCGCCGGCGAGCGCCTTGACCTGCGCGTCGCAGGCACGCTCGAGGTAGTACATCTGCTCGAACGCATCGCGGATGCTGGTGCCGCCCGTGAGCAAGCCGTGGTTGCGCAGGATCATGGCCTTGTGCGGGCCGAGATCGCGCACCAGCCGCTCCTGCTCCGAGGGGTCGAGCGCGATCCCTTCGTAGTCGTGGTAGCCGAGCCGGTTGTAGAAGCGCATCGCGTGCTGCGTGAGCATCAGCAGCCCGCGCTTCTGCGCGGCGACGGCCAGGCCCGCCGCCGTGTGCGTGTGCAGCACGCAGGTGAGGTCCGGCCGGGCCCGGTGCACGCAGCTGTGGATGAGAAAGCCCGCGGGATTGATGCCGATGCCGGTGGGGTCGTGGACGATGCGGCCATCGAGATCGACCTTCACCAGGCAGGACGCGGTGACTTCGTCGAACAGCACGCCGTAGGGGTTGATCAGGAAGTGGTCGGTCTGCGGCACCTTCGCGGTCAGGTGCGTGTAGATCTGGTCCGTCATGCGGTAGTAGTGCGCGAGCCGGTAGGCGGCCGCGAGATCGACCCGCTGGCGCCATTCGGCCTCGCTCACGCGCTCGCGCGTCTGCGGAAACTCGAAAGCCGCGGCGCTCATGGCCGCGCCTCGCGCTGCGCAAGTCGTTCGAGCACGGCCCCGAGCGTGCGGAAGGTCTGCGCCGCGAGCTCGGGCCCGAGATCTTCCTGGAGCGACTGGTACACCTGGTCGATGCGCGGGCGCATGCTGCGGATCAGGCGGCGGCTCGAGGTGGTGAGCGTCACGAGCTGGCGGCGCTGGTCGTCGGGGTGCGGCGTGCGGCTGACCAGGCCCAGGCCCTCCATGCGGGCCAGCACGCCGGCCAGGCTGGGGCTGGAGATGTGGCAGATGGCGCAGAGCTCGCGCGGCTCCAGCGATTCGTTCATCTCGATGGCGCGCAGGATGCGGTACTGCTGCTCGGTCACCCCGTGGGCGTTGAGCACCGGCCGGAAGCGCGCGAGCACCTGCTCGCGCACCTGCAGCAGCAGCAGCGGAAGGTTGCGCCGGACCTTGTTGTCGTCGTCGCCGGCGGGAGCGGCGTCTACAGGGGCGCTGGAAACTGCGTAGGGCATGGCTGGAGTCGCTGGGGTGGCAAGTGCGAAGGTGTCAGAACGGATACGCCTGGGGTGCGACCTGGATGGTGACCGAGCGCAGTTCGGTGAATTCCTGGATCGCCGCGCGTCCGCCGAAGCGGCCGTAACCGCTCGATTTGACGCCGCCGAACGGAAGCTGGGGCTCGCTCTTCACGGTGGGCCCGTTCACGTGGCAGACGCCGCATTCCAGCCGCTGCGCCACCTCGAGGGTGCGCGAGATGTCGCGCCCGAACACCGCGCCGGCAAGGCCGTATTCGGTGTCGTTGGCCACCCGCACGGCTTCTTCGAGGTCGGCCACCCGCACGATGGCGGCGATCGGGCCGAAGGACTCGTCGTCGTAGACGCGCATGCCGGGCCGCACGTGGTCGAGCACCACCGGGCCCATGCGCGCGCCTTCGCGCTGCAGCGGCACCAGCACACGGGCGCCGCGCTCCTGTGCGTCGCGCACCATCGCCTCCACCTGGTCGGCGGCGGGGCAGCTGATCAACGATTCGAACAGCACGGCCGGCTTGCCGGCCGTGGCCGCGCCGAGTGCCTTGGCCTTGGCGGCAAGCGCCTCGGCGAAGCGGTCGGCGATGTCCTCCTCGACCACCACGCGTTCGGTCGACATGCAGATCTGCCCCTGGTTCATGAACGCGCCGAACGCGGCGGCATTCACCGCCAGCTCGATGTCGGCGTCGCGCAGCACCACCAGCGGCGACTTGCCCCCGAGCTCCAGCAGGCAGGGCTTGAGGGCACGCCCGGCGATGGCGCCGATGATCCGGCCCACGCGGGTGGAGCCGGTGAAGTTGACCCGGCGCACGGCCGCGTGTTCGATCAGCGCTTCGACGATGGCCGCCGCTTCGGGCGCGTCGTGCGTGACCACGTTCACCACGCCCTGCGCGAACCCCGCATCCGCGAACAGCCGGCCGATCATCCAGTGGCTGCCGGGGCAGTGCTCGGAGGCCTTCAGCACCACCGTGTTGCCGCAGGCGAGCGGCGCGACGATGGCGCGCAGCCCGAGCAGCAGCGGCGCGTTCCAGGGTGCCATGCCGAACACCACGCCCACCGGAACCCGGAAGGTCATCGCCATGCAGCCGGGCAGGTCGGACGGGATGGTGTCGCCGCTGACGTGCGTCGTGAGCGCCGCCGCCTCGCGCAGCGCGCCGATGCCGCCGCGCACGTTGAACTGGGCCCAGCCGGCCGAGGTGCCGGTCTCCTCGACCATGCAGCGCACGAACGCGTCGGCGCGCTCCTGCAGCAGGTCGGCCGCGCGGTTGAGGAGTTCGCGCCTTCGGGCCGGACCGGTGCGCGACCAGGCGGGGAAGGCGGCCGCCGCCGCGTCGGCCGCGGCCAGCGCCTGTGCCACGGTGGCGGCAGTGGCGACGGTCGCGACTTCGCCCGTGACAGGGCTGCGTCGTTCGAAGGTGGCGCCTTCGGGCGCAGTGAGTGCTTCCAGTGTCATTGCAATTCCTTTGGTGTGTTCACAGCGGCGCGATGCGCGCGTGCAGCAGGGCGCTGCGCCCCGCGTCCAGCGCCTGCAGGCACCGGGCGATCGCTGCCTCGGCCTCGCGCGGATCGGACAGGCGCTCGCCGTGCGCGCCGCCCGCTTGTGCGATGGCCGCGAAATCCGTGCCTTCGGGAAGGAGCGAGGCGAACTCGTCGCTGGCGTGCGCATGGCCCTGCGGGTACATGCGCAGCACCGATTCCTTCACCGCGGACCATCCGCTGTTGTCGAGGACCACGGTGAAGATGGGAAGCCCGTGCGCGCGCGAGACCGCGTACACCGAGCTGGGGTTGCCGAAATAGAAGGTGCCGTCGCCGACCACGTGGACCACCCGGCGCTGCGGATGCGCCAGCTTCATGCCGAGCGCCATGCCGGCGGAAAAGCCCAGGCCGCCGCCCGGCAGCCCGACCAGCGTGCCGGGCTGCGAACGCGGGATCTGCTCGAACACGGCCAGCGTGTTGCGTATCGCCTCATTGAGAACGATGTCGTGCGCGTCCAGTGCGCGTCCCAGCGCGGCACACAGGTAGTGCGGGTTGATGGCGCCCACGGCGCCCGGGTCTTCGGCGGCGCGGGCAACGCGTGCGCTGCGCTCGGCGTGTTCGCGCGTGAGCCGCTCCAGGCGTGCACCGGCGCGCCGGCGGAAGTCGGGCGTGGCGAGCGCCTCCACCGCTTCGATGAGCTGCGCGAGCATGGCCTCGCTGTCGCCCTCGAAGCGGGCGTCGGCCGCGAAGCTCCACATGGGAATGTCGCGCTTGATGGCGTCCACGTCCATCTGCGCCCAGTACGCCCGCGGGTTGACGCGGGTGGTGCGCGGAATCCAGGGCACGTCGACGTCGAGCAGCAGGCCGAAGTCGGCGCGCTCGGCGAAGGGGCCGGGCTGGAAGCCGCCGAAGCAGGGCGAGTCGCGCCGGATGTTCAGGTGCACGCTGTTGAATTCGCACACGCGCATGCCTGTCAGGAGCGCCAGCCGCTCGATCAGCGCCACCGCCCCGGGGCGGCGGCCGGCGTACGCGGTCACCAGGAGCGGGTCTTCGCTGTCGACGAGCCGCTGCGCCACGGCGCGCACCAGCGCGGGATCGCCGTGGCCGGCCGGCACGGCGGCATGGCGGGCGGCGGGAAGCTCGGCGAGCTCGGCGGGCGGGCAGGGCGCGGCGAGCACCTCGCGCGGCAGCATGAGATAGACGGGGCCGCGCGGCTCGGTCTGCATCACGGCGTCGGCACGCGCGATCACCTCGGCGGCCATCGAGGGCCAGCCGAGCGTGTATTCCCATTTGACGTAGGGCCGCGCGACGCTGGCCTGGTCGAACGGCTCCTGGATGAAGTGCACGTAGGTGTCGCGCCCGCCCTCGACCTGCCCGAAGGTGGTGGCGGGCGCCCGTCCCGCCATCAGGAGTACGGGAAGGCGCGCGCGGAACAGGTTGTGCAGGCCCATCGCGGCGTTGGCGGTGCCTGCATCGACGTGCACCAGCACGGCCTGGCCCTGGCCGGTGGCGCAGGCGTAGCCGCCGGCCATGTGCAAGGCCGTGTTCTCGTGCGGACACAGGACGAGCTTCGGCGTCTCGCGGCCCTCGGCCCGCCACCGCGCGAGCTCTTCGATCAGCGGCGCGTGGTCGGTGCCGAGGTTGCAGAAAAGGTACTCGATCCCGCGGTCCAGCAGTGCCTGCAGCAGGTGGTGACTCGCCGAGCGCGCGGAATCGGGTGGGCTCATGTCGGTCGCCCTTTCACTTGCCCTGGGCCTGGCCCAGGCCGGCGGCGCGCGCAGCAGGTGCGAACGCCTTCTGCTCGGCGACGATGCGCTCGCGCACCACCTTGCCGTCGGCGGGATCTGCTTCGTGCCCGAGCTTGGTGAACGCGTCGCGGCCCTGGGGCGAGGCCAGGAAGCGGCTCAGCTCGGTGCTCACGCGCTTGATGACGTCGGGCGGCGTTTTCGCGGGGGCGTAGAGAGCCAGCCAGATCTCGAACGCGGCGCCGGGATAGCCGGCTTCGGCGAGCGTAGGCGCATCGGGCATGAACCGCGACCGCTCTGCGGACGCCACCGCCAGCGGACGCAGCGTTCCCGCCTGGAGCTGCCCACGGATCGACGCCATGTCGGCCATGACGATGCTGACCCGTCCGGTGATGAGGTCGCTCAGCGCGGGGGCGAACCCGGCATAGGGCACGTGGACCATCTTGGCGCCGGCGGCCTGAACGAGCGTCTCGGTGCCGAGATGGCCCATGGAGCCGGTGCCGTTGCTGGCATAGGAGAGGGCTTCGGGCTTGGCGCGGGCGGCGTCCATCAGCTCCTTGACGCTCTTGTACGGCTGCTTGCTGGAGGTCACCAGGAAGAAGGGCAGGCGCGACACCATGCCGACCGGCTCGAAGTCCTCGAGCGGGTCGAACGGCAGCTTGGTGGGATGCGTCAGCGGCAGCATGCTCATGGTCGAGCCACCCGTCAGAAGCAGCGTGTAGCCGTCGGAGGGTGCGCGCGCGACGAACTCGGTTCCGATCACGGTGGCAGCACCGGGCTTGGGATCGACGACCACGTTCTGGCCGAGCGCCGTCGTGAGGTGCTGGGCCACCACGCGCGCGGCCGAATCGACGCCACCGCCCGCGGCATACGGAACGACGATGCGGATCGTGCGGGAGGGGTAATCCTGCGCAGCGCCGGCGAGGGGAACGGCCATCGCCAGGGCAGCGAGGGCGAGTCGAAGCAGCTTCATTGAGATGTCTCCTGATGCGAGTCGATCGCTAAGATGTTAGTGAAATTCGATGCTACTCCTCGCCCAAGCGCCGACGGCAGCCGGAATAACCCTAGCGCCCGGGACACGAGTTGCGTGTGGTGTTTCCTGCTCCTGCTCGGCAACGCAGCGGCAGCCCGACCGTGGACGCGACGCTCCGGGCCGCTCCGGTGGCTCCACCGCCCCGCGCGGCTACGCCGCCGGCAGCTCGATCCGTATGCAGGTGCCCGCGTGGGGGCCGCCGCTGGACGCGCTCACCGAGCCGCCGTGCTGCTCGACGATGCTGCGCGTGAGGGCCAGGCCGAGGCCCAGGCCCTGGTTGCCCGCGCCGCTGGGCTGGGCCTGGACGAAGGCGCCGAACACGGCTTCGAGCAGGTCCGCCGAGATGCCGATGCCGTCGTCCTCCACCTCGCAGACGACCCGCCCGCCGTTCCGCGCGAGTCGTACTTCGACGTGCCCGCCCCGGGGCGTGAACTTGACCGAATTGCCCAGCAGGTTGATGAGGCACTGCGTGAGCCGGGTGGCGTCGCCCTGGACGGTGGGGGCTTCGGCGCCGGCGTCGGCGGGGAGGCTCAGCGCCAACGACAGACCGCCGTCCTCGGCCACGGGACGCATGGCATCGACCGCCGCTTCGACGACGGGGCGCAGGTCCAGCGGTTCGTTGCGCAGGCTGATCTGTCCGCGGTTGATGCGCGCGAGATCGAGCAGGTCGTCCACCAGCCGCGTGAGGTGCTGCAGCTGGCGGGCGAGCACGGTGGCCGCACGCCCGCGCACGGCGGGATCACCGCCGCCCAGGCGCAGCAGATCGATGGCCGAACGCATCGGGGCCAGGGGGTTGCGAAGCTCGTGCGACAGGGTGGTGAGGAACTGGGTCTTCTGCGCGTCCGCCAGCACCAGCTTGCGGTTGGTCTCCTCCAGGGCATGGCGCGTGCGCACCCGCTCGGTGATGTCGGCGACGGTGCCGACGAAACGGGTGGCGGCGCGCTCCGTCGCAGCGCCCTCGAAGCCGGCGATCCCGTGCGCCTCCACCCAGCGTTCCTGCCCGTCGGGCCGGATGATGCGCATCTCGAGGTGGTAGGGCTGCGGATCGTGCGGATCCAGCGCGCGCTCCACGGTGCGGGCGGCGCGCTCGCGGTCGTCTGGGTGCACCAGCTCGAAGAGGCGCTCGGCCGAGATCTCGCGTCCCTCGATGCCGAAGATGCTCGCGTAGCGCGCGTCCACCCGCGAGATGCCGGTGCGCGGATCGAAATGCCACCAGGCCATGCCGGCGGCATCCAGCGCCAGCTGCCGCTCCTGCGAGAGGGCGCGCAGGCGCTCGTCGTCCAGGCGGCGCTGGGTGACGTTGCGCGCCATTCCGAGCAGGCCCACCACGTCGCCGCGCTCGCCACGCAGCGGCGTCTTGCGGGTCCACCAGGTCTGGAGCGTGCCGTCGGGGGCGGCGAACGCGACCTCGGTCTCCACCGGCAGGCCCTCGCGCAGCACGCGCCGGTCGCTCTCGACGATCGGCGCCGCGACCGCCGCATCTCCCAGGATCTCGTGGTCGTTGTGCCCGATCACCTCGCCGGCCGGCTTGCCGAGCGCCGCCAGGGCGGCGGCGTTGGCGAAGCGGTAGCGGCCCGCGCGGTCTTTCGCGAACACGGCCTCGCTCCAGGCCTGTGCGATGGCGCGCCCGATCGTGTTCTCATCCATGTTGTCAGCTGCAGCGCGCGAAGGAAAGGAGCACCCATTGTCCATCGCGTCCGCCGCCGCAGGGGTCCGCCACGCGCCGTCCGAAAGGCAGCAAAGGTCGGCGCATGCGGTGCCTATACTGCGGCGCACCGATCACCGAAGGAGCCGATATGCCCCAGAAAACGTACATGGAAATCCAGGAGGAGATTGCGCGCCTGCAACGTGAGGCGGAAGAAGTTCGCGAGGCCGAACTCGCGGAGGTCATCGAGCGGATCAACAAGGCGATCGAGGTCTATGGCCTGCGCCCCGAGGACCTGAGCTTCCCCCGCGGCGGATCCGGCCGCGCGGCGTCTGCTTCCCCCCGCGCGAGCGGACCCTCGCAGCGTGCGGCGCGGCCTGCCGGCCGCAGCGGCCGCGCCGGTGCGGCGAAGTACCGGGACGACCAGGGCAACACCTGGGGCGGCCGCGGCCCGCGCCCGCAGTGGCTGCGTGACGCCCTCCAGGCGGGCAAGAGCCTGGACGATTTCCGCGCCTGATCGCGCCGACGCATTGCGCAGACCCACGCCATGTTGATCAACTGCGCTGCCTACAGCGAGGGCCGCAAGGTCGCAGACCTCGCGCTGTCCGACATCGGCGGCTATCTCCAGCAGCCGGACACCTTCGTCTGGATCGCACTGCAGGATGCCACCCACGACGAGCTGAGCCGCCTGCAGGCCGAGCTGGACCTGCCGGAGCTCGCTGTCGAAGATGCGCTGCATGGCCACCAGCGCCCGAAGATCGAGGAGTATTCCGAGTCGCTCTTCGTCATCCTGCACCTGATCGAAGCCGGTGAGGAAGACCAGCTGGACGTGGGGGAGGTCGCGATCTTCGCGGGCAGCCGCTATGTGGTGTCGGTGCGCAACGGCAGCAAGCAGTCGTTCCTTGGTGTGCGCACGCGCGCCGAGCGCGAGCCGCAGCTGCTGAAGTTCGGGCCGGGCTATGTGCTCTACGCGCTGATGGACGCGGTGGTCGATCGGTACTTCCCCATCGTGGAGCGCCTGGAGGCGCAGCTCGAGCAGATCGAGGACGAGATTTTCGGCGCCGCCCCGGGCCGTGCCAACGTGGAGCGGCTCTACCTTCTCAAGCGCAAGCTCACGGTGTTGAAGCAGGCGGTGGCGCCACTGCTGCACGACATCGGCAGGCTGCACGGTGGACGCGTGCCGGCGCAGGTGCAGGGGGTGCAGGAATACGTGCGCGACGTGGCGGACCACCTCGCCCGCGTCAACGCCAGCATCGACGCGCTGCGCGACACCATCACCACCGCCATCCAGGTCAACCTCTCGTTGGTGACCATCGACGACGGCGCCGTCACCAAGCGCCTCGCAGCCTGGGCCAGCATCTTTGCCGTGTGGACGGCGTTCGCGGGCATCTGGGGCATGAACTTCGAGTTCATGCCGGAGCTGCAATGGCGCTATGGCTACTGGATTGCGCTGGCCGTCATCTCGCTTGCGTGCGCGGCGCTGTTCGCCCGGTTCCGGCGCATCGGCTGGCTGTAGCAGGGGCAGGCCGGGGCGCGGCCTGCCGGCAGGCACCGGCATTCACTCCGCTTGCGTCGCGGCGCGTGTCTCGGCGGACCGCGCGCCGGACCGGAGTTCTTCGCGGGCGTGCCGCGCAACGGTCAGGGCTCCGGTGATCGCCAGCGCCGCCATCAGCCCGGCGACCAGCAGATCCGCTGGCGTGCGCGCAACGCAGCGGACGGCGGATGCGGGCACGCGGCGTGATGAGGCGCCGAGGCACGCGCCCGCAGTGCGCGTGGCGCTCAGGTCCCGCAGAACGTCTGGTAGGCCGCCGTCACGGCGAGCGGCGCGGGTTCGGCGTAGCGCGCATACCGCGGCTGCTCGTCGAACGGCTCGCACACCGCCGCGAGCAGGCGCTCGAAGGGTTGGAGGTCGCCCTCCGCCGATGCCGCCTGCAAGGCCTCTTCCACACGGTGGTTGCGCGGAATGATCCAGGGGTTGGCGCGGCGCATGCGCGCGGCGCGTTCGCGCGCGCCCTGGTCGCTCCCGGGGTTTGCTTCGTCCTCGCGCGTGCAGCGGGCGCGCCAGCGTTCCAGCCACTGCGCCAGGTCCGCATGGCCTTTGTGCGGCAGCAGCGCCCGCAAGGGCCCGTCGTCGCCCTCGGCCGCGTCGGCCAGACGCCGCCAGCCGAGCGTGAAATCGATCTGCTGCGCCTGCATGAGATCGAACCAGGCGCTCGCCAGGGCTGCGTCCTGCGCGTCGTCGCTGGCCGGGCTCCCGGGCGCCAGGCCCAGCTTGGCCCGCAACCCGCGCAGTTGCGCGGCCTGATACAGCGCGGGAAAGTCGCCGATCGCCGCGGTGGCCTGTTCGACCACTTCGTTGGCGGCGGCTTCGTCCTGGTCCTCGCGCACCATCAGCGGCAGCAGGGCTTCGGCAAGGCGTGCCAGGTTCCACTGCGCCACGGCCGGCTGCCGGGCCCAGGCATAGCGGCCGTTCTGGTCGATGGAGCTGAACACCGCGCCCGGGTCGTACGCCTCCATGAACGCGCAGGGGCCGTAGTCGATGGTCTCGCCGGAAATCGTCATGTTGTCGGTGTTCATCACGCCGTGAATGAAACCCACGCACATCCAGCGCGCGACCAACTCGGCCTGACGCTGCGCCACCCGGCGCAGCAGCGTGAGGTGGCGGTCCGGCGCACCCGCCAGGTCCGGGTCGTGGCGGGCGATCGCGTAGTCGGCAAGGCGCCCCAGCTTGTCGAGCTCGCCGCGCGCCGCGAAGAATTCGAAGGTGCCCACGCGCAGGTGGCTCGCCGCGATACGCGTGAGCACCGCCCCCGGCAGCACCTGCTCGCGGATCACCGGCTCACCCGTCGCCGCCACGGCCAGTGCGCGGGTGGTCGGGATGCCCAGCGCATGCATGGCTTCACCGATCAGCGCCTCGCGCAGCATCGGCCCTACGGCCGCCTTGCCGTCGCCGCCACGCGAAAAGGGCGTGCGGCCCGAGCCCTTGAACGCGACGTCTCGCCGCTGTCCCTGGCGATCGATCACCTCGCCGAGCAGCACCGCGCGGCCGTCGCCGAGCTGCGGCGAAAAGCCGCCGAACTGGTGCCCGGCATACGCCTGCGCCAGCGGCTCTGCGCCTTCGGGCACCGTGTTTCCCGCAAGCAGCGCAGCCCCGTCGGCGCTCTCCAGAAACGCCACATCCCAGCCCAGTTCGCGGGCCAGGGACCGGTTCAGGGTCAGCAGCCGCGGTTCGGGCACCTGGGCCGGTTTCCAGGGGACGTAGAGCCCCGTGAGCTCGCGGGCGTAGCTGTTGTCGAAGTGCAAGGGGGCGCTGCCGGGATGTCGCATGCAGCCGAGTGTGCCTCTGCGCAGCGAGCCACGTTGTGGGGCGAAACGATCATGCGTTGCCGGTGGGGACCGCGTGGGCGCGGCAGTGTGGCCAAAGGCTGAGCGCAGCAGGCGTTGCCGTGTCGGCGGGTCGCTCGCCGGCCGCCCGAGCGACCGCTGTCGCGCCACGAGCCGCTGCCGCGCAGCAGGAGCAGAGCCTGGCTATCGCCGCCGGCGCAGGCACAGCACGGTGGCGCTTGACGACGGCACCCAGGTGGCGACGTCGAGTTGGACTGCGAACGCATCGGACACTGGCTGAACCACTTCGCCCTGGTGCGCTACCTGGCTGCGCGCAACCGATGCACTATGCGCGGCCCATGGGAGGCGCAGTACCGGGCAGCTCTTTCCGGTGCCGTAGCCGGCGCGATCAGGCGGACGCGGGCGCAGGGCCGGGGGTGTGCGCGACGTTCATCAGCCAGCACACCATGGCGAAGTAGCCGACCAGCGTGAGCAGTTCCACGAGCGCCGCTTCGCCCCAGCGCGCCAGCGCCTGGGCGTAGGTGGCGTCGTCCACGCGGTGGTGTGCGAGCAGTTGCTCGGCCAGCGCCCGCGCGAGGGCCAGCTCCGGCGCCAGGACGGCCGGCGAAGGGTTGCCGGCATCGAGCGCTTCGAGTGCCTCCACCGGCACGCCGGCGGCCCGTGCAAGCGGCAGGTGCATGTCCCACTCGAACACGTTGGACAGTGCGCGCGCCACCACGCAGATGGTCCATTCGCGCACCGCGGCGTCGAGCGTGCCCTCGTAGCGCAGCGTCTCGCCCACCTTCGCGGCGGCCTGCAGCAGTGCCGGGGTGTGCAGCAGCGGACGGAAGGGGCCGTAGACCCCGCGCCGCGGGCCGTTGATCAGTGCGTCGGCCGCGGCCTGCTGTGCGGCGTCGAGCCGGGCCGGCGGCCCCAGCCGCTCGGACAGCCCCGCTTCGGGAAAGTGGCGGGGTGAGCGCGCGGAAGGCGGGGTCGGGGGCGTGGAAGCTGCGGTGTCGGCATTCATGTGGATTCTCCGGAAGGGTGGGCAGGCAAGCGGGCGCGCGCAGGCAGCGCGAGCCACACGGCGGTCAGCGCGAGCAGGCCCGTGGCGGCGGCGTTGCTCCACCACAAGGCGTCGTGCCCGCCGTAGCGGGCCGGCCCCAGCGCGCGCACGAGCAGCGGCCCCGCGATCTGGCCGAGGGCGAAGGCCACGGTCATGCGCGCGAGCAGGGGCGTCGGGTTCTCGGGGGCGTGCTCGCGGGCCAGCTGCAGGCCGGCCATGGTCGCCACCATGAAGGTGCCGCCGACCAGCACGGCCGAGATCGCGAGCGCCCAAAGGGCCTGGGACACCAGGAGCACACCGGTGCCCAGCGCCATGCTTGCCTGCGCCAGCGCCCACACCGTGCGGCGGGGCCGTCGCGCGAGCCAGCGGGCGGCGGCCGCCACCGACAGCGCGGCGGCCAGGCCGAACAAGGGCCAGCTGATGCCGAAGACGGCAGGGTCCGCGACCTGCGCCCGCCCCATGGCCGGCAGGAAGGTGGCCGGCACGATGTAGCCGAAGCCGAAGCTGCCGTAGCAGAACACCAGCGCCCAGCGTCCCGGCGCAGCGGGCGCCGTGCCGCGGGTCGCGGAGTGCGGCGCCACCGGAGGTGTGCTGGTCTCGAGGCGCTGCAGGCTGGCCAGCAGCGCCCCGGCCGCCGCGACGGCGCCCAGCTCGAGCCACAGGGCACGTGCAGGCTGGGCGCCCCCGGCCCACGTGAGCACGCCCGTGATGCAGATGCCGAAGCCCACGCCGGTGTAGACCCAGGCCGAACGCTGCGCGGCCCCGCGCCGAGCCAGCTCGGCCAGGCACCAGCTGCTGGCGCACACCAGGCACCAGGCGCTGAACACGCCCGCGGCCAGGCGCAGCACGGCGCCCGCTGCGTTCAGTTGCGGCCCCGCCAGCACACCCACGGCGAAGGTGGTGAGTGCCACGCCCCAGAGCGCCACGCGCAGCCCCCAGACCGGGTCGCGGCCGATGCGCGGCGCCGTGATCGCGCCCAGCAGGTAGCCGATGTAGTTCGCCGCCGCCCATTCGGCGCCGCCGGCCCCGTCGAGGTTGCCGTCGCGCAGCATCAGGGGCAGCAGCGGCGTGAACGCGAAGCGGCCGATGCCCATGGCGACGGCCAGCGCCAGGATGCCGGTGAGCACGATGCGCGTGGTGCCCTGCGGCGCGCTGCTGGGGGTCGGGGCTGGCGCTGGCGTTCGCATGGGGTGGATTGGAACGCAGCGCATTCTTTTTGATAATTGAATTTTTGCGAACGACCATTCCCGATATGAGAACGCTCAGCCTGGACGAACTCGAGATATTCCGCTGCGTGGCGCGCGAGGGCGGCGTACTGCGCGCGGCCAGCCGGCTGCACCGCGTGCCGTCCAACGTCACCACCCGCATCAAGCAGCTCGAGGCACGCCTTGAGGTGCCGCTGTTCCGGCGCCAGGGGCGCGGCCTGGTGCTCACGGACGCGGGCCAGACGCTGCTCGGGTACGCCGACCGCCTGCTGCGCCTCGCCGACGAGGCCGAGCAGGACATGCGCAGCGGCACCGTGCGCGGCACGCTGCGCCTGGGCAGCCTGGAGAGCGCCGCGGCGACACGGCTGCCGCCGCTGCTGTCGCAGTTCCACCAGCAGCATCCGGATGTCTCGGTCGAGCTGCGCACCGGCACCACTGCGGCCTCGCTGCGGCTGCTCGAGCGCTTCGAACTCGAGGCCGCGTTCGTCTCCGAGCCGTTCGAAGCCGCCGGCATGAACGCCGTTCCCGTGTTCGACGAAGAGCTGGTGCTGATCACCGCCCGGCACGCCCCGCCGCCGCGCGGCGCCGCACAGCTCGACGGCTGCACCATGGTCGCCTTCCCGCACGGCTGCTCGTACCGCCGGCGGCTGCTCGAATGGCTGGCGCAGGCGGGCGCGGCCCCCGCGCGCCTGCTGGACCTCGGCTCCTACCACGCCATCGTCGCCTGCGTCGCCGCCGGCTCGGGCGTGGGCATCGTGCCGGCCGAAGTCCTGGACCACACGGTGCTCGCCGATGCGGTTCAGCGCCATCGACTCCCGGCGCGGCTGCGGGTCAATCGCACGCACCTGGTGTGGTCGGGTGAACCCAGCGTGCCCTTGCGTGCGCTGATGGAGTTGCTGCCCGCGCGCTCACGCGGCGGCCGTCGCCGCGGGGTTGCGTCGCCCGGCGAGCTGCGTCTGGCCATGACGCGTTCTGGCTGAACGACGGAAAGAACCCGGGGGGCGCGGCTCGTTGCTTTCGCGCGCGTGTTGCGCATGCGGCGGAGCGACCCTCCGGTCATTCCGCACGCTTTGCTCCTGCCGGCGCAAGAGCGGCTTCATTGCGACCTGCAGGACTGGATGGCACCAGGCGCGCGGATCTGGCAGCACCTCTCTTCCCGGTCGCCAGCCATGCAAAGGCGCCCACGGTCGGACTTCGCGACTGACGACCGAGAAATCGGGCCGGCCCGCGCTGCCGATGGAGGCGCTCGCCGTGAGCGATGCCTTTCTTGCGCGCCGCTCGCGCCCACTCACCCGTTGGCTCGACCTGCGGCGGCAGCCCACCCGCGCCGAACTGCGCCGCCTCTTCGTGTCGGTCGCGCCGCTGATCGCACGCCAGCAGGTGCAGGACATCCAGCGCAATCGTGCAGCAGCCGCGCAGGGAGCGCCGTCGTCCAGCTGCTCAAGGACATGGGCTGGAAGCAGCTGCCTGCCAAGTCCATCGACACGCTCGGTGCCCTGCCGTTCAAGCACTTCAGCCACAAGACACGGTTCGCTACGAAGAGCGTGACCCCGCAGGAGGTCGATCTGGCGCTCGGCTTCAAGGGCACCGTCGTCCTTGCGATCGAGTGCAAGGTTTCGAACGACGGCACCAACTCCATCAAGCGCGTCAACGACGTGATCAAGAAGGCTGCGGCCTGGAAAGATTACTGGGGCAACTTCGTGAAGACGGCCGCCGTGCTGCAGGGCGTGATCGCGCCCAGGGACGTGAACCGGCTCCTCGACCAGGAGGTCGAGGTCTTCTGGTCGCATGACCTGGCGGCCTTCGAAGCCTGGCTCGTGTCACAAGGGCAGGTCTAGTTCATCGATCGCACGCGCAGCGCTCGACCGCTGCTGAGAACCCCGAGTGGCCGTGCATCGGCCGTACCATTGCCAAACAGGCCGGCGAAGGTAGAATGGTTGGACCAACGCTTCCCCACAGGGATTCCGACGTGTTCGACCAATCAAGAATCAACGCCTTGCCCGAGGCGCCGCCCACCGATGCGGGGGCGCCGCGCGTGCTCGACGGCGTGCGGGTAATCGATTTCACGCACTTCGTCGCGGGGCCGCTGGCCACCATGACGCTGGCCGACTTCGGTGCCGATGTGATCAAGATCGAGTCGCCCGGCAAGGGCGACGATTTCCGGTACTACCCGCCGCACGACCCCGAATTGCCGGCCCAGGGCGCGCCCTACCTCTGGACCAATCGCAACAAGCGCAGCCTCGGCCTGGACATGAAATCCCCGGCCGGACTCGCGGTCGCAAAAGCGCTCATCGAATCGGCCGATGTGCTGGTCGAGAACTTTTCCACCGGTGTCATGGAGCGCTTCGGGCTCGACTGGGAGACCTGCCGCAAGCTCAACCCGCGCCTGATCTACACCTCGGTCTCGGCCTACGGCCGCAGCGGCCCGTATGCCGACCGGCTGGGGTTCGATCCGGTGGCGCAGGCCGAGAGCGGCTTCATCTCGATGAACGGCTACCCCGACCGGCAGGGCGTGCGCTCGGGCGCCGCAGTGATGGACACGGCCACCGCCATCAGCGCCACCAACGCCATCCTGCTGGCGCTGCTGGCCCGCGCCAAGGACGGCAAGGGGCAGTTCGTCGAGGTGGCGCTGTTCGACACGGCCATCCTCATGACCGGCTTCGGCGCGATGCAGCACCTGACCACGGGCTACGAGCCCCGGCGCAACGGCAACACCAGCCCCGACACCTGCCCCTCGGGCGTGTTCGAGTGCCAGGACATGCCCTTCTATATCAACTGCGGCAACGACGCGATCTTCGTGCGCCTGTTCGAGCAGGTGCTCGAGCGCCCCGACATCGCGCACGACCCGGTGCTGTCGCGCCGCGACGCCCGGCTCGCCGAACGCGAGCGCCTTTTCCGGATCATGGAGGAGGAGTTCGCCAAGCATCCCTGGAGCCACTGGCAGCCGCGCCTGCGCGCCGCCGGCGTGCCCAGCGGCGAGGTGCGCACGCTCGCCCAGGCGCTGGCTTCGGACGAGGCGCGCTCGCGCGGCCTGGTGCATCGCATCCCGCATCCGGTCAAGGGCTGGATTCCCAACGTCGCGACTCCGCTGCGGCTATCGCGCACGCCGGCCGTCCCGGCCCGTGCGGCGCCCGCCGTGGGCGCCGACACGCAAGCCATCCTGAGCGAGGTGCTGCACTTCGACGAAGCCCGCATCCGCGAGCTGCGCGAAGCCGGGGCCTTCGGCGCACGCAGCGTCTGAGCGCGCGGCGGGCAGCATGACGCGACAGGTCGCCATCGTCGGCGCGAGCGCCATTCCGGTCGGGCGCCACCAGAGCGCCGACGACGCGGCCTTGCAGGCGCTCGAGCACGAGATCCTGGGCCGGCTCGTGGTCGATGCCGTGCAGGACGCGGGCGTGGACAAGCAGGACATCCAGAGCCTGGTGTTCACGTTGCCGCGCCCGTACACGCGCCAGAAGTATTTCCACACCTTCCTGATGGGCCAGCTGCGCCTGGCCTGCCGCGGCAACGTGATGGAGGTGATGGGCAACGGCATGACCGCGGCGCTGGCCTTCGATCAGGCCTGCAACGACATCCTGCTGGGGCGCGCCGAGGTGGCGCTGGCGTTGGGCATCAACATGGAAAGCGCGGTGTCCGCCGCCGAACACATGATGAGCAGCATGCGCACCACGGGCGACGTGGACTTCCACACCTCGGCGGGGTTCACGCCGATCGCCTGGTATGCGATGGATGCGATGCGCTACATGCACGAGCACGGCGCCACGCGCGCGCAGTTCGCCGCCGTCGCCGTGAAGAACCGTGGTCACGCGGCGCTGAATCCGGTCGCCCAATACCGCAAGCCCATCACGCTCGACGAGGTGCTGGCCCAGCGGCCCATCGTCGAGCCGCTCGGCCTGTACGACGTGCCGCCGCGCGGCGATGGCGCCGCCTGCCTGGTGCTGGCGAGCGAGGCGGTGGCGAAGTCGCTCGGGCGGCCCTACGTGCTGGTGCGCGGGCGCGGCTTCTGCCACGACGGCACGCACCAGATCAGCGACGTGCCCAACGACATGATCGCGTTCGACGCGGCGCGCCAGGCGGCGGGCGCCGCCTACGCCCAGGCCGGCATCGCGGCGGCCGATATCGACGTGGCCGAGCTGTATGCGCCGTGCACCATCGTCGAGGTGCTGGTGAGCGAGGCCGTCGGCCTGGTGGAGCGCGGACGGGGCGCGCAAGCGGCCGCCGAAGGGCAGACCCGCCTGGGCGGGCGCATTCCGATCTCCACCTCGGGCGGGCTGACCTCGCGCGGCCATCCGGCGTACGTCACCTCCCTCTACAACTACGTCGAGCTCGCCGAGCAACTGCGCGGCCGCGCCGGCGAGCGGCAGGTGCGCGATGCGCGCTTCGGCCTCGCCACCGGCGAGCTGGGCAACTACAACGCCGCGCTGGTGCACGTGCTGGAGGCGGTGCGATGAGCCGGCTGCCAGAAGTGCGGATCGACGCCACGCGCGCCTATCCGCCGCGCGCGTCGGAGTTCACGCAGACCTTCTGGGAAGCGTTGCGCGAGGGTCGTTGGCGCACCACGGCCTGCCAGGCCTGCGGGCGCCGCACCTTCCCGCCCAAGCCCGTGTGCCCGCACTGCTGGAGCACGGAAGTGGCGTGGGTCGATGCAGGCACGCAGGGCGTGCTGTACGCGTGGACTCGCATCCACGCCGCGCCAGCCGTGTTCGCGCCCGAAGCACCGTACGCCTGCGGCATCGTCGATCTGGACGAAGGCCTGCGCCTGGCCTGCCGGCTGGTGGAGCCGCCCGGCGCGCCATTGGCGATCGGACAGCGCATCGAAATGGTCGTGCTGCAGTACCGGGACGGGCCGCTCTTCGCGGCGCGCCCGCTGGGCGCTGCGTGAGCGCATCCCATCACCGAAAACAGGAGAGAACCGAATGTCCCTGATCAACACCGTCGGCCTGACCGAAGACCAGCGCATGATGCGCGAAGGCGTGCTGGACCTGCTCTCGCGCCATCTGCCGTGGGAGAACGTGCGCAAGATGGACGAGGCGCGCGAGTTCCCGCACGAGGCCTACCAGGCCCTCGCCGATGCCGGCTACATCGGCCTGTTCTACCCCGAGGAGCTCGGCGGCATGGGCGGCTCGTACCGCGACATTGCGGTGTTCCTGGAGACGCTGGGCTACTACTACACCGGCATCGCGCAGGCCATCACCACCTCGGCCGTGTATGCAGGCATGCACGTCGCCAAGTTCGGCACGCCCGAGCTGCAGCGCGAGCTGGTGCCGCGCATCATCGACGGCACGGCCAAGCTGGCGCTGGGCATGTCCGAGCCGGGCACCGGCTCCGACGTGGCGGGCATCAAGACCTACGCCGAGCGGCGCGGAGACGAGTACATCCTCAACGGCAACAAGGTCTGGATCACCTGCGCCCACGTGGCCGACTACCTGGTGGTCATCACGCGCACCGACCGCGACGGCGCGAGCCGCCACCAGGGCATCAGCACGCTGCTGGTCGATGCGCGCGCTCCGGGAGTGACGATCCGCCCGCTGGCCATGCTCGGGCGGCGCACCACGCATGCCAACGAGATCTTCTTCGACAACGTGCGCGTGCCGGCCACCAACCTCTTCGGCGGCGAGGGCCGCGCCTGGCGCAACATCATGAGTTGCCTGGGCCTGGAGCGGCTGGGGCTGGCGGCCATCTCGGCCGGGCACTGCTTCAAGATCACCGAATACGCCCGCGACTATGCCAAGCAGCGCGTGCAGTTCGGCAAACCCATCTCGGAGTTCCAGGTGATGCAGCACAAGCTCACGGACATGCTGATCCTGTCCGAGACGGCGCGGCAGATGGTCTATCGCACCGCCGACGTGCTCGACGCGGGGCTGCCGGCGGTGGCCGAGGCGTCCATGGCCAAGATCGTCGCCACCGAGAACAACTTCAAGTGCGCCGACATCGGCATGCAGGTGCTGGGCGGCGCCGGCTACTCGATGGAGTACGACATGCAGATGTTCTTCCGCGACTCGCGAGTCGGTCCCATCGGCGGCGGCACCAATGAGATCCAGCGCAACATCCTGGCCAAGCAGATGGATCTGTGAGGACGGCCCCCCGCGAGAGACGGAAACAAACCGGGCTGCGGCCCGGTTTCTTCCTTCTGTGCGGCGGTCCCGGGAGATGGCGAGCGAAGGCGGACGCGGCCCCGGCGACAGCTGGCGCCGCCGCACGCCCGGTCCTTGCTGCTTTCGACGCCGCCGAGCGCGTGGGGCGATGCTCAGCCCGCCGGCACCTCGCGGCACTTGTACATGTTCGAGATCAGCATCGAATGCACGGTCTCGCCGCGCTGGTTCTTGACGATGCGCTCGCAGGTGACGATGCCGCGTGTCGCGCTGCTCGTGAGCTTCTTGTCCGTGGGCGTAATCAGCGCGTGGATGGTGTCGTTGGCCTTCACCGGAAGGTGCATGCGCCAGTTGTCCAGGCCCGTCATGGCGATGATGGTCCCGTCGTTGATGCCGCTGAGGCACTGCAGGCCGCCCACGATCGCCAGCACCAGCGGGCCGTGCGCGATCGGCTCGCCGTAGGGCTGGGTCTTGCAGAACTCGTGGTCCACGTGCGGCGCGTTGTGGTCGCCCGAAAGGCAGGCGAAGTTCACGATGTCGGCGAGTGTGACGGTGCGGCGCGAGGTGACGATGGTGCGGCCGATCTCGAAGTCCTCGAAGTACATGCCGCGCGGCTCGCGGCTGTAGGTGTAGCTGGCGGTGGCGTCGTTGTCGGTGGCGGGCATGGTTCTATTCCTGGGGCGGCACCGCGGCTGCGGGTTCGTGGAATTGCGGGTAGTAGCGCAGCACCACCGGCCCGTCGAGGCGCCAGCCGTGGCACTGGCCGAGGAAGTAGGGGCGTTCGGTGGACGGCTCGCCGGTTCGGCGCCGTTGCTGGCCGTGCCAGGTCGGGATGGTCTGCAGCGCTGCGGTGGCCAGGTTCACCAGCAGCTCACGCAGGTGCGTGCAGCCGCGTTCGCCGCCCATGCAAGCGTCCACGGTGCGGCGCCAGCCCGGCCCGATGCGTGCGCCCACCATCGGCTGCAGCGCCTCTTCGGCCTCGCGGCACGTTCCGAACGGCGCGGCGAGCATGCGCGCGCTGGCGGCCCGCACGACGAGGGCGTCGTCGAGCGTGAGCGTGATGCGCATGTGGTGCACCGACTCGCCGGCAGGAAGCAGTCCGCGCTCGTGCACCTCGGTGTCGTAGTGGCGCCAGTCGCGCAGCTCGGCCTCCATGTCCCACAGTCCGTCGCTGCGCCGGAAGCCGTTGAATTCGATGCGACGCGTGTGCAGGTGCTCGCGGGTGGGATCGCGGTGGGGGGACATGGGCAGAGGCTTCGCGGTTCGTTCAATGCGGGCGGGGAGGTGGTGTGTGCGTCTGAGTGGCGAGGGCTTCGCGGCAGATGAACATCGCCCGCTATCGACGCGTCAATGGTAGGGCCATTGTATAGTCCTGGGATGACGGCTGGCAAACGGGCGCGACGCGCGCAGGGAGAGGGCGCATGCGGATGACCCGGCCCGCACTGCTGGGGCTGGCGCAGCTGGGCGTCCTCACGTTCACGGTGATCGATCTCGCGTCGCCGCAGCCTTGGGCGGTGTGGCTCATCGCTGCATCGGCCCTCGCCGTCGTGGCGCTGGGGGACGCACCCGCTTCGCTCGGCATGCGCCGGACGGCGGCCGTGCTGGCCCTGCTCACGGTGGCGCTCCTGCCCACGCTGGCGGCGCCCGGTGAGGTAGTCGAACAGGGCATCCGCATCGGTGGACTGATCTCCTCCATCCTCATGTCCGTAGCGCTGCTCTCGCGCGCGGCGCAGCGGGTGGCGCTGCTGCGGCAGGTGGTGGTGGCGCTGCTGGAAGTGCCGGTCCGGCGCCGTGGCTTGTCGATGGCCTTGGCGACGCAGTTGTTCGGTGGCTTCCTCGGGTTCGCGGGCATCAGCATGCTCATGGAGGTGGCCTCGCAGCGGCCGGCCACCGCCCAGGAGCGGCTGCAGTGCTTCCGGCGCATCTCCCGTGGCTTCGCGGCGGCCAACCTCTGGAGCCCCATGTTCAGCAACATCAGCATCCTCCTGGCGCTGAGCCCCGGCCTCAGCTGGGCGCGGGTTTTTCCGCTGGCGGTGCTGCTGGCGCTGGCCAGTCTTGCACTGGGATTGGCACTGGACCGGGTGCACCCTGTGGCGGGTGCCCGGGCCGATGGCGGCGACACCGAAGACGCAGGCAACGGGGGCTCCGTCAGTACCGTGAGCGCCATGACACCCTTGGGCACGGTGGCGGCCGTACGCGAGGCGAGCGCCGTCGGCGCCGGGAGCTCCGTCGGAAGCATCGGCCTCGTGCGGCTGGCGCAAGCCGTGGAGTCCGGAACACCAGGCACCGGCACCGGCACTGTCACGGGTACCGCAGGCGCAGGCGCAGGCATAGCGAAGCCGTCCGACCCTGCACCGCCCCTGGAAGGCGCGGGACTTGCGGCGGTGCTGCGCGCCGCCTGGCCGGTCTTTGCCTGCATGTGCGCCGTCCTGACGTGCGTGCTCGGCCTGAGCATCGCCGCGCACCTGCCTGTGGCGGCCATCATCATCGTCGCGGCGCCGCTGGGCGCGCTCGTGCTGGCCGCAACGCTGGGGCCCGGACCGCGCGGTCTGCGCGGTGCGGCGGGGCAACTCGCCGCCGACTTCCGCGGACTGCGCCCGCTCGCCGGCGAGGTGCGCCTGCTGATGGCATCGGGCTGCGCCGGCACCGTCATCGCCGCGGCCATCCCGGCGGCGTGGACTGCGCCGCTTTCGGCGGCACTCGCGCCTTATCCGGTTCTCGGCTGCCTCTTCCTCGCATCGGCGGTGGTGCTGCTGTCCTGCACCTCGGTGCATCCGATGCTCTCGGGCATCGTGGTCGCCGGTGCGTTCCCGGCCGCGGCGATGGGCCTGCCGCCGGTGGCGCACGTGCTCACCGTGCTGGCAGGCCTGGGACTGGCCGTCACCACCACGCCGTTCTCGGTGGTCAGCCTCAGCGCCAGCCGCTTCTCCGGTTTGCCGCTGCTCACGGTGAGCATGCGCGCGAACCTCGGCTTCGCCGCGTTGAGCACGGTACTGGTGGGCCTGCTGCTCGGGGGCGCGGCTGACTACTTTCCTCGGTGATCACGACAAGGAGCGACCCCATGACCCCTGACAACCCGACCCCCCGCGCGCCCACCGCCGGCGGCCCGCTCGCCGGGCTGCGCGTGGTGGAGTTCGCCGGCATCGGCCCCGGCCCGTTCGCCTGCATGCTGCTGTCCGACATGGGAGCGCAGGTCGTTCGCATCGACCGGCCCGACGCGCGGCTGGGCGATGCGCACGACATCGTGGGCCGCGGGCGCCGCACGGTGCTGCTGGACCTCAAGGACGAAGGCGATCGCGCGCAGGCGCTGGAGCTGCTCGCGCATGCCGACGTGCTCGTCGAGGGCTTCCGCCCGGGCGTGATGGAGCGCCTCGGCCTGGGCCCGCAGGAGGTGGCCGAGCGCAACCCCAGGCTGGTCTACGGACGCATGACCGGCTGGGGCCAGGACGGCCCGCTCGCGCAGTCCGCCGGCCACGACATCAACTACGTCGCGCTGTCTGGCGCGCTGGCGGCCGTCGGTGAACCCGGCGGCGCGCCCCTGCCGCCGCTGAACCTGGTGGGCGACTACGGCGGCGGCAGCCTCTACCTGGTGGCGGGCGTGCTGGCGGCGGTGATCGAGGCGCGCCAGAGCGGCCGCGGCCAGGTGGTCGATGCCGCCATCAGCGACGGCGTCGTCTCGCTCATGAGCCTGTTCCAGGCGCAGGCCGCGCGCGGCCGCTGGCAGGAGGCGCGCGGCAGCAATCTGCTCGACGGCGGCGCACCGTTCTACCGCGCCTACGAAACCGCCGACGGCGCCTGGGTGTCCATCGGTCCGCTGGAGCCGAAGTTCTTCGCGCAGCTGTGCGAGAAGGTGGGCGTGCCGCCCGCGCTGCGCGACGCGCAGGGCGACCGCGCACGCTGGCCGGCGCTGCGCGACGCATTCGAAGCGATCTTTCGCAGCCGCAGCCGCGCCGCCTGGTGCGAGCTGCTCGAGGGCAGCGACGCCTGCTTCGCGCCGGTGCTGACCCTGTCCGAGGCCGCGCGGCACCCGCACCACCAGGCGCGGGGCAGCTTCGTGGATGTCGCGGGCGTGCTGCACACCGCGCCCGCGCCGCGCTTCTCGCGCACGCCCTCGGCCATCCAGGGGCCGGCGCCCCGCCAGGCGGTGGAACTGCAGGAGGTGCTGCGCGCGTGGCGCGAGGGCTGAGCGCCGCTTGTTGGGAATGCCGCGTCTCCAGAGGCGGGCGCGAGCCCTGGCGCCAAGGACGCACCACCACCTGGCAGCAGGCCCGTTCAGCGGTCTCCGGCTCGCGGGCGAAGGTCCGCAGCGCGTGCGCCGCCCTCCCGCCTCGGTGCGTGCGCCGTCGTGCTCAAGGTAGGCATGCTGCTCGAGCGTGCGGTGGAGGCGGGAACGCCACTGCGGAGCCTGCAGGCCGATGCGCGCCGGTCGCCTCAAAGAAGGTCGATCGGCCACCGTCGCCGTTGACTGGCCGACATGCGCGATGCTACGATAGGTCCAATGGTAGTACCAAACCGACGAACAGGAGCATGACGTCATGTTGACCCGCGAAGACAACGAGCGCCTGGTGCGCGTGGGCCCGGGCACCGAGATGGGGCGGCTGATGCGCCTCTACTGGATTCCCTTCCTGCTCTCGCGCGATGTTCCGCCCGACGGGCAGCCGTATCGCGTGCGGCTGCTTGGCGAAGACCTGCTGGCCTTTCGCGACACGCAGGGGCAGGTCGGGCTGGTCGATCAGGCCTGCCCGCACCGTGGCGCTCCGCTCGTGTTCGCGCGCAACGAGGAGGGCGGGCTGCGCTGCGTCTACCACGGCTGGAAATTCACCACCACCGGCGCCTGCGAGGAAATGCCCGCCGAGCCGGCCGGCTCGCGCATGCCGACGCGCGTGCGCCTGAAGGCCTATCCGGTGCGCGAGCGCAACGGCGTGCTGTGGACCTACATGGGGCCCGATCCCGAGCAGCCGCCCGAGCTGCCGATGGTCGAGTGGAACCTGGTGCCGCAGGAGCAGGTGGCGCTGTCGGTGCGGGTGCAGGAGTGCAACTGGCTGCAGGCGCTCGAAGGCGAGGTGGACTCCGCGCACGCCGCCCTGCTGCACGGCCGCGTCGATACCTCGGGCGCGATCAACCAGTGGAAGCAGGCGCAGGACCTGGCGCCGAGCTTCGAGTGCGCGGTGCACGACTCGGGCGTGAGCATCGCCTCGCGCCGCAAGATCGGCGAGGACCGCAACTACATCCGTGTGAACCAGTTCCTGATGCCGTTCTGGACTCTCGTGCCGCCGCAGAGCCACTTCCCCGAACTGAGCGGCCATGCCTGGGTGCCCATCGACGACGAGCACACGCTGTGCCTCATGTTCTCCTACCACCCGGCGCAGCCTTTCTACGAAAAGACGCGCCGGCTGTTCAAGGAGGGCCACGGCGGCCGCGAAACCGGCCATGCTTCGGAGAAGGCCTTCGAGCCGCGGCCGGTCACGGTGCCGTATCACACGTACTGGACGGTCTACAACCGCGCCAACGCCTACCGATTCGACTACCAGCTGCAGGTGGACAAGTTCAACTCGGGCCTGCCGGGGCTGTGGGTGCAGGACGCCGCCTGCCAGTCGGGCGTGGCGCCGATCTACGACCGCACGCGCGAGAACCTCGGCAGCAGCGACACCGGCGTGGTGCGCACGCGCCGGCTGCTGCTCGACGCGGTGCGCAAGCTCGCCACCGAGAACGTGGTGCCGCCCTCGGCCGCCAAGCCCGAGCAGTACCTGTGGCGTGCCATCAGCATCACCGTTCCCGCCGGCGCCGACTGGAAGGCGGAAGGCGCCGAGTTCATGAGGGCTCGGCCGGGGCAGGGCTTCGGCTACGAGCCTTGAGTTCCTTGAGCCGGGCACCGCGGGGCGGCCTGCGCATGGATCCCCACCCAGCGACACCGCAGCCTCTGCTTGTGTCCGGCGAATTGGTAGAACCATAATGCACGCATGCCGGCGCGGGCCGGCGTGCCCCTCCCGAGGACACCGATGGATCTTGAACTGACGCCGGCGCAGCGCGCCTTCCGCGCCGAAGTGCGCGCCTTCATCGCCGAACGGCTGCCGCAGGAGATCCGCGAGCGGCTGCGCGCCGGGCACCCGCCCCGCAAGCAGGACACCGTGCAGTGGCAGCGCATCCTGAACGAGCGCGGCTGGGCGGCGCCGCACTGGCCCAGGCGCTACGGCGGTGCCGAACTCGGGCAGATGGAGCGGCTGATCCTGCTCGACGAGCTCTACCGCGCGCCGGCGCCGCTGCCGCAGGTCTTCAACCTCACCATGCTCGGCCCGGTGCTGATGAAGTTCGGCACGCCCCAGCAGTGCGACCATTTCCTGCCCCGGCTCGCCAACCTCGACCTGTGGTTCTGCCAGGGCTTTTCCGAGCCCGGCTCCGGCTCCGACCTCGCCTCGTTGCGCACCGCGGCGCGCCGCGAAGGCGACGAGTACGTGGTCAACGGCCAGAAGATCTGGACCACCACCGCGCACGTCGCCGACTGGGTCTTCGCGCTGGTGCGCACGGACACCGGCGCGCGCAAGCAGGAAGGCATCTCCTTCCTGCTCATCGACCTGCGCACGCCCGGCATCACCATCCGCCCCATCACGTCCATCGACGGCGAGCACCATCTCAACGAGGTGTTCTTCGACGAGGTGCGGGTGCCGGTGGCCAACCTGGTGGGTGAAGAGAACAGGGGCTGGGACTGCGCCAAGTTCCTGCTGGCCAACGAACGCACCGGCATCGCCAACGTGGGCCTGTGCCGCGAGCGCCTGGACCACGCGCGCGAGGTCGCCGCGCGCACGCGCCAGGGCGACGCGCGGCTGCTCGACGATGCGCGCCTGCGCAGCGAGATGGCGCAGCTCGACGCCGAGATACGCGCGCTCGAACTCACCAACTGGCGCTTCCTGCTCACGCCCTCGGCGCAGCAGGCCCTGCCGGCCTTCGCGTCGGTGCTCAAGCTCAAGGGCGTGGAGCTGCAGCAGGAGATCAATGCCTTGCTGGCGCGCATCGCCGGCCCTGCGGGCCTGGAGCGGCGCGGCGCCGACGACACGGTGCACGGCCCGCTCACGCCGCGCTACTTCTATTCGCGCGCCGCGAGCATCTATGGCGGCACCAGCGAAGTGCAGAAGGACATCCTGGCCAAGGCCATCGTCGGCTGACCCTACGACAAGGAACACGCACATGGACTTCGAGCTCAACGACGAGCAGCGCGCACTGAAGGACAGCCTCGCGCGCGTGCTGGCCGACCGCTACGGATTCGAGCAGCGCCGCGCCATTGCGGCCGGCGCGCGCGGACATGACGAGGCGACCTGGAAGACGCTGGGCGAACTCGGCGTCCTGGGACTGGCGGTGCCCGAGGCCTACGGCGGCTTCGGAGGCCGCTGCGAGGACCTGCTGCCGGTGATGCAGGAGCTGGGCGCGGCCCTGTCGCTCGAGCCGGTGCTGCCCTGCGTGCTTGCTGCGACGGCGCTGCGCACCGGCGCCGACGAGGCGCTGTGCGCGCGGGTGCTGCCGTCCCTGGCGACCGGCGAGCGCATCGTGGCCTGGGCCCACGACGAGACGGCGGGGCGCCACGCGCCACGCTGGATCGAGACGGCGGCGCGCCGCGAGGGCAGCGGCTGGGTGCTCGAAGGCGTCAAGCCCGCCGTGCCGGGCGCGCCGCTGGCCTCGCAGTTCGTCGTGAGCGCGCGCGTCTCCGGTGCCCCGGATGCGCGCGAGGGATGCGCGCTGTTCCTGGTCGATGCCACGGCGCACGGCCTGCAGGTGCAACCGCACCGCCTGGTCGATGACAGCGTGGCCGGCGAGCTGGTGCTGCAGCATGTCCCGGCGCAAGCCCTGGCCGATCCGCTCGACGGCGCGCGTGGCGATACCGCCATCGCCGCCACCCTCGCGGTGGGCACCGCCGCGGCCTGTGCCGACATGGTGGGCACGATGGGTGCGGCCTTCCGGCTCGCGATGGACTACCTCAACACCCGCCGCCAGTTCGGCCGGCTCATCGGCGAAAACCAGGCCCTGCGCCACCGGGCGGCCGAGATGCTGGTGAGCCTGGAGATGGCGCGCAGCATGGCGATTGCCGCCGCCGTCGCGGTGGACCAGCCCGACGGCGAAGGCGCCGCGCTCGACCTGCACCGCGCCAAGCTCTCGATCGGACGGCACGCCCGCAGCGTGGCGCACGGCGCGATCCAGCTGCACGGCGGCATCGGCATGACAGAGGAATACGCGGTGGGGCACACGCTGCGCCGCATCCATGTGCTGGACCAGTGGTTCGGCGACGCCGATGCGCATGCCGCGCGGCTGGCGCAGGCGCTTGCGGCCTGAGCTGCGCACCACGAAAACCACCAGAGCGAGCGGAGCGAGACACCCCCATGAACCAGCCCACGAAATCGCCGACGACCTTGCCGGCGCACGAGCGGACGCAGCAAGCCTTGATCTACCTCGACGAGCAGGGCGTCGCGCGCGACGAGGTGCTGCTGCAGGGGCGCCGCGCCGCCACCGGATTGCACGCGCTCGGCGTGCGCGAGGGCGACACCGTCGCCCTGCTGCTGCGCAACGATTTCGCCTTCTTCGAAGTGCAGCAGGCGGCCGCCGCCGTGGGGGCCTATTCGGTTCCGCTCAACTGGCACGGCAAGGCGGACGAGGCCTCCTACATCCTGCGCGACGCCCGGCCCAGGGTGCTGGTCGCCCACGCCGACCTGCTCGCCGCGCTGCGCCCGCACCTGCCGGCCGGGCTGCAGGTGCTCGTGGTGCCCACGCCGCCCCAGGTGCAGGCGCGCTACGGCATTCCCGAGGCGCTGTGCCGCGTGCCCGAAGGCGACATCTCCTGGCCGCAGTGGTGCGCCGGCTTCGCACCCTGGAGCGAGCCGCCCAAGCGCAGCCGCGCCACCATGATCTACACCTCGGGCACCACGGGGCATCCCAAGGGCGTCAAGCGCGATCCCGCCACGCCCGAGCAGGCGCAGGCCTACGTGGAGCAGATCGCGCAGGTCTACGGCCTGCGGCCCGGCGCGCGCTCGCTGGTCACGGGGCCGCTCTACCACGCGTCGCCGAACGCGTACGGACGCCAGGCGCTGATGGTGTCCGACGTGCTGGTGCTGCAGTCGAAGTTCGACCCCGAGGAGACGCTGGCGGCCATCGAGAAGCACCGCATCACCAACGCCGTGATGGTGCCCACCATGTTCGTGCGCATGCTCAAGCTGCCCCGGGCGGTGCGCGAGCGCTACGACGTGAGCTCGCTCAATTGGGTCACGCACACGGGCGCGCCGTGCCCGCGCGAGGTGAAGCAGGAGCTGATGCAGTGGTGGGGCCCGGTGGTCTACGAGACCTACGGCGGCACCGAGGTCGGCACTGCCACGCTGGCGACGCCGCAGGACTGGCTGGAGCACCCCGGCTCGGTCGGCGTGCCGACGGAGGGCACCCGCATCGCCTTCTACGGCGAGGACGGCCAACCCGTCGCCCCCGGCGAGCCCGGCGAGATCTACATGCGCGTGCCCGCCTATGCCGACTTCACCTACCTCAACCATGAGGAGAAGCGGCGCAGCGTCGAGCGTGACGGCCTCATCAGCGTGGGCGACATCGGCTACCTGAAGGACGGCCGCCTCTACCTGTGCGACCGGCGCTCCGACATGGTGATCTCGGGCGGCACCAACATCTATCCGGCCGAAATCGAGATGGTGCTCACGCAGTGCCCCGGCGTGCAGGACTGCGCGGTCTTCGGCATTCCCGACGAGGACTTCGGCGAGTCGCTGGCAGCGGCCGTCCAGCTGATGCCGGGGGCCCAGCTCACGGCGGCCGATATCCAGGGTTGGCTGGAAGCGCGGCTGGCCCGCTACAAGGTTCCGCGGCGCATCGATTTCCATGCCGAGTTGCCGCGCGAGGACAGCGGCAAGATCTTCAAGCGGCGCCTGCGCGATCCGTTCTGGCAGGCCACCGGGCGCAAGATCTGATGCTGGCCGGCGACGCGCAGCAGCAGGCGACGGCCGAGGCGCTGCGGCGCGCCCTGGCCCGCCGCAGCGGCCACGACGGCGAGGTGCGCGCGCTGCGGCGCCTGACCGGCGGCGCCACCAAGCAGACCTGGCGTTTCGACTGGGTGAGCGCGGGCGGCGTCGAGCCGCTGGTGCTGCAGCAGATTCCCGCGCCGGTCCCCGGCGCGGCCGGCGTGCCCAAGCTGCGCGCGGCCCACGAGGCGGCGCTGATGACGGCCGCCCGCGAGGCCGGCGCCCCGGCGCCGCGCGTTCGCCTGGTGCTCGAAGCCGACGACGGGCTCGGCGAGGGCCATGTCACCGCGTGGGTGGAGGGCGAGACCCTGGGGCGCCGCATCGTGCGCGACGCCGGCTTTGCCGTGGCGCGCGCGCGCATGGCGCGCCAGTGCGGCGAGATACTGGCCGCCATCCACCGCGTCCCGCTGGCGCCGCTGGCCTTCCTGCATACGCTTTCGCCGGCGCAGGAGCTGGCGCAGTACGGCGAACTGCTCGCGCAGTGCGGCCTCACGCGCCATGCGGCGCTCGCCTGGTCGCTGCGCTGGGTCGAAGAGCATCTGCCCGGCGAATCGCAGCACGCATTGGTCCACTCCGATTTCCGCACCGGCAACCTCATCGTCGGCCCCGAGGGCGTGCGCTGCGTGCTCGACTGGGAAATCGCGCGCATCGGCGACCCCATGCAGGACCTGGGCGTGCTGTGCCTGCGCAGCTGGCGCTTCGGCGGTGCCGGCGAAGTGGGTGGCTTCGGCGCGCGCGAGGAGCTGTACGCCGCCTACGAAGCCGCGTCGGGCCAGCCGGTGGATCGGGAGCGCGTGCGCTTCTGGGAGGCGTTCTCCAACCTCAAGTGGGCCATCGCCTGCGCCCGCCGAGGTCTCGCCACGCGGCCCGACGGCAGGCCCGCGAGCCTCGAACTGGCGGCCGTGGGGCGCCGGATGGAAGAGCCTTTGTGGGACCTCATGACCCTGGCCGCACCGCAGGAGCACACGCGATGAGCGATTCCGTTCCCACTGCCGACCGGCTGCTCGATGCCGCCGCGGCTTATCTCGAAGACGAGCTGCAGCCGCAGCTGTCCGGCTACTACGCTTTGCAGACCCGCATCTGCGCCAACGTGCTGCGCATCGTGCAGCGCGAGCTGCGGCACGGGCCGGCGCTGGAGCAGGCCGAAGCGCAGCGGCTGCAGGCCCTGCTGGGGCAGCAGGGCGATGAACGCAAGGCGCTCGATGCCGCGCTGGCCGACCGCATCGCCTCCGGCGCGCTGCCGCTGGACGCGCCCGAACTGCTGGAGCACCTGCGCGAGACGCTGCAATCGCGCCTGCGCGTGAACAACCCGAAGTGGACGCAGCGGCCCTGAGGGCCGCGCTCGCCGGTGTCGTCCGCGACAGCCCGGCGCGCTCGCGCTGCGGGCGGCCGTGGCCTCAGGCCGGCGTGAACATCGGCACAGCGGCGCCGCCCTCGGCCGGTTTGAAGCACACCTTCACGGCCTGGCCGATGCGCACGCTGTCCAGGTCGCAATCGACGATGTTGGTGAGCATGGTGATGCCTTCGTCCAGCGTGACGTAGGCGATGGCAAAGGCCTGCGGTGCGCCCTTGCGCGTCACGCTCACGCTGTAGACGGTGCCGCGGCCGGACAGCTCGCACCACTCGGTGTCGCCCATGCAGAAGGGGCACACCGCGCGCGGGTACCAGTGCAGCTTGCCGCAGGCGGTGCAGCGCCGCGTGGTCAGCCGGCCTTCGCGCGCGGCGTTCCAGAAGGGTTCGGTGGCCGCATCGACCAGGGGCGCCGCGAGCGGGCGCTCGACATAGGGGGTGCTCATGCCGTTACTGCCTTTCCATGATGAGGGTGGCGCTGCCGTGGCGCGAGCCGAGCAGGCCGCCGGTGCCCTGCGCCAGCGCCAGCCGGCAGTCCGGGACCTGCACCTTGGGATGCGCCTCGCCGCGCAGCTGGCGCACCGCCTCGATCACCTTGGTGATGCCGCCGCGGTTGGCCGGGTGGTTGTTGCACAGGCCGCCGCCGTCGGTGTTGAACGGCAGCTTGCCCACGCCGGAGATCAGGTTGCCGTCGGCGACGAAGCGCCCGCCCTCGCCCTTGCGGCAAAAGCCCAGGTCTTCGAGCTGCATGAGCACCGTGATGGTGAAGCTGTCGTAGATCGAGACGTACTGGATGTCGGCCGGCGTCACGCCCGCCTCGGCGAAGGCGATGGGGCCGGAGACTGCGGCGCCCGACCAGCTCAGGTCCACGGCGCCATTGAGCTGCCCCTTGAGGGCTTCGCCCGCGCCCAGTACCCGCACCACGGGCCGCTTGAGCGTGCGCGCGATCTCGGGGCGCACCACCACCAGCGCGCCGCCGCCATCGCTGACCACGCAGCAGTCCAGCTTGCGCAGGGGATCGGAAATCATGGGCGAGGCCAGCACGTCCTGCACGGTGACCGGCTCGCGCAGCATCGCATTCGGGTTGTGCTGCGCGTGCGCGGCCGCGGCCACCTTGATCCAGGCCAGCTGCTCGGCGGTGGTGCCCCAGTCGTGCATGTGCCGCGCGGCGGCCAGCGCGTACATGTTCACCGTGACGGGGGAGTAGGGCAACTCCCAGGGCACGTCGGGCGTGCTCGGGGTGACCAGCCGCGCGGCCACGCCGCTCGAACCCTCGCTGCGCGGACGCCCGGCCAGCGTGATCAGCGCCACGTCGCACTTGCCCGCGGCGATCGCCTGGGCCGCATGCGAGACGTGGATCAGGTAGGCCGAGCCGCCGGTGTCGGTGCTGTCGATGTGGCGCAGCCGGGTGAGGCCGAGGTAGTCGGCCATGCTGTTGGCACCCAGCCCGGGGGCGTCGCCCGCGCAGAAGTAGCCGTCCACGTCCTGCAGCGTCAGCCCGGCGTCCTGCAGCGCGCCGCGCGCGCATTCGGCGTGCAGCTGCGCCACCGTCCTGTCGGGCGCCTTGCGCGTCGGGTGTTCGTAGGCGCCGGCGATGCAGGCCTGTCCCTTGATGCTCATGTTCCGTGTGCTCCGGTTGACCGCGTGAGAGGGCCTAGAATATCATTGGTTCAACCAAGCAACAAGCCAGCAACACGCCACGCAGCAAGGAGGCCGCTCTTGAATCCCCTCGTCACTCTCGCAGGCCGCACCGTCGTCGTCACCGGCGCCGGCCAGGGCATCGGCAAGGCCATCGCCGAACTGGTGGTCGAACTCGGTGGCAACGTGGTGGGCATCGACCTGAACGGCGAAACGCTATCCGCCGCGCTGTCGCCGCTGCCGGCCGAGCGCGTGCTCGCGGTGCAGGGCAGCGTCGCCGATCCGGCGCTCGCGAACCGCGCGGTGGCCGACGCGGTGGCGCGCTTCGGCGCCGTGCACGGGCTGGTCAACAACGCCGGCATCATCCGCCCCGCGATGATCGACAAGATGACCGACACCCAGTGGCAGGAGGTCATCGACGTGCACCTCACCGGCTCGTTCTACTGGATGCGCGCAGTGGGCCAGCACATGATCGCCCGCGCCAAGGAGGGCGACAAGAGCGGCGGCTCGGTGGTGAACATCTCCTCGGACGCGGGCCGCAAGGGCTCGATCGGGCAGATCAACTACGCCGCGGCCAAGGCCGGCATGCTGGGCATGACCATGACCGCCGCGCGCGAGTGGGGCCGCTACAACCTGCGCGCCAACTCGGTGTGCTTCGGCGTGGTGGAGACGCCCATGACCGAGGTGGTGCGCGGCGAGAAATTCCGCGACGCCATGCTGGCGCAGATCCCCCTGGGCCGCTGGTCCACTCCCGAGGAGGTGGTGCGTGTGGTCTGCTTCCTGCTCTCCGACGCTTCGAGCTACGTGACGGGCCAGCACCTGGGCGTCAACGGCGGCTTCCACATCAGCCTCTGATCGCGGCACCACCACACTGGAGACGCAGCCCATGTACATGCCCCCCGACACCCGGCTCAAGCTCGATCCGCGCGACGAATACACGCACCCGCCGGAGCCGGTCTCCAACTACAACGAGAGCATGTACTTCAACGCGTTCGACGCCCGCTCGCGTATCGGCGCCTGGATGCGCATCGGCAACCGCCCCAACGAGGGCCATGCCGAGATGAGCTGCTGCGTCTACCTGCCCGACGGCCGCGTGGGCTTCATGTTCGCCCGCCCGCCGATCGCGTCGAACGACGCGATGGACGCGGCCGGCATGCGCTTCGAGGTGCTGGAGCCCTTCAAGCGGCTGCGCGTGCGCTACGAGGGCGAGCTGCTGCTGATGGACGACGGGCGCGACCTGGCCGACCCCGGCGCCGCGTTTCGCAAATACCCCAAGCGACCCGCCGCAATCGCGCTCGAGTTCGAGGGCGTCTCGCCCATGCACGGCGGCGAGATCGTCGGCCTGGACGGCCAGCCCGCCGCGCTCGATCCGGAGCACGCCGTCTACCGCGGCCACACCGAGCAGCACATGGGCGTCACCGGCCACATCACGGTCGATGGGCAGCGCCACGAACTGGGCGCCGGCGTCGGCTACCGCGACAAGTCCTGGGGCCCGCGCCACTGGCACAGCTTCCATTGGTACAAGTGGCTGCCGGTCGCTTTCAGCCGCGACTTCGGCGTGCTGCTGTCGGTGAAGGGCCGCCCCGAGGGCGGGCCGCACCGCATCAGCGGCAACGTGCTGGTCGATGGCATGTACGACCCCGTGGTCGATGGCCGCATCGAGACCGACTACGACGATGACTGGTACCCGCGTGGGCTCACCGCCTGGGTGCGCACCGCCAGCCGCAGCTACGTGCTGCGCGGTCGCGTGCTCACCACCGTGCCGCTGCGCCACCGGCGCAAGGATGCTGCGCCGACGGACAGCTATACGCGCATCACCGAGAGCCTCACCGAGTTCACCTGCGAGGGCCACACCGCGCTGGGCCTGGCCGAGTACTGCGACCGCATGGAAGGCGGCGTGCCCATCTCCGCCCGGCTCGAAGGAGCGACGGCATGAGCGCCGGCCTGCGCGTCGAACGCGAGGGCGGCGTGGCACTGCTCACGCTGGACCGCCCCGGCGTCAAGAACGCCCTCGACCGCGCCACCGTCGATGCGCTGGTGGCGCAGCTGCGCAGCCTGCGCGCCGACGAGGGCGCACGCGCGATTGTGCTGGCGGGCGCCGGCGGCGATTTCTGCGCCGGCGGCGATGTCAAGGAGATGTGGCAGGGCGGCGCGCGCACCGTGGAGCAGCGACGCGCCGGCATGGCGCGCTACCGCGAGCTGGTGCTCGCCTTCACCGAACTCGACAAGCCGGTGATTGCCGCCGTCGATGGCATCGCCTTCGGCGCCGGCCTCAGTCTGGCGCTGCTGGCCGACATCGTGCTGGTGAGCGAGCGCGTGCGCATGGCGATGGTGTTCCACCGCATCGGGCTGGTGCCCGACGTCGGCGCCTTCTACACGCTGCCGCGCATCGTCGGGCTGCAGCGCGCGCGCGAGCTGATCTTCTCGGCGCGCGAGTTCGGCGCCGCGGAGGCCCTGCGCATGCAGCTGGCACTGGAGGCGCTCGCGCCCGAGCAGCTGCTGCCGCGCGCGCTGGAGATCGCCCACAGTTTCGAGGGCGCTTCGGCGACGGCACTGAGCCTGTCCAAGCGCGCGCTCCAGGCCTCGCTGCACAGCGACCTGCCCACCATGCTCGACATGGAAGCCTCGGCCCAGGCCATCGCCGCGTCGAGCGACTATGCGCGCGAGTCGGTGCGGCGCTTCGCCGCGCGCGAGCCGGCGCAGTTCCAGTGGCCCGCGGCGACGCCGACCCAGCCGAACGATCGCAAGAGCTGAACCCGCCGTCCGTCCACGAGCCACCTGTGGCGCTTTCGCGCGCCGCCTCCCATCATCCGAGGAACGCCCATGCTCGATTACGAAAAGACCAAGGCCTGGCGCTCCGGCGCGGTGCGCCACACCTACACCGTGCGCGACACCATGCTCTACGCGCTGGGGCTCGGCGCCGGCTCCGATCCGCTCGATGCCGCGCAGCTGCGCTACGTCTACGAGAAGGACCTGGTGGCGCTGCCCACCATGGCTGCAGTGCTGGCATCGCCGGGCGCGTGGATGCGCGAGCGCAGCGAGCTGGGCATCGACTTCCTCAAGCTGGTGCACGGCGAGCAGGGCGTCACGCTGCACGCGCCGCTGCCGGTGGCCGCCACGGTGGTGGGCGAGAGCCGCGTCACCCGCATCATCGACAAGGGCGAGGGCAAGGGCGCCGTGCTGACGGTGGAGAAGACGCTCACCGACGACGCCACCGGGCAGCTGGTGGCGGTCTGCGAGCAGGTGCTGTTCCTGCGCGGCGACGGCGGCTTCTCGCAGGGCCAGGGCGGCGACGCCGCGGCGCCGGCGCTTCCCGCCGTGCCCGAGGGCGCGCCCGAGTCCATGCTGGAACTTCCCACGCGGCCCGAAGCGGCCCTGGTCTACCGCCTGTCCGGCGACACCAACGCGCTGCACGTCGATCCGCAGGTCGCGGCCAAGGCCGGATTTCCCCGCCCCATCCTGCACGGGCTGGCGACCTGGGGCATGGCCGGACGCGGCGTCGTGCAGCAGGCGTGCGGCGGCGAGCCGCATCGGCTGCGCGCGCTGCAGGCGCGGCTGACCGCCCCGGTGTTTCCCGGCGAGACGCTGGTGCTGGAGAGCTGGCGCATCGGTACCGACGAAGTCGCTTTCCGCGTGCGCGCCAAGGAGCGCGACCTGGTCGTTCTGAACAACGGGCGCGCCCGCATGGACGTGTGAGCCTGCACGCCATCGAGCGCAGCCTGGCGCGGTGTGCAGCCCGCGCACGCGGCACGCGCATCGCAGGGGGCACGGCGCATCGGGGCAGCGCGTCGCGCCGGGGCCGGCACAGCTGATCGGATCGCACGGCATGGGCGCAGACACTTCCGCAGCTGCCGGCTGGTTCCCAGCCCTGGGCGAGCCGCGGGTGCGCCGCTATCTGTTCGGGCAGGGCGCGTCGGTCATGGGCAGCTGGGTGCTGGACATCACGCTCAACCTGCTGGTGTGGCAGCTGACGCGCTCGCCGGCCACGCTGGGCCTGCTCAACTTTCTCATCTACGGCCCGGCGGTGCTGGTCATTCCGCTGCTCTCGCTGCGCCTGCATGCCGGCAACGCGCGAAGCATCAGCCTGGCCGTGCTCTGGAGCGCGCTGGCGGTGGCGCTGGGACTGGCAGCGGCTGCGGTGCTGGACGCGCTCACGCTGCCGCTGCTGCTGGTGGCCGCTGCGCTGCGCGGCATCCTGGGCGGCCTGGAAGTGCCTTCGCGCCTGATGCTGCTCACCACCATTGCCGCAGACGCGAACCGCATGGGCAGTGCCATCGCGATGAACACGGTGGTGTTCCTGCTGGCCCGCACGGCAGGGCCGGGCATCGCGGCGCTGATGTTCGAGCCGTTGGGGCCGGCCTGGGCCTTCGGCCTCGCGGCACTGGGCTTGATGGCCATGCTGCGCTGCGTGATCGGCTTGCGCGGCGCGGGACTCGGGCCCGGTGCACCGGCGCCCACCAGAGGTCTCGGACCGGCCTGGGATTTCGTGCGCCAGGACGGCTTCGCCAGCCTGCTTCTGCCGCTGCTGACGAGCGTGGGCCTCACCGCCGGCGCCTACCAGACGCTGGTGCCGGTGCTCGCCGACCGTGTCTTCGGCGATGCCGCGCGCTGGATCGGCTGGTTCTTCGCCGCCGCCGGAGGTGGCGCCCTGGTAGGCGCGGTGCTGCTGTCTTCGCGATTCATGGACGTGCTGCTGCGGCGCCTCCTGCTGCTCGGACCCTGGCTTGCGGTGGTGGGGCTCGTGCTCATCGCCGCGAGCCGTTTGCCATCCGTCAGCCTGCTCGGGTTCGCGTTGCTGGGGTTCTGCATGTCGTTCATCGCCACGGGCACCAGCGCCACCATGCATCGGCGCGTGCCTGCAGCCGCGCGCGGAGGATTGATCGCCTTGTTCCAGCTCGCCTTCATGGGCGTCGTGCCGTTCGCGCAACTGTTCGGGGGCGCGCTCGCGCAGTGGCTGTCGGTGCGGTGGGCCTTCGGGCTGCTGGCGGCGTTGCTGTTCCTGGCCACCCTGGTGCTGTGCGCGCGGCGCTGGCGACGCCTCGGGCGGCTGGAGTTCGATGCGAGCCGGCTGTGAACGCGTGCGGGCGTAAATGCCGCGCGGCGCCGCTTCGGAGTCGTCAGGCCTGGGCTGCGGACAGCGGCGCGGTGCGGATCAAGCGCGTTTCCTGCGCCGTGATCAGGTGCGCCGACGCCGCCAGGTAGGCCGCGAAATCCGGGTGTGCGTCGCGGGCGCGGCTGCGCCGCTCGTAGTCGGCCAGGTCGTCGTAGCCCCACAGGTGCACGAACTGGTTCTGCGGCCCGACCAGGCTGGTCCAGAAGCCCAGCGGGTGCCCCAGCGTCTCCATGAGCACCGGCAGCGCCAGGCGCTGGAACACGTCCAGGAACTGCGGCATCTGCCGCAGCGCGATGGTGTAGATGCGGTGGTCCACCAATGCCTTGGCGTCCTGCAGTCCCGATGCAGCCGCCGCCGCAAGCGGCACAGGTGTCACGACGGCACTACTCATGCCGACGCCTCGACCGCCGGCTGCTCCTCGGCGCCTGCGGAGCGGGCCGCAGCCTGCCCGGCGATGTGCAGGGCCGTGAGATAGCCGAAGGTCATGTTGGGGCCGTGGGTGATGCCCGCGCCCGGGTAGTTGCCCCCCATCACGCTCGCGCGGTCGTTGCCCACTGCGTACAGGCCTTCCACGCGGCTGCCGTCGCGGCGCAGCACCTCGCCGGCCACGCTGGTGCGCAGGCCGTCGAAGGTGCCGAGTTCGCCCATGACGAGCTTTACGGCATAGAACGGTCCCTGCGCGAGCGGCGCAACGCAGGGGTTGGGCTGCTGCGCCGGATCGGCGAGGTAGCGGTTGAAGCTGGTGGTGCCACGGCCGAAAGCCGGGTCTTCGCCGCGCTGCGCACCGACGTTGTACTCGCGCACGGTCTGCTCAAGGCCGGCCGCGTCGATGCCGGCGCGCTGGGCCAGTTCAGCCAGCGTGCGGCCCTGCAGCAGATAGCCGTTGCGCACGAAGCGGCCGATCGGCATGGGCGCGGGCTTGACGTAGCCCAGGCCGTAGCGGGCGAGTGCCGTCTTGTCGCACACCAGCCACATGGCGGTCTCCGCGCGGCCGGCGCAGGCGCGGTGCAGCGCAGCGCCGACGTCGTGGTAGGAGTTCGACTCGTTGGTGAAGCGCCGGCCGTCGGCCAGCACGCCGATGACCCCCGGCTTGTAGCGGTCCAGCAGGTGCGGGAACACGCCCACTTCGCCCTTGCCGAAATCGACGCGGCTGACCGGCATCCAGGCGGCCGGCTCGGGGAAGCGGATGTCCACCACGCCGCCCGCCGACTCGGCCATCGTGCAGCCGTCGCCGGTGTTGCCGGCCGGGGTGGGCGAGAGGTGCTCGTGGCCGCGCTGCACATGCGGATAGGCCTGCGCGATGCGGGCCTTGTCCTGCGGGAAGCCGCCGCAGGCCAGCACCACGCCCAGGCGCGCGGTGAACGTGCGCTCGCCCTGTGCGCCGCCGGCCACGACGCCGCTGACGCGCTCGCCCTCGCGCTGCAGGCTGCGCACGGGCGTGTCGGTGAGGATGGGAATGGACAGGTCGAGCGCGGAGCGGGCCAGCCGCGCCGCCAGCGCATTGCCGCTGGTGACCTGCACCGCGCGCCGGTGCAGGGCCAGCTCCTTCATGTGGCTTGCGAGCCGCCGGGCCACGTACCAGGCCGAGGCGGGCGACTTGGTCGCACGGAAGAAGTGCTTCAGGTCGGCGTTCGACGAGTTGAACATCATCCCGATGAAGGTGATGGTCTTGAGCGGCGGCTTCAGGCGCGCCATGTCGGCGCCGAGGCCGCGGATGTCGTAGGGCGCCGCCAGGATCGAGCGGCCCACATCGGCGCCCCCCGGTGCCGTGGGGTGGTAGTCGGGGTAGAGCGTCGGCACGAACTGCATCTGCGTCTCGCGCTCGAAGAAATCGACCATCTCGGGCCCGTGCGCGATGAAGGCCTCGACCGCCGCCTCGTCATGGAACGCGCCGGTCTCGGCCCGCAGGAACTCGCGCACCTTGTCCAGCGAATCGGTGGGGTCCTGCTTGCGTCCGTGGTGGGTGAGCGGGATCCACAGCACGCCGCCCGAGAGCGCGGTGGTGCCGCCGAACACCGGCTCTTTTTCGAGTACCGCGACGTCCAGGCCGCGCTTCTTCGCGGTGATGGCGCAGGCCAGGCCTGCTGCACCCGAGCCGACGACGATCAGGTCGTATTCCGTTCGCATCGCGGGCTGCTCAGTCGGCCTTGATGTTGTACTTGCCGATGATGTCGCGCCACTGCGCCGACTCCTCGCGCATCATCTTGGCCAGTTCAGCGGGACCGGAGACCTGGGGCAGGGCGCCCGTCGGCTGCAGCCGCGCCTTGAGCGACTCGTCGGCCATCACCTGCTTCACGGCTCCGTGGATCCTGTCGATCACCTCGTCGGGCGTGCCGGCGGGCGCGAGCAGGCCGAACCAGACCTCCGAGGTGAAGCCGGGCACCACCTTGTTCAGCGGCTGCGCGCCCGGCACCACCGGCGAGGGCTGGGGCGTCGCCACCCCCAGCAGCGTGAGGTTGCCCTGCTGCACCTGGCCGAGCATGGCCGACGAGGGCGTGGTCAGCAGCATCTGCACGTCGCCCGAACGCACGGCCATGGTGGTGGCGGCCTCGCCCTTGTAGGGCACGTGTTCGACCTTGATGTTCGCCATCTGCGCGAGCCGCGCCGACGCCAGATGCCCATAGGACGCGGTGCCGGCCGAGGCATACATCACGCTCTTGGGCTGCTTGCGCGCCCACTCGACGAAGCTGGCGGCGTCTTTCGCGGGCACCGACTTGTTCGTCACCAGCACCATGGGCACCGCGGTGGTGGTCGTCACCGGCTTGAAGTCCTTCAGCGCGTCGTAGCCGGCTTTCTCGTTGAGCAGCGGCGCGATCACCACGCCGTTGTTCGGGTAGAGCAGCGTGTAGCCGTCGGGCTTGGAGCGGGCCACGTGCTGGGCCGCAATGGCGCCGGAGGCGCCCGGCCGGTTCTCCACCACGATGGGCTGGCCCAGCGTCTTGCCCAGTGCCTCCTGGAACATGCGCACCTGGCCGTCGCTGGTGCCGCCGGCCGGATAGGGGATCACGATGGTGATGGGCCGGGTCGGGAAGTTTTCCTGCGCCGTCGCGGGTGCCGCGGCGGCCACGAGGCCGCCCACGGCGAGTGCCACGGAAAAGATCGTCGGGTGCGTCATGGGGAGGTCTCCTGTCGGTGGTGTGGGTGCGTGGTGTGCAGGTCGCGATACGTCCGAGGAATGCGGCCAAGGATCTCGGGACGACGGCGCGAACGACACCGGCCCGGCAATGGTTGGTCCAAATTATTGGCTATGGTCCAACCAATGTCCACCCCGTTCTGCGCACGGCAGGGTTGCCAAGCCGCCAACGGTCGTGTCGAAACGCATCCCCGATGAAGGGTTGAGCCCTGCGCGGCGGGCAGCGAACGGGGGAATCCCGGGGGTTCACACGGCCGTGTGCCTAGGTAGAATGGTTGGACCGAAGAGCCTCCTGCTCCCGGCTCCCGTGTGCCTGCCGCGCGGCGATGCGCCTGCCCCGCAGGGCGGCGCCGCCCACTACGCTCTTGCGGCGCACGTCAGGCGCGCGACCTCGCGCGACGGACATCGCACACGGACAACGTTCGAACACACCGAAGGAGACACGCCATGGATCGCAGCCCGCGCACCGCACCCCCCACGCTCACCCGCCGCCGCCTGCTCGGCGCCGCGACGGCGGCCACGGCCGCCACGGCCGGGCTCGTGCCGTGGGCCGCCCATGCACAGTCCGGCGCCTCGTGGCCCACGCGGCCCGTGCGCATCGTCGTTCCCTACCCGGCCGGTGGCACCACCGACCAGGTCGCGCGGGCGATTCAGCAGCCCATGAGCGAGTTCCTGGGGCAGCCCGTGGTCATCGACAACCGCGCCGGCGCGGGCGGCACCATCGGCACCGACCACGTCGCCAAGTCCGCCCCCGACGGCTACACGCTGGTGTTCGGCAACACCGGGCCGAACGCGGTGGTCGGGCTGCTGCGCAAGATCCCCTACGACCCCGTGGCCGACCTGCAGCCGATCTCCACCGTCGTGGTCACGCCCATGATCCTGGCGGTGCCCATCGACAGCCCTGCCAAGAACCTCAAGGAGTTCCTGGCCTACGGCCGGCGCGAGGGCGACAAGCTGAACTACGGCTCTGTCGGCAACGGCTCGCTTTCGCACCTCTCGGGCGAGTACTTCAACCAGGCCTCCGGCCTGAAGATGCAGCACGTGCCCTATGCCGGCGGCGCGCCCATGCTGGCGGCGTTCCTGAACGGCCAGCTCCATGCGGCTTTCGTCACCGGGCTGGACGGGGCGGCCATGCTCAACACGGGCAAGGTGCGCTACCTCGCGGTGGCCACGCCCAAGCCCAGCGAGGTCGTGCCCAACCTGCCCGCCATCGGCGAGGAAGTGCCCGGCTTCGCCAGCTCGGCCTGGTTCGGCCTGCTCGGCCCCAAGGGCATGCCGCCCGAGGTGGTGGAGCGGCTGAATGCGGCGGTGCGCGCCTCGCTCGCCAAGCCGGACGTGCGCAAGAGCTTCGAGGCACGCAACGTCGAGCCCATCGCCAGCTCGCCCGAGGAGATGGCCAAGCGCATCGCCGACGAGATGCGCCTGTGGGGCGAGGTCATCAAGAAGGGCGGGATCACCACGTGAGCGCGCGCACCCTGCGCGGGCGCGCGGCGGTGGCGGGGGTGGGCGAAACCACCTACTTTCGCCACGGCCAGTCACCCGACGCCGAGTTCAAGCTCGCGCTCACGGCCATTCTTGCGGCCTGCGCCGACGCCGGCATCGACGCGCGCGAGATCGACGGCTTCTCCTCGTACAGCGACGACCGCAACGACCCCACCCGCCTGGCCGCGGCGCTGGGCCTGCCGCGCCTGCGCACCTCGCTCATGCAGTGGGGCGGCGGCGGTGGCGGCTGCTGCGCCGCGGTCGCCAACGGCGCCGCCGCCATCGCCACCGGCCAGGCCGAGTGCGTGGTGGTCTATCGCGCGCTCGCGCAGGGCCAGTTCGGGCGTTTCGGCCAGACCGGCGGCATCGACACCATCTCGGGCGAAAAGGCGTACCTCATGCCCTACGGCGTGCTGTCGCCGCCGCAGCGCTTCGCGATGCGCGTGCAGCGCTACCTGCACGACCACGGCATCGGGCACGAGGCGATGCGCGCCATCGCGATGGCGTCCTACCACCACGCGCAGGCCAACCCCCGCGCCGTGATGCACGGCAAGCCGCTCGACGAGGCGCGCTACGACGCGTCGCGCTGGATCGTCGAGCCGTTCCGCCTGTTCGACTGCTGCATGGAGAACGACGGCGCCGCCGCCATCGTGCTGGTCGATGCCGAGCGCGCGCGCGACTTCCCGCACAAGCCGGTGTACCTGCTGGGCGCCGCTTCGGGCTCGGGCCCGCGCTTCGGCACCCACGCTCACAACTCGGTGCACTACGCCTCGGCGAACTTCGGCACCGTCGCGCCCGACCTGTACGCCATGGCGGGCATCGGCCCCGCCGACGTGGGCGTGGTCCAGAGCTACGAGAACTTCACCGGCGGCGTGCTCATGGCGCTGGTCGAACACGGCTTCTTCGCCCCCGAAGAGGGCAACGAATTCCTCACCTTGGAAAACCTGCTCGCGCCCACCGGGCGCCTGCCGCTCAACACCAGCGGGGGCAACCTGGCCGAGTGCTACATGCACGGCTTCGAGCTGGTGCTGGAGGCCGTGCGCCAGGTGCGCGGCACCTCGACCAGCCAGGCCGCGCGCAGCGACGTGGCGCTGGTGATCGGCGGGCCGATGGTCTCGCCGGTGAGCAACCTGCTGCTCGGATCGGAGGCCGTGCTGTGAACTCGTCGAACGCTTCGAATCCCCCGCCCGCGCGCGCCCTGCCGCCGGGCCTGCCGATCCCGGTGAGCGAGCCCGACGGGCTCTCGGCTCCCTACTGGCAGGGCCTACGCGAGGGGCGGCTGCTGGTGCAGCGCTGCACGCAATGCGCGCAGTGGCAGTTCGGCCCGGAGTGGATCTGCCACCGCTGCCATGCCTTCGATCCGGCCTGGGTCGAGGTCGCACCGCGCGGACGGATCTTCAGCTGGGAGCGCGTGTGGCACCCGGCGCATGCGGCGCTCAAGGAGCACGGCCCCTACCTCGCCGTGCTGGTGGAACTGCCCCACGCAGGCGATGTGCGCATGGTGGGCAACCTGCTCGGAGACCCGCTGCAGCCGGTGCGCATCGGCGACGCGGTCGAAGGCGTGTTCGAGCACCATCCCGACGCGTCCACGCCCCATTCGCTGCTGCAGTGGCGACGCCCTTGACGGATCGGGCGGGCGAGGGTGTCGGCTCCGCTGCCGAGCCGCATGCCGCGTCGCGCACGAGCGATGGCTGCGATCTCGTCGTCATCGGCGCCGGCATGGGGGGCATGGCCGCCGCCCTGGTGGCGGCACTGGAGGGCCTGAACGTCGTGCTGTGCGAAGCGACGCAGCAGGTCGGCGGCACCACCGCGACGTCCGCCGGCACGCTCTGGATGCCGGGCAACCGGCACGGCCACGAGGCCGGCCACGGCGACAGCGTGGAGGAAGCCGCCCGCTACCTCGAGGCGCTGATAGGCCCCGACGACGCCCGCGGCACGCGCCGTGCGTTCCTCGCGAGCGCCGGGCCCGCCGTGGACGACCTGGAGCGGCGCACGCACCTGGCCTTCGCCAGCGCGGGCAAGCACCCCGACTACCGGCCCCTGCCCGGCGCCGCGATCGCCGGTCGCGCGCTCGCGCCGCTGCCTTTCGACGGGCGCCTGCTCGGCGCCGACTTCCATCGCATCCGCCCGCCCATGCCGGAGTTCATGCTGCTGGGCGGGATGATGGTCGGCAAGGCCGACATCCGCGCGCTGGTGCGGCGCTGGCAGAGCTGGCCGGATTTCCTGCACGCCGCCCGCCTGGTGGCCCGCTATGCGCGCGACCGGCTGACGCATCCGCGCGGCACGCGGCTGGTGATGGGCAATGCGCTGGTGGCTCGCCTGTTCCTGAGCCTGCGCGAGGCCGGCGTGGCGATGCGCTTCGGCTGCAGCCTCCAGGCGCTCGAGCGGGTGGATGGCCGCGTGGCTGTCGTACGGCTGCGCGACGCGGCAGGCGCCACCCAGGTGCTGCGTGCACGGGTGGGCGTCGTGCTGGCAACCGGCGGCGTGGGGCACCACCGCGCACTGCGCGACGAGCTCGGACCCGCCGGCTTCGAATTCAAGAGCCTCGCGTGCGAGAGCGTCGCCGGTGCCGGCATCGAGGCGGCACGGGCGGTCGGTGCACGCATCGAGCAGCACCGTGAAAACTTCCTCTGGCAGCCGGTCTCGGTGGTGGCGCGCCCCGACGGCAGCACCGGCCTGTTCCCGCACCTGTTCCTGGACCGCGCCAAGCCCGGCCTGGTGGCGGTGGACACGCGCGGCCGGCGCTTCGTGAACGAGGCCGCCTCGTACCACCACTTCGTCGAAGCCATGCTGGCGCTGCCGCGCGATGCGGGTCGCCCGCCCGCCTGGCTGGTGTGCGACGCGCGCTTCGTGCGCCGCTACGGCCTCGGCGCGATTCCGCCGGGCACCCGGCGCCTGGAGACGTGGGTGGCACGCGGCTATGTGCACACCGCGTTCACCCTCGAGGCCCTCGCCGGCCGCATCGGGGTCGGCGTGGCGGCGCTGCAGGCGACCATCGATCGCAGCAACACGTTCGCACGCGCCGGGCGCGATGCGGACTTCGGCAAGGGCGACAGCGAGTTCGACCGTTTCAACGGCGATCCGGAGCACGCGCCCAACCCCTGCCTCGGGCCGGTCGAGACGCCGCCCTACTGCGCACTGGCGATGTGGCCGGCGGACGCGGCCTCCAGCGGCGGCCTGGCGACCGACGCCCAAGGACGCGTGCTCGGCGAGGACGATGCGCCGATCCCCGGGCTCTTCGCCTGCGGCAACGATGCCGCATCGGTCATGCGCGGAAGCTATCCGGGGCCGGGCACCACGCTCGGGCCGGCGCTGGCGGCGGGCTGGCGTATCGGGCGATTCGCGGCCGGTGCGCGGGACGGCAGCAGCGAATGAGCAGTGCGCCGAGGGCTGGGCCCTGTCGCATGCTCCAGGCGTCGCTGACGTCGATGCACCCTGGATGGTCACGTCCGCTGGTGGCCATGCCCAGCGTGATCGCCGCCAGCGCGTGGTGATGACTGGCGCTCAGGCCGCCTTCTTCTTCGCGGCAGGCGCGCGGCGCCGCACCGGTGCCGGGGGCTGCTCCTTCTTCTGCTCGACGCGCGAGAGATAGCCGCGCTGCAGCCGCTTGAGGCTGGTCTCCATCTCCGCCACCGCGGCCTCGGCGTCGCCCTCTTCGAGGTGCTTGATGAAGCGCCTGCGCGAGGGCAGCACGAAGGTGTTCTCGTACTCGCCGATGGTCTGGATGAACTGCGCCAGCACCGTGAGCAGCCCGTCCATCACGATCATCATGATCGGGTTGCCGGTCATGCGCGCGAGGATGCGGTGGAAGTCAAGGTTGACCGCGGCGCGGTGGTTGAAGTCGCCTTCGGCCGCCGCCTGCGCCGCTTCGGCCACGTTGTCGCGCAGCGCCTGCAGGTCTTCGGGCGTGGCGCGGGCGCAGGCCTCGCGCACCAGCACCGATTCGAGCCAGATGCGCGCCTCGGTCAGCTGGTCGGGGGTGAGCGACCCCATGTGGTAGAGGTCCAGCATGCTGCTGATGATGGCGTTGCCCGAGCCCTGGCTGATGAAGGCGCCGCCGCTGGCGCCCTTTTGCAGGCGGATCAGCCCGGCGTGTTCGAGCGAGCGCAGGGCTTCGCGCAGGGTATTGCGCGAGACGCCGAACTGCAGCGCCAGCGCGCGCTCCGCGGGCAGCCGGCTGCCGACCTTGAGCCGGCCGTCGGCGAGCTCCTGGCGGATCTGCATCGCGATTTCCTCGAAGGCGCGCGCCGAGCGCACCGGCTGGAACAGCGGCGGCGTGGCGGCGGCCGATTCGGCACGCGGTGCGTCCACGGGGAGGGCGCTCTGTCGGGTCCGGGGCATGGGAGGTTCCGTCTTTCTGGTGTTCTTGTGGGCAGGCCGGCGCTCAGGCGACCCGGCGCCGCCGGTCGGGCTTGCGACTTTCGCTTTCGAGGTACTCGCTGATGGCTTGCAGGTGGGTGGCCATCGCTGCGGCGGCGCCTTCGGCATCGCGCGCGCGCATCAGGGCCAGCACCGTGCGCCGCACCTGGATGATGTCCTGGCGCGGCTGCGGATCGACCCGGGCCAGCAGCGTGCGGATGATCTCGGACAGCGCGTCCACCATCATCACGATCACCTGGTTGTGCGTGGCGCGCGCGATCAGCCGGTAGAACTCGATCACCGAGCGCGTGTTGCGTGAGCCGCGGCCACGCTCGAAGAGCGCCGTGTGGTGGTCGATGTCGGCCTCGATGGCGTCGAGCTCGGCCTCGGTGGCGCGGGCGCAGGCGAGCCGGATCGCCACACCCATCAGCTCGATGCGCGCCTCGGTGAGGTCGGCGATCGGAACGCGCCCGAGCGACACCATGTCCTGTACCGTGCGCGTGAGGCCGGTGGCGTCGCCGCTGTGGATGTAGAAGCCGCCGTTGACGCCGGTGCGCACCTCGACCAGGCCGGCCGATTCGAGGCTGCGCAGCGCCTCGCGCACGCCGCTGCGGCTGATGCCGAACTGCTCGGCGAGTTCGCGGTCGCCCGGCAGCCGGTCGCCGGGGCGCAGCTGCCCGCGGGCGAGCTGCCGGCGCACCTGGTCGCACACCACTTCGAAAGTGCGGCGCACACGCACCGGTTCGAACATGGGCCGCGAGGCCTTGTCGGTTGGGGCAGGGCTGGTCGCGGTGCTGGGTGCGCCGCCGCGTGGCGGGCGAGTTTCTGGCATGGGTGAACCTTTGTGCGGGCGATCGTAATACAGCGCACCCCTGGCTCAGGGTTAGCCCTAGCCCGAATTGACGGACGCCGGACAAATGCATATGGTCCAACCATTCACACGGGAAGCCCGGCGACGACTCCTGTCGCGCCTTGGGGCTTGTCCGCTGCGAAGCCCGCTTGCACACCTTCCTCGACTGCAACAACCGGAGACTCGCGATGAACATCAACCGCCGCCAAGCCGTGGCCCTCGGCCTCGGATCCCTCGCAGCCGGTGTCGGCGCCCCCGCCTGGTCCCAGGCCCCCCAGTTCCCCACCGGCGTCATCAAGTTCGTCATTCCCACGCCGGCCGGCGGCGGTCACGACACCATGATGCGGCTGATCGGCCAGAAGCTCACCGAGAGCCTGGGCCAGGCCGTCATCGTCGAGTCGAAGCCCGGCGCGAGCGGCTCCATCGCCGCGGCCTCGGTGGCGCAGGCCGCGCCCGACGGCCACACCCTGCTGCTCGGCTACAGCGCCTTCCTGAGCAACCAGGTGCTCATGCCCAAGCCCGGCTACCGCACCGAAGATTTCGTGCCGGTCAGCATGCTGGCCCTGACGCCCATCGCCATGGGCGTGCGCGAATCGCTGCCGGCCAAGACGCTCAAGGAGTTCATTGCGCTGGCCAAATCGCAGCCGGGCAAGCTCTCGTACGGCTCGTACGGCCAGGGCTCGGGCGGCCACTTCGTGGGCGAGCTGTTCAACACGGCGGCGGACCTGAACATCCTGCACGTGCCCTACAAGGGCGAGGCGCCGGCGCTGCAGGCCCTGCTGGGCGAGCAGATCGACGCGGCCTTCACCTCGGTGGGCGGCGTGCACCGCTACCCGGGGCGGATCCGCCCGATCGCGGTCGGGACGGCCGAGCGTTCGCCGAGCTACCCCAACGTGCCCACCTTCGCCGAACTCGGCCTGCCGGCGGTGGACATGCCGGGATGGGGCGCGCTGTTCGCTCCGGCGAAAACGCCCAAGGCGGTGGTGGACAAGCTCACCGCCGAGATGAATCGCATCGTGCTGCTGCCCGAGGTGAAGTCCAAGCTCGCCGAACTGGGCTTCGATTCGGTGGGCTGGGAGCCGGCGCGCGTGAAGAGCTTCATGGACGAGCAGCTCGCCGCGACGAAGAAGATCGTCGACAGCGGCCGCGTCAAGCTCTGAGCCTGGCGGGGCGCGAGAGCCCGCCCCCGGCCGGCGTCGCTCACGACATCTTCGGCTGCCCGCTCGACGCGCTGATGCCGCCGTCTACCGGCAAGGCGACGCCCGTCACCATCGCCGCATCGCCGCTCGCGAGGAACGCGACCACGGCGGCCACGTCGGCCGGGGTCGCGGGCCGGCCGAGTGGCATGCGCTCGCCGAACTGCAGCAACAGCGCCTGGTCGGACTGCATGTCCTCGGTCATGGGCGTGAGCGTGAAGCTCGGGCACACCGCGTTCACCCGCACGCCGTCGCTCCCGTGGTCGAGCGCCAGGGCCCGGGTGAAGTTGATGATCGCGCCCTTGGACGCGTTGTAGAACGACAGCCCCCAGTCGCCGCCCAGTCCAGAGACCGAAGCCATGTTCACGATGCAGCCGCGGCGCCTGGCCAGGTGCGGCATGGCGGCGCGGCAGCCATGGAACACCCCGCCCGCATTCGTGGCCATGGTCCGCTCCCAGTCGTCCAGGCTGGCTTCGTCGATGCGGCCCTCGGGTGCGATGCCCGCGTTGTTGACCAGCACGTCCAGTCCGCCGAATCGCTCGACCGCCGCGTCCACCAGCGCCTGTACCTGTTCATAGCGCGACACGTCGGCCACGTGCGCCAGGGTCTGCGTGGGCGGCAGATCGCGCGCGACGCGTTCGAGCTTGTCGCGGTGGCGACCTGCCAGCACGACGGCCGCGCCTTCCGCGCTGAACCATCGCGCGATCCCTTCTCCGATGCCTGATCCCGCGCCGGTGACGATGACCACGCGGCCCTCGAAGCGACGGGCGAGGGGTTGGGGGACGGGCGGCGTGATGCGTGCGTTCATGCGGCAATTCTGTGGCGCGCCCGCGACCGAGGTGGCCGCCGCGCGCAGGAATCCGGCGGCGTCCTACGGCGGCGCCCGCGCGGCGCGCCACGTCTGGCTGCACAGCCGTATGCTTGCGCCGCCATGCCCACCGCTCCCGCCCTGCACACCGTCCTGCTGCTGATCGCGTCCAACGTCTTCATGACCTTCGCCTGGTACGGCCACCTGCGCAGTCTCGCCACCGCGCCGTGGTGGATCGCGGCGGTGGTGAGCTGGGCCATCGCGCTGGCCGAATACCTGCTGCAGGTGCCGGCCAACCGCATCGGCTACCAGCAGGCCGGCTTCAGCCTGGGGCAGCTGAAGATCCTGCAGGAAGTGATCACGCTGTCGGTGTTCGTGCCCTTCGCCGCGCTCTACATGGGAGAGTCGCTCAAGCTGGACTATCTGTGGGCCGCGCTGTGCCTGGTCGGCGCGGTGTACTTCATCTTTCGGGCGGGGTGAGGGGCCCACAGGTGCGGGGTGCGTCAGCGCATCGCGCCGACGAAGCTCTCGAGGCTCTGGTGCATCACGCTGGGCAGGTGGTTGATCGACTCGACTTGGCATCCACGGCATCTACGCGTTTCATTGTTACTGCTCCCTAGCTGATGTGGCTCAGCCTTCTATTCAGTCCTTTGCTTGCTCCTGCACCCAGTGACCCGGACGGGCGGCTGCATCGCTTCGAGTTCCAATTGGCCCCCTGTTCAACACTGCTTCCGTTTCGAGGCTTCCGCCAGGGCGCGGCTTTCGGTTGAAGCGCCTCAACTGCGGGCTGTTTGCGCTGTGCGTGCACCGTCCAGAGACACGATCGTGATCTTTTGCGCAGGGTTCTGCCGCGCCAGGGAAGGGCATGTGCTTCTGGCCTTTGGAGAAGTCTATGGTCCCCACTCCCTCGAACTCAGCAGCCGCAATGAAGATGTTGAACGCGTCTACAGCATCAGCGCTCCTATGTGCCTTAGCCCTCGCAGGCTGCGGGGGCGGCGCGCCCGAGCCCTCGCCTGCAGATCTTCCTGCGCTCAAGAGCGCTGCCTCCTCGCCACCGGGGCGGCTGGCGCAGCACCTGGCAGGCTGCCCGGCAGCTGCAAGCGGGACGTACCGCTCCATCGCGCTAGACGGGCGCACCCATACCGGGCGCTTCGACTTCGAAGCGATGATGTATTGGCCTGACGATTCCTCCGCAGCTGGTTGGACACTGAGCCCAATCGCACCGTGCGAGTTCACCGCGGTCGGCCGGAATGAACGTGGAGAGGTTGAAACGGTCACCTTTGCCATCGGCAAACACGGCGCCGGCATATTCCGAGCAACTAGTTCGCAGCAACCAGACGATTGGCAGTCGTCTGCCATCGGTCACGTGTTTCCAGTGCAAATGCATGCTGTCCCAGAACTCAAAGGCGTGTGGAACATGCTGGAGTCCGGAGCGGCTACGGTGGGTCAGAGTGCCGCTCCCGGGCACTCATTTTCTCGCGTGTCACTGCACGAAAGCGGGTCGGCCTCCGTATGCGAGAACGGCTTGTTCGAAGAGCAGGCTTGCAAGGACGCTCCGACGCTTGCCTTGGTGACCAATCCACGAGGCGGCTTTGACCTCAAGGAGGCAAAAGGAGCATCCCGCGCACGGGCACGGCTGTTCGCCTTCCGCGGCTTCGATGGGCTTCTTACGCTGTACGGAACCATGAACCCCGCAGGTGACGAGTTGGCGCCGCGTCGCACCGTGTTGGTCGGCGCGCCGGCGCGTCGGCTCGACCTTCCTCCTGAGTCTGCGGTCGTTCGCTACTGGGAGGTAAGCAACATCGCGAGTGGCTGGACCGGCTTCTACAACGCGGGGGCCGTACAGATGGCCCGAGTCGATCCTGTTGCGGGCACAGTCACCCGCCTGCTCAACGCCGATTCGCCCAGCGACCAATACGACGTCTTGCACTACAACCGCCCCATCGACGGGGTGCGGTTCAGGCCTGCTCGAACATGGACGAACCATCGAGGCATGACCAGTTACTCGCCCGACATGTTCTACCTTCCGCTGGCAAGCGGAGCTGTCGTGGTGGTGAACGCCAACACTGTGGATGGCCATCACCACTCGATTGCGCTTTTTAAGCCGAACTAGGCCGTTTGCGACCACTTTCAGCCTCCAGCTGGCTTATGTCGGCACGCTGGTGTAGCAAAGAGCGATCGCGCCACTTGCTGACGTGCCCGCGCTGATGCCGTTGACCGATGCGGCAAGTGCAGCACAGCCCCTTCTTGGTCACACCGTCGCCGTGCGATTGCCCGAAGCGGCGGGCGCGCTTGTATTTGTGCCTAGTGCAAGAGTTGGAGCTAGTCGATCGGCGCGCAGTGCACGCGAGCGATGCTGCACTCATGTGTACGAGTCGCTCCGGCTACCGGACCTTGCATCGCCATCAGCGCGGATGGCGAGCCGTTGATCCCAGCGCAGCGCCGGCATCGTGTGCCCTGAGTCGTGCGCTGGAGGATACGACCTGCAACTCCCTGCCTCGCGCGGCTTGTGAGGGTGGGCCGGTGCCCGGCTACACGTGCACTGACTGTCAAGAATCTCACGCGGGCTCGTCGAAGGGGCCCGCGCGCGCGAAGTAAGGGGACTGATGACCGTTTCGAACCACCCGGCCGCGCCGGATCGCGTAGCCGAAGTCGCGCATGTCTATGGTGCACAGGTCGCGCGAGCTCGCGAGCTTGCCTTGCGCCTGTTTTCACAGCTGGCCGCAGGTACTCTGTCGAGATGAATTGGATCAGTACGTGCGGAAGGTGCAAGGCAGCGAGGAAGATCAGGCAAGTGCAGCAAAGTCTCGGCTGCTTGCGGCTGCCGTGTCGCTCCCCAGGCAGGCTGAGATGATGAGGGAGCTGGTCGCTGCTCTGAGCACGCTGATGGAATTCGAACGCGTTGCCATGCAGCTTCGTTCGGCGAACTTGCCCTCTTTCCGCGACGCTTCGCTAAACGCCACATAGTTCAAGCGGCGCCGATTGGCCGCTCGGCGGCACAGACGTCACAGCCAGGATTGCAAAGGCGCAGGTGCTGGCGGCTAGCCGCAGGCTACCGCGTCTCGACGGCAGGCGTGGCGATAGCCAACGCGCGCAATGCCAAGTTGCGGCGTCCCTCGGCTCGTCAGAACGTCGGATTTGCCGTCGGAAGTGTGAACGCGAGTATGTCCGCCTGTCCTCCGTTACGGGCCGCAGCACATTCATCCCACAGGCCATCCCGCGCAGCACTCAACGGTGACGGTCTCGCCGCACGATGGTGAAAACCGACTGCATCTGCTGGTCCGCGACGTCTTGAGCCGCACCAAGGGCTCTGCCTCGATCGCCTTCATTGACGCTATCCACGCCTTCATTCGGCTGATGCCATTGTCGTCGCCACGCTTGCGGATCTCGCAAGCAGCGGTCGCAGCCGCGCCGCTTGCGCGATCGGCCCGTAGGGCCAGCCAATAGTGCACGCGGCCCCAAAAAAAGCGGTGTTCCGGATGAAGTCATTGGGTCGATGAACGCCAACGACGCCGCACCGTGTCAAGGGTTTCGTGCTCGATTTGCACAACGGCAACAGCACCGCGGGAAATGCTTGCTGCGTGCGGTCGGGTCAAACTCGTTCTAAAAATGATGAGTTACCATCGGCGCCCGATGAGGTGTGGGGGAGGCACTTCCAACCGTGCAGATTCCGTTGCATGGAGGGGGAGGGGCGCTGGGGCCACGCCAAGAGTTTGAATGCAGGTCGCCGCAGCGCGTGCTGGTGATCGCACCTACTGAGTACTTTGTGCAGTCCAACTTTATCGCCACCGGCAAAGAGCGCAGGCAGCCTGCGAAAGCTCGGGTTACTTCCAGCGCAGGAGTCCTCAAGCGCGCGTGCGATTTCGCCGCTGCTCTAGTTCTGACCATGGCGCTTTCACCGCTGATACTGCTGCTGGCCCTTCTGGTCCGAGTAAAACTGGGCGGACCGGTGTTGTTTCGACAGTTCCGGCCGGGGCTAAACGGGGTGCCGTTTCAGATGGTCAAGTTCCGCACCATGACCGACGAGCGGGGCCCAGATGGGGCGCTGCTCACCGATGCCGAGCGACTTACGGCATTCGGGCGCATGCTGCGCGCCACCAGCCTGGACGAACTGCCGGAGCTGTGGAACGTCCTGAAGGGCGAGATGAGCTTTGTCGGCCCGCGCCCTTTGCTGATGGAGTACCTTCCGCTCTACTCGCCGGAGCAGTCCCGTCGCCACGAGGTGCGGCCCGGCATCACGGGCTGGGCGCAGGTCAATGGACGCAACGCCATCAGCTGGGAACAGAAACTGAAGCTCGATGTCTGGTATGTGGACAAGCGCAGCTTCTGGCTGGATCTGAAGATCATTGGAAAAACGATCATCTGCGTATTTGCGCGATCGGGTATTTCCGCCCCCGGTGAAGCGACCATGGGCAGATTCTCAGGCAGTGAGCGGTGAAACGCCTGGCGATTCTGGGTTGCGGCGGGCACGGCAAAGTGGTCGCAGACACGGCGATCGCTGCCGGCTGGGACACTATCGACTTCTTCGACGACAGATGGCCTGAAGCTCCCAACAACGACCACTGGCAGGTCGTCGGTGACACAGCCGAGCTACTGAGGCGCAAAGGCCGCTACGAAGGCGTCGTCGTAGCCATCGGTGATTGCGCCATCCGGTGGCGAAAGCACGGTGCGCTCGTCGAACAGGGCACGCCGATCGCGACCATCGTGCATCCGTTCTCGTGGGTGAGCCCTCGCGTCAAGCTGGGGGCCGGCACCGTGGTCGTCGCCGGTGCGGTGATCAACATCGATGCCGAGGTCGGGCAGGCCTGCATCGTCAACACGGGCGCCACCATCGACCACGACTGCCACCTTGGCAACGCCGTGCATGTCACACCTGGTGCACATCTTCTGGGCAACGTCACTGTCGGTTCGGGCAGCTGGGTGGGAGCGGGCGCTGTGATTAAGCAGGGCGCGAGAGTCGGTGCCGGCGTCCTCGTCGGCGCAGGTGCGGTAGTGATCCAAGACGTCGCTGACGGGCTGACAGTCGTCGGCAATCCCGCTCGAAAATTGCAGCGCCGCGGGGAGCACCCATGCTGAATACGAAGTTCTCTCCATGGCCAAGCTTCACGGCGGAAGAGGCCGATGCCGTTCGCGCCGTGCTGCTGTCCAACAAGGTCAATTACTGGACGGGTGGCGAGTGTCGCGCCTTCGAAGCCGAGTTTGCCGCTTGGTGCGGAGCGAAGCACGCGGTGGCATTGGCCAACGGTACCCTGGCGCTGGACGTGGCGCTCAAGGCCTTGGGGATCGGCCCTGGCGACGAAGTTATCGTCCCGCCCCGCACCTTCATGGCGACCGCTTCCAGTGTGGTCACCGCCGGCGCAGTGCCTGTGTTTGCGGATGTGGATGCAGACAGCGGCAGTCTGTGCGCGGCCACCATCGAAAAGGTGATCACCCCGCGCACCCGAGCTGTGATTTGCGTGCACCTTGCCGGCTGGCCGTGCGACATGGACCCGATCATGGAGCTGGCTCGCAATCACGGGCTGAAGGTGATCGAGGACTGTGCCCAGGCCCACGGTGCGCGCTACAAGGGCCGCAGCGTCGGCTCGATCGGGCACGTGGGTGCCTGGAGCTTCTGCCAGGACAAGATCATGACGACCGGTGGCGAAGGCGGCATGGTCACCACGTCAGAGGAGGCGCTCTGGCGCAGCATGTGGGCCTATAAGGACCATGGAAAGAGCTACGCCGCCGTGTATGAGCGCGAGCACCCGCCGGGCTTCCGCTGGTTGCACGAGAGCTTTGGCACCAACTGGCGGATGCTCGAGATGCAGGCGGCCATCGGGCGCATCCAACTGCGGCGCATGGCCGAGTGGACGGGCGCCCGCACACGGTATGCGAATGCAGTTTGGAATGCGTGCAAGCCCTACCCGGTGGCGCGAGTCCCGGCCGTAGCTGCGGACAGTGTCCACGCGCACTACAAGTGCTACGTCTACGTGCGTCCGCAGGCGCTGGCACCTGGTTGGAGCCGCGATCGGATTGTCGAAGAGATCAACGCTGAAGGCGTGCCTTGCTATCAGGGCTCGTGCTCAGAGGTGTACCTGGAGAAGGCCTTCGAAGGCACCGGCTGGCGACCCGCCGAGCGACTGCCTGTTGCTCGTGCGCTCGGGGAGACCAGTGTCATGTTCTTGGTGCACCCCACGCTGTCTGCAGCCGAGATTGACCGTACTTGCACCGTCGCAAGCCAAGTTTTTCAGGCGGCCAGCGCGTGAACACCACTTTGCAAGTGCGTGGGCCATCGCAATGGCGCCTGGCTTTATTTGCCTGCTGCGCCGCGGTGCTGGTGCTGGCGACCATGCCAATTCAAGGGCCGGTGCCCACGACGGGCTGGGACAAGAGCGACCACGTGCTGGCGTTCGTGGTTCTAGGTTTATTGGGCCAGCGCGCGTACCCGTGTGCTGTGGCCCGTTGCCAGCTTTCGTTGCTGTGTTTTGGCGCTGGAATCGAGTTGCTGCAGTGGATGCTGCCGCATCGATTCGCCGAGTGGCGTGACCTGATGGCAGACGGTGCAGGCCTCGTGCTGGCGCTGACGATAACGAGCTTGGGGCGGAGGGTTCGAAAGTTATGAGCAGCCAACTCACTGCGCGATTGCTGGTACTGCCGCGTCGCGCAAAGCAGGTGATCACGATCACCATGGACGTCTGCTTGTGCATGGTGGTGGTCTGGCTCGCCTTCGGTCTACGTATCGGGTACTGGGGCTCGTTCGGCCCGGCGCAGTGGTGGACGGCCGCATGGACGATCGGCATGGCGATGCCGCTGTTCTATTTTTCCGGGTTGTACCGCGTGCTACTGCGGCACGATGGCGGCGCCGTCTTGGCCCGCGCATCCCTGATCTTTGGCGGCATTTTCGCCGCGCTGTTTACCGTCATCGGCGCCAGCATCATGCCCCGCACTCTGGGGGTGCTGGTGCCCGTGCTTTTATTTTTGGCGACGAGTGGCGCCCGCGCGGCCGCAAGGCATTGGCTGGCCTCGGCGGCAACAAGAAGCCACGCTTGTGCAAATCAGGCGCAAGTACTGATCTATGGCGCAGGCGATGCCGGCCGCCAGCTGGCGGCCCTCTTGGCAAGCAGCCGAGAAATGGTCGTGCGCGGTTTTGTCGATGACGCGCCTTCTCTGCAGCGTGCGACGATCCGCGGGCTACGGATTTACTCCAGCGACGATCTAGGACGCGTAGTCCGCGCGCAAGGTATTACAGAAATCCTGCTTGCCATCCCGTCGGCCAGCCACGCGCGGCGTGCCGAGATCGTGCGTGGCATTCAGTCGCTCGGGTTGCCTCTTCACGTGCGTTCCCTGCCGGACCTGCACGACATCGCGCGGGGACGCGTGAAGGTCGATCATCTGCGTGACTTAGATATCGAGGACCTGTTAGGGCGGGACCCGGTAGTGCCGGACGAAAATCTTTTGCGCAGCAAGATCACTGGCAAGGTGGTGTTGGTCACCGGCGCCGGGGGCTCCATCGGCAGCGAGTTGTGCCGGCAAATCGCAAAGCTGGCACCCTCAGCGCTGGTGCTGCTGGACGTGAGTGAGTTCGCTCTGTATGCGATTCATCATGAACTGGAAGCCAGCACACAAGGACTGCCGCTGAAGCTGGTACCGCTGTTCGCCTCCGTGAGAGATCGGGAGCACATCAGCCGCATTTTGGCCACTTGGAAGCCGGACACCATCTATCACGCGGCGGCCTACAAGCACGTCCCCCTAGTAGAGCACAACCCCGCTGAAGGCATCCGGAACAACACGTTCGGCACCATGAACATGGCCTTGCTCGCGCGTGAGCACCAGGTCAGCGACTTCGTCCTGATCAGCACCGACAAGGCGGTGCGGCCAACCAATGTCATGGGCGCGAGCAAGCGCCTGGCCGAGATGGTGCTGCAGGCGCTTGCTGCGGAAGGTGGGCCAACGCGCTTTTCAATGGTGCGCTTTGGCAACGTGCTGGGCTCCAGCGGCTCTGTGGTTCCGCTGTTCCGCCGCCAGATCCGCGCGGGCGGGCCGATCACGGTCACGCACCCGGAGATCACGCGCTACTTCATGACGATTCCGGAAGCGGCGCAACTGGTGATCCAGGCGAGTGCCATGGCCGAAGGGGGCGAGGTGTTCCTGCTAGATATGGGCGAGCCGGTGAAAGTGATTGACCTCGCGCGCAAGATGGTGGAGCTGTCGGGCATGATGATACGTGACGCGGCCAACCCGGATGGCGACATCGAACTTGCCGTCACGGGCTTGCGACCCGGTGAGAAGCTCTATGAGGAGCTGCTCATTAAAAATAACCCGATTGCGACCTCGCACCCGCGGGTGATGAAGGGGCATGAGAGCTTCCCGGCGTGGCATGTTCTACGCATGCAGCTTGAACTACTCGCATGCGATGGCATTTCGCGCGACGCTCAATCCATCAGGAGCGCCTTGAGGCTTTTGGTACCCGGATATGCGCCGCCGGAAGCGGAAGTGAGCGGCAGGTGGTCGTACGATCACGCGAGAGAGGCAGTTCGATCGTTCGCCCTTACTGAGCAGGACCACCAGGGAACGAATTCATGATTCAGCCGGTGATTTTGTGCGGTGGCTCCGGCACGCGCTTGTGGCCGCTCTCCCGCAAGGCCTACCCAAAGCAATTCGTTCCCCTGATCCAGGGCAAGAGCCTGCTGGCTCTTACGTTGGAACGCGTGGCGAGCTTCTGCGCCGAGCCGGGGCAGCCGGGCGCCATTTGTGTCGGCTCGGAAGACCACCGGTTCCTGGTTGCCGAAAGCCTGGAAGAAGCCGGCCTGCACGGCAGCGTGCTGCTAGAGCCGGTGCCTCGCAACACCGCTTGCGCCATGGCGCTGGCGGCTTTGCACGCCGCTCACCCCGAGCAGCTCCTGCTGTTTTCCCCGTCCGACCACCACATACCCGACGTCGCGGCTTTCGCCGAAATGATGCGCAACGCCGCACGGTCAGCCAACGTCGGGGGCACCATCGTCACCTTCGGCGTTTTGCCCACCTTCCCCAGCACCGGATACGGCTACATCGAGCAGGGCGAGGCGATCGGCGACGGCAGCCACGTCGTGCGCCGCTTCATCGAGAAGCCTAACGCCACACTGGCGCAGGAAATGCTCCTGGGCGGCTCGGTGCTGTGGAACGCCGGCATCTTTTTGTGCAGAGCGGACACCCTGCTGGCAGCGCTGGACGAGCAGGCTCCGGACATCCTCGCAAGCTGCCGCGAGGCCATGGTCACGACTGAGCGCGACGGCGTGTTCGTGCGCCCCGCCGCCGCGCCGCTGCACGCCTGCCGCAGCGAAAGCATTGACTACGCCGTGATGGAGCGGCACCCGCAGGTGCGCGTGTATCCCTTCCGCGCATTGTGGAGTGACGTGGGCAGCTGGAATGCGGTGGCCGACATGACCGAGCCCGATGCACATGGCAACCGCATCGAAGGGCAGGGCGTCGCCGTCGATTCGAGCAACGTCTACATCCACGCGCCGCACCGTCGTGTGGTGGCTCTGGGCATGGACGACGTGGTGATCGTGGACACGCCAGACGCGGTGCTGGTGACGCGCCGCGCAAAGGCCGAACAGGTGAAGGCAGTGGTCGCCGAGCTTGAAGCACGCCGCAGCCCCGAAGCCGTAACCCACCGCAAGGTGCATCGCCCCTGGGGCAGCTACGACAGCATCGAGGCTGGGCCACGCTTCCAGGTGAAACGCATCATCGTCAAGCCCAACGCGTCGCTCAGCTTGCAGAAGCACTATCAGCGCGCCGAGCATTGGATCGTGGTCAAAGGCACGGCCGAAGTGACCCGGGGCAAGGACACCTTCCTAGTGACCGAAAACCAGTCCACCTACATCCCCCTGGGCGAAGTGCACCGTCTGCACAACCCCGGCAAGACGCCGCTCGAGATGATCGAAGTGCAATCGGGCAGCTATCTGGGTGAGGACGATGTCGTTCGCCTGGACGACAGCTACGGGCGCGTGGTGCACCGGCCGACGCAATCCACGAGAGAATTGCATGACAACGCATCAAAGCACTGACAGCAAGGTGGCCTTGGTCACGGGCATCACGGGCCAAGACGGCTCCTGCCTCGCCGAGTCCCTGCTGGACAAGAGCAACATCATTAATGGCACCTCCTTCGACACGCAGCGGGTGGACTGTAGCTGCGAGGGGCCCAACATCCAGCACCGCAGCTTCATACTGAAAAACGGCGACCTCACCGAAACCCCCGCTTCGACTGGCGCACTCCGCAGAGCGATCTCACGTCCCGCAGCGTCGGGGGCCAGCTCGGGACCTAGCCCTACGGCACTTCGGTGGCGCTTGCCAGCACGCGTCAATGGCCGCCGCCGCTGGTCCGCTGCGCCATACCGCTGCTGCCGCCATGAAATCGTCGCGGCATGGGACTTGAGGACATTGCCATAGCCGATGCGCTGTTGAATTTACGATATTTCGAACTACAGATGCTCACAGCCTTATCTTTCAGACAGCGCGTTAAACTCATGGGCGCGTGGGTCAAGGACGTCGGGACGCTTTCGGCGCGGCTTCCGTTTAGCACTCTCAGCCGTTTTCTGGTGCTCACTCCTGGCGTCCTTCAAACCCAAGTCATCTATGATCGGATAGCGCGGCGGTGGTTTACCGTCAATGTGCGCGACTTGGTCGATGTACAGGTGGTGAGACAAATATTTGCCAATAACGACTATGGTTTCGAAAGACTGCGGCGTGGGGAGGAATTGCGGGCGCTGTACGAACGAATCGTTTCGTCTGGGCAAAAGCCTTTGATCATTGACTGTGGCGCTAACAGCGGAATGTCAGTTCGCTATTTCTCGGAGACTTACCCTCACGCCCATATCGTAGCGATCGAGCCGGACGAGGCGAATTTGGCACAAGCTAAACTTAATAATCGTGCCGCTGACGTAACGTACCTGCATGCAGGAGTGGCAAGTTCGAGCATGCGCGCAACGCTCTGCAATCGAGGGCAGGGGAACTGGGCATACCAAGTAGAGGCGGACCCGAAGGGCGCAATTCAGCTGGTCTCAATCTCTTCGATTCTTACCGAGCACGCACGCCGCGGTGCGATCCCTTTCGCAATCAAAATCGACATCGAGGGCTTTGAGGAGAACCTGTTTGAGAAAGGAATCGAATGGATTGACGAGTTTCCGGTGCTAATAATCGAGTTGCACGACTGGATGCTTCCCCGGCAGGGCAATTCAAAGAACTTTCTAAAGGCGATCGCTTTGCGAAACCGAGACTTTGTTCTTCATGGTGAGAACGTGTTTAGCATTTCTAACACTTTGACATGAACAATTCGGCACAGCGGCATCAGCTCCGCCACAGCCGTCATTTCGACGACCGACCGGTATTCACTCGACCGGACTGTCACCCGCCGGCCGAGTGTTGGCTTGCGCTTCCCGCCCACGCAAGATCTCCAGGGCGGCCCGCACGGAACGTTGTTCTTTAGGAGCCTTATGGCAAAGGTGCTTTGATGTGAACGGACGGACTGTCGATTACATTATACCGGCTTACAACTGCTCTTCCACCATAGCGGAAGCAGTCGATTCCATTTTGGCTGACGATTTCCCGGTGCGGCAAATTATTGTTGTTGATGATGGGTCGACTGACCAAACAAGGGATGTTCTTGCGCGATATTCCTGTCAGCCTGCCGTAAAGGTGTTTCGGAAGAACAGCAATGAAGGCGTTGCTGCTGCACTCAATCTAGCCATACAAATGACGACTGGCGACTATGTGTTTCGCCTTGACGCAGACGACGTAAACGTGCATGGACGGACCAGGGCGACGCTCGCGTACATGCTGGAGAATGATCTGGACGTCTGCGGTGGCTTTGTTCAAACGTTTCCCTCGCCTCGCGCAGTATGGAAATATCCAACATCGGCGGCGGGCATTCGAGCGGCTTTGCCGTTCTGCAGCCCATTCGCACACCCTTCTGTGTGCTTTCGCGGTAGCATTTTGCGTAGTTCAGAGTACCCGAATAGCCGTCTTGAGGATTTGCTTTTATGGAGAAAACTGTCTGCTGATGGCTGTAAATTCGGAAATGTTCCACGAGTAGTTCTTGGCTATCGGCTACATCCTGAGCAGCAGACCAAGAGTCTTCCGCATATCGAAAACACAAGAAATGCGATCGCAGATGCCCGCGCTTTTTTGCAAATGCTGACGCGACTCGATGTTGGCGTCGCTGATAAGCTGTGGATTGCTCGTCGCTACCTGAAAGTGGGGCGACTCTTGAGGGGCCGACGCGATAGCCTTAGCTGATAATTCTTGGTGGCCCGAGTCAATAGAGGCGCCCCGTACAGCAGCATTACTGCAACAACCCCACAGGCGGTCCGCAAGGCCAGGCAGCTCGGCTCGAACCCGTGTGGGTGCTTCTCGGTGAGCTCGTGCAGGAGGATCGATGGGCCTATCCATAAAAGACGGCGAACGCATGGCCAAGGTACTGCGGCGGACTAATGAGCTTTTCAAGCTGGTGAGCTCGCTCTGGCGGAGCTCGACCGCCAACTAAGCGAGCAACTAATGCGGCTGATGCGGTGAAATCGCTGGGTCGGGACGACCGGCTCTGCTAATGCTGACCGGGCGCCGGAGTGCAGCGCACTTGATCGGCAACGATCGCGGGGTTCCGCGCGGCGCATAGGCGCTGCGCGGCTTCAACGTTTGCACTGCTCCTCTTTAGACGTGAGGTTAATTGCACTGCACCGGTTTCTATAGCCCCTGCCAGCGCACGTGGTCGCGGTAATCGGCGTTGCCGGGAAAGCGGCTAGAGCAAGCCATGCGATTCCATATGCACTGCGGATCGGGGGGGCAAGTGGCACCATCGCAACAGCAGTATGCCGGAATCAGGTCAAACGTAAATATGGTCCAGAAACATAGCAGTCCAGAAAACACGCTCGTAAACTACAGCGAGTGGAAAGGCCACAAAGTATGCGGCTAGGGTTCTCCGGTCAGTTCCTCGTCATAGTCCTCGGGAAGGTCTTCACTATTGGCGTGGGTTTGTTGAGCCTCCGCATGGTAACGGAAGTTCTGAACCCAGAGCAGTACGGGGTGTTAAGTTTGCTCGTCGCGGTTCAAACCTTTTTCGGGCTCCTTTTTCTTTCTCCTGTTGGTCAGCACATTAGCTTGAATGCTCACCGCTGGGCTGACGAGGGTGTATTGAAGCACTACCTCAGCGTATTTGGCTTTTATGTTGTTGCCGTAGCCTTGTTGGGGTCTGTAGTTGGATGTTTTGCAATTGGCTTGTCCCAGTTTGGCGTTGTATACGCATCTTCAGGCCTCGCAATTTTCCTGGCAATACTGGGAGCCACACTCAATGGAACGTACGTGTGGCTGCTGAATCTGCTGCATCACGCTTCTATATCGACGCTCTTCTTAGTAGCGACCGCAGGAGCGGCCCTCGGGATGTCAGTTACGCTTGCAACTGGAGAGGGGGCTGCATTTTGGTGGCTCATTGGGCAGGCGCTTGCAATGCTCGGCATTGCGCTCGTAGCAAGAGGGGTATTGAACAAAAAGGTCGCCAATGTCTCGGCGCATGCGCAGCATGTTTCATACCCTTCGAAAGAGTTACTTGCGTTTTGTCTCCCGCTCGCAGCGACGGTCGCGGTGATATGGGTTCAAACAAGCGGATACCGCTTCTTGGTGGGTAGAGAATGGGGCGCGGCGCAACTTGGGTTGGTAGCGCTTGGACTCCAGTTGGCTGTCCAAATGGGATCCGTGGTCGAATCGTTGGCTATTCAGGCGGTTTACCCCGCGTTCTACCGAAGGTGTAAGCTGATTTCAGACGAGCGTTCAATCAGCTGCGCGTTCTCAGATATGCTAAATGTTCTTGCACCAATATATATTATCGTTGCCGGGCTAGTGGTTGCAACCTCAGCCTCGCTGACCAAAGTTCTGGTGTCAGTTAACTATCCGGGTGCGAGCCAATTTTTGGCTCTTGGTGCTGGAATTGAACTAATGCGAGTACTAACGAGCTTGCTAAGTAGCGCTGCACACGGACTTAGGGATACTCGCATTTTGCTCCTGCCCGCATGTTGCGGCTCTGGTGTCGCCGTGATTTCTGTCGCTGCGGCAGCGGCCGCTAATGTGGGAATTATCTGGGCTCTTTATGGACTTTTGTTGGGTGCAGTTACTACTCTTGTTCTTACCGCACTCAGTGTCGCGCAAAGAGTCTCCATCGCGATAGACGCGGCTCGGTGGCTTGCTGCGGTTGCAGTCGCGCTGCTCCTCATCTCAGTAGCCGCCGCTATATCGTCACACTCGACCTATTTCGCCGCTTTAGCAAACCTCGCACTGTTCGGTTTGTGTGCGACTGCCGCTGCACTCCTTATCATGTGGCGGAATGATGCTGCTGCTAGGCTGCTGGCGGCGTGATGACGTCGTCAAGCGTCTTATCGTTTAGTCACGTGGTGGTAATGCCACCCTGCCGACCGGGATTTCCTGATGGGTTAGCCGCAGAATTTTGCAGGGTGGCTCGATAATGATCTATGTAGCTAACGTCGCAGCGTTTGTCGTCATTATCACCCTGCAGTACTCGGGTGCGCTTTTCGCACTCACCGGCTACACGGATTGGCAGTTCTACGCGCTCGTAATATCTGGCTTAGATGTGTCCGACGGGCATTTCGGCGGAATTCTGCAGTTTTTTGCGCGTGCCTTTGGCGACGCCTCAATTGTCGTGTGGCACGCAACGGTGAGTGTCTATGCTTGGTACGTCCTTTCGAAAACGCAGACGCAACTTGTGAACGCCCGGCGGTGGTGCGCGTTAGTTCTTTCAGTGAATCCGTTTATCTATGTCTTGCTCGCTGGGGTTTTCAAAGAGGCGCTGCTGTTGTACCCGCTTGTGCAAATCATTGCGTTTGGACGAGGTGCCGCACATCGCTGCCGTCCTCGGATCCGTGCTGCCTTGCCATTCCTTACTGCTTCAGTGGTCGTTCTCTTGATCAGACCTCATCTGTTCCCCTTAGTTATATTTGCCGCAACTAGATCGGTCGCTTTCACCGTGGCGACTCTCCCCCTGCCGTTTTTCTTTTCTGCATTAATTGGTCAGGAACCATTTGCAGTTATTGGCGCTTCCGTCGATGAAATCGAGGGGCTTAGCTTACATGACATGCCCACGCGTCCGCCGACTTCCCTGTCAGATCTGGTTTACACACCCCTAAACATCGCAACAATGCTTGTTTACTGGGTGTTTAGTAGTTCGCATGTAATCCGGGTGGCAGGCTTGGTGCAGTTTGCAGCTTTGTTGTGCGATCATCTGCGGCGGAGAAAGAGTTGCTTGCCGGGTGCGACAAATACCATTTGGTTTCTTTTTAGTTACATTGCGGTGTATGCAATGGTCGCGAGTAATTCGGGTACATCAGCAAGGATTGTCTCTTTTGCTTGTCTTCTTTATTTGATTGCTGGACTGCGTGAGTCGCGCCCGCGCAATCAATCGGTTTGATAGTTGCGCTGCGCTTGGCCTACACACCGCAAGCTCGCAAATTCCAGATTCGACATCATTTAGGTTTACTCATAATATGCGACAAGCTGCGCTGTATTTCATTGTGGCTTCGATCGAGGGCCGCGAGGCATCCCTCGAGCTGTTGATATCGTCGATCCACGCCGCGTTTACGTCAATGCGTCGAAAGATCATCGTTGTGCGGCAGTATCGCCTGCAACCGTTGCCATCTATCGCTGGTGCCGACAATATACTCAACACTACGCATTACGGTGCGTCGAATGCACGGAATGTTGGCCTTCGGCTGGCTCGGGCTACTTCATCTCAGTCAGACTATTTCGCATTTCCAGACGATGACTGCTATTACTCGCCGGATGCAGGTGCTCACTTGCTCGCTGCCGTAGCAGCTCATGTTGATGTCCTCTTCGGTGATGTTCGAGATCCTGATGACCGGTTTAGGATGGGAATGCGGCCACTTTCGAGGAAAAGGCTAGCGCTAAACTACGTGGCAATAAATTGCCCCAGCTTCTTCATCCGCGCTCCGTTGTTGGACGTGCTAACGTTCAGTCCCGATTTTGGACCTGGTGCGGTCTACGCAGCCGTAGAGGAGACTGAGTTGTTCCTTCGAATTTCACGCTCCAATCCAAGGGCGTCCGCTCTTTACGTTCCGGGTCTAAAGATATTCCACCCCTACGAAAAAGCTAGCGGGGAGAAGTTGGCTGCGTATTCATATGCACAAGGGGTGCTCCTCAGATCGATGATGCGGGCCGTATCGCTAGAGGTACTGGTTTATGTTGTGGTTGCTCTCAGACCAGTAGTTGGCTATCTCGCGGCAATCCCAAAAGGGCAAAATGCGAGACGGTACTATTCGACGCGTGTTTGCTTTATTGTACGCGGCCTGCTAAAGCTGGAGCAGGCGTCTATATGAAAGTTCTGATTACAAACGCTACGTGTATTCAAGACATCCCCGGTGGCGCGTCACGCTGTGTCGATGAGATTGCACGTTTTCTTGCCCGGTCTGGCCATCTTGTCACAATTTACGTCCCTAATCGGCTCCAGAAGAGGCAGAGAGAGTCGGCCGGAGACGGCGTGGCTATTATCAGATTCCCCTATTTCCGTGGTTTTTTGAGGATTTTGAATCCAGCGGCCGCGTTTTATCACTACTGGCGTAATTTTCGCGGCGAGCAATTCGATCTGATCTGGGGCAATTCGCCTGAGCCCTGGCTATATATTCCGAAGCGGGCAGCGAAACGAATTTATACGATGCATGGTCCTTGGCTCCTTGAGGCTAGTCTCGATGGGTCGGACTCAAGGATTAAGAGGTTTTTAATTCCGCATCTCTATAAGCGAATTCTATCGCTGGGGCCGCTGTTGCACTTCCAATCTAACTACGTGCGCAAAGCATGTCGTGCAGAGTTTGGGGGTATTGATGCATTGCAATCAGTTGTCGCTCCAGCTCTCGTGGACGAGGCCTGTTTGGCGCCGGGTCGTGATCTACTCGTCGAATCGCTTGATCGTGAGAAGTTGACCATATTAGTGGCGCGGCGGCTCGTTAACAGGACCGGGGTGGTCCGATTCTTGAACGATGTGCGTAGCTTTGAGGCGATAAGCGGTGCTCTTCAGGTCATTGTTGTTGGCGATGGCTATCTCGCTGCCGAGGTGCGGGAGATAGCGAGGCACTGTTCATTTCTGCGGTATCTTGGCCCCGTTGAGCAAGAGGTGCTGGATTCGCTGTACGCAAAGTGCGACGTCTGCGCAATGCCGTCACTCGACGCCGAGGGCTTCGGGGTTTCTGTTCTTGAGGCCGTATTTCGTGGTCGGCCGGTGATTTACTCAAAAGGCGGCGGGATGGGAGAGTTTTTAGATCAATTTATACCTGAATACGGCTATGATATTTCAAATCGTGCGGCGCTGAAAAAGATTCTAACGATGTGCCTCCAGCGGAAGCGGGCTGGACTACTCAAGGTCGAGCCTTCTGAAGTTCCATACTCCTTTTCTAAGTCGCTTTCGGCAATTCTGGCGGCGCTGCAATGAGGGAAATCACTCACATTTTCACAACTTCCGTGACGCCTACATCCTTTATGCTTGACTACTTTGATTGGTTTCGGCAAAAGGGCTGGCGAACTGTCGTCATTGTGGCGCGAGATGAGTACTCCAATGAGCTCGAGTGTGGGGCTGAAAGAATAGGTTACGACATTGTTTACGCGCCGTACTCGCGTCGTCCAAACTTAAGATGCCTGTTAGCAGCTATTTTATTTACTGCGCGACTAATGCGTTCTAGCACTTCTGAACTCCACGTCTTTCACACTCCCGTTGCGTCGTTTATCGCGGCGATCGCTCGCATGTTTGCCCCCGGAAGGCTTTGCGTGTACTACTGTCATGGGTTGGTTTCGTACGGGCAAATCGGGATCAAAAGGATGTTGCTTTACGCTATGGAGCGCTTCACTTGCAAAATGGCCGATAGGGTTATATTTGTCAGTCCGTCGCTTGCTCAGTACGCCGTGCGGCATGGGTATGTGGACGCGAAAAAGGTGTTGGGTTACCAGGGGTCTATATGCGGTGTTATGCCAAACTCAGTCAAATCTCCGCGTGAGATTGGCTCTAGAAGTTCGATTGTTCTAGGCTACTTCGGGAGGATATGCGAGAGCAAGGGGGTTGAACATTGCTTTGGTGTGCTTGATCATCTGCGCCTCGCTGGTGTCGAGGTGCGTCTCATAATTGGTGGGCAGGTGGAGGGGGATGGTGGTTGGTTTGACTCCAGGGTCGCAAGCTATCGAGCTTGCGTTGAGTATCTTGGCTACGTTCGAGACAAAGAGGCGTTTTTCAACTCCATCGACCTGCTTCTTTGCCCCAGCTCGCGGGAGGGGTTCGGGATGAGTGCGCTCGAGGCGAACTCGTTCGGAGTGCCTGTGGTAGGGTTCGATATCGTTGGCTTGCGCGATGCGGTTCAAACGGGGGAGACGGGTTTTCTTGTTGAGCCTGGCTCAACGCCGGCGTTAGCGCAGGCTGTCGCGGCTTATGTCGGCGATCCCGCCATTTACTTCCAACATTCCTCGGCAGCGCTGAAGAGAACGGGCGAGTCATTCAGGAGGGACGAAGTTTTATCCTCCCAATTCGAGCTGATCTCGACGCTTAGGAAAGTGAAGCCGACTGGTTAGCAATGTGCATGCATGCTCTGTGTAGTGAATCCATAAGCCCTGATGATTTTGCTGTGCCATCATCACTATCAGCAGCCCGACTGCGTTGGCTCCGCCAGCCGGCACTCCGCTTTCCGCTGCAACCCGCGCGACTAGAGCTGGGATCGAGAGAGCCGTCGATGAAGGGTTTGGCCTTCTTACAGTGTCCGGGAATTAGGCGCTTCGCCGCTCGTTTCGCTAAACCTGCGTTGCTAAGCGGCAAGCTTGCTGACACCGCACGGGGGCGGCGATCCAGTTCGTGCAGTTGACTCTCTGAAGCCTGCCAAGTAACACCGCCGCCGTTGCTTTCCCCTTTTTCTCCATACCTTGCACCACGTCGCTCAAACTCGGTGTGGTGGTGCCTAGCGCCAGGTGGTCGAAGAAAGTAGTGATCCCGCTTGATTTACAGAAGGCCCGCGCCTCCTGCCCCTCGGATTCTTGCCGAGCTCGGCTCCTGTCGAGCGAATCGACGTTGATGTTCCAGCACTGCTTCGAAGATCAGCAGAACTCTCCCTGGGTCAATCAAAACTTCTCGTTAGGAAGCTGATAAGCGTACTGGCGGTACCGATACCCACCGTACTTGGAGCCGTAGCTGCCGTAATGACGATTACTTAGGTCCATTGCGTTCAAAAGGACGCCATCGGTATTTCGACCGGCATGGCGCAAACGTCGAGTTGTTTCGTGGAGTTCGCCCATCTGAGTGGCGCCAGCGCGGGCCACGAGCAGCAAGGTTCCGACTAGCGCAGAAATCGTTAATGTATCTGCCGCAACCAATATCGGCGCTGAGTCGATGATCAGCATATCGTAATCAGCTGAGAGCGCTTCCAAGTGGTTCGCAAACGCACCGCTCATAACCAGTTCCGCAGGGTTAGGCGGAAGTTGTCCCGTTGGGATGAAGTCCATCCCCGGCAGCACACTGCGACGGACCGCTTGCTCCACGGTGATCGAGCCAGCAACCATTTCGCTCAGTCCATGGCTGCGCTCTATGCCAAAGTATTGGTTCAAGTGCCCCTTGCGCAGGTCCGCATCGATCAACAGCACTCGCTTGCCAGCACTTGCGACGACTGCAGCGAGGTTGGCAGATACGAAGCTCTTGCCCACGCCCGGCGTCGCACCAGTGATCAGCAATCGGTTGTTCGGTGCCTCCAGCATCGCGAACTGGAGGGAGGTGCGAAGGCTGCGCAAGCTCTCCACCGCCGGATCCTGCGGCGCAGTGTGCGCCAGCAAATGTAGTCCGGGCTGCTTCTCCTCGGCTTCCTTCGCCAGCGAGCGCTCCAGCTCGCTCATCGGGATGGTGCTGTACACGCTCACGCCCGTCTGCGCCTCGATCTCCTGCGGGTTCACAACGCCGCGTCGGAGCGATGCCCGTGCGATGGCGCAGGCCACTCCGCCGAGCAGGCCGAGCAGCAGCGCCAAGCCCAGGGTGATGCCCTTGCGCGGTTGCACCGGCGTTCTGGGGCTAGCCGCTTGGTCGATGACACGCACGTTTCCAATCTTTCCCTCGCGCACCAACTGCAGTTGCAAGGCTTGACGGCGCAGTTGCTCGTACAGCGCGTTGTTTACCTTCACGTCCCGCTCCAGCCGCACGGTGTCCTGTTGCACGGCAGGCAGGCGTTTCACCTGCGCGTTCAGGCTGGCAATCTCCCGGTCCCAGGCGGCGAGCTGCGTGTCCAGGGTCTGGATGCTCGGGTGTTCAGAGGTGAATCGTTGCAGCAGCTCCCGGCGCTTTTGTTGCGCCTCCATCTGCTTAGCCTGCAAGTCCACGCTCCGCGTGAGGATCAGCTTAGCCTCTTCATCCAGGGCGACGGTGCCCTTTTGGTTGCGAAAGCGGTTGTACGCTTCTTCGCTCTGAGTCAGCTGCTGCTTGAATTGCGGCATTTGCGAATCGAGAAAGGCTAGTGTTTGCTTGGCCTCAGCTGCCGTGCGTTCCACGTTTTGGCGCACATACTGCTCGCCGATCTCGTTCAGGATGCGCGTGAGGCGGCCGCGGTCTGTGTCTTGCAGGGTGGCGTCGATCACACCGCTCTGGCGGCCTTTCTCGGCAAGCTTCAGTTGCTTTTGCAGGTTCTCAATAATCGCCAGGCGCGAATGGCGCGTCAGCTCAAACTCGGCGCCAGGCAGGCCCTGCAAGCCAGTGACCATCAGATTTATGGACCCACCGTCCACCGAGCGCGCCAATGCCTGGCCTACTTTTCCCGTCAGAGGCTCACCCAGCTGGGGGTGGCGCAGGCTGTAATCGCCGCCGGGGCCGGTTACACGCAGCGTGAAGGGCGTGCCTTCCAGGTCCGCCGGGACGTCGAACAGTGAGACGCTGATGCTCTCCTTGCCATACACGTAGCCGCGCTTCGGCTTGCTCAGGCCTTCCGCACTGCGCGCGAGCCAGTCGCCTACCACCGGGAGCAAGCGGGGCTGCGCTTCGATGTACAACGCCGTTTCGTCCACCGCCCCGCCAATTACCATGCGGGACCGGATAATTTCGACCTCCGCGCTGGCGGCGGTCTTCACTTCAAACAGGCTGGCGGCCTCACCTAGCAGGCTGGCAGCACCGCCCTTTGAGTCTTCCACTTGAATGAGCAGGTTGCTCTGGTAAACCGGCGGGGCCAAATAGGCATAGGCGCTGCCCACGGCAAGTGCTACCGCTGTGGTGGCGGCAATTAGCCAGCGGTTGTCGATGATGATGTCCCAGTACTCGGCTAGGTTGATCTCATCGTCATCGTCCTTCAGCGGTGCGGCCATGGATGGCGGCACCGAGGTGGCGAGTGTTTTCTGCAGCGGGTGGGGGGCGTTCATGCTCACAATCTAACGATGCGCCGCAGCCACCCGGTGGTGCCTGCGTCAATCAGCGCCAGTGCCTCTCGGAAAGCTAGTTCACTCTGGCGAAAAGGGTCGGGAATGTCTTGTTTCAGGGGCTCGGCCAGACGGAACACGCGGCCGCGCACCTGGGGGTAGAGCGCCTCGACGCGCTGGCGCTGGTCGGTGTCCATCACCAGCACCAGGTCGGACTGCAGGCACAGAGCGCGCGTGATCTGCTGCGCACGGTGGGCGCTAATGTCAAGGCCGCGTGCCGCCATGAGCTGCATGGCCGTGCTGTCCGCCGGATATCCGACCAGCGCACCCAGCCCGGCCGACTGCACGTGCGCCACAGGAAGCGCCTGCGCCAGCAGGGCCTGCCCCATGGGGCTTCGGCAAATATTGCCTTCGCACACGACCAGGATGGACTTCATACCGGACATTGCGTGCACTGCCGGGCTCAGTTCCCGAGCGCATTGCGTCCCGCGCCCACTGCCAAGGCAGACGGCACGATCAGCGACACGATGCGGTTCCAGTTCACCAGCGGCACGGCGTCGATGTAGACCACGTCGCGCGGCTTGAGCGGAAAGGTCTCCGCCAGCGCCAGGGCCACGGGCGCGCCGGCGTTCAGGTGGTAGATGGCGGGCGTGCCCTGCGGCGTGTTGCGGATCACGTAGATCTGCCGGGTGTTGGCGGTGGCCAGGTTCGGGCCGCCGGCTTCGCCCAGGGCTTCGTTCAGGCTCAGGCGGCCGTCGCGCATGGGCAGTGCCGAGGGGAGCAGGATCTCGCCCATCACGAACACCTTGCTCTCGTCGCGGTTGCGAACGGTGACCAGGTCGCCCGGCTGCAGCAGGATCTGGTTGGGGTTGACGCCCAGGTCTTGCAGGTGGGTGAGGTCGATGCGCGTGGTCTCGTTGCCGCGGGTGAGGATGACGGCCGATCGGTCGCCCTCGGCGGTGATGCCGCCCGCGCGGTTGATGGCCTCGGGCAGCGTCATGGGCACGTCGGTGAAGATCTGCGTTCCCGGCGTGCGCACGGCGCCATCGACATAGGCGCGCCGGCTGCGAAAGCTGCTGATGCGCACCACCACCTGCGGGTCCTTGATGAAGCGCGAGAGCCGCTGGCGCAGCAGCTCGGAGGCCTCTATTTCCGTGAGGCCCGCCACCTGCACGCGGCCCACAAGCGGGAAAGACACCTGGCCGTCGGCGCCCACGATGAAGCCGGGCGCGCTGCTGATGCCGGTGGGGTCGGCCTGCTGGCTGATCACTGTGCCGGCGTTGGGCAGCAGCTCGGGGTGGTCATACACCACGATGCTGATGATGTCGCTGGTGCCGATTGTGTAGGGATGGGCCGTGCCGAAGAGGCGCGTGACCTCGGGCGACACGGTCTGCCTGCGCGCGGCCGCCTGGGCCTGCACGAGCTGCGGCGTGATGGGGGTGACCATGCCCTGGGGCGGGTTGGCGGGGTCGGCCGGCACATACTGGCCCAGCGTGACGCTGGTGCGCAGGGTGGGGTCTGCGTAGTCGAACCCCGGGGCGGTGACGACGGCGCAGCCTTGCAGCAGCAGCATTAATAGTATGGTTGCCACCAGGCCTGCGATGCTGCCCGCTGTCTTATTCGGCGCTCGGGTGGGCTGTGTCTCGATCGCTCTCATTTGCATAACTTGTTGGAAACCGCGCATTCTCCACTAAGGCGCCGTCCTACTTGCGAACCGGAACGGATGGTTGCGCTTGACCGCAGCAAACGTGCGACGCAGTTTCGGCACCGTGTGGAACATTTCCGAACTCTCGCAGAAGCTTGTAGCGGGAAAGTTCCAGATAACGTGGCGCCTGACGTCTGGCACCCGCGCGTCGTAGCTGGCCCCGCCTGGCGCCTCGTTCGTGCAGAGGCCCACGCCGGGATTCAGGGCAAGGTGTATGGCTTGTCGGAAGAAGCACCGGTGCCAGGACGCTCAGACGTTGCGCGCGCCGCATCGCGAATACGGCGCGCGCTGTCTTCGAAATGCACCAGCGCCGAGCGGTCGCTGTTGAAGGTGGCATCGAGACTAGGCGCGGGCGGCAGCACGCCGTAGCCAAAAACAGTCGGGTTCGCGCCGCCGCGCACCACCGTTTCCAGGCCGGTGGAAAAGCGCGACGTGCCGCCGACGCGCAGGTGCGGCAGCGCGGACCAGTCGCGCCGCGGTCCGAGGGGCAGGCTGATCTCGACGCCCGCGAACTGCCGCGTGGGCTCTCCGGAGAATTGCGAGCGCCGATAAAACACATGCACGTTCACGTCGGTGAACCACTGGCGCAAGCCCAGTTGCACGCCACGGTCGTTGAAGAAGAACTGGCCGGCGGTGGCTTCCAGATAGGTGCGGGTGGGCGCGACGTGATAGCGATAGCTGGCGAGCAGCGGGCGCGCGTTGCGCGGCCCGGGCTGCTCGATGCTGCCGGGGTCGTCGTGCCGGAAGGCGCCTGCCTGGGCCGACACGCGGTGCACGCCGTCGCCCGGCTCCCAGCGCAGTGCGGCCAATGCGCCGTCGTACCAGCCGCCGATGCGGCCCACGGTGAGCTGGCCTGTCACCGCAGCCAGGCCCCAGCGGCGTATCGCAAGCTCGTCACCGGGCGCGACCCAGCGCTCGAGGGGCAGGCGCACGGTCTGCGTGAAGGTGAGACGCTCGGTGAGGTTGCGCACCCTGCGCGGGGCGAACACGCCGGCGTCTTCGTAGTTGCGCGAGTTGGCCACCGGCACCAGCTGCCGTAGCTCCACGCTGCCCCCGGGCCACACGGGCAACTGCAGGCCGAGCGCGGCCCCGAGCGACGCATCGAAGGCGCCGACTTCGGTGCCCACCTGCGTGCGCAGCACGGGGCTGAGCGACACGTTGAGCGTGCGGGTGCTGGGCTGCGTGTTCTGCACGACCCAGGTGGCGCCGGCATGCAGCGCCGCCAGCGGCCCGGCGCTGCCCGGCGTAGAGAGTTCGCCGCCCGGACAGGTGGACGCGTCGCTGGCCACCCACTCGCGCAGGCAATCGGCCTGGCCGGTGACCGCGACCAGGGGAATCTGGCGCTCGCTCAGCACCAGCCGATAGGCCTGGCGCGTGTCGCCGAGCTCGCGCGCGATGGCGCCCAGCGCGGCGCCCAGGGCATCGACGCTGTTCCAGCGGTAGCTGCCGTTGTCCGCACGGATGGCGAGGGACCCATCGGCCATGCGACCGATCCAGATGTCTTGCAGACCTTGCCGGGCCAGGGCGTCGGCCAGGGACTCGAGCCGCGCTTGCGTGGCGGGCTCGGCAGGCTGTGGGGGAGGGCCGGACGGCGCAGGGCGCGCCACGGCGCCGCCGCCCGCCCGGGGCACGGAGTGCGTCGGAGCCGCTGCGCTTTCGCCCGGAAGGACGACGCCTGCGTCTGGCGCTGTCTGCGTGGGAGGTGCCACGGTGGGGCCTGCAGCGCTGCCGGCAGCGGGCGCAGCGATAGCCGGGAGTGCCGGCTCGCGCGCCTCGTAGGCGGGCAGAGGCCGTTGCTCGCCTTGCAGCACAGGCAGCGGCGCCAGTGCGCGGCCAGGGCGCGCGGGCAGCGAGGGCACCTTGTAGAGAGGGATCGACAGCGAAGCCGACAGCCACTGTCGCTCAGTCAAGGCGCTGTCGGTCAGGCGGCGCTGCGCCCCGGCGGACAGCCGCCATCCTTCGGGCAGCCACCCATCGGGGGCGAACACGCGCAGGCCCGCCCAGGCATTGCCGTCGGCATATTCGAGATGGCCGCGTACCCAGGGCAGCGGCTGCCACGCCGCAGCCGCGAAGACGCCGCTCAGGGGGGAGCGCGAGCCGGCCACGCCCGCACCGCTGCGTTGCGCGAACCCGGCGCTGGCCTGGAAAGGCCCCTCGTCATACGTGAGCACTCCGTACAAGGTGCGGAAGAACGTCGCTTCGCCACCTACGTCCGTGAAGCCGCCGCCAATGCGGAAACGACCGGCCGCATCCAGGCCGATGGCTGCCTTCGCAGAAGCGGAGAGGTCCCGCGCACCGCAGTCGGCCGCGAAGCAGTTGGTGTGCAGCGTGTTGGCTGCCAGCCGGCCTGCAATCTCCAGATTGGGCAACAGCCCGAAACCGAGCACGAAATTGTGGCCGCCTGGGTTGCGCACCACGCCGGGCACCTGGTTGTCGTACTGCAAGGCTGCGCGTCCCCAACCGAGCAGGTGGGCATTGGGCGTAATCCCCAGACCCGTGAAGCCGGCCTGGGTGAGAGTCTGGCCCACCACCTCCCGGCTGTGAGCGTGGGGCATGGCAAACGGTTGGAGAGCCGCCGCCAAGAAACTGGCAACAACGACAGGCGGGTGCGCGCGCATCTAGACAGGGAGGCGAAAAAGGATCCAGCCATTATCCGGGCTGCTGAGCAGCGGCTGACGCCCCTGCGCTTCAGCAAGGCAAGTCAAGGCAAGGCAAGAAAGTCGAGGGCTACATACCCGGTTTGCAGCACATGTGGGTCCATGACAGCAGCCGCGCCGCGCCAGTGGTCCCAAGCTGGGCCACCCGGCACGCCTGTGTGCACATAGCAACAGCCTGGCCCCTGCGGCTCGTAGCTTTGCGTTACTGACGGTAGAGTTGCGATGGCATTCTCCAAACGTTCCAAATTCAAGAAGGCTGATTCGTGAAGTTCCAACTCCCTCTCATTGGCGGACTGCTTGCACTGGCCCTGGCGGGCTGTGGCGGCGGCGGAGGCGGCAGCAGCGCTGTCGTCGGCAATGACATCAAAACCAACGCCAACGAGACCACCACTGCCGCGTTTGCCAATGAGACCTTCGGCTTCGCCTCCGGAGTTGCCGCGTTCGGCACGAGCGGCACCGCCACCGAGCTGACCTTCACCAGCGGCAGTTCGTTCGCCGTCAGCGCCGGCGGCAAGAGCGCCGCCGGCACCACGCGCTACGGCTCGTGCATCTTCACCATTGCCACCAGCACGTTCGAACCTGCGCATCCGCTGGGTCAGGTGGGCGCCTCCATTCGCGTCGATCCCTGCGAGATCGAGATCAAAGCCGGCGGGATGGCTGCCAACGGCGTGCCTGCATCGCGCAACGCGCGCCTGGTGCTTGCCAACCTCGCTTCGCGTGACATCACGGCCGCTATCCGCGTGACCGAGAGCGGCCAGCTTTATGTTGGCAACGCGCTGTTCGGCGAAGCCCCGATCGTCACCGGCAGCGGTTCGTTCTGAACCAGGCGAAGTAGGGAGCTTCCGCGCCGCGGTGGCGCGCGTTGCGGCCGCTGGCGTGGTACTTCAGCAAACATCCACACACGATTGCTCGCGCCCGCTGTAACGCCAAAGCAGATCGTGAGGGGACGATGCGTGAAACAGATCACGTAACGACCAGCCCATCCAATACTTTTTCACACGTAAGTCACCCCCGATGTGTGACATGTAACCTCCGCAGCGCGCACCCTGAACACAGGCCCTCGAGGCTTGTGGATCCAGGGAGGTGGCTATGCGGTTCAGGATGTGCGGAGCGCTATTGCTGTCGGCGCTCACGGTGGTTGGCTGCGGCGGTGGCGGCGACGGACCGCCGCATTCCTTGGCAGATGGGGAGCTCGCGGCTTCCGCGGCTCCATCCACCCAAGCGCCCGATGCCGTGCAAACGCGCTCGCGCCCGGCCGGGGCGTGGTTGGGCATGGTGGGTGAGAGGGTGACCTTCGGCTTCGTGCTGAGCGACGGCAGCTACCACCTGCTGTACTCGCCGCCTGGCGACGCCCAGGCGCTGGCCGGCTTCATGCATGGACGCGCAAGCCTTGCTGCCGGCGGCTTCCGCTCCCCAGACGGGCGGGATTTTGCGTTCAGCGGGGCACCTCGCAGCGTGGAAATCTACGCCGCGATCGAGCCCGGGCAAAGCCTGATCGGCTCCGTCAGCGCTTCTGACATCGCGCCAGATCACGCCGCGACATCTCCAACCGTGGGAGATGCCTCCGCCGGAGATGCCGCCCCCCCGGCGATCGGCGCAAGTGCTGGTGCCGAGGGCGATCTGCTTCTTCGGTTCGTCGCCTACTCGGAAGCGCCGCCCACATTGCCCTCCGTGGCGGGCCGCTACGCAGCGCAGTCGTCGCTCGGTGCATCGGGCACGCTGACCATCGACGCCCATGGGGCGCTGCTCAGTGAGGGAGATCCGAACGTGTGCCGCCTCTCCGGCCAGCTCACGGCTCGCGCGGACGACCACGCGCTCGACGTGACGCTTGCCTTCGAAGGGCCGCAGTGCAGCCATCCGGGCCAGAGCTTCACCGGTGCCGCGTTCTTCCATCCGGCGTCTCAATCAAGGCTGTATTTCACCGTCACCAATCCCGTTAGGGACATTGGCGTCGTGTTCGTGAGCGACCGCACCTAGGCACAGGCATGGAACGTCGTCGCACGCTTCCATGAGTTCTGAATTCTGAGTGGCAGTCGATGCGCTTCGCCGCCCCAAGTGCAAAGATGAATCACCGGAGCAGGCGGCTCTTGATCCCCGACATCTGCTCGCTCGCGATCGTATGCCCCGCGGCAGCGGCCTTGGCTAGGAACGAAAGCGCTAGATCATCGCTCTGAGGCACCCCTTTGCCCGTGACGTGGCAGTGCGCAAGCCAGTGCAAGGCGTCTGGAAGTCCGTGCTCCGCAGCTTCCCTGAACCAAAATACTGCGGAGTCGTGCAGGCCAGCCTGGAGACAGAGAGTACCGACCTCACATTGCGCCGCCGCGTCGCCACTATCGGCGGCGACCACCAAGTCCCACTCTTGCCCGTCCAGCGGCAGCGTCGAATTCCGCCGTACCCAGTCGCTATCGATCAGCGTTCGCCCCCGGGCGTCTGACCGTTGCAGCACCTCATCTTGAAGGCGGCGCCAGAGCGTGCGCCTGCTCTTTCCCGTCACGGCGATAGCGGTCTCAAAGCTCAAGAAGCCCATCCGCAAAGTGTGCCACATGCGTGTGATCCCAACCAGCCTCCCAGTTGGCACAGCAAGAGCAGTGCCGGGATGGAGTGGCACGGGGTAGAAGCGCCACTGACTCAGTAATTGCTGAGCCATCATGTCTCCTTGAACCCTGTTGCGTGAAGTAACACACAGGAAACAAGCTGGCACACAGGTTGCAACTACTGGGTTGCTCCCCAAACGCTAACCAACTGGAGGTTTCTATGAAGCGTCAACTGCAAAAGGGTTTCACCCTTATCGAACTGATGATCGTTGTGGCGATCATCGGCATCCTGGCCGCCGTGGCCCTGCCTGCCTACTCGGACTACACGAAAAAGGCAAAAATGTCTGAGGTTGTGCTCGCTTTGAGTACGTGTCGGACGACGGTGACCGAGAAATTCCAAAGCGCTGTGGGCGCAAGCTCGCTCACGGCAGGCGCCTGGGGCTGCGAATCCTCGACTGGCTCGGGCAAGTACATCACGAGGATTTCCACCGACGCAGCCGGTGGCATCGAGCTGACACTGAACGGCGCAATCGACAGCACTCTGCTTGACCAGAAAGTTCAGCTAATCCCGACCGACACGAACGGTGTGAAGTTGACGTCTGCTGCAATCGGAGGAACCGTGCACGCTTGGAGCTGCGGTTCTAACAGTGCCGCTGTGCGCAAATACCTGCCAGGCTCGTGCAGTGCGACCACCACGGCCCTCACGTCGCCCTCTCCGTAACTGACATTCCTTACTTCGTGTCCGGCCCGGCCGGATAGTTGACCAACGCGACTGCGCCGTAATGGCGCAGTTGCGTTTTGAGGGGGTACTCTGAACAGCCGGCGAGTTCCATCGCTCTCTTCACCTTGGGACCTTGCCTTGATCTATATCGGCATTTGGCAGTGTTGAGTCCGTTTAGAGGACTCGATGGAGAGTTCAAGCATGTCATCAGTCTTGGCCATGGGCCGTTCTGCACGTTACCCAGGTTCTCTGCTGTTCATCGGCGGCTTGTTGTGCGCCCCGCTTGCCTTCTTGGTTCCGGACCACATTCCCCCCTGGTTGGCATTTCGTGCGGAGGCACTCGCATTCGCGGGCCTCGCGATCGCGCTACTCGGGATGCACCTGTCAGGACGAGGGCGCGACGGCCCGCATCCGCTTACGCTGCTGATCGCTGCATTTTCTGTTTTTCCATGGCTGCAATGGGGTGCGGGCATTCACCCGTACGCTGGCGACGCACTGCTTTCCTGGTTCTATTTGGCGGGGGCGGCGATGGCAGTTCACTTGGGAACGACGATCGCATCCGAACCCAATCGGAACACTTTACTGAACACGGCCATGGCATTCTTGGCCGTCGGTGCAGTGGCTTCGTCCGCCATAGGAGTAGTGCAGTGGTTCGGGATTTTTGAGTCAGGATGGATCGTCGATGCGAGCGCGGGCAGCCGGGCCAGCGGGAATCTCGCTCAGCCCAATCACTTGGCAACGGTCTGCCTCGCAGGGGTCGTCGCCATCGTATGGCTGCACCATCGTGGCTTACTTGGCCGCCTCGCCTTCCTCTCAAGCCTGGGTATAGTCACTGCAGGCGTGGCTTTATCGCAGTCGCGCACCGGTTTGCTAAGCGCGTATTGTTTAGTGGGCCTCTCGTTTTTCCTTAGGCCCCGCGTAATCACTGCACTCAACGTCGGCGGCGTTCTTGCATGGTTGCTCGCACTGTCGCTGGCATGGATTGCCGCTCCAAGGTTGGCGGGGTTGCTACAGCTCGGTCAGGCGCGCGAACTCTTTGCGGTTGCCAGCGACGGGCGTTGGGAAATTTGGCGCAAGATCATAGATGGAATTCTGCAGCGGCCTCTCCTTGGCTACGGCTGGAATCAAACCACTGTATCTCACATGGCTGGTGCCGGCGCAGGCGGGCCAGGCGGAATCACCACTACACATGCGCACAACATCGCACTAGATCTAGCAGCATGGGTCGGCATTCCAATGGCGAGTCTTCTGCTGATTGCGTGCATTTATTGGATCTGGACGCGAGTTCGCGCTCTGCGCGAGCCTGAAGCAGCGTTTGCGTTTCTCACGCTTGTTCCTTTTGCGGTCCACTCGTTCTTGGAGTTTCCGTTTGCGTATGCGTACTTCTTAATCCCGGCGGCCATCGCCGTCGGAGTTGTTGAGGCGCATTATGTGCGGACGACGCTGCCGATCCCAAGGACCCCTTTTATAGCACTGTATGTGCTGTGGGTAGGGTTAGGGGCTGGAATTGCATTCGAGTACCAAGTCATTGAGTCTGAATACAGGGAGGTGCGCTTCGCTGCGGCAAGAATCGGGCGACCATCGACCGTTGATGGGCACAAGGCGCTCGTGTTGAATACGCATATGCGCAGCATGATAGATGCAGCCAAAACCAGGATCCGGCCTGACATGCCGGAGGATGAGTTGGCCAACCTTGAGCGTGCATGTAACCGCTTTCCTTATTCGTCATTAACGATGCGATGCGCAATTGCTTTCGCATTGAATGATCGACCTGCTCTTGCTGCGGCCACGATGGAGCGATACCGGCACATCTTCGGGGCGGCGGCGTACGAAGCTGCAAGTCATGTGTACGCGCATCAACTGCAGGTAACGGGAATTGACCCTCATTCGGGAAAGAAGGTGCGTCCTTAACCTCTTCAACTTCGCCTGCAATGTGGCGCGAAACCGGCAAAGACCCTCCCGCTTGATCTTCAGCCAGTCCTCGCCGCGCCCGGTTAGTAGACGCAGGACCAGCCCTTGGCTACCACACCCTCAATCGTCAGGTCGGCGCCGCAGCCGCTGCTGGAAACCTGGCCACGCTGCTTCGGGCGAGCTCAGTAGACTGTCGGGCTTGAACATGAGCAGATCTATCACTCTTTCTTTGTTCGTCTTGTTCCTGGCCGGCTGCAACCCCATCAGTCCCCTGGGTGGCTATGAATACAAGGCGTGCCAGCTGGAACTCGACAAGCTGCCGCGTAGATCCGAACTTGCCGGTGGCGATCGGCTGGTCTTCATCAACCGGTGCATGGCGGAAAAGGGGTTGCGCCCATCCGGGAAGTGCCTAGCCGCGGGCGCACAGGGCAAGCGCCATTGCGAATACGTTCAATCGTAGCTGCAATACGGCAGACGGCTCTTGCCGATGCCGTCGGCGTGTTGCTCGGACGGGCGCATTCCGGCTAATGGTCGCCGCCGCGCAGACGCGCAAGCGGTTCGACAGACGCTGAGTAAGCGGCCGCGCAGCGCACGTCGATCCCCGGCGAACAGCGCGCGATGGCTGTCCATCGAAGGGAGAGGACAGCGGATGCGGATATGCACGTGTCGCACAAGCCGGCGCCTGCAATCCTCTCCCTACGAGTTTGGGGCAATCCGACCCATGCCCTTCAGAGGGTTTCCGCAGCGTCCCCAATCGGGCCGGTCCTCGCTCGCGGGGATCCGTAAAGGCGGTTCGCGGTTCAGTTAATTGCGTGTTGCGCTGAGCTTGACTCGGTCGATGCCGGGTCCATAGTCGTTCCAACGGTTGCACCGGTACTGCCCTCCTGGTGGCCGCGCAACGGGGTCATCGAAAGGAGCAAGCTGATGGAACAACGAGCCAGCGACTCGCGGGGGTGGTGTTCATTGCGGCAGGCGTCTATCAATGGACGCCGCTCAAGCAGTCGTGCCTGCGTCGGTGTCGCTCGCCCCTGGAGTTCGTGTTGACGCGCTGGCGGGAAGGGCGCATGGGCGCTTTCCGGATGGGGCTCGAGCACGGTGGGTATTGCCTCGGGTGCTGCTGGGTGATCATGTTGCTGCTGTTCGTCGGCGGGGTCATGAACCTGCTGTGGATCACCGGACTGACGCTCCTCGTCCTGATCGAGAAGCTGGCCCCGGCAGGACACTGGTCCAGCAAGGCCGCAGGTGCCCTGCTCGTGGCATGGGGGGCGGCAACGCTCGTCGGTGCCGGATAGTGCGCAGGCGTTGGGCCCTACGCAGCAGGCGAGACCCACGTCGAGCAACGAGCAGGGCTGCGGGCTACGCTTCGAACGCCACCCTGTGCGCCAGCTGCGGTGGCACTTGCACGCCTGAGCGCGCTTGTGCGAACGCCAGCGTGATCCCGCAGGGACCTTCGTCGCGTGCGCCGGCGCTGCGAGGCAGCAAGCGAATGCGCGTGCCGGGCAACTGCACGAGATCGGGCGCCGCGATGGCTTCGTCGCCCAGGAAGGCGCGGTAGCGCGCGAGGGTACGCGCCGGGTCGTTGCAGGCGACGCGAATTTCCGCGACACCGAGCGCGCCGTTGGCGTGCTGGCGCAGGTCACCCTCGGGCACCCGCAGGTGTCGGGGCGTCACGTCGGCGCAATAGAACGGCAGGTCGTGACTCGCCTGGCGCACGATCTGCCACGCGACCTCGACTCCGTCCTGACGCAATCGCCCGCCGGGCTGCGGATCGCCAATGCCGGCGAGGCCGCGTGCCCGCGCCTCGCGCACCCGGGCGGCCACATCGGTTGGCAGCAGGGCGTAATCGACCAGCCCCTCGCCGTGACGTGCAAGGACCTGGTGCCAGCGGTCCTCGGTGGGCTGGTCGAAGGCGATCAGTTCGAGGTAGCTGCCGTCCTGGAACAGCACCAAGGCGTTGCGGGTGTGTCGCCCCGGATGAACACCGCCGGGGGCGACGGTGAAACCGGCCGCGCGGTAGTCGGCCGTGGCACGGGCAAGGTCGGACACCGTGATGACCACATGGTCCAGCGGCGGCAGTGCGGCGGAGGCGGTGGTGGCGCTCACTCGTGAAGCTTCAGGATGTTGATGTGGGGAACGAAGGCCGACCGCTGCCCGTACTCTCGTCGTATACCGAACCACGGCCAATTCCCGATGGTGCCTTCACCTGGAGCCCGTCATCAGTGGGCTTTTTGTTCTAGTTCACTCACGGGTACGAGCCAGTATACCGAGGCGATTTCGAGCCCCTGGGCAGCAGCCCATGCGCGAACGCGCTGCTCACCGGCCCGCCCGAGCCGACCAACGCGCCTCCGTGCGCCTTCAGCGCACGGCGCCGATGAAGCGTTCGAGGCCCTCGTGCATCACGCCGGGCAGGTGGTCGATTCCCAGCAGCAGCACCAGCATGCCGGCCAGCAGCGTGATCGGGAAGCCCACCGCGAAGATCGACATCTGCGGCGCCATGCGCGAGGCGAAGCCCAGGACGACGTTCACGAACAGCATCAGCATCGTGGCCGGAAGCGCCAGCGTGAGCGCGAGCCGGAACACGTCGGCGCCGAGCTGCTCCAGCCGCAGGCGCGACAGCGCGGCCAGCAGGTCGGCCGCGATCGGCAGCGACTCGAAGGTGGCCACCAGCGCTTCGATCAGCAGGAGGTGCGCGTTGATCGATACGAACAGCAGCATGGCCAGCACGTTCAGCCAGCTGCTCACCGCCGACTGGCTGCCGCCCTGGGGGTTGAAGAACCCGGCGAAGGACAGGCCCATCTGCAGCCCGATGATCTCGCCGGCGGTCTCGAAGACCGCGGCGGCCAGGCGTGCGGCAGCGCCGCGCGAAAGCCGGCCAGCGCCTGCGGCTGCGAGGCCAGTCGTTCTTCCACCGTGTCCAGTCCGGAAAACGTCGCGAAGAAGGGATCGATCCCGAGCAGCACCAGGGCCGCCGTCACCGTCTCGACCGTCCGGCTCAGCCGGGCGCTGAAGCGCTGCTGCGCCTCCGTGAGCACCCGAACGGCCATCAGCGGATCCTGCAGCACCAGCTGGGCCAGCGCGTTGGCATCGAGCCGGTCGGAGCGCGGCCGCAGTGCCGCAAGCGCCTCGCGGGTGGCGCCGAGCACCGGGAGCGGGCGGGCGCACAGCCGGGCGGCCCAGGCGGAGACCATCGGATGCGGATGCGACATACCGGCCTTATCGGCGCGGCGGCGCCAGGCTGAAGGGTGGGTGTGCCGCCGCCCGCATGCTGCGAGGGCCGGGAAAGCCCTCTGTTGTGCGCTCGCACGGTCGCGCTAGGTTCCAGAAACTGAAGCAATCGATGCCGAGTACCGACACCGTCCCCGTCCCTGTGCCGCAACGGCCGGACCGCGCAGCCGCGCAAGCAGCCGTCGGCGGCCTGGCCCTGCAGGCGCTTCTCGACGCCCAGGGGGCGCTGCTCGGCTGGATGGTGCGGCTGCAGGACGGCAGCATCGGCGAGCCGCTGATGGCGGCTGCGCAGGCCGTGCACGACGCCACCGGCGCCGCGTCGCTGGTGTGGGTTGCGGCATCGCTCGACGCGCTCATGGACGACCGGCTCGATCAGTTCGACCCCCGGCGCACCGTGCTGCAGTTCGAGTTTCCGGCCGAGCGCGACCCCGACACGCTGGCGCAATGCGCGTCGGTGCTGGCAGCCTGCCGGCGCCTGGGCTTTCGCGTGGCGCTTGCGCAGGAGGCGCTGCCCGTGCTTGTGGAGCCCGCCTTGCGCGGGCAGATCGACCTGCAGGTGCTACATCTGCCGCACGCCAGCGTTGCGGGTGCGGCGGGGGTGGACCCGGCGCTGCGACCCGGGTTGCCGCTGCTGGTGACCGGCATCGACACCGAGGTGCAGCGCGCCCTCGCGCAGCGGGTCGGCGCGCTCTGGTTCTGCGGCGGCTGGTACACCCGGCCGCCGGTGCCGCCACGCGCCACGATGCGGCCCTGTCACGCCGTGCTGCTGGAACTGGTGGCCCTGGTCCGGCGCGAAGCCGAACTGGCCGAGATCGAGGCGGTTCTGCGGCGTGACCCCCTGCTGTCGCTGCGTTTCCTGCGGCTGATCAACCACTGTGGCAACGGGCTGCAGACCGAGGTCACCTCCTTCGGTCACGCCGTGATGCTGCTGGGGCTGCGCAAGCTGCTGCGCTGGTGCTGCCTGCTGATCGCCACCGATGCGGGGGAGGTGGCGCCGGCCGTGGGCACGACGGCCGTGCTGCGCGGCCGCGTCATGGAACTGCTGGCCGAGGACCTGCTGGGGCCGCAGCACTGCGACAGCGCCTTCATCGCCGGCATGTTCTCGCTGCTCGACGTCATGACCGGGCTGCCGATCGCCCGGGCGCTGGGCGACCTGCCGCTGCCGCAGGACGTGCTCGATGTCCTTCGCGCGGGACGCGGGCCGCTGCAGCCGCTGCTGAGCCTCGCGATCTCCTGCGAACGTGACGAGCCTGAGGGCTTCGCCCGCGCCTGCGAGGCGCTGGCGCTGTCCGCAGCGCAGGTGAGTGCTGTGCACCTGCGCGCCCTGGCCTGGACCGAGGAACTGCTGGAGCGGCGCTGATGCGATCACGGCGACCCCGGCGCGGTACCTGCGCCGCACGTGCCTGAAGGCCTGCGAAGCCACCGTGTCCGGAGCCGAAGGCGCCGTACGATGAGAGCACGCACGACACGCACGACACGCACGACACGCAACACGGCCACCATGCGCAAGCGCAGGTGGCGAATCAGCGAGTCAGCTCGAACCCGGCGCACACGTTCTACGCACCGCACTGACACCTTCTGCCGCAGGAGCCCCCATGTCCCAAGCCGCCTCTTTCGTGGTCCACCACATCCCGGTGTGCCCGTTTTCCCAGCGCGTCGAGATCCTGCTCGCCCTCAAGGGCAATGACGCGCAGGAGCGGGTGCGCTTCGAGGTGGTGGACATCACCCGCCCGCGCGATGCGGCGCTGCTGGCCAAGACGCGCGGCACCACGGCGCTGCCGGTGCTCGAGCTGCCGGACGGCCGCGTCCTCAAGGAAAGCCTGGTGCTCATGCGCTACCTCGACGAGGTGCTGCCCGGGCCGGCGGTCGCTGCGGCCGATCCGTATCGCCGCGCGGTGGAGGGCATGCTCTCGCGCCTGGAGGGCGACTTCGTGCAGGCTGGATACGTCTTCGTCATGAACCAGGACCCGGACCGCCGCGGCGCCCTGCGCGAGCGCATGCTGGAGCAGTTCGCGCGCCTCGACGCCTTCCTGGTCGAGCACGCACCGGCGGGCACCTTCCTGTTCGACGACTTCGGCTGGAGCGAAGCCGTGTTCACCCCGATGTTCATGCGCTTCTGGTTCCTGGAGTACTACGAGGACTTCGATCTGCCGCCCGAGCCGCGTTTCGAACGCGTGCGCCGGTGGCGCACGTCCTGCCTCGCGCATCCTGCGGCGCAGCAGGTCACGCGCGAAGAGATCGTCAAGAGCTATTACGACTACGCGCTCGGCGCGGGCAACGGCGCGCTGCCGGCCGGGCGGGCGCGCTCGTCCTTTGCCTTCGAGCCGCACTGGCGCACGCGGCCATGGCCGCCGCGTGACAAGTACGGCCCGCCGCCAGGCGACGCCGCACTCGGGCTCTAGGTGCTGGCCGACTCGTCCGGCCGGGTGGCGCCCCGCGTGTCCTGCGGCTCGGGCCGCCGCCACAGCCAGATGCCCACCGCGACGAACACGGCGTAGACGCCGCCACGCAGCCAGGGCTGCACCGGCAGGAACCACAGCAGGGTCGCACTGGCCGCCATCGTCGCCAGCGCCATCCGCTTGGCCGCGCGCGACACGGCGCCATGGGCGCGCCAGTTGCGGATCGGCGGCCCGAAGCGCGGGTGCGCGAGCAGCCATGCCTCCAGCCGTGGCCAGCCCCGCCCTGCGGCCCAGGCGGCCACCAGCACGAAGGGCACCGTCGGCACCACCGGCAGGAACACGCCGACGAGCCCGACGGCCAGCGAAACGACAGCCAGCAGGCGCCACAGCAGTTGGCGGGGGGTGCGCGGCACGAACGTGGGAGTAGGCGTGAAGGTCAATGCGGGGCCGCCTGGTCCGGCGGGCGTGGGGACATTCTGCCGCGAGCGTCGGCCGCAGCGTGGCGCAAGGCAAGGCGGGGCGAGGCGGGGCGAGGCGGGGCGGGGCGAGGCGGGGCGAGGCGGGGCGGGGCGTCGGCAGCGGCCCTGCTGCGCTACGCGTGCGGCCGCAGCGCCCGCCGCATACTCGCAGCGCTGGCAACAAGCAAAGGACCTGCAGTGGACTACTTCCTCATCAAGACCGTGCACCAGACGGCGGTGGCGATTTCCTTCGCAGGCTTCTTCGCGCGCGGCCTCGGCGGCCTGCAGGGCGCCGGATGGGTGCGCGATCGCCCCGCCAGGACGCTGCCGCACCTGGTCGATTCCGTGCTGCTGCTGTCGGCGCTGTGGCTCGCCTGGAGCCTGCGGCTGTCGCCGCTCGACGCACCCTGGCTGCTGGCCAAGATCGTCGGCTTGCTGGCGTACATCGCACTCGGGGCACTGGCCCTGCGCCCGGGCCGGCCCCGGCGCCTGCGGGCGGCGGCCTGGGCTGCGGCGCTGCTTGCCTTCGGCTGGATCGTCTCGGTAGCGCTGACCAAACATCCGGCTGGCGTCCTGTCCGTGCTCACCCGCTGAGACGGACCGGGGAAGAGCCGGATCGGGCTGCCTGCCGGGATCGGCTCGTTTCGACCAGGGGCGTCGCATCGGGCCCCTCCGCCCGGGCCGCTCGACACGCGCGGCGCGGCTTGCTGCAGTTCGATGCGGCGCGGGTGCGGTGCGGTGCGGTGCGGTGTGCCGCACGAAACGCACGCACGCACGCATGCACGCATGCAACGCATGCAACGCTTGATGCAGCGCAAGCCGCCCACGGCATGGCGTGCCTACAGTCTCTCCAACAGGCACGCCACAGTGCGCACAGGAGAAGAGTCGCCATGCAACGCAAACCAGGCCCCACATCGACCGGCGTCGATCTCGAGCACCCGCTGGTCACCTTCGCGGCCGATCACACGCTGTTCACCGGGCAGCTCGAGGCCTTGTCCTGGCTGCCCCAGCTGGCCCGCTCCGCAGCGCGTGCGCGCCGCGTCGCAGAAGAGTCCCTTGCGCTGTTCGCGACCGAGGTCGAGCGCCACCACCGTGAAGAGGAGAAGCAGCTCTTCACGGCCGTGCTGCGCAGTGCCCGGCCGGGCGCCGAGATGGCGCAGATGCGCGCCTGGGTCGAGCGCCTCACCGCCGAGCACGCGAGCATCGAGGCGCAGTGGCAGCAGCTGCGGCCGCAGCTGCGCAAGCTGGCCGCCGGCAAGGACGCCGAGCTCGATGCCGAGGCACTCGAGGCGCTGATCGAGGCCTACTTCGCCCACGCACGCTGGGAGGAAGAAGTCTTCCTGCCCCGCGCGGACGAGATCCTGCGGCGCGACGGCAACCACATGGCGGCGCTGGCGCTGTCGCTGCACATGAGCCGGGTGCCCCTGCCCGTGCCGCGCATCTGAGCGGCACCCGGCGCTCGCACCCCGCGCGCGTCGCATGGTCTCCAATGCATCGATGGCGCGCTCTCCGACACCCCACCAACACGCCGACCGCATGAGGTCCGCCCCCGCACCGCAACGCGCCGCGGCAGCATCGTCCGCACCAGGCTCCGGCTTCGCTCTCTGGCGCCTGGGTTTTCGGCCGTTCTATCTGCTGGCCAGCCTGTTCGCGGCGCTGTCGGTGGCGCTGTGGGCCGCGCAGTTCACCGGGCTGCTCGCAGCGGCCGTGCTGCCCAGCCCCGCCTGGCATGCCCACGAAATGCTGTTCGGTTTCACGCTGGCGGTGGTGGTGGGCTTCCTGCTCACCGCCGTGCGCAACTGGACCGAGCAGCCCACGGCGAGCGGCGCCTGGCTCGCGGGTCTGGCCGGGCTGTGGCTGGCCGCGCGGGTGCTGGTGCTCACGCCGTATGCCGGCGCCGCCGCGGTCGCCAACGTCGCCTTCCCGCTGGCGGCGGCCCTGGCCATCGCCATCCCGCTGGTCGCCGCAGGCAACCGCCGCAACTACTTCTTCGTGCTGCTGCTGGTCGGCATGGCGGCGGCGGCACTGGCCTTCCACCTGGCGCAGGCAGGCGTGTGGGCGCTGCCGCCGCAGTTCGGGCTGCAGCTGGCCCTGGACATCGTGTTGTTCGTACTGGCGGTCATGGCCGGCCGCGTGGTTCCGATGTTCACCAACAACGGTGTGCCCGGCGCCGGCGCTCAGCGGCATCCGCTGGTCGAGCGCTGCGCCCTGGGCAGCCTGCTGGCGCTGCTCGGCGCCCAGGTGCTGGCGGCGCCGCCCTCGGTGCTGGCGGCACTCGCCGTGTTCGCGGCGGGTGCCCACCTTGCGCGCTGGCTGCTGTGGCATCCCTGGCGCACACGCGCCGTGCCGCTGGTGTGGGTGCTGCACCTGGCGTATGCCTGGATTCCGGTGCACCTGCTGCTGCGCGCTGCGGGACTGCTGGGCATGGTTGCGCCCTCGGCCGCCGTTCACGCCCTGGCCGTGGGCGCCCTCGGAGGCCTCACCATCGGCATGATGTCCCGCACCGCGCGCGGACACACCGGGCGGCCGCTGCGCGCCGATGGCGCAGACGTCGCCTGCTATCTGCTGGTCTTCGCCGCTGCGCTGGCGCGGGTGGGCGTGCCGCTGGTGGCGCCGCAGCTCACCCTGGCGGCGGCCGGCGTGGCGGCGGTGCTGTGGTCCGGCGCTTTTGCGCTGTACGTGCTGCGCTACGCGCCTTCCCTCACGCGTCCTCGCGCAGACGGTCGCCCCGGCTGAACGGCAGGGCGGCGTCCGGGCGCCTGTCGCAGCCCGGGCACGCCCCGTAACTTTGCGCTATCGCATCGAGGCGGCCGCAGCGCAAGGGCCGGCATGAAATAAGTCGCAGATGCCCGGCGCCGAATGTCGCAATTACGGATGAGCACTAGGTCTGCCGGGTCCGAAATGGTGCAGACTTGCCGGTGATGCTCAACAGTAGGTGCCACTGCCGCCCCGCAACCGTGCGGGCTGCCCGCAAAGCGGGCGCACGGGCACCCCGTTTCGTCTGCCGTGGAGGCACCCCATGAACGCCGTACTTGCCCCAGCCCGCGCCACCAGCCACCTGGCCGCCCGGCAAGCCGCAATTGCGCTGCTGCGCCGCAACCTCACCCCGCAAGGCATCCTCGCGGCCAGCCGGACCCAGGAGGCCGAGGCGCGCCGCTACACCCGCATCTTCGGGCGCGATGCCGCCATCTGCATCATGGCCATGGCCGGCAGCGGCGATCCGCTGCTGGAGCAGGGCGCCATCGCCAGCCTCGATGCGCTGGCCGCCAAGCAGGCGCACAACGGACAGATCGCCAAGTACGTAGACCCCGAAGGCAGCGGCGCCGACTTCTGGTATGTGGGCTGCATCGACGCGACGCTGTGGTGGCTGATCGCCGTCGATCACGTGCGCGGCGTCGGCGCCGTGGACGCCGCCCGCTGGGAGCCCCAGGTCGCCAAGGCCATCGGCTGGCTGTACGCGCAGGAGCATCCGCACTTCCGGCTGTTGCAGCAGAACGAGGCGAGCGACTGGGCGGACATCATGCCGCGCTCGGGCTTCGTGCTCTACACGAACGCCCTGTGGGTCGAGGTGAAGCAGCGCTTCGATCTGGACGGCACAGCCGAGACGCGACAGCACTTCAACGACCTGTTCGATCCCTTCAGTCCGCAGCTTCCCAGCTATTCCCGGGCGCGCCTGATGCGCCACTACGCACGACGCGGCCAGAGCAGCGACGGCCTGCTGCTGAGCTTCGTCAATCTGTCGGTGTGCGGCCTGGAGGGCGACGTTTTCGGAAACATCCTGGCGGTGCTCAGCGGCGCGGTGGACGCACCCACCGGGCGGCGCATCCTCGAGGCGATCCGCAGCGCCAGCGCGAGCGACCCCTACCCCGTGCGGGTGGTGCTGCGCCCGCTGGAAAAGGACCACAAGCTCTGGCGCGCCTACATGGGCCGCCACAAGCAGAACCTGCCGCACCAGTACCACAACGGCGGCATCTGGCCCTTCGTCGGCGGCTTCTGGGTGGTGGCGCTGGCGCGGCTGGGGCTGGCCGAGCAGGCGCGCGAGGAGCTTGCGCGCCTTATCGCCATGAACGACGAGGACGGATGGCGTTTCACCGAGTGGTTCCACGGCAAGTCGCTCGCGCGCGGCGGCATGCCCGGCCAGAGCTGGAATGCCGCGGCGCTGCTGCTGGCACTGGACGCCGTGGCGCGGCTGGACGGACGCTGAGCGCCGCGCAACTGGCCCTGCAACCGCCGGGGCGCGGCGCGATGCCCGAAAATCGGGCATTCACCTCACTTCGCTCCCCGGTTTGCACCTCCCCACTGCACTCTCCTTCGCCGGCACCCTCGACGCCGGCGCCGCGCCCCTGCGCCGCACCCTGCCCAACGGACTGACGCTGCTGGCCGCGCCCATGCCGCAGCTGGCCAGCGCCAGCGTGGCGGTCTTCATCCGCGCCGGCTCGCGCGACGAGACACCGGAGAAGGCGGGGGTGAGCCACTTCCTCGAGCACATGGCGTTCAAGGGAACGGCGGGGCGCTCGGTGCAGGCCATCAATCTCGCGGCCGAATCGCTGGGCGCGGACATGAACGCCTACACCGACAAGGACGCGACCTGCTACTACCTGGAGGGACTGGCCGAGCACACGCCGCAGATGCTGGAGCTGCTGGCGGACATCGTGCTCGCCAGCACCTTTCCGGCACACGAACTGGAGCGCGAGCGCGACGTCATCCTGCAGGAGTGCACCGAGTACGACGAGGATCCGCAGCAGCTCGCCTTCATGCTGCTGGACGAAGCGCTGTGGGGCGCGCACGCCATGGGCCGTCCCATCATCGGCACCCCCGCCACCATCGCGGGCATCGGCCGCGATGACCTGGTCTCGCATGTGCGGCGGCACTATGTTGCCGAGCGCATCGTGGTGGCCGCGGCCGGCCAGATCGATGCACAGCGTTTCTTCGAGCAGGCAGAGAGCCATTTCGCCGGCGTCGCGTCGGGCGGGGCAGACGCCTGCCGCCCGCCCGACGCGCCGCCGCACGTGGGGCGGGCCAATGCACGGCGCCTGCCGGGTGTGTCGCAGACCTATGTGAACGTCGCCTGGCCCGTTGCCAGCCGCAGCCGCGATCCGCACCTGGCCAACCTGGCCGCGACGCTGTTCGGCGGCGGCATGAGCGCGCCGCTGGTCGATGCCGTGCGCGAACGCATGGGCCTGGCCTATTCCGTGGGGGCCACCGCCGACGTCGGCGACGTGCACGGAGCCTTGGTGGTGGACGCCACCACCACGCCCGACAAGGTGCCCGCCTTCGTGGAGGAGCTCTCCCGACTGCTTTCGGCGCAGGCCGCCGAGGTGGGGGCGACCGACCTCGCCCGCGCCAAGAACCAGCTGCTGGTCTCGCTGGTGCGCACGGCCGAGCGGCCGCTGCGCCTCCTGCAGCGCAGCGTCGAGCAGCTGTGGTCCGGCGGCGGCGACTTCCGCCTCGGGCAGGAGATCGCCGCGGTCCAGGCACTGGAGGCCGACGCGCTGCGCCACGCGTTCCGCGACATGCTGGCCTGCCCGCCGGCCACGGTGCTGGTGGGCGCGGGCGCGACGCTCAAGAAGGCGCGCGAGCTGCAAGCGCGGCTGCAACCGGGTTGAGGCTGCTTGTCGCGGGGCGGCGGAGCCGGTCCGCGCAGCGGCCATGACGCGGACGCAGTGCGCGCGGTCCCTTGCCGAGGCGCCTCAACGCGCCTGCGCCACCATGTAATCGACGGCCGAGCGCACGTCTGCGTCGGCCAGCGCGGTGACGCCGCCCTTGGGCGGCATCACGCCCTTGCTGCCCTTGTAGCCCTCGATGGAGTGCCGGTACAGCACCTCCATGCCCTGGGCGATCCGCGGTGCCCAGTCGGCCTTGTCTCCCAGCCGCGGCGCGCCGGCGACCCCCGCGCCGTGGCAGGCCACGCAGGCGCGTGCGAAAACGCTCTGGCCGGCCTGGGCACTCCCCGCGGGGTTGGCACTGGTGCCCGCGGTGGGCTGGGCCGGCGGCGCAGCGCGCGCCGCTTCCACGTTGCCCGGGACGGGCGCTCCCGTGCCCGCTGGGGCCGGGGTGATCGACGCATCGGTGGGCGCGCCACTGCCGGCGCCCGAGCCGACCATGGTGGACGGCGGCGGCGGCGCCTCTTCGCGGCCACAGCCGGCCAGGGCGGCGGCCAGGGCGACGGCGCAGCCCAGCGCCAGCGGGCCCGCGCTGCGGCGGGGCGGTGGGTGGTGTCGGTGCAATCTCATGCGTGCAGCTCCTTCGGTGCGGGGTGCGGGCCAACATACCAACGCCCGCGCGGCTTCCGTGCAGGTTCAGGCCGCGTGTCCGGTGGTGGACAGCAGGGCCTTTGCAGCATCGATGCGCAGAGGCAGCGGCGTGGCCGGATCGCGCATCACCGCCAGCAGAAATGCCCGGGGATCGTGGGCGTCGTCGAACGGGGCTGCAGGGCGGGACTGGCGGTTCACCTGTGGCTCTCCATCGGCGTGGGAACCGGTCGTCCCCGCGTCGGCGGCACGCGGAACCTGCAGCTGCCGCAGTGCGCGCTGGAAATCGTCCGCGGCGCAGCAGCGGATGCGCGAGAGCAGCTCGGCCTGGGCGTCGGCGCCGGGCGGCTGGTCGAGCCAGGGCTCGTCGGCGAACAGCGGCGCCAGGTCGGGCGCGACGAACGCCGACCAGCGGCCGGCATCGAGCTGTGACGGCGGCACGCCTTTCGGCGGCCAGGCTTCGGGCGGGACCCTGCGCACGCGTTCGGCCGGTAGCTCGGCCAGGTGGCGTCGGCGCAAGCCTTCCAGGAAGTCCTCGGCCTCGGACCGCGGCACCGGCTGCGCGAGCGAGAACCACAGCTGGCAGCCAGCGCCCGACACGGCGATCGCAGGCGCCGGCAGATCCATCTCCGACTGCACGGCCTGCCAGACGCGGGACAGCGCCGGCCAGCCGCTCGCGCCTTCGACCGACAACACCAGCGCCCGGACCTCGCCGTCGGATGCGGCCGCGCCTACCGGGGCGGCGCCGGCGGGCAGGAGAAAGAGCCGCAGCAGTTCGGACTGGAGGCGGTTCATCGAGAGGGGGGACGGAACAGCGTCATGCGGCCGACTCTAGTGTGCGCGGCGCGCGGCGGCGCGCAGCGCCGTTGCCCAGCAGCAGCGTCCCCGCGGTGGCTGAGCGCAACACGATGCGCTCCACCAGCATCGGCCCGGCCACGCCGGCCAGCATGCCGGCTGCGACCAGCACGGCAGTTTCCTCCACCCCCAGACGCTCGAGCGCGATGCGGCTCGCGGCCGTGAAGAAGACGTGGAACAGGAAGATCGCGTACGAGGCGCCACCGAGCGCGGCCAGCACGCGCTGCCGCCACGGCAGGAAGATCAGCAGCCAGGTCGCCCCGGCGCCCAGGGCGATCGAGACAGCCGAGTTGCGTGGCCACACCGCCTGCTCGCTGGCCAGCACGGCCGCGGTGCCCGCCGCCAGGGCGAGCAGCATCGCCGCCAGCAGCCAGCGCGGCAGCGGCGGACTGTGCCGCGCGGCGACGCCGAGCAGGAAATAGGGCAGCAGGTACAGCGCACCGTCCGCCGAGAACCAGGCGGGCGGCTTCGCCGCCATCAGCACGATGGCGGCGAGCGCCGCCATCAGCAGGGCGCGTGCGGCGGTGCGCAGCAGTCCGAGCCGCTCCAGCACGACCGTGACCGCGAACACCAGGAACAGCGCCTGCAGGAACCAGAAGTGCGCCTTGGGCAGCACCAGCAGTTCCCAGGGCGCCTGCGAGTTCTCGTTGACGCCGGGAGTGACCGCCTGCAGTGCAGCGAAGACACTGCCCACCGTGAGCAGCGGCAGCAGCAGGCGACGCGCCTTGCTGCGCAGGAAGACCGGCCACTCGGCGCCGCAGGGACGCAGCGCGTAGACATAGCCGGCGATGCAGCCGAACAGCGGCATGCGCACATAGCTCAGCACCTGGTTGAACAGCTGGAGGGGGTGGTCGAGCGGCAGTCGCAGGCCGGCGTCCGGCGTATCACCCACTACATGGAAGAGGACGAGCAGCAGGCAGGCAAGGCCGCGCAGGGATTGAATGTGCATGAGCGGGGCAGCATGCCTTCGGCTGCGCTCCAGCTGGTGCCACTGCAAGCCGATGTAAGCGCCTGCGCGGCGCCGCCCGGCCGCGCAGGGCACAGGCCGGGTGCGCCTAGGCGGTCCGCCCGACCAGGCGCGCGGTGGCGCGGCGCACCATCGGCGCCGCCACGAGCACCACCGGAAAGGCGAGCAGCCAGGACGCAGCCCAGGCGCCGGTCCATGCGCCGACCCAGCCCGGCACCGGCCCGAAGGCCCGCAGCGTGCTCACGGCCGAGACCACGCCGGACATGAGGCCCGACAACAGGAAGCCGAACAGCAGCGGCTCGAAGCGCGAAGGAACTCTCACGCAGCCTCCGCCTGCTCCGCCTGGTTCCGGGTCCCGACGCCTGGCTGCGCCGAAACATCGCTTGCGCCCAGGCGCTGGAGTGCACGCGCGAAATGGGCGCCGAACATGCGCGCGGTCTTGATGTCTCCGGCCGCGAACGCGTCGGCGGGCGACGCGTGCCCGGCCTGTGCCATCAGGCCGGACCAGGAGCCCAGCCGGTTGGCGGCCTGTTCATAGGGCACGCCGGCATGCTGCTCGGGCAGGATGGGGTTGCCCATCCAGAGCATCCCGTGCTGCATGGCGAAGACGAACATCGACATCAGCGTGGACTGCTTGTCGCCGGCCGGCAGCGAGGACACCGTGAAGCCGGCCGCCAGCTTGCCGCGCAGCTGCTGCTGGCGCCACATGCGGCCGGTCGCGTCCATGAAGGTCTTGAAGGTGCCCGAGACGCCGCCGAGATAGGTGGGCGAGCCGAAGACCAGCCCGTCGTAGGCGACGAGCGCCTCGGGTGCCGAGGCGAGGTCCTCGGCCCGCAGCAGCTCGGCGCGGATTCCGGCGAGCTCGCTGGCACCCCGCAGCACCTGCGTGGCGATGTGTTCGGTGTGTCCGTGGGCGCTGTGATAGATGAGGGCGATGCGTTGCATGGTGGAGTTCTCGAAGGGGGAGGAAGGTGCTGTGAGAGAAGGAGAGACGGAGTGCGGAGAGAAGGGAAGGAAGCGAAGGCGAGGCGGTCGGGCCGGTGCCGGAGTTGAGCGCGCGCTCAGGGCACGAGCGCGGCGATGCACCAGCCGGCCAGGTACAGCCCGACGCCGAACACCGCGTGGTTGGCGAGGCTGCGCAGGCGGTTGCGCATGGGCGCTGCCGTGCGCGAGGCGGCGATTCCGGCGCCCATGGCCGGCTGCATGAGCAGCCAGGGCGCCAGCACGGTCGCCACGCCGGTGCACAGGGCCGGCAGCAGCCGGGGCTCGCGCAGCCAGGCTGCGCCGTGCAGCGCCACCAGCAGGCCGGCGAAGCCGATGCCGACGGCGTAGTGCACCAGCCAGCCGAGCGCCCGCTCGCGCGGCACCGGCTCGGCGCGCGCGATCGCCTCGTGGCGCCAGCGACCGCGCGCCGCGTGCCCGGCCCAGCGGCCGATCAGCGCGAAGTCGAGCTGCGGGACGCCGGCGCGGCGCAGCAGCAGCAGCCACAGGTCCATGGTGGCGGTCGCACCGACGCCGATCAGTGCGACCCGGATGAGTTCTTCAGGAGAAGGGGTCATGCAGGGCTCCTCGTTGACGACATGCCAACGTGCCTGCACGATAGAAGTTCAAGTCAACTTGAGGTCAAGAGGTTTTTTCATGGACATCGCGGAAGTGGCGAAACGCTCCGGCCTGGCGGCATCGACGCTGCGCTTCTACGAGGAAAAGGGGCTGATCGCCTCGGTCGGCCGCGACGGGCTGCGCCGGCGTTTCGGTCCGGGCGTTCTGGAGCGGCTGGCGCTGATCGCCCTGGGGCGATCGGCCGGGCTGTCGCTCGACGAGATCCGCTCGATGCTGCTGCCCGAGGGCGGCGCCCGCATCGACCGCCAGCTGCTCGCGGCCAAGGCCGACGAGATCGATCTGCGCATCGCGCGGCTGGCTGCGATGAGCCGGGGCCTGCGCCATGCGGTGGCCTGCCCGGCGCCCAGCCATGCGCAGTGTCCGAGCTTTCAGCGGCTGCTGCGTGCCGCCGCGTCGGGGGCCCTGCCGCCCCCGGCGCAGGTGGGTGCGGGCGAGCCCTTGACGGCAGCGGCCGGGCGCCGGCGCAAGGCGGCGGCGCCGACGCCGTGAGGGCGTGGGCGTGGGCCGCTCGCCAATGACGCGCGCGGCGCATCGGCGCTGGTCACCTCGGGCGGGCCGACGGCTGCGGTCTTCAGTGCACGGTGTCCACCTGCTCCAGTTCCGATTCGTCCCCCACTACGACCATGCCGATGGCGGTGAGCCGCTCTACCAGGTAGGCCAGCGCCGCCTGCAGCTGCTGCGGGTCGCTGTCGGGCAGCAGCAGCAGCGTCGTCTGGGAAGCATCGCCTGTCTTGGCGACCAGGGCGGGCCGACCCTCGACGCGGGCGATGGTCGCGTACACGCAGGGTGCGCCCTGCGGGCCGGCCGGCGCATCGATGACGCTGCGGGCGAGTTCGGCGATCGAGGTGAAACGGGACGTTTCGTAGGCAGATTGGAGCGTGCGCATAGGTCCTCTCAGTAGCGAAGCCGGGCTTCGATGCAGGCCATTCTTCACGTCCCGGACGCGAGGGCCTTGTCGGACCGCGGCGGCGGATGGCCGGGCAAAGCGGCGGTGCGCCGCAGCTCCGCAAGCTCGAGTGCGTGTCGTGCAATCGCCCCGATGCACCTAAGCCTTTCTCCCGCCGCGCTGTAGCGCGTTGTCGCACGCCGAGAACCGAGCCGATAGCCGCCCCACGCCGGCGGGGCCGCCGGTAAGCTGGAGCCCAATGCGCCTTTCCCTGCCTCCCGTGTCGCTACGCACGATTGCGCTCGCGACCACGCTCAGCGTGCTGCTGACCTCGGCGCTGGTGGGAGCCTGGCTGATCCAGCGCTCCCTCACCGCCCAACGTGCGCTGATGCAGGCGCAGCTGGTGCAGCTCGCGCAAACGGTGGCCGAGTCGGTCGATCGCGAGCTGACCGCCGGCGCCCGCAAGCTGCAGGCGATCGCCCTGGGCCTGCCCGACGACGCGCCGAGCGCACGGGCCGCGCTCTACCGCCGCGCACGCGATCTCCTCGCCATCGACGGCAGCATGCAGGCCGTCGCACTGAACGACCCGCGCGGAGCGCAGCTGTGGAACACGCGCCTGCGCGTTGGGGCGCCGGTCACGCCGCGCGTGTTCGCGCACGAGAACCGGGCCATCAGCGCCATGAAGCCTCTGGTGTCCGACCTCTACCCCAGCCGCAGCTCCGGCGAGCTCATTGCGTCCTATGTGGTGCCGGTGCTGATCGCCGGGGCGCCGCGGCTGCTGGTGGGCAGCCTCGACCCGAAGCTGCTCGCGCAGCGCCTGCAGCCGCTCGCGACCGACGAAGGCGCGGTAGCCACGCTGCTCGACCGGGAGAGCCGCATCGTCGCGCGCACCGGCGGCTCGGGTGAGTTTCTGGGCGCGCCGGTGTCTCCGGATTGGGCCCGTGCATTGGACGCAGAAGCCGGGAGCGGGCTGGCGCAGGTGGTGACGCGCGAAGGCGTGCCGGCCTACGGCGCCTGGGCACGGATGCCCGAGAACGGCTGGACCCTGCTGGTGGCGGTGCCGCGCGAGCCGTACCGCAGCGCGCTGGTGCAGGGGCTGGTGCTGCAGCTGGGCGCGGGCGCCGTGCTGGCCGCGCTCGGCACGCTGGTGGCCTACCTCCTGGGACGGCAGCTGGTGGCCGGTGCCGGCCGTCTGGCGGCCGACGCCGAGCGCCTGGTAATCGACCGCGAGGTGACGGCCGTGGCCACCGGCATCAAGGAGTTCGACACCATCCAGCACGGCCTGGTGCAGGCCGCTGCCCGTCTGCGCGAGCAGGACGCCCAGGCGCGCGTGCTGGAGCAGGCCCGCGCGGACCTGCTCGACAAGGAACGTGCGGCGCGGCAGGAGGCCGAGGAGGCGAACCGGTTCAAGGACGAGTCTCTCGGCGTGCTCGGCCATGAGATGCGCAGCCCGCTGGCCGCGATCCTGAATGCAGCGGTCGTGCTCGGCCACCGGATCGGCGACGAAGGCGGCCGAAGCGCGCACCTGGTGCAGGCCATCCAGCGGCAGGCGCAGACGCTGACCCGGCTGGTCAACGACCTGCTGGAGGCCGGGCGGCTGGTGGGAGGCCACAAGCAGCTGGACACGCCCGCGCCGGTCGATGTGGCCGACGTGGTGCGCGAGGCTTGCCACATGCTGCAGCTGTCGGGCGCATCCGCGCGCCACGAGGTCGAGATGGACCTGCAGCCCGCGCGGGTGCTGGGCAATTTTGACCGGCTGCAGCAGGTCGCCACCAACCTGCTGACCAACGCGCTGCGCTATTCGCCTCCCGGCAGCAGCGTCCATGTATCGCTGCGCACCCGGTCGCTGGGCGGCCCACCGGTCGTCGAGCTGCGCGTGCGCGACCAGGGCGTCGGGCTGGCGCACGAAGACCTGGAGCGCGTGTTCGGCATGTTCGTGCAGGGCTCGCAGCGGCAGGCGAACAGCGGCCTGGGCATCGGCCTGAGCGTGGTGCGCCGGCTGGTCGAGATGCACGGCGGCGACGTCCGCGCCGAAAGCGCCGGCACCGGCCAGGGCGCCACCTTCATCGTCACCCTACCGGCCATCGCCGACTGAATGCCACTCGACATGAGCCATTTCGCACCCGTCGAGCTGCGGCACGCCAGCCGCCTCATCAACCACGGCCCCACCGTACTCGTCACCAGCAGCGACGGCGGTCGCGCCAACGTGATGGCCGCCGCCTGGTCCATGCCGGTCGAGTTCACGCCGCCGCGCATCGCGGTCGTGATCGACAAGCACACCTACACCCGCGAGCTCGTCATGCGCTCGGGCCACTTCGGCCTTTGCCTGCCCGGTGCGCGGCTGGTCGATCTCACCCACGCGGTGGGCAGCGAAACCGGCCGCAGCATCGACAAGTTCGCCCGGCACGGGCTGCGCAGCCGGCCCGGCCCGAACTCGGGCGTGCCGCTGCTCGAGGACGGCTGCGCGGCCTGGCTCGAGTGCCGCCTGCTGCCCGAGCCGCACACGCAGGACGCCTACGACACCTGCTTCGCCGAGGTGCTGGCGGCGGCCGCCGATGCGCGCATCTTCTCGGCCGGCCACTGGACGCTGCGCCCGGACAACGCCGAGCTGCACACCATCCACCATCTCGGAGGTGGCAACTTCGTGACCCCTTCGGGAGTGGTGCAGGCGGTGCCGGTGTAGAGCCGCCTCGCGTGCCGCTGCGCACTCCGCTGTCGTGCCGCGCAGACGCTGTCAACCCGAGCTCAGCAGCAAGCGCCCGCAGAGCGTGGAAACACTTTGTTGGTCTACCCCATCGGTTTCCACGGCTGGCCTAAGGTGGCGCTTCCAAGGAGGAAAAGCATGCGTAGATCGATCACACGCCGACCCCGCGTGGCCACCCCCGCACTGGCGGCGTGCCTGCTGGCGCTGCTCGCGGGCTGCGGTGGCGGCGGCGGAGGCGAAGACCCGCTGGCGCGCAGTGGCGCTGGCAGCTCGAACCTGTCCACCGCTGCCGCGCCCGCCGACAAGGGTCGCCCGGGTGGGCCTTCGGGCTCCAACGGCGTCCGCCTCGAAGCCGAGACCGGCGACCTGCTGGGGTCGGACAAGCCCAACATGCTGCGCGGCACCGATGCCGACGACGTGCTGCGGGGCCAGGGCGGGCACGACGTGCTGTTCGCCCTCGGCGGCAACGACTGGCTGTACGGCGGCAGCGACCGCGACCGCATGGTCGGCGGTCCGGGCGACGACCAGTACCTCGTCGAGGACGCGGACGACCAGGTGGTCGAGCGCGACGGCGAGGGCACCGACCACGTGCACACCACGGTGAGCTTCACCCTGCCCGAGCACGTCGAGAATCTGAGCGCCCATCCCGAGGCCCCGGGGCCCTTCGTGCTCACCGGCAACGAGCTCGCCAACCACATCGTCGGCAGCCCGTTCTCGTACGACACGATCTACGGGCTGGGAGGTGACGACGTGCTCGAAGGCGGCGGCCGCCACGGCGCCATGCTCGACGGCGGCGAGGGCCGCGACCGGCTGATCGTGAGCTTCGGCGAGCTGCGCGGCGGCCCCGGCGCCGACACCTTCGTGGCAGCCGGTCGGGGTGCGCACACCAGCCCCGAAGTGCCGGTCACGGTGCTCGATTTCAACGCCGCCGAAGGCGACCGCATCGAGATCCCGCACGTGCAGACGACGGCCACTTCGGCCGAGCTGTTCGTGACCGGAAAGCTCCGCTTCGACCCGGTCACCAGCACCCTGGTGCTCGACCTGCAACCGACCGTCGGGGGCGTCGATCAGGTGATGGTGCTCGAGGGTGTAAAGGAGTTCAACCCGGCCTGGGTGACGGTCGGCACGCCCAAGCCTTGACAGCGCGCGGGCGCGGCAGGATCGAGGCCGCGCCCGTGTCCCGCGGGCCGGTGTGCGCTCAGCGCAGAAGCAGGCGCGCCAGCAGGTCGGTCAACCGGCCGTAGGGCGGATTGAACAGCGACAGGGCGTTCACGCGCGACTGCAGGAACACACCCTTCATCTTGGAGAAGGTGCGAAAGCCCTCCTCGCCGTGGTACTGGCCCATGCCGCTGGGTCCGACCCCGCCGAAGGGCAGCTCCTCCTGGCCGAGGTGCACCAGGGTGTCGTTCACGCACACCCCGCCGGCCACCGTGCCGCGCAGTACCTGCTCGATGCGCTCGCGCTCGTTGTCGAAGAGGTACAGCGCCAGCGGCCTGGGGTGCGCGTTCACGTGTTCTACGGCGTGGGCGATGTCGTCGTACGGCAGCACCGGCAGGATGGGGCCGAAGATCTCGTCCTGCATCACCCGCATCGCGTCGTCCAGCCCGGTCAGCGCCACCGGCGGGAAGCGGCGTCCGGCCGGATCGGCCGACGCCTGCGACAGCGGAACCACGCGGGCGCCGCGCGCGCCGGCATCCTGCACGAGCTCCTGCAGGCGCTCGAAATGGCGGTCGTTGACGATGCTGGAGTAGTGGGGCGTGTGGGCGATGTCGGGGTGCAAGCGCTGCACCACCGCGCGCGCCGCCTCGAGGAAGGCCTGCTCCTGCCCGCGCGGCACCAGCGCGTAGTCGGGAGCGACGCAGGTCTGGCCCGCGTTGTAGAGCTTGCCGGCCATGATCCGTTCGGCGGCCTTGTGCAGCGGATAGCCCGGCGCCACGATGGCGGGCGACTTGCCGCCGAGTTCCAGCGTCACCGGGGTCAGGTTGTCGGCGGCGGCGCGCATCACGCGCCGGCCCACCGACGTGGATCCGGTGAACAGCAGGTGGTCGAAGGGCAGCGCCGCGAAAGCGGCGCCTACTTCGGGACCGCCGTTGACCACCCACAACTCGTCCTCGTCGAAGTGGCGCCGCACCAGCTCGGCGAACAGCGCGCCCGTACGCGGCGTGTACTCGGACATCTTCACCATGGCGCGGTTGCCGGCGGCCAGGGCCGCGCACAGGGGCGAGCACGCGAGCAGCAGCGGGTAGTTCCACGGGACGATGATGCCGGCCAGCCCCAGCGGCTGCGGGATCAGCCGGGCCTGCGCCGGGCGCGACCAGGTGCTCACGGGGCGCCGCTGCGGCCGCATCCAGCGTGCGAGCCGTTTGCGCGCATGACCGATGGCTTCGAGGGTGGGGAGGGCCTCCAGCAGCAGCGTCTCGTGGCGGGAGCGGTGGCCGAAGTCGTCCGAGATCGCCTGCGCCAGGGCATCGACGTGCTCGCGCACCAGCGCGGCGAGGCGCTCGAGTCGGCGCTCGCGCACCGCAAGCGGCACCTCCAGCTGCGCGCGGCTGGCACGGTGCAGCAGGTCGAAGCGGGCGCGCAGTGCGTCCTCGGGCGGGGTCTCCGGTGGGGCAGCCATGCGTCTCCTGCGTTGTCTGAAAAAAGTGGGAGGGAAGGCGCGCGCGGTCTGCTCGCCGGCTGCTCGCGAAGCGCCGCACGGGGGGGCGCGAGCGCCGATGGTAGGCGGCGTGGCCGGCCTGCTACGCGCGCCGGGTCATCAGGTCGGCCGCCTTCTCAGCGATCATGACCGTCGGTGCGGTGGTGTTGCCGCTTACGATGCGCGGCATCACCGAGGCATCGACCACGCGCAGGGCGGCCACGCCGTGCACGCGCAGCTGCGCATCGACGACCGCCTGCGCGTCGCTGCCCATGCGGCAGGTGCCCACGGGGTGGTAGATGGTGTCCGCGTGGCTGCGGATCCAGTGCTCCAGTGCGGCGTCGTCCTGCGCCGCCGTGCGCGACCCGGCCGCTTCGGTGCCGAACGCGGCCAGCGCCGGCTGCGCCAGGATGCGCTGGGCGCAGCGCACGCCCGCGCGCAGCCGGCGCAGGTCGTGCGGATCGGCCAGGAACTGCGGATCGATCAGCGGCGCGCTGTCGTGGTCGGCATCGGCCAGCCGCAAGCGGCCGCGGCTGCGCGGCTGCAGCAGGCAGACATGCAGTGAAAAGCCGTGGCCCGCGCGCAGCGCGCGGCCGTGGTCCAGCAACTTGGCCACCACGAAGTGCAGCTGGATGTCGGGCTGGGCCAGCTCCGGCGTGCTGCGGATGAAGCCGCCCGCTTCGGCGAAGTTGGTGGTCAGCAGCCCGGTACGCTCGCGGCGCCACTGCACGATGCCGCGCAGGACCCGCCAGGCGCCTGTGGCGGACAGGCCGACCAGCTCGGCCTGTCCGGGCGCGTCGGCGACCAGCACCACGTCGGGGTGGTCGTGCAGGTTGGCGCCGACGCCGGGCAGCTCGTGCACGAGCGGGATGCCCAGGGCCTGCAGGTGCGGCCCGGGCCCGATGCCCGAGCGCATCAGCAGCGCGGGGGATTCGATGGCGCCGGCGCTCAGCACGACTTCGCGCCGCGCCCGCACGGTGAGCGGCTCGCCGCCGCGCCGCGCCAGAACCTGCCGCGCGGCACCGGCCTCCAGCACCAGCTGCAGGGCGCGCGTGCGGGTGAACACGCGCAAGTTGGGACGGCTGCGGTGCGGCTGCAGGTAGGCGGTGGCGGCGCTGCAGCGTTCGCCGCCGCGCTGCAGCACCTGGTAGAGCCCGACGCCTTCCTGCGCCGCGCCATTGAAGTCGTCGTTGCGGCGAAAGCCGGCCTGCTGCGCCGCCTCGACGAAGCGCAGGGAAAAAGGATTCGGGGCCTGCAGGTCGCTCACCTGCAGCGGCCCGTCGCGGCCATGCCATTCGTCGGCGATGCGGTGGTTGTGCTCCGAGCGCAGGAAGTAGGGTTTCACGTCCGCCCAGGACCAGCCCTCGTTGCCCAGCGCGGCCCAGGCGTCGTAGTCGGCGTGCTGGCCGCGCCCGTAGCACATCGCGTTGATGGACGTGGAGCCGCCCAGCACGTGGCCGCGCGGCTGGTATCCCCGCCGTCCGAGCAGCCCGGGCTGCGGCACGGTCTCGAAGGCGTGCGCGCCGATGCGGGTGCGGGCGATGGCGGCAATCCCGGCGGGGCAGCGAAAGAGCGCGCTGCGGTCCTGCGCGCCGCTCTCCAGCAGTGCGACCTGCACCCGGGGGTCTTCGCTCAGGCGTGCCGCGAGCACGCAGCCGGCGGCGCCGCCCCCGACGATGACGTAGTCGAACTCCATGCGTGCATTGTTCCTTGCCGCCCTCGAAAGCCGGGCGCCGCGCGACTCTAGGGCGCGGGGCCCCGGCCGGCAACCACCGTCGGGGCGTGGCCATCCGCCGACGAAGGCCCGCGCGGCTGCGGCTCGCGCAGCAATTCGAGGGTGTAGGCCTGCGGCAGGTCGGGGCGCCAGTCGAAGGCCCACACGCGGTGGCCCGGGAAGTGTTCGGCCAGCCGAGCGTCCCGGTCCGGCCCGAGGGCGCGTGCCCACACCACGCGCGCGGCGTCGATGTCGGCTTCGTTGTAGACGAGTTCGTAGTGCACCGGGTTGTGCGCGCCGGACCGCACCATCACCAGATGCCGGCCCGGCAGCGCGGCAAGACGCGCGTCCAGCACCTGCCTGAGCGCGCCCGTGCCGATCGAGCAGCACACCAGTGTCCGGTTCGACTCGAGGCGCGGCGTGCCCAGGATGGCGGCGCTGGCCGGCAGCAGCAGTGCCGCCCCGAGCGCGGCCGGCATCGCCCGCGTGAGGAAGCGGCCGGTGGGCCGGCCGCGCCAGGACCAGCCGCGCAGCTGCGCGAAGCCGCGCATGAGGACGATCAGCAGCAGCGGCATGGCCGGCGCGGTGTAGTGCGGGAAGTTCCAGGTCTCCAGGGCGAATCCGGCCAGGAAGAAGCCCAGCGCGGCCGGCACGAAGACGTTGCGGCGCAGCGCCCACAGCCCGGCGAGGAAGGCCACTGTGAAGATCGGCCCGACATAGAAGCGCCAGGTGTGCCAGACCTTGGCGGCCACGCCGGCCACGAGCCCCTTCGCACTGGTGCGGCGCGCGTGGGGGCGTGCCTCCTCGGCGTAGAAGGCGCGCATGTGCGCAGGGCCGCGGCGCTCGGACGCGACGGGTGCGCTGGTCAGGAACGCCGGTGCCTCGGCATAGGCCAGGCGGTTGACGCCATAGGCACTGCGCATTGCGTGCCCGGTGGTCGCGAGGTTGTGCGCAGCCAGCAGGCCCACCGCCGCGGCCACGCAGGCGAGTGCAGGCACGGCGGCCCGCGCGAACCCGCCGCGCCATCCGGGCCGCGCCGGCCGCAGGAAGCGCCATGCCAGCAGCGCGGCGACCGGCAGGCACAGCAGTGCGCCTTCGTAGGGCCGGCTGGTCGCCAGGATCGCGGCGCCGGTGCCGAGCACCGCCCCCAATCCCCAGCCCGGGCGCGCCAGCAGCCGCGGCAGGGCGCCGACCACCAGCATTGCGCCGAAGGCGGTGAAGCTGCCGCCCCAGAAGCCGTTGATCCAGTAGCTGAAGAGGCCGAAGCGCAGCACCACCAGCATCCCGCCGAGCAGGGCGTAGGGCGCGGGCACCCAGGCCTGCAGCATCCAGGTGGCGGCCATGGCCATCGCGACGGTGGCGATCCAGATACCTGCCCAGGCCTCGCCCGCGAGCAGCAGCCCCAGTGCGAGCGGCGCGCCGCGCCCCGGGACATACACCGAGGCATAGGCCGGGACCTGGTTGACGTGGAAGGTTTCGAAATGCTCCCAGAACGGGTGGGTCGGAAGGGCCAGCCGCCCGAGCAGGTGGGTCTGCGCCTGCAGCAGCAGGCTCTGCTCGTCGTGGACCACGGGCTGCGCGGGACCGATCCAGGGCAGCAGCGCGGCACGCAGCAGCAGGGCCAGCAGGCCGACGGCGGCGATCTGCCGCACCGGCGTGGCGAGCAGACGGGCGGCGCCCGCTTCGACGCGGCCGAGGCCTCGCTCGCCCAGACGTGGTGCGGTGAATGCCAGCGCCAGCACGACCAGCGCGAGCACCGTCTCGCCCAGCATGAAGGTGCCGAACACCCCGTCGAGGCGGTCGAGCAGCACGCTCATGGCTGGGTGGTCGGCGCGGGCGCCGGCTCGGCGCCGCGGAACACGATCAGCGCGTTCATCAGGAAGTTGGCGACGAAGGCGATGCCTACGCCGCCGACCTTGGCCAGCGTGGGCGGCAGGGGCAGGCTGGTGGCGAGCGCCCAGGTGCTGCCTGCGTTCACCGCCAGGCCCACGGTGGCGAACAGCAGGAACAGCGCGGCGCGCCGGGGGTTGCGCCAGTCGCGGCGGAACACGAAGGCCGAGGTGAGCAGGTAGTTCACCACCGCCGCCAGCAGGAAGCTGGCGACCGCCGGCAGCAGCAGCCCACCGAGTCGCGGCGCCAGCAGGTGGAAGCCGCCGATATCGACGACGGCGGCCAGGCCCCCGGTGAGCAGGTAGCCACCCGCCTGGCGCAGCAGCACGCTCACCGCAGCGATGCGGCGAGCCGCCCCTCGGCGGGGGCCAGCACCGGCTGGAACACCGGGTCGTCGTAGCGGCGGAAGGTGGGCACCTCGGGGTGCGGTCGGCGTGAGCGCACCAGTGCACGCACGCCTGCGCGCTCTGCGGCAGCGGCGTCGCGGTCGAAGCGGTCGCCGATCAGGACGGCGCGGCCTGGCGGCACGCCGGTGCGCCGCAGGATCGCGAGCAGGCCGGCGGGATCGGGCTTGAGCCGTGTGCACTCGGCGTCGCCGGCGCAGACCACCGGATGGGCCTGCAGCCCGAGCGCCTCCAGCTTGGCGGCCGCCGGGTAGTCGGAGAACACCGCGATGTGCTTGCCCGCCGAGCGCAGGCCCGCGAACAGCCTGTCCACATGGGGCAGCCTGCAGGCGGCCAGCAGGTGCAGCGGCCGCTGCTCCATCCATTCGGCGGCGAGCGCGCGGACCTGCTCGGGCTCGCAGCCGAGCTGCTGCGCGGTGCGGCCGTACTGCAGTTGCAGGAAGTCGGCGGCACCCTCGTCGCCGAGGGTCTCGCGCACTTCGCGAAAAGCGCGCAGCACGCGCAGCGTGTGCAGGCTGCGCGTGCGCGCGGCGTCCAGCAGCAGCCGCGCCAGCATCGCGCGGCGCAGCCGCTGCTGGTCGTAGAGCGTGCCGTCCACGTCGAACACCACCAGGTCGATGCGGCTCCAGTCGAGCATGTTCAGCGCGCTCCCCGCTGCACGGTGATGTAGTGCGGCTCGGTGAAGGACTGCAGGAACGGCAGATCGACCAGACCGGCCACCATCAGGGCGGCGACCGTGGCGCCGGTGAGCGCCATCAGGCGCTTCTCGCGAAACAGCTTCTCGGGCTTCTGGGCCACAGAGCCGGCGCGCATGGACAGTGCGAGGTATTGCGCGAACAGGGCGATGATCAGCGGGCAGGCGATCAGGAACTCGATGCGGTACTTGACCATGAACACGCCGATCAGCAGCGTTGCGAGCAGGGCGTAGGTGAAGCACGAGATGGTGAGCCGCTCCTCGGTGTAGTGCTGGAACGAGCGGCGGTAGCGGTGCAGTACCTCGACGCCGGGCCCGGCGGCGATCTCGCGGTATTCCGACAGGCGCTTGGCGCCCATCAGGAAAGCCCCACCCATCCAGTAGGCCAGCAGCAGCGAGGCCGGCGCCACGGTGGTGTGCTCGACCATCCCCCAGCCCAGCATCAGGCGGATGGGGTTGTTCAGCGACTCGGACAGCACGTCGAGGTAAGCCTTGTCCTTGGAGCGCAGGGGCTTGACGTTGTAGACCACGCCGGAGAGCCAGAACAGCACGCTGGTGACGAAGAACACCGGGCCGAGCTGCCACGCGAGCAGCAGGCCCACGGCGACGCAGGCGGTGTAGGACGCATACACCGGCAGCGGCGTCATGGACACGTTGACGGCAGGCCGCTTGGACTTGTCGGGATGGAAGGCGTCGAACTCGCGGTCGAGCCACTCGTTGATGATGTAGTTGGCCGAGGCGATCAGCACCGCGCTCGCGAAGCCCAGCAACAGGCTGGGCAGCAGGTCGTCCAGCGGCGGGTTGCGCAGCACCCACGCCAGGACCAGCCCTGGGAGGATGAACACATGCTTGGTCATGTGGTCGAGGCGCGCCATCTGCAGGTAGTCGCGCCAGCTGGCGCGCGGCGGCAGGGCCGGTCTGGAGGACGAGAGAACGTCGATGCTCATGGAGTGGATCCTTCGAGGGGTGATACGGGGGCGCTGGCGGGCTGGGCCACCAGACCCTGGCAAGCGGCGGTCCTGCGGTGCTGGAGCGCGAGCGCAAGCCAGCTGAGCGCGAGGAACGGAACGATCCAGATCACGCGCGACTGGAATCGCTCAAATGACGAGGCAAAGGCGGCACAGACCACCGCGTTGCCGAGCACGCCGGCCACGGCCACCCATGCGAAGGCGTGGAAACCGGGTGGGCCGGCGTGGGCGGTTGCGCCCCCGCCAGCCTGCCGTCGGCGCCAGGCGAGGGCTCCGGCGAGCAGCAGGCTCGCGCCGACGCTGGCATAGGTCAATGTGGTGAAGAAGTCGTGCGCGGCGTGCGTGTCCAGCGTGCGCGAGCGCTGCAGTCCTTCGAAGACCGACTCGGGCACGCGTCCGGCGTACATCGGAAGGTGGTCGGTTCCGATGCCGGTGATGTCCACCTGGAACAGGACCACCTGCCGCACGATGTCGGCGCCGATGCCCGACAGCACGCCGACCGGGTCGTGCCACAGCACCGCCATGGCGAGGTCCAGCTGCTCTTCGGAGATGCGCCGCTTGTTCGCTGCGTCGGCGAGCGCGAAGGCGCCCTTGTCCGGGTCGGTGGAGAAGAGGAAAGCGGTCCACTCGGTCGGGTAGTTGGACACGTATGCGCAGGCCGCGAACTTCGTGGTGGCGCAGTGGCGGCGCAGGTAATCGGTGCCTGGCCCCATGTCGATCAGGCGGCCGGTCAGGTGCGGCAGGCGCAGCGGCGGAGCGCCGAGGGCGCGGGTCACGGCCAGGTTGAAGGCCGCTTCCGCCACCAGCGCGCCGGCCACGCACGCGGCCGCCACGCCCAAGCCGCGCAGCGAGACGGCCTGCCAGCGCCCCATCCAGCGCAGCACGAAGGCACCTGCCAGCAGCAGGACCGCCAGGGCTACGTGGCTGCCGTGGCCGGCGAGCGAGAACAGCAGCAGCGCAGCGAGCCCCCAGCGCGTGCCGCGGCCGACCCGGTCCCAGTAGACGCCCAGGACGGCGATGCACAGGATCGACAGGCCGGCGAACACGTCGGGCATCAGCAGCCCCGTGAATGCCGCCAGCGGCGAAGCCACCGTCAGCACGGCGAGCGTGGCGAAGAACGCCGTGGTCGGCAGTCGCCACAGGCGCACCATCACGAGGTGCAGCACCCAGGCGACGCACAGGCCGTGCACCAGCACCGTGAGCCACAGGCTGCCTGCGAGAAAGCTGAGGTAGAGCAGGGCGCCGTAGTAGACGGAGCGGCCCGCCAGCACGATCTTGTCCTCCACCGAGCTGATCGAGCCGGCTGGCGCGACGGCCTCCATCGGGATCACGCCGGCGTCTTCGCCGTGCGCGTCCGCTGCCGCCGTTGGTTGTGGTTGTTGTTGTTGTTGTTGTCGCGTCTCTACGCCGGCCGATGGTGCCGTGCGGTCGGCGGGAACCCACGCCGGCAGGCGGTTCGGGCCGACGATCTTCGTGGCGCCCATCTCCGCCCCCCGCAGGTAGGTGGGCGTGTCCGCATACATGAACGGGTGGCCGTTCCACACCGCCACCAGCGCCAGCAGGCAGGCCGCGGCCAGCAGGACGAACGCATACCGCAGGCCGCCAACGTGATGATGTCCCGATGCTGAAACGGATCGCGCGCTCTCCGGCAATTCACCTGCGGCTGCGGCCATGGGCAGTTCCCTTGTTTGTTGTGACTTTTGAAACAAACTTTGGCCGCTGCGCCTTGTCGCGCTCGTAGGTGCAGCGCGAAACCGCCCGTAGGAGCCGCAGCGTGGCTGCGTACGCGTCTGCTGATGAGGTGTGGGCCGCGGCGCGGGATCGCCGACGGCTGTTCCGCCCTCGTGGAGCTTGGCTACGATGCGCTTCCCGCCCCCTTCCGGGGCGCTCCACGGACCTTCACCCACCCATGCAGTTCGACAACGCCTTCATCCCCGCTCCGCTGTCGTGGTCCTCGCCGTTCATCCGCTGGCAGGGCGCCACCGCCGATGTCTCCAGCCTCGATCTCGCCGTGCAGGTGACACGCGACGCACTAGCCGCCCGCCGCTTCGACACGTCGCGCGTCACCCAGCTCGTGTACGGCACCACGGTGCCGCAGGCCGGCAGCTTCTACGGCGCGCCGCTGGTGGCCGCGCGCATGGGCCTGGCGGGCGTCGGGGGACCGACCCTGGCGCAGGCCTGCGCCACCTCCGTCGCGTGTATCGCCCACGCCGCCGCGGCGGCACAGCTCTCGGGCGGCGCGCTGCAGCTGGTGGTCACGGCCGATCGCATCAGCAACGGCCCGCTGCTGGTCTACCCCCGCTCGGGGGGCATGGGCGGAGCCCCGCAGACGGAACACTGGGTGCTCGACTCGTTCGCCGCCGACCCCTGGACGGGTGAATCGATGGTGCACACGGCCGAAGCCACCGCGCGCGACGGCGGCTTCACCCGCGCGCAGTGCGACGAGCTCACCCTGCTGCGCTACAGCCAGTACGAGCGCGCCCTCGCCGACGACCGGCGCCTGCAGCGCTCCTATCTGCAGCCGATCGTGCTGCGCCAGCGCAAGGGCGAGAAGGTGCTGGAGGCCGACGAGGGCATCAGCCCGTACAGCCGTGAGGGCCTGGCCGCGCTCAAGCCGTCGCTGCCCGACGGCATCACCACGCCGGGCACCCAGACGCATCCGGCAGACGGCGCGGCGGGCCTGGTGGTCTGCGGGCGCGACGAGGCGCGCGCTCTGGCGGGTGGCGAAGGCGTGGTGCGCCTGATCGCAGCCGGGTTTGCCCGTGCCGAGAAGGGGCGCATGCCCAAGGCGCCCGCGCTCGCGGCGCAGCGCGCGCTGGCGGCGGCGGACTGCACGGCGCAGGCGCTGGGCGCGGTGGTCACGCACAACCCGTTCGCGGTCAACGACCTCTGGCTAGGGCAGCAGCTGGACATTCCGCTGGAGAAGATGAATGCGCTCGGCTGCAGCCTGATCTACGGCCACCCGCAAGGGCCCACAGGCATGCGCGGCGTGGTCGAGCTGGTGCAGACGCTGCGCCGGCAGGGCGGCGGGCTGGGCCTGTTCACCGGCTGCGCGGCCGGCGACATGGGCGCCGCACTGGTGCTGGCGGTCGAGTGAGTCTCGTGCCGGGCCCGCTGGCGCAGGCGCGTGCGCGGATCGCCGCCACCCGCGCCGCGCTGGCCTGTGCCGGCGTGTGGCTGCGCGAGCCGCCGCCCGAGCCCACCACCTGCTGCGGCCGCGGCTGCAGCGGCTGCGTCTGGGAGGGCTTCTACGACGCGCTGGCGTTCTGGGAGGAGGATGCCGGCGCGCAGCTGCAGGCGTGCAGGGCGGCGGCGGCTTTGCGCTGAGGAGCGAAGGCCGCTCTGTGGCCGTGTCTGCCGCAGGTCGCCCTGAGCTGCCGCCCGAGGTCTACGGCAGGAGCGCTCGGCGTAAGGGCGCGGTGGCACACAGCACGCACGTCGCACCGCACCCCGCACTTGCGCACTTGCGCACTCGCCCATGCACCGGGTGCAGCGCCTAGACTTCGCGCATGCAGCCCGACGCCTCGCCCCCCACCAGCCCCGACGCGGTCGTTTCCTTCTGGCGCGAGGCCGGCCCCGCCCGCTGGTTTCGCAAGGACGAGACCTTCGACGCCGAGTTCCGCGCGCGCTTCCTGGAGGCCCACGAGGCCGCCGCGGCCGGGCGGCTCGCGCACTGGGAGGCGAGCGCCGAGGGCACGCTCGCGCTGCTGATCCTGCTGGACCAGTTCCCGCGCAACGCCTTTCGCGGCACGGCGCGCATGTTCGCCACCGACGCCCAGGCGCTGCAGCTCGCGCGCCACGCGCTGGAGCAGGGCTTCGATGTGGCGACGCCGCCCGATCTGCGCAACTTCTTCTACCTGCCCTTCACCCACTCCGAGTCGCTCTCGGACCAGGAGCTCTGCGTGCGGCTGGCCCGTGCGCTCGACGCCGAAAGCCTGCGCTGGGCCGAGATCCATCGCGACATCGTCGCCCGCTTCGGGCGCTTCCCGCATCGCAATGCCCTGCTGGGGCGCGAGACCACGCCGGCCGAGCAGCAGTTCCTCGACGAGGGTGGCTTTGCAGGGTGAGCGCCGCTCTCCCGGTCGGCCTGCGGCGGCGGGGGCGCTGGCGATGGCGTTCGTGTCGCTGCTGCTGGCCGGCTGCGACCGCGGGAACGACACGGAGGGCGGTGCAGGCACCGTCCGCCTGCGGCACGACGATGAGGCCGTCGTCGAACGCGGGCGCACCCTGTACGCGCAGCACTGCGCCGCCTGCCATGGCGCGCGCCTCGAAGGCCAGCCCAACTGGCGCGAGCGCGACCCGGGCGGGCGCCTGCCGGCGCCGCCGCACGACACCAGCGGCCACACCTGGCACCACCCGGACCAGGTGCTCTTCGACATCACGAAGCACGGCGTGGCGCATGCCGCCCGCATGCAAGGCTACGACTCCGCCATGCCGGCCTATGCCGGCGTGCTGAGCGACGAGCAGATCGTGGCGGTGCTGTCCTTCATCAAGGCGCAGTGGCCACGCGCCATTCGCCGCCAGCAGGAGGAGGTGGATCGGGCGGCGCGGGGGCGCTAGCGAGACCCGCGTTCCACCGGCCGCTCCGAAAAGCGCATCGAGAAATCCACCGCCTGGATGTCCTTGATGAGCGCACCCACCGAGATGCGATCGACGCCGGTCGCGGCCAGTTCGTGCAGGCGCTCCAGGGTGACGCCGCCGGAAATTTCCAGGCTGCAGCGCCCGCCGGCCATGCGGACGGCTTCGCGCAGCGTCTCGAGCGGCATGTTGTCCAGCAGCACCATGGTGACGCCTGCGTCCAGGGCTTCCTGCAGTTGGGTGAGGGTCTCGACCTCCACCTGGATGAACGCGACCGGCCGGGTGGCGGCAAGCGCCTGGGCAGCGCGAAACGCTGCCGTGAGCCCCCCCGCCGCGGCGATGTGGTTTTCCTTGATCAGCACCGCGTCGAAGAGGCCCATCCGGTGGTTGCTGCCGCCGCCGCAGCGCACCGCATATTTCTGCGCCTGGCGCAGGCCGGGGATCGTTTTGCGGGTGTCGAGGATGGCCGCGCGCGTGCCGCGCACCGCATCGACATAGCGAGCGGTGCGGGTCGCCACCGCGCTGAGGGTCTGCAGGAAATTGAGGCAGCAGCGCTCGGCGGTGAGCAGCGCGCGGGCCGGCCCGTCGATCTCCACCACCTTGGCGCCCGGCGCGGTGCGTTCGCCGTCCTGCAGGTGCCAGCGCGCCTGCGCTCCCGGCGCCACCTGGCGCAGCACCTCCGTGACCCAGGGCTGGCCGCACAGCACGGCTTCTTCGCGGCAGACGATGGTGGCCGTCACGCGGCGCTCGGCCGGCACCAGCGACGCCGTGAGGTCGCCGCTGCCGACGTCTTCTTCCAGGGCGCGGGCGACGTCCGCGGCCACCGCCTGCGCCGGCGGCGGCTCGAGGGCGCCTGCGGAATGCGCGGCGCTCATGCGCCCGCTCCCGTGCCCGGCGCATCGTCCGCGCGCAGCTCGAGATTGCGCCGGATCACCACCGGCTTGCCGCCGTGGCTGCGCTTGCACATCCAGTGCGCCAGCGCCGAGTCGAGGTAGTCGGCGTGGCCGGGGAACCAGTCGGCCAGGGCATGGGCCAGGCGCCGGCATTCGGAGAGGTCGCCGCGGTCGGCCAGTGCGCGCACCTCGCGCACCGACTTCAGCACCGCGGCGTGTTCGTCGATGTGGCAGTCGCGCGCGGGGAATCCGGTATCGCGCATGCAGCGGTCTTCTTCCTCGAAGTGGGCCACGGCGTGGCGCTCCAGCGCCTCCATCAGGGCTGGCAGCTCGGCGTCGGCGCCGGACTGCAGCGCGGCCACGCACTGCACGAATTCCTCGTGCACGCGGTCCATCGGCGCATAGCCCAGCAGGAGTCCATCGTGCCACCGCATGCTGTCGGCGGGGGTGGTTTCGGTCGTCATGCCCTCTATTTGAACAGCAGCCGATGGCCCCGCTCGCGCGCGGGATCCGCGCGGCCGGTCGCCGCCTGCGCCGCAGTTCGCGGCCAGCAGCCGCCGCGCCGTGTAATCCGTCCGGCGAAGGACAACTCCGACGCCGAGTTCGGCCCTTTCCCACAGGCCGCCCGCCTACCATCCTCCGCTGCGTCTTCCCCGCGAAAACCCCGCCGCATGCGTCCTCCCGCCCCACCGCCTCCCGCCCGCATCCTGGGGCTTCGGGAGGCCGTGCTCCTGATCGTCGGCGTGGTGGTCGGGGCAGGCATCTTCAAGGCTCCGTCGGTGGTGGCGTCCGCCACCGGCCACGCCGGGTGGATGTTCCTGGCCTGGCTCTTCGGGGGGGCGGTGTCGCTCGCCGGGGCCCTGTGCTATGCCGAGCTGGCGACGGCCTATTCCCACCCCGGCGGGGAGTACCACTTCCTCAAGCGCGCCTACGGCCGTGGCCTCGCGTTCCTGTTCGCCTGGGCGCGCTTTTCCGTCATCACCACCAGCTCGATCGCGCTGCTCGCCTTCGTGTTCGGCGACTACATGCAGCAGGTGCTGCCGCTGACATGGGGCCGCGTGCCGGGTGCGACCGTGTATGCGCTCGCCTGCATTGCCCTGCTGTGGATGCTGAACGAGCGCGGCTTGCGCTCAGGCGCCCGGGCGCAGAGCTGGCTCACCGCCATCGTCCTGGCGGGGCTGATGCTGATCGTGCTGTCGGCGTTCTGGCTGGTGGCGCTCGAGCCGGCAGCATCGGCAGCCGCGGCTGCTCCATCGGCCCCGGCGGCGGCCGCGGCTGCGGGGCCCGGCGGCGGCTTGCCGGGCCCCGCCGCGTTCGGTCTGGCCATGGTGTTCGTCCTGCTGACCTACGGCGGCTGGAACGAGGCGGGCTACATCAGCGCCGAGCTCAAGGGCGGACGCCGCGACATGGTCCGCGCGCTGGTGCTCTCGGTGCTGGTGCTCACCGGCATGTACCTCGCCGTGACCTGGGCCTACTGGCGCGCGCTCGGCATGGAGGGCATGGCGCAGTCGCAGGCGCTGGCGGCCGACCTGCTGGGCCTGGCCTTCGGCGCCACCGGCGCGGCGGTCATCTCGCTGCTGGTGGCCGTGGCGTCGCTCACGTCCATCAACGCCACCATGATCGTCGGCGCGCGCTGCAACTATGCCGTCGCCTGCGACTGGGACGCTCTGGCGCGCTTCTCGTTCTGGGACGGCGAGGGCGGCACGCCGCGCGGCGCCCTGCGCATGCAGAACGCGGCGGCGATGCTGCTGGTGCTGCTGGGCGCCTGGGCCGGTGCCGGCTTCGAAGCCGTGGTGGAGTTCGCCGCGCCGGTGTTCTGGCTGTTCTTCCTGCTCACGGGGCTGTCGCTGTTCGTGCTGCGCTGGCGCGAGCCGCTGGCCCGCCGCCCGTTCCGCGTGCCGCTGTACCCGCTGGTTCCGGCAGTCTTCTGCGCGAGCTGCGGCTACATGCTGTGGTCCTCGGTGGCCTACGTCGGTGCCCAGCGCGTGGGCGGCGTGGCGGCCGGCTGGATCGGCGTGGCGGTGCTCGCCTCCGGTGTCCTGGTCCTGGCCGCGGTGCAGCTCGCACCCGGCAATCCGCCGCTGGCCGGTCGCCCAGCGCCCATCCGAGGAAAACGTCCATGAAACCCACACCGCCATCCGTTCGACGCTCTGCAGCAGACGCGCCCGACCCGGTGCGCCGCGCGCTTGCAGGCCTGCTGGTTGTGCCGCTGCTGCCGGCCCCGGCACTGGCCGGCGCAGGCAGCGAGACCCGCCCGCGCCTGGACGTGCCCTACGTGCCCACGCCCCAGCCTGTGGTGGACGCGATGCTGGAGATGGGCAAGGTGCGCGACGGCGACGTGCTGTACGACCTCGGCTGCGGCGATGGCCGCATCGTGGTCACCGCAGCCAAGAACCGCGGCGCGCGCGGCGTCGGCATCGACATCGATCCGCAGCGCATCGCCGAGGCGCGCGAGAACGCCAAGACGGCCGGCGTCTCCGACCGGGTGGAGTTCCGCGTCGGCAACCTGTTCGAATCGGACTTCTCGCCGGCGACGGTGGTCACCCTCTACCTCCTGCCCGACATCAACCAGAAGCTGCGCCCGCAGCTGTGGCGCCAGCTCAAGCCGGGTACGCGCATCGTCTCGCACGCCTTCGACATGGGCGAGGCGTGGCCGCCGGAGAGCACCACCCAGGTGGACGGCAAGACCTTGTACTTCTGGACCATCAAGCCCGAGCACAAGCGCGCTTGAGAGCGAGGCGCGGCGGCGTCGGCGCCGCGCCCGCGCCCGTGCTCAGTTGCTGGTGGCGCCCACGGCCTTGGCCACCTTCCTGATCTTGGCCACCTCATCGACCAGCAGCGATTGCAACTCCTGGGGCGAGCCGGTGGCGGCGTCGGTGCCCAGCTTCAGGAACTGCTCCTTCACCTCGGGCAGGGCCATGGCCTTGCGGATCTCGGCATTGAGCTTGTTCACCACCTCGGGCGGCATGCCGGCGGGGCCGACCACCGCCTGCCAGGTGGAGAACGAGAAACCCGGATAGCCCGATTCGGCGATGGTCGGCACCTCCGGCGCGATGGCCGTGCGCGTGGGCGTGGCCACCGCCACCGCGTCGAGCTTGCCGGCCTTCACCTGCGCGATCACGTCGGAAATGTTGGCGAACATCACGTGCGCGCGGCCGGCCAGCAGGTCCTGCATGGCCGGGGCGCCGCCCTTGTAGTGCACCGTGGTCCAGTCGAGCCCGGCGGCCTGCTCGAACTGCTCGCCCGAGAGGCGGGTGAGCGTGGTCGGCCCGGGCGAGGCCAGGTTGAGCTTGCCCGGGTTCGCCTTCGAGTGCGCCACCAGGTCCTTGAGGTTCTTCACGCCCAGGCTGGGGGTGGTCACGGCCATGATGGGCACGGTGGCTACCAGCGATACGGGGCTGAAATCCTTCACCGGGTCCCAGTTCAGCTTGTCGAAGAAGGCCGGCGCCGCGGCGAAGGAGGTGGCCGCCATCAGCAGCGTGTAGCCGTCGGGCGCGGCACGGGCCACCGACTCGGCCGCGATGTTGCCGCTGGCGCCGGCCTTGTTCTCCACCAGCACCGTCTGCCCCATCGATTGCGAAAGCCGGTTGGCCAGGATGCGGCCCGCCAGGTCGGTGGAGCCGCCCGGTGGAAAACCCACCAGCAGCTTGATGGGGCGGTCCGGGTACGCGGCCTGTGCCTGGGCGGCGGGCGCGCTCCAGGCCAGGGCGGCGGCACAGGCGGCGATCAGCAGGGTCTTGGGCATGGCGGTCTCCTGGGGTTGCGGGTCGGTTGCGGGTGGGTTGCGCGTGATCGCTGTCGGCCCTACTGGGGCTGGATGTTTGCGGCGCGGCTGACGCGGCGCCAGGTCTCGATGTCCTCCTTGAGGAAGGCGCCGAGCTGCTGCGGGCTGCCGGGCACGATGTGCATGCCCATGCCGGCGAGCTTGTCCTTCACCTCGGGCTGGGCCAGCGCCTGCGCCACGTCGGTGGCGACCTTCTCGACCACCGGCGCCGGCGTGCCGGCCGGCGCGAAGACGGCCTGCCACACGAAGGTGTCCATGCCCGGCGCGACGGTCTCGGCCAGCGTGGGCACCTCCGCCAGCATGGGCGCGCGCTGGGCGGTGGTCACGGCCAGCGCGCGCAGCTTGCCGGCGCGCACGTGGGTGGTGGCCTCGACCACGTTGACGATCATGGCCTGCACCTGCCCGGCCAGCACGGCCTGCAGCGCCGGGGCCCCGCCGGCATAGGGGACCATCACGATGTCGGTGCCGGTGGCCTGCTTGATCTGCTCGAAGGTCATGCGCTGGCCGCTGGACGCGCCAGGCGCCGCGAAATTGAGCTTGCCCGGCTGCGCCTTCACGTGCGCGACGAACTCCTGCATGGTGCGCGCCGGCACGTCGGGGTGCACCACCAGCACGTTGGGAATGGTCGAGACCATGGTGACCGGCGCCAGGTCCCGCTGCGCGTCGTAGCCGAGCTGCGCGAACACGCTGGGGCTGATCGACAGGGCCGTGGTCGCCAGCAGCAGGGTGTGGCCGTCCGCGGGCGCCTTGGCTGCGTAGGCCGTGCCGAGGTTGGCGCCCGCACCGGGCTTGTTCTCCACGACCACCGGCTAGCCCCAGCGTTCGGACAGCTTCGACGCCAGCAGGCGTGCCGTGAGGTCGGTCGAGCCCCCCGGCGGGAACGCCACCACCAGCTTCACCGGGCGTTCGGGAAAGGTCGCTTGCGCACCGGCCCCGAAAGGCGCGAGGGCGATCAGCAGGGCGGCGAGCAGCGTGCGCATGGCGGGATCTCCTTCAGGGTGTCGTTCAGAGGGACAGGGGCAGGGCGAAGCGCCGCAGGCGCTCCTCGTCGATGACCACGCCCAGGCCCGGGCCCTGCGGCACGAAGGCCACCTGGTCGCGCACGGGCAGCGGCTCGGCGAGGTAGTCCTCGGTGATGAACTGCGGGCCGTTCAGGTCCACCGGGAGCGTGATGCCGTAGGCGGCGAACAGGTGCACCGACGCGGCGAAGCCGATCGGCGCGTCCATCAGCCCCGAGCCGATCAGCGTCAGGCCGGCGTTGAGCGCCAGGTCGCACATCTGGCGCGCGTAGTGGATGCCGCCGACCTTGGAGACCTTGATCGCGATGCCCTCCACCGCCTCGCGGCGGATCATCTCGATCAGGTAGGGCAGCCCCATGGCCGCCTCGTCCAGCGCGATGGTCAGGCCGCTGGCCGACAGCAGCTTCTTCATCGCGTAGGGATCGCTCATGGGCACCGGCTGCTCGAACAGCGTGACGCCCAGCGCGTCGAGGGCACGTGCCATGCGCAGGGCCTCGTCCAGCGTGTAGCCCTGGTTGGCGTCGGCCCACACATAGCCGCCGCGCGCGGCCCCGACCACCGCGCGCACGATCTGCGCATCGAGCTCCTTGCGGTGCCCGACCTTCACCTTGAAGCCGCGGTAACCCTCGTTCCAGGCGCGCTCGGTGATCTGCGCGGCTTCCTCGGGCGTGGCCGCCGAGACCAGGCGCGCGAGCGGCACGCGGTCGCAGCGCTTGGCGCCCAGCCAGCTTTGCAGGTTGATGCCCAGGCGCTTGCCGATCAGGTCGTGCACGGCCAGGTCGATGGCGCACTTGGCGATGGGCTGGCCCGGGTCGAGCCCGACGGCCAGCTCGCGGTTCATGCGGGCGTGCAGCCCCGCGATGTCGAAGAGGTCGTGTCCGATCACCGCCGGCGCCAGGTAGGCGCGCAGCGAGCTCACGCACGACTCCAGCGTCTCGGCCGACCACCGGCGCGAGGGCCCGGCTTCGCCCCAGCCCACGTGGCCGTCGCTGTCGGTGACCTTGACCAGCGCGATGCGCTTGCCTTCCTCGGGCGTGCGCGAGGCGCCGCGCGGCAGGGTCAGCATGCCTTCGATGGGGAGGCGCACGGGAATGACCTCGACGGATGCGATCTTCATGGCGGTGCGCTCTAGCGGTAGTTGAGGAACACGGGGCTGGCCCAGGCGATGTGGCCGTTCTTCTGGCGCGCGCGCAGGTACACGTGCGAGCGGCCTTCGGGCACCGCGATGCGGCAGCTGCCCCGCAGGGAGGACGCGGCGCGCGGCAGCAGCCGGTGCCACTGGTAGCCCTCGCGCGGGAAGCCGCCGGTGAAGAGGTTGCGCGAGCCCTCGTGCAGCGCCCCCAGCGAGGTCGTCGATTGCTGCACCACCGGCTCGTCGAGGGCCAGGTGCAGCAGCGTGTCGGCCCCGCCTTCGAGCTCCAGCACGACGCTCTGGTTGGGGTTCTCGCGGTAGGCGTTCTGGCGCGCGGTGTACGAACGGATCGCGAGGCCGCGCTCGCCGTCGCGCGCGAAGCGATGGCGCCGCACTTCGTCGTACGGCATCGACTGCAGGCAGGGAAAAAAGCGCAGCAGGCGCCCGCCCTCGACGCCGACGCGCATCGACCAGTCGCACACGCGGTCGAGCGCCAGTGCGCCCCAGGGGCCCCAGCCCCACTCCAGCCGCACCTGCAGCGGCGCGCCGAAAGCCTGGTCGGCATCGACCCCGTCGTCGGCATGGGCGCGGTGCACGATGCGCCCGTCCTGGATCACCTCGACCACGTCCAGCTCGTCGCGGCCGTGCACGGTGAAGCCCACCTCGGCTTCGCGGCCGCAGTCGATGGTCGCGCCCATCGGCGCTCCCTCGACCTGGAAGTCGAGCTCGATGCGGTCGCCGGTGAGGGCGTAGGTGCGGCGCGCGCGGATGGCCTCGAAGATGCCCTCGCGCGTGAAGTCGCGCACCAGGGCAGCCATCAGTCCTTCGCCGTAGGCGCCGGGAAAGCCGGCATGGTCGTCGGAGGAGCCGACGAAGCCGAAGCGCAGGCCGGCCTTGAGGCCCGCGGCCGCGGTGTTGGAGGTCTGGCGTCCGCCCATCGAATGCGTGAAGTACCCGAGCGGGCCGCGGTCGTCCTCGCCGTTGCCGTGCTCGGAGTAGATCTCCACCACCGGCGTGCATTCCTCGCAGAAGCACTCCCAGTTCACGCCGCGGCTGCCGCTCGGATAGGCCAGGTGGTGCGGGATCATCAGCGCGCGCTCGGCGCGGCAGAAGCCGCGCAGCTCAGTGGGGTCGGCGGTGTAGAACAGCGGCCGGTGGTCGCCGGGGAACACCACGCACTGGTCGCCCCAGCGCGAGGAATGCCACTCGAATCCGAGGAAGGCGCAGAAGTCGCCGTCGCGGTTGCCGTCGGCGATGACGTTCTGCACGCGCGGCCAGGTGTCCTTCAGGCGCTTGAAGCCGTCGATCCAGTGGCGCTCGCGCTGGCCTTCCATGGCCGGCATGTCGTGCCAGCTCGAGTGGCCGGTGAAGGCGAAGAAGTCGAGGTGCGTGCGCGCGATGTCGAGCGAGCGCTCGATCGAGCCCACGCCGTAGCCGTGGGCGTTGTGGTTGTGGATGTCGCCGTAGAGGATGCGCCAGTCGCTCATGCCAGCCACCGGGCCAGGTGCTCGCGCACGAAGCCGTCGTCGTTCAGGTGCGGATAGTCGCGGTACACCCGGTCGATCTCGTCGGCCTGCCCCGGCGACAGGCCCTCGTGCGGATCGAGGCACCAGGTGCCTTCGAGCAGCCCCTGGCGGCGCAGCACCTCGTGGCAGCCGGCGATGCAGCCGGCGAAGTCGTTGGCGACGTCGAAGAAGGCGCTGTTGGCGTCGGTGACCTGGCTGTCCAGGGCCAGCATCGCCGCACTGGCACTGTCCTTGGCGGCCTCGGCCTGCACGCGCGCGAAGTACTGCACGGCCTTCTGGGTCCACACGCTCCAGTGCCCCAGCAGGCCACCGCGGATGCGCAGCGTGACCTCTTCGGAGCCGCGGCGCAGCGCGAAGGGCGCGAGCAGGTCCAGCACGATGTGGTCGTCGTTGCCCGTGTAGAGCGTGATGCGGTCCTCGGCGCGCGCGAGCGCCACGCCCCGCAGCACGTCCAGGGTGCGGTAGCGGTGGAAGGGCGCGATCTTGATCGCCACCACGTTCTCGATCTCGGCGAAGCGGCGCCAGAACGTGGGTGGCAGCACCGGACCGCCGACGGCCGTCTGCAGGTAGAAGCCGACGAGCGGCATCTCCTGCGCCACGGCGCGGCAGTGTGCGATGAGCTCGTCCTCGCCGGCGTGCGCCATCGCGCCCAGCGACAGCAGCACCGCGTGGTAGCCCAGCGCACGCGCGATCGACGCTTCGCGGCGCGCCTGGGCGGTGGGGCCGCAGGCGCCGGCGATCATCACGACGGGCCGCGGCACCCATTCGCGCGCCTGTTCGGCGGCCAGGCGCAGCACGGGCTCGTACAGTCCCGCCTCGCGGATGGCGAACTGCGTGGTGTGCACGCCCACGGCCATGCCGCCGACGCCGGCGTCGAGGTAGTAGCGGGTGAGTGCGCGCTGGCGCCGCGGGTCGAGCCGTCGGCCGGCATCGAGCGCGAGCGGGTGCGCGGGTATCACGGTGCCGCGCTGCAGCAGCGCCATCACGTCCTGGGGAATGTCGTCGCGGTGCATGGGGGTTCCTGGGGAAAGAAAGGGATGCCTGCGTCAGGCGAGTTCGGGGCCGGCGATGGCGACCATGCGGGTCGCGTCGCCGAAGTCGGGCGCCTGGCCGAGGGCCATGCGCGTGTAGCCGCGCTCGAGCGCGAAGCCCGCGCCTTCGAGCACCGGGCGCAGCCCGGCGTGGGCGTCGAGCACGTCCAGCAGCACGGGGCCGTCGATGTGGGCGAAGGCGTACGCGAGCAGCCCCCGGGCGGTGGCGTCGTCGGTGTCGGCGCCGGCCTGCGGTGCCACCACCACCGGGCCGACCTGGGTCGCCTGCCGGCCATCGCGCCCCAGCAGGAAGCCGGCGAGCCGGCCCTCGCGTTCGGCCGCGCAGGCGAAGCCGCGCGAGCGCGACCAGAGGCTGCGCAGCAGCGCGCCGCGCTCGCCGCCGAAGGCGGCGCGGTCGAGCGCGCACAGCGCCGGCCAGTCGTCCTCGCGCAGCGCACGCACGGCGACGGCGCCCGGCTGCGGCGCCTGCACGCTGCCCATGTGGCGCCAGCGCGTGATGGACCAGCCGTCGCGAAAGCCGAGCGGGCCGTACACCGTGCGTCCGGCGGGCGTGGCGTCCAGCGCGGGCACCAGCTGCGCGGCACGCAGGCGTGCGATGCAGTCCTGCAGCAAGGCGGTCGCGATGCCCTGGCGGCGGCGCCGCTGGTCCACCAGCACCATGCTGATCCAGCCGAAGCCCTGGAACGGCAAGGTCGCGGCGGTGGCCACCACCGCGCCGGCGGCGTCCACCAGTGCCACTGCCTCGCCGTGGGCCTGGAACAGCCGCCAGTCGGCCGCCACCTGGTTCCAGCCGGACTGCGCGACCAGCGCCATCGCGCCTTCGAGCTGCCGTTCGTCCAGGGGCTGCAGCCGCAGCCCGGCGGGCCAGGCGCCGCCGGCGGTTGCGGCGGAGGCGGACGCTTCAGTACTTGCCATCGCGCGTGCCGAAGTGCGTGTCCTTGCCCAGCGAGGGCTTGCCGTCGGCGACCCAGTGCGCGACCCAGTCGAGCATGGCCGCCATGGGCACGCTGGGTGCGCCGAAGAGGCGCTGCGCCTGCGCGGTGTCGATCAGCCAGGCGGTGGGCGCCTCCTGGCCGACGATGCGCGGCTTCTTGTCCAGCCGCCGGCCGAACTCCTCGGCCAGCCAGCGCACCGAGGTCTTCTCGGGCCCGGTCACGTTCAGTGCGCTCGCAGGCGTGGTGCAGTGTCCGAGCAGGCGCAGCGCCTGCTCGTTCGCGTCGCCCTGCCAGATGACGTTGACCCAGCCCATGCTCACATCGACAGGCCGCTCGTGCAGCACGGCGGTGGCGACGTCGAACAGCACGCCGTAGCGCATGTCGATGGCATAGGACAGGCGCACCAGGCGCCCGGGCGTTCCGTGGCGGTGGGAGCCGTGCAGGAACATCTGCTCGCGGCCCACGCAGGTGGCGGCGTAGAGGCCGGGCGGCGGTTCGGTGGGGACTTCTTCGGACGCGCCCGGGCCGGTGACATCGACGAAGGGATACACGCAGGCGGTGGAGAAGGCCACCGTGCGGGCGCTGCGGAAGGTGTCGGCCACGGCATAGGGCACGCCGGCGTTCATGGCCCAGGTGAGCGAGGGGTTGCCCGCCGAGCCGAACTTGTGGCCCGCCATGAACACCAGGTTGGGCGCTTGCGGCAAGCGGCGCAGGGCGGCGGTGTCCAGCAGGTCGCAGGGCAGGCACTCCACGCCCCAGCTTTCGAGCCGCTCGCGCAGGCCGGGCTCGCTGAAACGCGCGACGCCCAGGATGCGCTTGCCTGGCGCGGCGCGCCGGGCCATGCGGGCGAGGGTCGGGCCCATCTTGCCGCCCACGCCCATCACCATCAGGTCGCCCTCCAGCGCCGCGAGCTCGCGCTCGAGCGCCGGCGACGGCGTGGTCATGAAGTCTTCCAGGTGCTCGACGTCGTCGAAGCGGGCGGGGAGGGCGCGCGTGGCGGCAGGCGAATCGGTCATGGGTTCTTCTTGCGAGGTGCGTGGGAGGCGATGGGGGTGGCCGGCTGGAGCAGGTAGCCCAGGACCAGCTCGGTGATGTGGGCCACGCGCTCCTCCAGGCACTGCGGCGACATCAAGTCGCGCTGGAACATGGCCGAGAGCGTGTAGCGGTTGGAGACGTAGAAATAGCCCAGCGCGGAGATCGACACGTAGATCTGCATCGGATCGACGCCGGCGCGGAACACGCCTTCGCGCGCGCCGCGCGCCAGCAGCTCGGTGAGCCGCTCCAGCAGCGGCGAATGCACCGCCGCCAGCGTCTGCGAGCGCGCCACGTGGCGGCCCTGCTGCAGGTTCTCGCTGTTCAGCAGGGCGGTGAACTCGGGGTGGGCGAAGTAGTAGTCCCAGGAAAAGCGGATCAGGCGCCGCATGCCCTCCTCGGGGCTGGTGCGCTCGAGCGCCAGGGCGCGCTCGGCGTCGCGGATGGCCTGGTAGGCCGACTCCAGCACGGCCAGGAACAGGTCGTCCTTGCTGCCGAAGTAGTGGTAGATCATGCGCACGTTCACCTGCGCCTGGGCTGCGATGCGCTCGACCCGGGTACCGGTGGCGCCGTGGCGCGCGAACTCGGCGGTGGCCACGCGCAGGATCCGGTCACGCGTGGACGGCTGCTCCTCAGGAGTGTCGCGGCCGGCGTGTGCTCCGGGGAGGACGGCCTCGTCGGCGGCGGCGCCGGGTGCTTCGGAAGTCTGGCTCACGGGATGAAGTAAATGGACATTTACTTCAGTGTCCTCCCCGCGTCGGGGCCGCGCCTACCCCGGGAATTCCCTGAAGCGCCCGGATGCTGGGGCGTTCACGCGGCGGGCGCCAGCGGCTCGCGGTGTGCACCGCGCAGCCGCTCCACCAGCGCGACGGTGTCCGCCGGCAGGCTGTCGCCCCGCCAGGCCACATGCTGGTCGGCACGCGCCAGCACCAGGCGGTGGCGGTAGGCCGCCGGCACCGGCACCCCTTCGACGTCCAGGACTTCCAAGGGCATGCGCCGGGCCTCGGCGGCGCGCTGCAGGGGTGCGATGTCGAGGCTGCGGTCGAAGCGCAGCAGGGTGTAGCCGGGGCCGAAGGCATCGAACAGCGAGCGGCGGTCGGGCAGCCAGAAGTGCGGCACGCGGCAGCCCGGCACGGTCGATTCGGTGAAGTCGCCCATGGTGTAGGGCGGCGGCGCTTCGCCGTCGGGCACGAGGATGGGCGAGCCCTCGTAGTAATAGCCGAAGTTCAGGCCGCCGCAGCAGAACTGCTGCACGTTCAGCGCGTAGGCCTCGCGGCCGATCTCGGCGCGCAGCTGCTCGCCCGCTTCGCCGGGCGCCTCGATGTCCTGCGGCACGGCGCGGCGCGCCTTGATCATCTTCTGCGCGTGGTCCATGGCGAAGTTCGAGACCTGCTGCGTGATCGGCTGGCGCTCGGCCTCGTAGGCGTCGAGGATGGCCTCGTCGCCCCAGCCCTGCAGCCGTGCGGCGAGCAGCCACGAGAGGTTCACCGCGTCGGCGATGCCGGCATTCATGCCGTAGCCGGCATAGGGCACCCAGAGGTGGGCGGCGTCTCCCGCGATGAAGACCTTGCGGTCGCGGAAGCGCTCGGCCACCAGGCGGCGGCCGACCCAGTCCTCGCGGCTGAGCACCTCGTAGTCGAAGTCGTCGCCGACGCCCATGATCTGGCGGATCGCCCAGTCGCGATCGACCGAGTCGAACTCGGTCTCTTCGGCGTTCAGGTGGTTGTGCACCAGCCAGGTTTCATGGCCGTCGATGGCGAACACCGTGCCGCAGCGGCGCGGGTTCACGGCATAGAAACCCCAGGCGGGCGTGCCGGGGATCATCGCGCGCAGCCCGGGCGCGCGGATGTAGGTGGACTGCACCCGCTGGATGACGGGCGTGCCTTCGAGCCTGGTGCCGATGCGCTTGCGCACGCCCGAGCTGCCGCCGTCGCAGCCCGCCAGGAAGCGGCTGCGCAGGCTGCGCTCGGTGCCGGTCTCCAGGTCGCGCAGCGTTGCGGTCACGCCCGCGTCGTCCTGCGTGAAGCCGGTCACCTCGGTGCGGTTGCAGATGCGGACCTGCGGCTGCTGCGCCGCATGTCGCAGCAGGATGGGCTCGAGGAACAGCTGGTTGATGCGGTGCGGCGGCTCGGGCGTCGGCCACCAGGTGTCGGGCCCGCCGGTGGCGGTGGCGCGGTCGCGCCGGCTGGGAATGGGGATGCGGGTGAGCTCGGTGCCGCAGACGCTGGTGCGAAACGCCACGTCGTGCGGGTAGTCGGCCGGCAGTCCCGCCTCGCGCAGCGCCCCCGCCACGCCGAGGCGGCGGAACACCTCCATGCTGCGCGCCGAGACGTGGTTGCACTTGACGTTGGGCGGCTCGGCGAAGCGGCGCGTCTCGGCCACGGTCACCCGCACCCCGCGCGAAGCCAGGTCCATCGCCAGGGTCAGCCCCACGGGGCCGGCGCCCACCACGAGCACGTCGGTCTGGAAATTGGCAGCGGTCACGATGAAGGAGTTCCTGCGCTGTCAGTTGAGCTTGATGTTCGCCTTGCGGATCACCTGCGACCACTTGGCGGTCTCCGACCGGATGTAGTCCTCGAACTCCTTGGCGCTGGTGGGCGCGGCCTCGACACCGAGGTTGCGCAGGCTGGTCCTGATCTGCTCGTCGTTCAGCGCGTCGGTGATCTCCTTGTTGAGGCGGGCCACGATGGCCGGCGGCGTGCCGGCCGGAGCGACCACGCCGAACCAGCCCGTCGAGTCGTAGCCGGGGAGGCCGGCCTCGGCGACGCTGGGCACCTCGGGCAGCTGCGGCAGGCGCTTGGGGCTGGTCACGGCGAAAGCGGTCAACTTGCCGGCCTTGATGTGCTGCAGCGCCGAGGGCAGGTCCACCACCGCCAGCGGCACCTGGTTGCCCAGCACGTCCAGCGCGGCCGGGCCCGAGCCCTTGTACGGCACCTCGACCAGCTTCACGTCGGCCATCTGCGAGAAGAGAGCCGCCGTGAGGTGCATGGCCGTGCCGTTGCCGCCGTGCGCGATCGACAGCTTGCCCGGCTCCTTCCTGGCCAGCGCGATCAGCTCGGACTGCGTCTTGGCCGGCACGCTGGGGTTGCCGATGATCACGAACGGAATGGCCGCCAGCATGCTCACGGGGGCGAAATCCTTGAGCGGATCGAAAGGCATCTGCTCGTACAGGCTGCTGTTGGCCGAGAGCGCGCCGGCCGCTCCGACGCCCAGCGTATAGCCGTCGGCCGGCGCCTTGGCCACCAGCGACAGGCCGACGTTGCCGCCGGCGCCCGGGCGGTTGTCCACGATCACCTGCTGACCCAGCTTGTCGTTCAGGCGCGGCACCAGCATGCGGACCACCGCGTCGGCGCTGCCGCCGGGCGGGAAGGTGACGACGATGCGGATCGGCTTGGTCGGCCAGCCGGCGGCGGGCGAGGCTGCGGCGGCGGGCGCCGGTGCCTGGGCCTGGGCTAGGCCCAGGAAGGCGCCGGTGGCGACGAGGGCGGCCAGGGCGCGGGTGAATCGTTGCATGGCATGTCTCCTGTTGTGTTCGTGCGGTGATGCGCATGGGGAAGCGGTGCGCAAGGCCATTGGACGGCGGCAACCGACTTTCGTAAATCGAAATATTCCGAAGAATCTATGATGTGACTTCATGAATTCGAGCGGCTTCACACCCACCCTGCGGCAGTTGCGCGCCTTCCACGCGGTCTACCAGCTCGGCAAACTCAGCGCCGCGGCCGAGCAGATGGCCGTGACGCAGTCGGCCGTGAGCGTGCTGATCCGGCAGATGGAGGGCGGCCTGGGCGTGCGCCTGTTCGACCGCAGCACGCGCTCTCTGCAGCCCACGCAGGCCGCGCGCGAAGCGGTCGCGGTCGCCGCGCGCATCCTGCGCGACGTCGATTCGCTGGGGGCGGGATTGCGCGAGCTCAAGGAGCTGCGGCGCGGCCGGGTGAGCCTGGCGGTCACGCCCACGCTGGCGGAGATCCTGCTGCCGCCGGTCCTGCGGCGCTTCGCCACGCTGCACCCGCAGGTGCGCGTGGTCCTCGACGACTGCGCGCCCGACCAGTTCGTCTCGCGGGTGGTCGGCGAGCACGTCGATTTCGGTGTCGGCACGCCCGAGCGCGCGGCCGCCGACGTCGATTCGCGCACGCTGCTGCGCGACCACCTCGCCCTCGTCTGCCCCGCCGACCACCCCCTTGCGAAGGGCCGCACCGTGCGCTGGGCACAGCTTGCCGGCCAGCCGGTGATCACCGTGCGGCCCGGCTACGGCATCCGCCCGCTGATCGACGGCGCCGCCGGCGCGGCCGGTGTCGCGCTCGACGTGGTCAACGAGGTGTCCTTCCTGTCCACCGCACTCTGGATGACGGCGTGCGGGCTGGGCGTGTCGATCATGCCTTCGGCCTACGCCCGCCATGCCGGCGACGCGTCGCTGGCCGTGCGCCCGCTGGCCGCGCCCCGCGTCTCGCGCGACATCGCGCTGGTCACCAAGCGCGGCCGCTCGCTGTCGCCGGCGGCGCAGGAGCTGGTCGAGGTGATGCGCGCGGCACTCGCCTGATCGGGGCGGCATGGCGCGCTAAGCTGTCGGCCCATGCGCATCCTGCTGGTCGAAGACGACGCCATGATCGGCGAGGCGGTGCTCGGCGCCCTGCGCGCCGAGCACTACGCGGCCGATTGGGTGCGCGACGGCGAGGCCGCCGCCCGCGCGCTGCGCAGCGAGACCTACGACCTGGTGCTGCTCGACCTCGGCCTGCCCCGGCGCGACGGCCTGGAGGTGCTGCGCGGCCTGCGGGCCTCCGGCTCGGCGGTGCCGGTGCTGGTGGCGACCGCCCGCGACGCGGTGTCCGACCGCATCGCCGGGCTGGACGCCGGTGCCGACGACTACGTGGTCAAGCCCTACGACACCGACGAACTGCTGGCACGCGTGCGGGCCCTGATCCGCCGCAGCCTCGGCCAGGGCGAGCCGGTCTTCCGCCACCGCAACGTCACCCTCAACCCTGCTACCCGCGAGGCCACGGTCGATGGGAAGCCGGTGGCGCTGTCGGCGCGCGAGTGGGCCGTGCTCGAGCCGCTGCTCGCGCGGCCCGGCGTCATCTATTCGCGCACGCAGCTCGAAGACAAGCTCTACGGCTGGAAGGAAGACATCAGCAGCAATGCGGTGGAGGTCTACGTGCACGGGCTGCGGCGCAAGCTGGGCAGCGACCTGATCCAGACCGTGCGCGGGCTGGGCTACGTGGTGCCCCGGGAATGAGTCCCGGCGACGCCGCGCGGCGGCCCGCGCACTCGCTGCGCCGGCGCCTGCTGGTGGTGGTGCTCGCGGCCATCGCGCTCGCGTCGCTGCTGCAGGCGGCGGTCGCCTGGCGCGCGGCGCTGCGCCAGGCCGACGCCCTCTTCGACGCGCAGCTGCAGTCGGTGGCGCGCATGGTGCAGGCCGGCGCCTGGATGGGCCCGGAGGGCGGCTCCGGCAGCGTCGATGTGCAGGTGCAGATTCTCGGGCCCGACGGCGCGCGGGTATTCGGGTCGGCCCGCCTCACGCTGCCCGCGACGCCCGTGCTGGGCTTCTCCGAGATGCGGGTGCAGGGCGTGCCCTACCGCGTCTACTCGGTACAAACCGCGAGCCACACCATCCAGATCGCGCAGGACCTGCACGCACGCCGCGAGCGCGCGCGTGGCCTCGCAATTGCCGCGGCGCTGCCGGTGGCCGCGCTCGCACCGTTGCTGATGCTGGCGGTCGGCTGGCTCATCAACCAGTCGCTGCGGCCGGTCGAGCGGGTGCGCGCGCAGGTGGCGCGGCGCCCGGCCGACGACCTGTCGGCACTGCCCGAGCAGGGCCTGCCGCTGGAGGTGCTGCCGCTGGTGCAGGAGCTCAACCTGCTGTTCGCGCGGGTGCGGCTCGCGTTCGAGGCGCAGCAGCATTTCGTGGCCGATGCGGCGCATGAGCTGCGCTCGCCGCTCGCGGCGATCCGGCTGCAGGCCCAGTCGCTGCGGCGGCCGCAGCCCGAGGCCGAGCGCGAGCGCTCCGTGGCGCAGTTGAACGCCGGCGTGGAGCGTGCGATCGCCCTGGCCGAACAGCTGCTGCTGCTGGCCCGGGAGGAGGGTGGCGGTGCGCCGCAGGGGGCGGGGGCGGTGCAGCTGCTGGCGCTCGCGGGCGACGCCATCGCGCAGGCGCTGCCGCAGGCCCGCGCGCGGGGCATCGACCTGGGGCTGGCGCGCGGCGAGCCGGCCGAGGTGCGGGGAGACGCCGAAGCGCTCGCGGCGCTGCTGCGCAACCTGCTGGAGAACGCGCTCAAGTACACGCCGGCGCCCGGGCAGATCGACGTGAGCGTGTTCGTGGACGACGGCCGGGCGGCCCTGGTGGTGGAGGACAGCGGGCCGGGCATCGAGGAGGGCGAGCGCGAACGCGTGTTCGACCGCTTCTACCGTTCCAGCGCCGCGCGCGGCGACGTGTCCGGCAGCGGCCTCGGCCTGGCCATCGTGCGCGCCGTCGCGCAGCGCCACGGGGCGCAGGTGCGGCTGGATCGCTCGCAGCGGCTCGGCGGCCTGGCGGCGCGCGTCGATTTCCCGCGGCCCGAGGGGCGCTTAAGCCAGGCCTAAGGTCTCATCGACACCATCGGCGGGTCGAATCAATTCAACCCAAGGAGCCGACGCAGTGTCCACTTCCTCCCGTTTCCGTCCCGCCACCCTCGTCCTGGCCCTCGCGGCCGCCGGCACGGCCGGTGGCGCCGCGGTGCAGGTCCTGAACAACCGTGCCGAGGCCGCCGCCCCGCCGGCCGTTGCCGCCGTGGTTGCGCGCGCGCCCATGGCCGCGCCCGACTTCGCAGCGATCAGCGAGAAACACGGCCCCGCGGTGGTGAACATCACCGTCTCGGGCACCCGCAAGACGGCCATGGGCCCCGGCGGAGCCGATCCCTTCGAGCAGTTCCGCCGCGGCATGCCGGGCCACGGCGCGCCGGGTGGTGAGTCGCCGGTGCGCGGTGCGGGCTCGGGCTTCGTCGTCAGCGGCGATGGCCTGGTGCTGACCAATGCCCACGTGGTGGACGGCGCCAGCGAGGTGACCGTGAAGCTCACCGACCGGCGCGAGTTCAAGGCCAAGGTGCTCGGCGCCGACGCCCGCACCGACGTCGCCGTGCTGAAGATCGAAGCGAGCAACCTGCCCGTGGTGCAGCTCGGCAAGGCCGACACCCTGCGCGTGGGCGAATGGGTGCTGGCCATCGGCTCCCCGTTCGGCCTGGAGAACACCGTCACGGCCGGTGTGGTGAGCGCCAAGGGCCGCTCGCTGCCCAGCGACAGCGCGGTGCCCTTCATCCAGACCGACGTCGCAGTGAACCCCGGCAACTCCGGTGGTCCGCTGTTCAACGGCGCCGGCGAGGTGGTGGGCATCAACTCGCAGATCTACAGCCGCTCGGGCGGCTACCAGGGCCTGTCCTTCGCGATCCCGATCGACGTGGCGCTGCGCATCAAGGACCAGATCGTGGCGACCGGAAAGGTCGAGCACGCCAAGCTGGGGGTGTCGGTGCAGGAGGTCAACCAGGCCTTGGCCGACTCCTTCAAGCTCGATCGCCCGACCGGTGCGCTGGTCGCCAACGTCGAGTCGGGCAGCGCGGCCGAGAAAGCCGGCCTGCAGGTGGGCGACGTGGTGCGCAAGGTCGATGCCAAGCCCATCCTCGGTTCGGGCGACCTGCCGGCCGCCATCGGCGCCTCGGCCCCTGGAGAGAAGGTGGCCCTGGAAGTCTGGCGCGACGGCAAGCCGCAGGTGCTCACCGCCACGCTGGGCAAGGCAGGCGATCCTGAAGGCGAGCAGCAGGCGGCGGATGCCCCGCAGCAGGGCCGGCTCGGCATCGGCCTGGCGAGCGGCGAGCGGGGCCTGGTGGTGCAGGAAGTCACCGGCGCGGCGGCCAAGGCCGGCGTGCGCAAGGGCGACGTGCTGCTGGCCGTGAACGGCGTCGCCGCCAAGGGCGTCGAGCAGGTGCGCGAAGCGGTGGGCAAGGCCGAAGGCAAGTCCGTGGCGCTGCTGCTGGAGCGCGAGGGCCGCAAGCTGTTCGTGCCGGTCGCGATCGGCTGACGAATCGCGCCGCCCGGCCGGCTGGTCGGCGCTCGGCATACGACAAGGGGGCGCACGGCGCCCCTTTTTCTTGGTCTCACCGACCTGCGGCGCGCCACGTCCCGGACGTGGTGCGAAGCAACCCTGCTGCGGCCCGCTGACGGTGCGCACCGGCTCATCCGGCAGGGTTCGACATGACGCCGGGCCGGTCGAGCGCCACCTCGCCGCGTTGTTACGCCTTGAATGCACGAGCCCGGCGTACGGGCGCTCCGTGCCTATAGTCGCCGACCACCTCCTGTTCCATGGAATTCGACCTCACCGAAGCCACCGGCGCCGTCCAGCAGATGCTCGACGGCTTCGTCGCGCGGCTGCCCTACATGGCGCTCGCGGTGGTGGTGTTCGTGGTCTTCTACCTGGTAGCCCGCGGCGTGCGTGCGGCGCTGCGTGCGCTCGCCATGCGCCACAAGCGCAGGCACAACCTCGGGCTGGTGCTGGGCCGCCTGGGGTACGGCCTCATCATGTTCCTGGGCCTGCTGATCGCCCTCGTGATCGCCATTCCAGGCTTTACGCCGGGTCAGCTGATCAGCCTGCTGGGTCTGTCGAGCGTGGCCATCGGGTTCGCCTTTCGCGACATCCTGCAGAACTTCCTGGCCGGCATCCTGCTGCTGCTGTCGGAGCCGTTCAAGATCGGCGACCAGATCGTGATCAACGACTTCGAGGGCACGGTCGACGAGATCCAGATGCGTGCGACCTTCATGACCACCTACGACGGCCGGCGCGTGGTCATTCCGAACTCCAACCTCTTCACCAACTCGGTGATCGTCAACACCGCCAACCAGAGCCGGCGGCTGGAGTACGACGTGACCATCGGCTACGGCGACGACATCGCCCAGGCCAAGCGCGTGATGCTCGAGGCGCTGCGCGGGCTGCCCGAGGTGCTCGAGTCGCCCCCGCCCGAGACGCTGGTGCTGGATCTGGCCGGCAGCAGCGTGAACGTGCGCCTGCGCTGGTGGGTGCGGCCGCCGCGCCAATGGGACAAGCTGCACTCGCAGGACGCCGTGCTCGAATCCGTCTCGGGCGCGTTGCGGCGCGCCGGTATCGACCTGCCGTTCCCGACGCACCAGGTGCTGTTCCACGACCAGACCGAGGAGCTGGACGGCGACCGCACGCGGCAGCGCGAGGGCTGGCCGCACGCGCAAAACGGCGGCGAGGCGCCGCGGCCCGCGCGCATCGTCGATGCGCTGCGGGAGATCGCCCGGGCCGGTCGCGAGCGGTCCTCCTGAAGGCTGCCGCGCTGCGGCGCCACGGCGCGACGGGCTGCGGCAGCCGTAGACTCCGGGGTTCGAACAACCCTGGAGACTTCCATGCGCCCCGTGTCCCGCCGGCTGGCCCTCGCCGCCGCAGCCCTGTGCCTCAGCCCGCTCGCCAGCTCGCTCGCCTTGGCCCAGCAAGCCGCCTATCCCAGCAAGCCCATCAAGGCGATCGTGCCCTTCGCGGCCGGCAGCGCCACCGACCAGATCGGCCGGGCCTTCGCGCAGAAGATGTCCGAGGTGCTGGGCCAGCCGATCGTCATCGAGAACCGCGCCGGCGTGAACGGCATGCTCGGCGCCGACGCGGTGGCCAAGGCCGCACCGGACGGCTACACCATCCTGATCGGCACCAACAGCACCAACGCGGCGCTCAAGAGCTTGATGAAGAAGCTGCCCTACGACCAGGACACCGCCTTCGCGCCGCTCGGCTACATGGGCTCGGTGCCGCTGATCGTCGCCGTGAACAACGACGTGCCGGCCAAGAACCTCAAGGAGCTGGTGGACCTGGCGAAGTCGAAACCGAAGGGCGTGACCTTCGCCAGCGCGAGCACTTCGCAACTGGTGTCCACCGAGATGCTGGCCAACATGGCCGGCATCGAGATGGTGAACGTGCCCTACAAGAGCGGGCCGGCGGCCATGACCGACCTGATCGGCGGCCAGGTGAACATGTTCACCGCCGACTTCGCCGTGATGCTGCCGCAGGTCAAGGGCGGCAAGGTGCGCGGACTGGCCGTGACCTCCGCCAAGCGCTCGCCCGCCATTCCCGAGCTGCCCACGGTCAACGAGGCGCTGGGCATGAAGGACTACGAGCTGATCGCCTACTTCGCCATGTTCGCCCCGGCCGGCACGCCCCCCGAGGCCATCGCCAAGCTGAACCAGGCGATCAACGCGGCCGCCAACAGCAAGGACATCCAGGAGAAGTTCGCCAACATCGGCTTCGCCGTCGATCCGGGCACGCCGGCCCAGCTGGCCGAGCGCAGCCGCAAGGAAACCGAGAAGTGGGCCAAGGCCATCAAGGCCGCGGGCATCGAGCCGCAGTAAGCGGCTGACGCTGCAGCCGTGGCCAGAGCTGCCGCGGCTGCAGCGCGCCACCGTGCGTTCCCCACGACGCGGCCGGCGCAAGTCCATGCAGGCCTTCGTCCTGCTGCGACGCCGTGCGCGGGGCGTCGCCGCCCCTGCTTACTCCGCCGGCTTGCGGCCCAGGGCCCGCGCGAAGCTCCACGCGGCTGCCGGCAGCGCCAGCGCCGCGGCGGCGAGTGGCAGGCCGCTGCCGACGTAGTCGGTCGCCAGCCCGGCCAGCGCCGTGCCGATGGCCTGGCCGAAGAACAGGCAGAACGCGAACAGCGAGACCGCACTCCCGCGCACGGCGGGGGCCATCTGCGTCGCGTGCGTTTGCAAGGTGTTGTGGAAAAGGTAGGTGCCGAACCCGACCAGCAAGGCCACCGGGCCGGCGCTCCACGGGGTGGGCGAGAGCAGCCAGGCGAGAAACCCCAGGCCCATGAACATGCCGCCGAGCCGCACCATCCTTGTCTGGCCCAGCCGGCGCACCAGCATCGGCGCCATCAGGGCGTACAACACGCCGCCGGCCGCATACAGCGCCACCAGCGCCGACGCCGTCGAAAGCGTCAAGGCAAAACGCAGGTGCAGATAGGTGGGCAGGTAGGTCAGCGTTCCCAGCAGGAACACGCCCTCTGCCAGCGCGGCTGCGAGCACCCACCAGGACCAGCGCCGGGCCAGTACCGAGCCGAGCTGCGCCAGCAGCGCCGGCGCGGGCCCGGGCGTCGGCGGGCTGAAGCCGGAGCGCAGCTTGGCGAACAGCAGCGCGGCGACCAGCAGGTAGCAGGCGCCCGCCAGCAGGAAGGCGCCGCGCCAGCCGACCTCGAGGTCGGCGAACAGCCCGCCGCCGAGCTGGCCGGCCATCATGCCGGTCAGGATCCACAGCAGCAGGCGCGCGAGCACGCTCTGGCGCTGCTCGAGCGGTACGTGGTCGCCGATCCAGGCGATGGTCAGCGGGATCACGCCCGCGGCAGCCGCGCCCCAGGCGCCGCGCAGCCACAGCAGGCTGTCGAAATCCGGCGCCAGCGCGCTGGCCCAGGCCGTGATGCCGCTGGCGAACACGGCGATGCACACCACCCGTGCCTTGCCCCAGCGGTCGCCGACCGGCCCGAAGACCAGTTGCATGACTCCGTACACGACGGAAAAGGTGATGACCACGGCGCCGGCCCGGCCGGGCGTGATGCCGAAATCGGCGCCGAGCCGGGGGATCAGCCCGTCGCACAGGCGAATGGCCGCTCCGCTGAAGAACGCCGCCAGTGACAGCAGCGCGATGGTGGTGGCCGTCGCGCGTGCGGCGGCAAGCTCGGGCGGGGGGAGGGGGGTGGAGGAACTCACGTACGGGATGGCTGCGGCCATTATGGTCGCGGGCCTGCTGCTGCGGCCGCTGCGAGCACGGGCCGGCGTGCCTGCGCGCGCGAGCGCGCCGCCGGGCCTTCAGGCGCTGCTGCCGTGCTCCACCGACGGTGCGGCCTCGCCCGTCAGGCGCGCAAGCCGCTCGGTCAGCCGATCCAGCGCCACCAGGTACTCGCGCCAGAGGGCGAGAAAGTGCTCGTCGTGATCCGACTCCAGCCAGGCTTCCGCATCGGTCATGCGCAGCGCGTGCTGCGCGGCAAGAAAGGTGTCGAGCCGGCGATCGATCTCCAGCAGCGCGCGGAACTCGCCGGCGAGCGCGGGAAACCAGCGGGACTGCACCGCCGCCGCCTGCTGCAGGGCCGCGTCGGCCTCGTCACGCTGCAGCTCGAGAGCGACCTTGCTGCGTTGGGCGGCGACCCACACCGCGTGGCGCGAAAGCGCCTGGGCCAGCACCAGCGCCTGTTCGCGGCGGCGCATCAGCCAGGTGAGGCTGGCACTGACGATGGCCACCACCAGCAGGCCGCCCAGCAGCCACAACGCGTAGTAGGTGAGCGGGGACATGGTGGCAGCGAGCTCGCGTGCGCCTCAGGCGGCGCGTCGGGTGCGTGGCCCCTTGCCTGTCGATGCTGCCCCGGGTTCCTCGGCGCGGCCGCCGCCGCCCTCCTTTCCGGACTTCCCCTGCTGGCTTGCCTTGCCGGTCTTGTCCGCCTTGCCGGCCTTGCCGGCGGCCACGGCTTTCTCGGCCGTGTCCTGCGCCGGCTGTCTGGCAGCGGCCTTGCGGCCGGCCGGTTTCGGCGCGGCCTGCGCATCGGCCGCGGCATCGCGCCGGCCCGGCAGGCTGCGGCGCAGCAATTCGGTGAGATCGATCACCTCGGCTCCGGCGGGCGGCGCGGCCGGGGCCTGCGCTTCGCCGACCTGCTCCAACTGGCCGGCAAGGGCCTTGCTCTCGACGAGCTTCATGACTTCGTCCGCGAACGAATTGCGGAACTCGTCGGCGTTCCAGTGGGACGTCATTCCGTCGATGAGCTGGCAGGCCATCGCGAGCTCGGCGTCCCGCACGCCGGCTGCCTTCGCATCGGCCGGCGGAAGCTTCAGATCTTCCCAGCTGCGGATCTCGCCGCCCCAGCGCAGCAGGTTGAGCACCAGGGCGGGACCGCAGGGAATGATCACGGCCAGGTGCTGCTTGGTCTGGATCACCACCCGTGCGATGCCGACCTTGTTGGTGCGCTTCAGTGCCTCACGCAGCAGTGCATAGACTTTGTCGCCGCGGTTCACGGGGCCCACGTAGTAGGGGCGCTCCAGGTAGACGAAGGGCACCTCGTCGGCGTCCACGAAAGACTCGATTTCGATGGTCTGCGTGGTGCGGGGATAGGCCTGCTCGATCTCTTCGGGCGAGAGCACGACGTACTGGTCGTCCTGCCACTTCACGCCCTTGACGATGTCCTCCTTGGCTATCTCCTCTCCGGTCTTCTTGTTCACGCGCTTGTAGCCGACGCGGTCCATGGTGCGCCGGTCGAGCCAGTCGAAATCGACACCGCTCTCGGCCGTGGCGGAGTACAGCCCGATCGGAATGTGGACGAGACCGAACGTGATGGCGCCCTTCCACAGCGTACGTGTGGAGGTCCTTGCCATGCCCTTGTTCGTCTCAGCCATTCCTGCCCGCCCGGAAAGTTCGTTCCCGAGTGTTGCTATTCGTGTCGGCTGGTCTTGTGGGACGGCTGCCGTGCCACCTGTCGGAGGCGGGCTACAGGAGCCGCATGCAGCCGGCCGCCGATCGGGCGGTCACGAGGCAGCGCTGCGGTCGGGCAGGGCGCATGCGGCGCGGCAGCCCTTCGGCCGCATGGCAGACGCATGCTCGTCCTGCTCGTGGTGGCTGAGCAGGTTCGCTAAGACAGGCGCGGCGCGTGTCGCCGCCCCTGCGCACCCGATGCCGGGAGTCAGCGCGACGGGGCGCGCTGGTGGCGCTTGCGACCCGCGGCGCGCGCCTCCTCGCTCGTGAACTCGTGCGCGTGACCGCTCTGGTGTGCCGCGCGTCCCCCGAGGCTGGCGATCTCGCGCTGGCGCTGCGGATCCATGGCAGCAAAACCGCGTGGGCTGCGCTTCGCGGCGGTGGCCTTCTCGCTCGGGTTCGTCGCAGTTTGGTCAGGCATGGTGCTTCCTTTCGTGCGTGGTTGCGGGACCCAGCGAACAGGGCAATGCGTGTGCCTGGACCGGTGCCTGGCCGTGGCCGCGGCGAGCGAATCGTTGGCGGCTGGCAAAGCGGGCGACGGCTGGCGAGGGCTGCGACGCCGACGGCTGCGACTGCCCGTAAGTCTTGCGGCACGAACAGGCAGTGGAACGCGAGAGCGCGAGGAACGCGAACCCGGGCCGACGCGATCCCGCACCACGCGATTCGGGCGCCGAAGCGGCAACCGCACCCGACGTACGACAGCAACCCGGCCCGACGGAGCGCGCGCCACCCCTGCCCTCAGATGCCGTACTCCTTCAGCCGGTTGTACAAGGTCTTGAGACTCACTCCCAAGGCCGCAGCGGTCCGCTCCTTCTGGTGGCCGAAGTGTTCCAGGGTGGCGAGGATCACCTGACGCTCGACCGCCGACAGCGGTGTTCCCAGCGCGATGCCGACGCCGCCCGGCGGCAGGCAGGCGGGTCCCGGCGTGGGCTGTGGGGGCCGGGGCGCGGACAGCCACTGCTCGGTGATGTCGTCGCCGTCGGCCATCACCCACGCGCGCTGCAGTACGTTGCGCAGTTCGCGCACGTTGCCCGGCCAGCGCTGCTGCGCCAGGCGTGCGAGTGCCGCTGGGGTGAGACGCCTGAGCAAACCCTCGCGCTGCGCGAGCTGCTGCAGGAAGTGGCGCGCGAGCAGCGGAACGTCTCCCAGCCGCTCGCGCAGCGGCGGCAGGTGAATGGGGAAGACATTGAGCCGATACAGCAGGTCTTCGCGCAGCGCGCCGGCGCTCACGGCCTCGCAGGGGTCGCGGTTCGAGGCGGCGACCACGCGCACGTCGGTCTCCTGGGCGACGGTGGACCCCACGCGCATGAACGTGCCCGTCTCCAGCACGCGCAGCAGCTTCACCTGCAGCGCCAGGGGCATTTCCGTGATTTCGTCCAGGAACAGCGTGCCGCCGTGCGCGCGCTCGAAGAAGCCCTGGTGCTGCCGGTCGGCGCCGGTGAAGCTGCCCTTCTCGTGTCCGAAGATCTCGCTCTCGATGAGATGCGGCGAAATCGCGCCGCAGTTCACCGCGAGGAAGGGCTTGGTGCAGCGCCTGCTCATGTCGTGCACCGTGCGCGCGGCGAGTTCCTTGCCGGTCCCGGTCTCGCCGGTGAGAAACACCGTGATGGCGGTGCCGGCAACGCGGGCGATCTGCGCGTACACCAGCTGCATGGCTTCGCTGCGACCGACCAGCTGGCCGAAGCCGTCGCCGTCCGCGACGCCGTGCGGCGCGGCGCTTCGCAGCGAGCCGGCCGTGCGCTGCGGCCGCATGACGCGCGCCAGCACATCCTGCAGCTGCAACGCGCTGACGGGCTTCACAAGGTAGTCGATCGCGCCGCGGCGCAGGGCCTCGATGGAGGTTTCCAGGCTCGCGTGCCCCGTCATGAGCACGACTTCGGATTGCCCCAGCAGGTCGTGCTCGTCGAAGAGGCTCAGGCCGCTGCCGTCGGGAAGGTGCAGATCGAGCAGCACCAGGTCGGGCTGCTGCATGGCCATCTGGCGCCGGGCATCGCGCAACGAGGGCGCCGTCGCTGCCGAACAGCCCTGTCCGGCGACCAGCGTGGCCATCATGCGCGCGGAGTCCGCGTCGTCCTCGACGATCAAGGTGTGGGCCATGTCGTGTCCTCCCTCGGTTCGGCCTGCATTGTCGAACGCCAATGCCGGGCAGGGCCGTAACAGCGCGCGGACGCCGGTAAGCGTGCGTTGCTCAGGCGTCAGTGCTTGCGCGGTACCGCGGCGGGACCCGCCACGATCGGCATCGGGTCCGACGATTCCGCGGCGCGCGCGCCGTCCGCACGATCTGCGGGGAGCACCAGCAGCGCCCGTCCGAGCGCCGATGCGGTGTCGCTCGCGCGAGGATCGCCGAGCGCCTCGACCAGCTCCGCGAGACGCAGCGCCTGGCGGCGCACGACCTCGCGTGCGTCGCGGGCCTGCGGACTGTCGCTGGGCGTGATCTCCAGCACCTCGGTGGCGCACAGCAGGGCACCCAGGGCGCCGCGCAACGCGTGCTGCAGTGGCCGCTGTGGCGGGTCACCGGCGCGCTGCGCCGGCGGCTCGGTGCGCCCGTCCGGCGCGCACTCGTCCACGCGTGCAGCGGGGATGCAGTCGGGGCGCGGGAGATGGTGACGGCACGCGTCTCGCATGAAGGGCCGGTGGTCGTGACGCGGAGAGCCTAAGGGGCGCGCGTGCAAAAGAGAAGCGGCCGCAACGCCCTGTAACGCGGCCTTGCGGCAAGCCATACCGGCGCGCGGAGGGCGCGGCTTGCCGCGCGCCCATGGCGGATGTGCCGCCACGCACATTCGCACGCACGCGTCCTGGAGGCGGGTAACGGTGCGTGTGCGCTGTATGGGACGGTCACGGGACGGCAGCCCAGGCACGGCGGTTGCGGTGGCGAGCCGTAGTTGAAGCAGGAGGGAAGTTCATGTTGATTCCATCGCTGGGGCTGCGTGTCGGCGCGTCGATGCACACCAGCCTGTCGCCGCGCCTGCAGAAGGCGGTGCGTCTGCTGCATATGTCGTCGCTGGATTTCTCGCAGGTGGTGCGAGGCGCACTGGACACCAACCCGTTCCTGGAACTCGAAGAGGCGGCGCTGGAAGAGCCGCTCGGGGCGCAAAAGGCAGGCGCCGACGACACCGCGGGCGCGCCGGAACTGTCCCCCTGGGGAGCGGATACGCTCGCGCGGCCACGCGGCGAAGCGATGGAGGGCGGCTTCGACACGCTGGCCGCGCCGACCACGCTTGCCGACCACTTGCTGGGCCAGCTCAACGTGCTGCCCCTCGATGCGCGCGACCTGGCGATCGCCGCGGGCGTCGCGGGCTCGCTGGACGAGGACGGCTGGCTGCGCACGGATCTCGGCGAGATCGCCGCATCGCTGGGCCTGCAGCCGCTCCCAGACGACCAGGAAATGGCGATCGGGCTGCGTCGTGTGCAGGCGCTGGAGCCGGCCGGCGTGGCGGCACGCAACCTGGCCGAGTGCCTGCTGCTGCAGTTGCCGCAGTTGCGTCCGCCGGGCATGCAGGCGCTGGTGCGCGTCCTGCTCGAACGGCACCTGGAGCGGCTCGCCGCCCACGACTACGCGGGCCTTGCGCGGCTGCTGCACGTGACGCGCGAAGAGGTGGAGGCCGCATGCGCGGCCATCCGCCGACTCGACCCGCATCCCGGCTGGCGTTTCGGGCACACGCCGGTGCACTACATCACGCCCGATGTGATCGTTCGCCGGCAGCGCGGGCAATGGACCGCAGTGCTGAACCCGGCCGTCGTGCCGCGGGTACGGCTGAACCAGGCCTACGCCGATCTGTTCAGCCGCCATCGGCAGCCGGAACACACCGAGTTGTCGGCGCATCTGCAGGAGGCGCGCTGGACGGTGCGCAACGTCGAACAGCGCTTCTCCACCATTCTCGAGGTGGCGCAGGCCATCCTCAGGCGGCAGCAGCGCTTCCTGAGCTATGGACCGATCGCCATGCGGCCGCTGGCGCTGCGCGACATCGCGGACGAGGTGGGCGTGCACGAGTCCACGGTGTCTCGCGTGACCAACAACAAGTTCATGGCCACTCCCTGCGGCGTGTTCGAGCTGAAGTATTTCTTCTCGCGCAGCCTCGCGACGGCCAGCGGCGGAGCCTGTTCGCCGACCGCGATCCGCGAGCTGATGCAGGAGCTGATCGCCGCCGAGCCGCCGGGGCGTCCGCTGTCGGACGTGGACATCGCGCAGCAGCTCGCGCAGCAGGGGCTGCGGGTGGCGCGGCGCACCGTCACCAAGTACCGGCAGCAACTGCGGATCGAGCCTGCGCAGCGGCGCCACCCCTAGTCCGGCAAGGGGGCACTCGTTGGCCCAGCGCACACGCGCTGCAGGCGAGCGCGCTCGTGCGCGTGGTGCGTGGTGCGTGGTGCGTGGTGCGTGGTGCGTGGTGCGTGGTCCGGGTGTGCGTGGTGCGTGCGTGCGTGTCCCCGGTTTGCGTCCCGCGCGCGCCGCGCAGCTCCCGCGCCGAACTCGCACCCGAGCGAACGTCCCTGCGGCGGCGCGAGTGGCGGTCCGCCGCGCATTCCGGCGGCTGCCCTCGTGAGGAGCAGCCATGCCTTTGGCTAGACTCGGCAGGCCCGCTTCGCGCCCGACATGAATCCAGCCACCACCGCTCCCTCCCAATTGCCCGCAGAGGCGCAGTGGGTCGAGGCCGAGCTGGTGCGCAGCCTGATGCAATCGGTGCGCGGCACGCAGGTCGCGACGCTCCTGCTCGTTCCGGTGTACGTGGGCGTGCTCTGGGAGGACGTCGCCGGCGCTGCGCTGCTGGTGTGGGCGCTGCTTGCGATGCTCGCGATGGGGGCCAGGTTCTGGGTGACGCAGCACTATGCCCGGAGGGCCGCCCAGGATTCGCCCACCCAGCAGCTTGCGTTCTTCTACCGCTGGAGTGCGCTCTGGCCGGCCGGGGCCGCGGTGTGGGGATCGACGGCATGGCTGTTCTTCGACAGCGCGCCGCTGTCGAGCCAGTTCATCTGCTGGCTGCTGCTTGCCGGCATCGCCATGTTCGGTGTGAACGCGCTGTCGGGGCACCTGCGCACCGTGCGGCGCTACATCAACGCGCTGGTACTCACCGCGCTGGCGCTCGTCGCCTGGCGGGTGGTCCTCGAACTGCAGTTCCGCGGGCCGTACTACCACTACTGGCTGATGGCCCTGCTGGTGATCTTCTGGCAGGTGCTGCACCAGACGGCAAACCGCCTGCACGTCACCCACAGGCGCAACTACGAGCTGCTGTACCGCAACAACCAGCTGATCTCGTCCCTCACGCGCCAGACGCAGGCGGCCCTGGAAGCGGTCGATGTCAAGAATCGCTTTCTCGCAAGCGCCACGCACGACATCCGCCAGCCGGTGCATGCGCTGGGCCTGTATGCGGACTGGCTGGCAAGCGAGCCGGAGCTGGTACACGAACTCGCACCGAAGATCGTCGAATCCACCAAGGCGGTGAACACGCTGTTCGATTCGCTGTTCGACCTCGTGCGGCTGGATACCGGCAACTTGAACCTGGCGATCGAAGAGGTGCCGCTCGAGCGGCTGCTCGCGGAGCTGGAGGTGCAGTACCGGCCGCTGGCGACGTCCAAGGGGCTGCAACTGCGGGTGCGTCCGGCGCGGGGCACGGTGTCGTCGGACATGCTGCTGCTCAAGCGCATCGTGGGCAACCTGCTGTCCAACGCGATCAAGTACACCGAGCACGGCGGCGTGCTGGTGGCGGTGCGCGGCACGGGCGAGCGGCGGCGCATCGAGGTGTGGGACACCGGCGTGGGCATCGCGCCGGCGCACCAGCGCGAAGTGTTCCGCGAGTTCTACAAGGTGCCGATGCACTCGGGCACCGAAGACGGGTTCGGACTCGGGCTGCACATCGTGTCGCGGCTCTCGCAGATCCTCGGGCACCCCGTGGAGCTGGCGTCCCGTCCCGGTCGGGGAACCGTGTTCCGGCTGTTGCTCACACCGGCGCTCCCGGCGCAGGCTGCCGCGCGGGCGGCGGCGATGAATCAGCTGGCCAGGAGGCCGTGAACGCGTGCGTAGTGGATGGTTTGCGTGCGGCTCTTGACGCCGAGGCGGCGGAACAGGCGCCACAGGTGCACCTTCACCGTGTGCTCGCTGATGCCCAGCTCGTCGGCGATTTCGCGGTTCGACAGGCCGCGGTCCAGCATGACGATCAGCTGCTTCTGGCGCTTGGACAGCTTGTTGTCTGTGGGCGCGAGCTCCTCGAACTGCCCATCGGCGGCGAGCAGCGCACGCAAGGCATTGCCGATCTCGCCGGCACCGGCGGACTTCTCGATGTAGATGTCGGCTCCGGCATCGACGCAGATCTCTTCGGCATCGGCAGCCGGCGATGCCGAGATCACGGCCAGCGGCGTGCCGGGGAAGAGGTTCTTGATCTCGTGGACGCCGGAGGTGCCGGTGGTGTCGGGCAGCTTCAGGTCCAGGCAGATCAGGTCGGGTGCGCCGTGCTGGCGGACAGCGGCGTCAATGCCTCCTATGCGGTCCAGCTCCACGACGTTGGCCCCCGGGCGCAGGCGCCGCAGCAGCATCACCACGGCGTCGCGCATGAGCGGATGGTCGTCGATGACGAAAAGGTTCATGGGAGGCGCGGCTGGTGGTTTCGTAGGCTGCATTGTGGTTGTCTTGCGTAGTACCTGCGCGGTCGTTTATAGCAGAGGCACTTTGCAGGTCCTAGCGGGCCTGCGCGAGTAGGGCCAGCGCACTACTGAGTTCGTACTCAGCGATATCGTCCGGGCGTCGAATGTGTTGTTCCAGCCCCGCGATGCGCCCGTCGCGCAGCTGCGCCACGGCGCGCCCGGCGTCGCGCGGCGAGGCGAAGCCGGTGCTGAGAAGCAGCACCCGGCCGCTCGCATCGACCAGCTTGAAGTAGTGCAGGCCATCTGCTTCGCGGTACTGCTTGAAACCGGGCAGAGCCGGGCGCTCGTCCTGTTTGGCCGTGGCCGTCGCGCCCTCCTGTTGCCCCAGGTTGCGCAGGCCGACCGCATGGCGCAGGCGTGCCACGAACGGCGACGCGATGGCGCGTGCCTTGTCGGCGCCGCGGCGCAGGATGGTCTCGAGCTCGGCGGGGTTGCCGGTCAGCGCGCGGTAGCGCTCGCGCATGGGCGCGATCTCGCGGTCGATGCGCTCGAACAGCAACTGCTTGGCCTCGCCCCAGGCGATGCCGTCGGCGTAGGCCTGCCGCAGGGCCGCCGTCTCGTCGGACGAGGCGAAGGCCTGGTAGATCTGGAACAGCGCCGAGTTGTCCGGGTCCTTGGGCTCGCCGGGGGCGCGCGAGTCGGTGACGATGTTGAGGATCTGGCGGCGCAGTTGCTCCGGCGGGGCGAACAGTGCGATGGTGTTGTCGTAGCTCTTGCTCATCTTGCGACCATCGAGGCCCGGCAGCGTGGCCACCGCTTCGTCGATGGCCGCCTCGGGCAGGGTGAAGTGGGGGCCGTAGAGATGGTTGAAGCTCTGCGCGATGTCGCGCGCCATTTCGATGTGCTGGATCTGGTCGCGCCCCACGGGCACCTTGTGCGCGTTGAACATGATGATGTCCGCGGCCATCAGCACGGGGTACATGAACAGCCCCGCGGTGACGTCGGCGTCGGGGTCGCGCCCATCTGCGAGGTTCTTGTCCACCGACGCCTTGTAGGCATGCGCGCGATTGAGCAGGCCCTTGCCCGTGACGCAGGTCAGCAGCCAGGTGAGCTCGGGAATCTCGGGAATGTCGGACTGGCGATAGAAGTACACGCGCTCCGGGTCGAGCCCGGCGGCCAGCCAGCAGGCGGCGATCTCCATGGTGGAGCGCTGGATGCGGGCCGGCTCGTCGCACTTGATCAGCGCGTGGTAGTCGGCCAGGAAATAGAAGCTTTCCGTGCCGGGCCGCAGGCTCGCCTGCACGGCGGGGCGGATGGCGCCGACATAGTTGCCCAGGTGTGGGGTGCCGGTGGTGGTGATGCCGGTGAGAAAGCGGGTCGTCGGTGCGGTCATGGTCAGCGCAGCAGGGCGGTGAGCGGGGTAAGCAGGAAATTGAGCGAGGAATAGCCGAGGGCGATCAGCGGCCGCAGCCACCATGTGCCCAGCACGCCCACGAGCACCAGGCCCAGCACGATGATGAAGCCGTAGGGCTCCAGGCGTGCCACCCACTGCCCCTGGCGCCAGGGAAGCAAGCCCACCAGGATGCGCCCGCCGTCCAGCGGCGGCAACGGGAACAGGTTGAAGGCCCACAGCACGAGGTTGACCAGCACGCCGGCCTTGCACATGTCGAGGAAAAAGCGCTCGGTCACACCGAAGGCCACCAGCAGCGCGAACACGGCGCCCCACAGCAGCGCCTGGATGAAGTTGGAGGCCGGGCCGGCCAGGGCCACCAGCACCATGTCGCGCTTGGGCCGGCGCAACTGGGCGAAGTTCACGGGGACGGGCTTGGCATAGCCGAAGAGGAAGGCGCCGGAGGTGGCGAAGTACAGCAGCAGCGGCATCAGCACGGTGCCGATGGGATCGACGTGCGGGAAGGGGTTGAGCGTGACCCGCCCCTGCACGTATGCGGTGTTGTCGCCAAGGTAGCGGGCGACGTAACCGTGGGCTGCTTCGTGGATGGTGATGGCGAACAGCACCGGGAGCGCGAAGATGAGGACGGTCTGGACGAGGTTGTTGATATCCACGCCCCGATTGTCTCTCAGCGGCCGGCGCGGCCCGCGCTGCGTGCGGTGGCGCTCAAAGGCCCAGCACTGCGGGATCGCCCCGCCCCTGGCGCAAAAGCGCGGGATCGCCGCCGTTCCACATGGGGGTGAGGTCCACCACCGTGGTTGGCTGGGTCGGACAGGCGCCCGCGTCGATCACGCCCTCGATGTCGCGCTCGTAGCGGGCGCGGATCTCCTGGGGGTCGGCCAGCGGCTCGCGCTCGCCCGACGGGATCAGCGTCGTGGCCAGGAGCGGCTCGCCGTGCAGTGCCAGCAGCGCCTGCAGCACCCGGTGGTTGGGCACGCGCAGACCGATGGTCTTGCGCTGCGGGTGACTCAGCCGCCGAGGCACTTCGCGCGTGGCCTCGAGGATGAAGGTGAAGGAGTCGGGCGTCGCGGCCTTGAGCAGCCGGAACTGCCGGTTGTCGACGCGCGCGTAGTTGGCCAGGGCGCTCAGGTCGGCGCAGAGCAGGGTCAGGTGGTGGCGCTCATCGACCCCGCGCAGCCTGCGCAGGCGGTCGGCGCTGGACTTGTCGTCTAGGTGGCAGGCCAGGGCGTAGCTGGAGTCGGTGGGCACCGCCAGGATGCCGCCGCCCGCGAGCAGCCCGGCGGCCTGCTTGAGCAGCCGCGGCTGCGGGTTGTCGGGATGGACCTCGAAGTACTGCGCCATTGCGGCAGTATCAGGCTTCGAGTGCGCCGGTGGGGGCGCGGGCGGCGCGGGTCTCGCGCAGCGTGAGCCAGGCGCCTGCCACGCCGCAGGCGGCGATCAGGGCCATTCCCAGCACGGACCAGCCGTCGGGCACGTGCCCGAACACCAGCCAGCCCGCCAGCATCGCGAAGCCGATCTGCACGTAGACATAGGGCGTAAGGGTCGATGCCGGGGCACGCTGGAACGCGAGGATGAGCAGGAAATGCCCGACCGCGGCGAGCACGCCCATCGCCGCGAGCAGCGCCCACAGCCACGGCGAGGGCAGCGCGGTCCAGACCAGCGGCAGCGCCACCGTCGCGAGCAGCGCGCCGACCCAGCTGGTGTAGAGCTGCATCGTCAGCGGATCTTCGGTGCGCGCCAGCTTGCTGGTGAGGATCTGGAAGCCCGCGTTGCACGCCACCTGGCACAGCGGCAGCAGCATGGCCCAGCTGAACGCTTCACCGCCGGGGCGGATGATGACCAGCGTGCCCGCGAAGCCGCCCGCCACCAGCAGCCAGCGCAGCGGCGACACCCGCTCCTTGAGCACGGTCGCGCCGAGCAGCGTCACCACCAGCGGCGCGATCATGATGATGGCGGTGAACTCGCCCACGGGCAGGTAGCGCAGGCTCGCGAAGACGAACACGCTGCCGGCCAGCAGCAGCACCCCGCGCAGGCACTGGAACGCCGGATGCCGGGTGCGCAGCACGCGCCATCCTCGCATCGGCAGGGCGACGGCGGTGGTGGCCAGTGCCTGTACCACGTAACGGGCCCAGACGCCGAGCATCACCGGCACGCCGGCGAGCACGACGACCTTGCTGCCGGTGTCGTTGCCCGCGAAGAACAGGCAGGCACACATCACCAGCGCGATGCCCGCGAAGATCCGGCGCTGCACGCCGGCTCCGCTCGCGCTCACCGGATGCGGTCTTCGAGCAGTTCCCACACCGGTTGCAGATCGGCCGGCAGGGCCGGCAGTCGCCCGAGGTCGGTGTGGCTCTCGTCGGGGCTGTGGAAATCGCTGCCGCGCGAGGCGGCGAGCCCGAACTCGCGCGCGGTGTCGGCGTAGGCGGCAGCCTCGGCGGCAGTGTGGCTGCCGGTCACCACCTCGACCGCGGCACCGCCGTGGGTCTTGAATTCCGAGAAGAGCGCGAACTCTTCGTTGGCGGTGAAGCCGTAGCGTGCCGGGTGCGCGACGACGGCCTGGCCGCCGGCACCGGTGATCCAGTGCACGGCGTCCGCAAGCGTGGCCCAGCGATGCGGCACGAAGCCGGGCTTGCCGTCGGTGAGGAAGCGCCGGAACACCTCGCCCGTGTCGCGGCACACGCCGGTTTCCACCAGGAAGCGGGCGAAGTGCGTGCGGGAGATCAGTTCGGGATTGCCTGCGTAGCGCAAGGCGCCTTCGTAGGCGCCGGGGATGCCCACCTGCGCAAGCTGCGCCGCCATGTCGCGGGCCCGCTCGCCGCGTCCTCCGCGGGTGGCGAGCAGGCCCTCGCGGATGCTGGGGGCCGTCGCGTCGAAGCCGAGCCCGACGATATGCACCGTCTTTCCGGCGAAGGTGACCGAGATCTCGCAGCCGGTGAGATAGCGCATTCCGTGCGCGCGGGCGGCCGCCTCGGCCCGTTGCTGGCCACCCACTTCGTCGTGGTCGGTCAGGGCCCACAGCTCGACTCCGTTGGCCGCGGCGCGCGCGGCAAGGGCTTCGGGGGTCAGGGTGCCGTCGGACACGACGGAATGGCAGTGCAGGTCGGCGTTGAGGGTGCGGCTCACCCGGGCCATTCTAGGGCGCGGGATGCGGGGCGCAGGACCGCGATCCGAGCCTCCCTGCGTGCATCCGGGGCTTGGGTGTCCCGGCCTGCGTTCGCGAGAAGTACCGGCGCCTCGGCGACTTCAGTCGAGCGCCCCCGCCGCGATGCGCAGGTCTTTGCGCACCGTGAGGGCGCACGCCAGCGCGATGCGCAGCCCGGCCACGGTGGTCTCGAGCGGCATCGCGGGCTCACCCTGGCCCGGCAGCCACGGCACGTGCACCAGGCCGCCGCGGACGCCGCGGCAACCGGGCTGGGCCAGCAGGTGCATGAGCCCGTAGAAGACGTGGTTGCACACGAAGGTGCCGGCGGTCTGCGACACCTCGGCGGCAATGCCGGCACTGCGCAGGGACTGCAGCATGGCCTTGATCGGCAGGGTGCTGAAGTAGGCGGCAGGCGCCCCGGCAACCACCGGCAGATCGACGGGTTGCGCGCCGGCGTTGTCCGCGATGCGCGCGTCGTCCACGTTGATCGCAATCCGCTCGAGCGAGATGGCCGCCCGCCCGCCGGCGAGGCCGCAGCACACGACGAGCGCCGGGCGGTGCCGCGCGACCAGGTCTTCAAGGACCGCGCGGGAGGCGCCGAACACCGTCGGGAGCACGGCGCCCACCACCCGGTGGCCGGCGATGTCGCTGTCGTTCAGGGCCAGCGCGGCGAGGGCGCTCGGGTTGTCTCCGCCCGCGCCGAAGGGCTCGAATCCGGTCACCAGCACCGTGGGCCGCGGCGCGGGCGCTTCTGGTGCGGGAGTGGGTGGTCGCGAGGCCATCAGGCCACTTTAGCGTGCCGGCGCGTCACCGCGCGGCCCAGGAATGCACGGGCTTTCGCCCACGCGCACCTTCCCGCACGCCTGCCGCGCGCACCTTCGACCGAAGCTCCCACGCGCCGCCAACTGCGCGCGACCCTGGATTGGCTTGGAGCGGGCGTCGGAAGCACCGGCCGTGCGGTCGCGCCTGCGCGGATGGTGGGTGGACGAGGGCGGCGCTCGCGGGGCCGGACCGGCTCACGCAGTCGATCCGCCCCCGTGCAATCCGATGAAGCGTGCAGCAGCCAGTCACACTTGCTTGCGAGGGCTTTGCCGGTCCCTTCGCGGGCTCGTCATCCGCGCCTGCCACAATACCCGGTTGACATGACTGCTTCCTTCTCAAAGCTTTCCCTGGCCGAGCCCCTGGCCCGCGCCGTCGCCGAAATGGGCTACGAGTCCATGACCCCCATCCAGGCCGAGGCCATCCCGGTGGTGCTTACCGGGCGTGACGTGATGGGGGCGGCGCAGACGGGCACCGGCAAGACCGCGGCCTTTTCGCTGCCGCTGCTGCAGCGCCTCCTCAAACACGAGAACACCTCCACCTCGCCGGCCCGCCACCCGGTGCGTGCGCTGGTGCTGCTGCCCACGCGCGAACTGGCCGACCAGGTGGCCCAGCAGGTCAAGCTGTACGCCAAGTACACCAGCCTGCGCAGCGCGGTGGTGTTCGGCGGCATGGACATGAAGCCCCAGACGCTCGAGCTCAAGCGCGGTGTCGAGGTGCTGGTGGCCACGCCGGGGCGCCTGCTCGACCACATCGAGGCCAAGAACGCGGTGCTCAACCAGGTCGAGTACGTGGTGCTCGACGAGGCCGACCGCATGCTCGACATCGGCTTCCTGCCCGACCTGCAGCGCATCCTGTCGTACCTGCCCAAGCAGCGCACCACGCTGCTGTTCTCGGCCACGTTCTCGCCCGAGATCAAGCGGCTGGCCAACAGCTACCTGAACGACCCGATCACCATCGAGGTGGCGCGGCCCAACGAGACGGCGTCCACCGTCGAGCAGCATTTCTACAGCGTGGTCGATGACGACAAGCGCCGTGCCCTGCGCCAGATCGTGCGCCAGCGGGGCATCAGCCAGGCCTTTGTCTTCGTCAACAGCAAGCTCGGCTGCGCGCGCCTGGCGCGCTCGCTCGAGCGCGATGGCCTCAAGACGACGGCCCTGCACGGCGACAAGAGCCAGGACGAACGGCTCAAGGCGCTGGCGGCGTTCAAGGCCGGAGAGGTCGATCTGCTGGTCGCCACCGACGTGGCCGCACGCGGGCTGGACATCAAGGACGTGCCGGCCGTCTTCAACTTCGACGTGCCGTTCAACGCCGAGGATTACGTGCACCGCATCGGCCGGACGGGCCGTGCCGGCGCCTCGGGGCTGGCGGTCACCTTCGTCTCGGGCAGCGACAGCCGTCTGGTGGCCGATCTCGAGAAACTGCTGAAGAAGAAGGTGGAGCTCGAGGCGGTGGAGTTCGAGGACGAACGTCCGCGCGGCCGCATCAACGACGGCCGCCGCACCTGGCGCGAGAACGGCGAAACCGGCGACCCGCGCGACCTGCTGGACGCGCCGCGCGAGCGCCGCGCCCCGCGCCCCGCTCCAGCCCCGCGCGACCCGTTCTTCGACCAGCCCTACGAGCCGCCGGCCACCGACCAGCCTCCCACCTGGGAGGCCGGGGCCAAGCCTGCCGGCACGCGCGTGTCGAGCAACATCAAATCGAAGCGGAAGGTGCCGGCACTGTTCAAGTCGCCGGGTTAGAGGGCCGTCGGTTCGGAGGTGGCAGCCTGGCAGCCACCGAGGTTCTGCGCGTGGCCGCAAGCTGCGTCATGTGCGACGAGCCGGCCGAGTTCGGGCGGGGTGTGCGCGAGCGGTGCCCTGCAGACCGCGTGCAGCAAGCCGTGCCAGCCGCGCGCGCCCTCACTCGCCTGGCGCTTGCACCTGCTCGCATGCCACCTGGATGAGTTCGTGGCGGCTCGCATCGGCCGGATCGATGCGCAGCGCGCTCAGGCAGCCGCCCCAGACGCAGCCGCTGTCCAGCGCGAGCAGGTCCGGACGCAGCAGCACGCCCAGCGTAGACCAGTGCCCTACCGCGACGCACACGCCGGCGGTGCGCCGCCCCGGCACCAGGAACCACGGCAGCGTGCCGGCCGGCGCTTCGTCGGGCGTGCCCGAGGCCTTGAGGTGCATGGTGCCGTCGGAGGTGCAAAAGCGCAGGCGCGTCAGCGCATTCACCACCACCCGCAGCCGGTCGATGCCTTGCAAGTCCGCGTCCCATCGCGCGGGCTCGTTGCCGAACATGCCGGCAAGGAACGCACCGAGCCCCGGGCCGCGCAGCACATCCTGCACTTCGCCCGCGAGCGCCATCACCTCGTCGGCATCCCATTGGGGCAGCACGCCCGCGTGCACCATCAGCAGTCCGTGCGCCCGCAGGGCGAGCGGGCGGCTGCGAAGCCACTCCAGCAAGGCGCCACGGTCGGGCGCTTCGAGCACCGTGTCCATGGTGTCGCGCCGGTGCGCTCGCCGGTGTCCGTGCGCGACTGCCAGCAGGCTCAGGTCATGGTTGCCCAGCACGCACTGCGCGCTGTCTCCGAAGGCCATGAGCCGGCGCAGGACCGCCGCCGACGCGGGCCCGCGATTCACCAGATCGCCCAGCAGGTAGATGGTGTCGCGGCTCGGGGAAAAAGCGATCTCGTCGAGCAGGCGGCCCAGGGGCGCGTCGCAGCCTTGCACATCGCCGATCAAGTAGAGTGCCATGGTCCCTGATTCTCCCCCTGCTTGATGGAAGTTCTCTTCATCGCCTGCCTAACGCTTCTCAACGGTGCCTTCGCGATGTGCGAGATGGCCCTCGCGTCGGCCCGCCGCGGACGCATCGCGCACGTGGCCGAGGAGGGCGACCGCGGTGCACAGGCGGCCTTGGCCATCATGGACGAGCCCACGCAATTCCTGTCCACGGTGCAGGTGGGCATCACCTCGATCGGCCTGCTCAACGGGATCGTCGGGCAGGCGGCCTTCAGCGAAGGACTCAGCGTCTGGCTGGGAAGCTTCGGCGTGGGGTCGGGCGCGGCGACGGTCCTGGCGACCATCATCGTGGTGACGGTCATCACCTTCGTGACCATCGTCTTCGGCGAGCTGGTGCCCAAGCGCATCGGGCAGATGTACCCCGAGACCATCGCCCAGTGGATGGCCCCGCCGATGGGGGTGCTGGCCCGCGTCGCGTCGCCGTTCGTGCGCCTGCTGTCGGCGACCACCCGGGGCGTGCTCAAGGTGCTCGGCGTGGCGCTGGACCGCGGCCCGTCCATCACCGAAGAGGAGCTCGCGCATAGCCTGGCCGAGGGTGTGGATGCCGGCCTCATCGAGCAGCACGAGCGCCAGATGGTGCAGAACGTCTTCCACCTCGACGAGCGCCCGCTCACCTCCATGATGGTGCCGCGCTCGGAGATCGAGTGGTTCGACGCGAGCCTCAGCGTGGCCGAATGCCTGGTACGTGCAGGCCATGCGGATTCGCACTCCTGGTATCCCGTGTGCCGCGGCTCGCTCGACAACGTGCTGGGCCTGGTCAACGTGCGCACGCTGCTCGCGCTCGGGCCGCAGCACCAGGGCACCGTCGAGGCGCATCTGGTGCCGGCCACCTTCCTGCCAGAGACGCTCAGCGGCCTGGAGCTGCTGGAACAGTTCCGCGTCCAAGTGGCGCGCATCGCGCTGGTGGTGGACGAGTACGGCGTCGTGCAGGGACTCATGACGCCGCGCGATCTGCTCGAGGCCATCACGGGCGAGCTGCAGCCGGTCGAGAAGACCGAGGCCTGGGCGACGCGGCGCGAAGACGGCTCGTGGCTGCTCGATGGCACCATGCCGATCTCCGAACTGAAGGCCCGGCTCGCGATTCGCGAACTGCCCGAGGAAGACCGGGGCCGCTACAACACCCTGGCCGGCCTTCTCATGGCCGAGTCCGGGCGCCTGCCGGGGGTGGGCGAGCGCATCGAATGTGCCGGCTGGCGCTTCGAAGTGGTCGATCTCGACGGCAAGCGCATCGACAAGGTGCTGGCGGAGTTCGTTCCGGCCTGAGCCTTGGCGCCTGGGGGCCGGTGCGAGCCGGTCGTGTCGTGGCGTGGCCGTGTGGTGAGTGCGGCACGTCGGAGTCAAAGTCGTAGGCCCGCAGCCCGACCTGCGGCCCGTGCGGGTGCATTGCAGACCGCAGCCGTCCGGCTGCACATCGTTGGATCAGGAGGTCCCATGTCGCTGGTGCTCTATGGCCATCCGTTTTCGTCGTATACACAGAAGGTGCTCATTGCACTGGCGGAAAACCGCACGCCCTTCGAATTCCGGTGCGTCGGGCCGGACCATCCCGAGAACACCTCCGAATGGCTGCGTCGCTGGCCGCTGCGCAAGTTTCCGATGCTCCTGGACGGCGACCGGATGGTGGTGGAGACCAGCATCATCATCGAGTACCTGCAGCTCGAGCACCCGGGTCCGGTGCAGCTGCTGCCGGACGATCCGACGGCTGCGCTCGACGTGCGGTTTCTGGATCGCTTCTTCGACCTGCACGTGATGAACGCGGCGCAGCACGCCGTGGACGGTGCCATCACCGGCGACGCGGACAAGCGGCGCGAGGGGCTGGCCCTCTCCGTGACCAAGCTCGAACGCGCCTATGCATGGCTGGAGGGCCAGCTTGCCGGCAAGACCTGGGCCTGCGGGCGCGACTTCTCGCTGGCCGACTGCGCCGCTGCGCCTGCGCTGTTCTATGCCGATTGGGTGCATCCGATCGCCCCCACGTTTGTGCACCTGCGCGCTTACCGCGCCCGCCTGCTCGCGCGGCCGTCCTTCGCGCAGGCCGTGGAGGGGGCGAGGCCGTTCCGGGCGCTGTTCCCGCTCGGCGCTCCCGAACGGGATTGATGACAGGCGCACGCCGCCTTCGGCCCACGCGTGCGATGTGAGGCGCGGCCGTCGGCACGCGCGCGAGGCAGGCGCTGCCCCGGTGCCCGCCCCTGGTGGCGCGGTCGCGAGGCGGACCCCGCAGTGGGCGGCGCGCCACGCCGCGCGCCTTCGACGCCGGGCGGGCACCTTGCCATGGTCTATGCTGCATGCCCTTCGCCCGTCCCGGGCGCAACCGTTGAAGATCGTGCAGTACAGAACTTTCGACGTGGCCAGTGCCGCTATGCCGGCGCTGGCTCTCCCCCTGTGTTTCCCCTCGGCCGGTCCCGGCACGCGTACCCCGCGCGCGTCGGCGCGCTTGTTCCGCAGCCCCTGCAGCCGCCGCCGCGCCAGGGCGCAGGCATGACGCCCGCATTGCCCTTCACCCGCTGGCTGCCGCAGTGGCGCCAGAAGGACGTCGTGCGGGCCGACCTGCTGGCAGGCCTGACCGGCGCCATCGTGGTGCTGCCGCAGGGCGTGGCCTTCGCCACGCTTGCCGGCATGCCGCCTGCCTACGGCCTCTATGCGGCGATGGTGCCCTGCATCGTCGCGGCGCTGTTCGGCAGCAGCCGCCTGATGGTCACCGGGCCGGCCAACGCGATCTCGCTGACCACCATGGCGCTCATCGCGCCGCTCGCGGCGGTGGGCAGCGACCAATACGTGGCGATGGTGCTGACGCTCACCTTCATGGTGGGTGCGTTCCAGCTGATGCTGGGCATCGCCCGCGTCGGCAAATGGGTCGATCTGGTGCCGCATTCGGTGATTGCCGGCTTCACCGCCGGTGCCGCCGTCCTCATCGTCAACAGCCAGGTGGGCACGCTGCTCGGGCTCGACCTGCCGCGCGGCCTGTCGGTGGCGCAGACGCTGCAGGCGGTGTTCCGCACCGAGGACTCCGTCCAGCCGCTGCCGGTCATCGCGGCGCTGGCCACCATCCTGATCAACGTGGCGGCCCTGCGGCGCAGCCGATGGGTGCCGCCGATCCTGCTGGCGGTGATCGGCGGAACGGCCATCACCTGGCTCGCGGCGGGCGTGCTGGGGGCGCAACCGGCGACCGTGCAGGCGCTGCCCGGTGCGCTGCCGCCGCTGTCCGCGCCCGACCTGGGTTTGCTGTCCGCCCTGGTGCTGCCCGCGCTCGTGATGACGCTGCTGGCCGTGACCGAGGCAATGGCCATTGCCAAGGCCGTGGCGCGGCGCGCCAACGAGCCCTTCGACGGCAACCAGGAGCTGGTGGGCCAGGGGCTGGCGAACCTGGTGGGCGCGTTCTTCTCGTCCTACCCGGCCAGCGGGTCCTTCAACCGCTCGGGTGTCAACGTGGCCGCGGGCGCGCGCACGCCGCTGGCGGCGGTGAGCGCCGCCGTGCTGCTGGTGGTGATCCTGGTGTTCGTCGCGCCCTGGGCGCGCTGGCTGCCGCTGGCGGTGATCGCCGGGCTGCTGGTCGTCGTCGCCTGGGGGCTGGTCAATCCGCGCGAGCTCCGCCACCTGTGGCGGGACGAGCCGCTCGACCGGCTGGCGCTGGTGGTGACCTTCGTGGGCACCGTCACGGTGTCGCTCGAATGGGCGATCCTGCTGGGGCTCGCGACCGCCTGGGCGTCGCGCAAGCTGGCGCCCCGGCTGCGCAGGCGCTGAGTGCGCCGGCCTCGGCGACTCAGAAGGTGATCCGCACCGCAGGTGCGCTGCGCGTCGCCTCGCCGTGGAACACGGCCTCGATGTTGTTGCCGTCCGGGTCCAGCACGAAGGCCGCGTAGTAGCTGGGGTGGTAGGGACGCACGCCGGGCGCGCCGTTGTCCTGGCCGCCGTGGGCCAGGGCAGCGGCGTGAAAGGCATCCACCATCGCCCGGTCCTGCGCCTGGAAGGCCAGGTGGTGGCGCCCGGTCAGCGCGCCCTGCGCCGCCGGGCTGTCGGCGGCGGAGACCACCAGCTCGTCGGCCCAGAAGAAGCCCTCGCCGGTGCCCGCCAGCGGCACCTTCAGCACCTCCAGCACGGCGGCGTAGAAGCGCTGCGACGCGGCAAGGTCTCGCACGACCAGCTGGACGTGGTCGATGAGGCGGCCTCGGTATAGCTCCTGGGTTTCCATGCGGGCTCCTGGTGCGGGGTCATTTGGGCTGACGCGGCGGGCCAGAGAACCACTAGCGCCCTGCGCAACGGAGACGATCATGCTCCATGAAGCGGGGCGTGCCGGCGCCGGCGCCAGCAGATTGGACCGGTAACGGATGCGCTCGTTTCTTCAACCCGAGCCGGGGAGCAAAGCTGAGCCGACGTGCTCGCCTGCTTGTCGGCCGTCGCGACCGCCCGATATGCTCACGTGGCCAGATCACTGCACCGCACAGCGGACCAGCGGCGGCGATGTCCTCGCGCATGCGGCGCGACCGGCCGCAACTTCCACCTTCAGGAGAGCGCACATGCCCAGCAAGAACACCATTTGTCTCTGGTACGACGGCACCGCCCTGGAGGCGGCGCAGTTCTATGCACAGACCTTCGCTGACAGCGCCGTGCAGGCCGTCCATCGCGCGCCCGGCGACTATCCCGCCGGCAAGCAGGGCGATGTGCTCACGGTGGAATTCACGGTGCTGGGCATTCCGTGCCTGGGCCTGAACGGCGGCCCCGCTTTCCAACACAGCGAAGCCTTCTCGTTCCAGGTCGCGACGGAGGACCAGGCCGAGACGGATCGGCTGTGGAACGCGATCGTCGGCAATGGTGGACAGGAAAGTGCGTGCGGCTGGTGCAAGGACCGCTGGGGTCTGTCGTGGCAGATCACGCCGCGCGCGCTCACCGAAGCCATCGTCGATCCCGATCCCGCGGCCGCCAAGCGCGCCTTCGAAGCGATGATGCAGATGACCAGGATCGACATCGCCGCCATCGAGGCAGCGCGACGGGGCTGAGCGAGGCCGCAGGAGCGACCATGCCGATGTTCATCGCCACCGGATACGGCAGGCCCGCCTAGGCAGGTCGTTCGCCATGCCGCTCACCATCGAGCATCTCCAGGCCGGCGGCGCAGCGCGCATGCGCGAGCTCAACGCGCTGTTTGCCGAGGCGTTCGGCGACCCGGAGAGCTACGCGGCCGAACCGCCCGACGACGGCTATCTCGCGCACGTGCTCGGACAGCGCCACGCCATCGTGCTCGTGGCCTTGGAGGAGGCGACCGTCGTCGGCGGGCTGGTCGCCTACGAACTTCCCAAACTCGAGCGCGCGCGCAGCGAGATCTATCTCTACGACCTGGCGGTGGCCGCCCCACATCGCCGCCGCGGCGTCGCCACCCGCCTCATCGAGCATCTACGCGGCCTCGCCCGCGAACGCGGCGCGTGGGTCGTGTTCGTGCAGGCCGACCACGGGGATGGTCCGGCGATTGCGCTCTATCAGAAGCTGGGCGCGCGAGAGGACGTGCTGCACTTCGACATCGCGGTCGATCGCCTTGAACGCTCCTGAATGGCCGCGGCCTCTAGAAGGGGCAGTCCGGATCGAAGCGCGGCGGGCGGCGTTCGCGCAGCGACGCGATGCCTTCCTTCACGTCGGGGCCGGCAAAGCCCATGAATTCGAGGGCCAGCGAGGTGTCGAAGCTCGGGCCCGCCATGCGCAGCCAGTTGTTCAGCGCGTACTTGGTCCAACGGATCGCGCTGGACGAGCCGTTGGCGAGCTGCCGCGCGACTTCGAACGCGCGGGGCACGAGATCGGCCTCGTCCACCGTGAGGGAGACCAGGCCGATGCGCTCGGCCTCTTCGCCCGAGACGGCCTCGCACAGCAGCAGGTAGTACTTGGCCTTGGCCATGCCGCACAGCAGCGGCCACACGATGGCCGCGTGGTCGCCGGCGGCCACGCCCAGGCGCGTGTGGCCGTCGATGATGCGTGCCGTGCGGGCGGCGATGGAGATGTCCGCCAGCAGTCCCGCCACCAGACCGGCCCCCACGGCCGGGCCGTGCATGGCCGAGACGATGGGCTTGGAGCAGTTGATGACGTTGTAGACCAGGTCGCGCGCCTCGCGCCACACGCGGGCGCGCACCTCGAAGTCGTTGGCCATCTCCTCGACCAGGCCGAGGTCGCCCCCGGCGGAAAATCCCTTGCCTTCGCCCCGGACGATGGCGACGCGGATCTCCGGGTCGCGATCGATGTCCTGCCAGATGGTGGCCAGTTCGCGATGCATGCGGTGGTCGGCGGTGGAGAGCTTGCCGTTGGGGCTCTGTCCGGCCCCCATGATGACCTCCAGGACGCCCGGGTCGTGTTGGCGCAGGGTCAGGGCTTCGTAGTGCGCGTAGCGCTGCGGGTTGCTCATGCGGCTCCTTCGTGTGGCTTTTTGGGTTGTTTCAGGTGATTGTGGCCATCTTGAGCGGCATCGCCATCGGCATCGCTGCCGGGGCGCTCGGCGCGAACCCTTTGTTTCTTCCGGGTGCCTTGCGCTCACCCGAAGCGGGCCCACCTGCAGTGGCCGCCCCTCACCTCCCGGCAGCCCCTCCCATTCTCCCAAGGCCGATGCACCACGAATTCAAACACCTCCTTCATGAGGCAACCCACCTGACACAGCGCGGTGACCTGTTGGCCGCGACCCGTGCGATCCAGCAGGCGTTGCAGGCTGCCAAGCTCGACCCGGACGGGGCCTCCGGGCACCACGATGGCGAAGTGATCGACGTAGAAGCGCGCGAGGTCCCGACCCGGCACGCTGCCGACCCGTCGATTCCGGTGCTTCCCGGCCGAAGCCCTGCGCCATTCGAGCCCGCCCGGGCGGAGCCGGTGAGCGCACGCGGCCGCACGGTCGATGCCGAACCGGCGTCGGCACGCAGCCGGCCGGCCGAAGGCGGTCCGGGAAGCTTCGTATCCGGCCGCGTCGGCGGCGACGCGCTCGCAGGGCGCGACTACAAGCTGTTCGTTCCACCGGGCGCCGGAAGCCGCCCGATGCCGTTGGTGCTGATGCTGCACGGATGCACGCAGGATCCCGACGACTTCGCCGCCGGAACGCGCATGAACGAGCTTGCGCGGGACCAGGGCTTCTTCGTGCTGTATGCGGCGCAGTCGCAGCGCGCGAACCCGCAGCGCTGCTGGAACTGGTTCAAGCACAGCCACCAGGTGCGCGGGCGCGGCGAGCCGGAGCTGCTCGCGCGCATGGTGCGCGAGGTCATGAAGCGCCATGCCGTCGATGCCGACCGGGTGTATGTCGCCGGGCTCTCGGCGGGTGCGGCGATGGCCGCCATCGTGGCGGCCGCCTACCCCGAGCTGTTCGCTGCCGTGGGGGTCCATTCGGGGCTTGCGCCGGGCGCCGCCAAGGACATCCCCTCGGCATTCGAGGCCATGAAGAAGGGCGCTTCCGGCCCGGTGCGCCCGCTGCCCGTGCCGACCATCGTTTTCCACGGAGAGGCGGACGCCACCGTGCATCCGGCCAACGGCCGCCAGGTGATCACGGCGGCCGATTCCGAGGGGAGCACCAGCGCCGCGTCCGAGGAACTGCGCGCGCAGGGCCGCCGCACCGCTGTGCGCCGGGTTCACCGCGACAGAGTCGGTGCCGTCGTCCTGGAGCACTGGTCCATCCACGGCGCGCCGCATGCGTGGTCGGGCGGCAGCCCCAGTGGCAGCTATACGGATCCGCAGGGGCCGGATGCGAGTGCGCAGATGCTGCGGTTCTTCCTGGAGCACCCGCGCAAGTCACGGTGATCGGGCGCGGCGGCCCGGTCTCGGGCCTCGCCGCTCACCTCTGCCCGGCCATCATCAGCCCTTCGATCTGGTGCTTCTGCACGATGGGCTCGAGCCGGTCCACCACGCGGCACACCAGGTGCTCGCGCAGATCGGCCGGCAACTGCTCGTAGTAGTGCCGTGTCACCGTCATGTCGTGCAGCGCGGCATGGCCCGCGCCAGGGGCGTCGAAGCCCAGCACCAGCACCGGCCGGGCGATGGGCGAGAGGTGCTCCGTGCCGCGGTGCAGCGTGAGCGCGGAGCGGCAGCTGATGTCGCCGGCCCGCGGGTACTTGCGCTGCGCGCGCTGCGCATAGCCCGGCCAGAGCGGCTCGGGCGGAAACATCTCGTGCTTCCACGCGCGGCCATCGTCCCACTGGGTGCCCGGCGCGACCTCGAGCGGACCCATGTCCGGCGTCACATCGACGCCCGTCACGTTGAACGCAAGCGAGGTGATGCGCCGGTCCCGATAGCTTTCGGGGGGCGACGGAAAGTCGCGGTGCCAAGGTTGAAACTGTGCTCCCTGCACCGGCACGTCGAAGCCGACCTCGACGATTTCGTACGCAGGCCCGAGCACCGCCTGCGCCATCGCGCGCACCCACGGATGCCCCGCGATGTCCGCGAAGGCGCCGATCTGCTCGGGGTGCGCCTCGACATACCAGCGCCGCGGGCCGCGACCGACCGCACCGCCGGGCCGCTGGAGGGCCTCCCAGAACGCGCACATCATGTCCTCGCGCATCTGCTCGATGAGCTCCCGCGAGAAAGCGCCCTGGCAGGCGGTGATGCCGTCTACGTGCAGGGCATCGAGATGGCCCTGCACCGCAGGGGGGTCGGAGAGGGCGACGGTCACGCTCGGCTTCCGTGGTGTGCAAGGCCCCCACGATAGCGAGGCAGGCACGCCGGGCGGGTGCGCGTCGCGGCCGTGACCTTCAAGTACAGCCCAGTCCGGGATAAATCCACGCGGGCCGCAGGCGCCGGCGCGCGGCAGCGCGGTGCGGGTTCGCAGCGGCTCCCTGTTCCGGTGCGCACGCTGCGCTGCGCCGGCAGCGCGTCTTTGAACGCCAGGTCTCAGTCGAGCAGAGCCCGCCGGATCGGTTCGACCCAGCCGCGCGTCTCGGGCGACCAGACGCCGGAGAAGTCGGAGGCGAACTCCCACCAGGCCCAGCCGATGCCGCGCTTCTCGGCTTCGTCGCGCATCGTGCGCGCCCAGGCCACGCGCGACTCCATGTCGCCCGCGCTGTGGGCACCGAACTCGCCCAGGTGCACCGGAATGCCGTGCTGCGCGTTCCACCGGCGCGCCTTTTCCAGCGTGTCGCTCATACTGCGCTTCTGCGTGGCATTGCAGCAGGTCTTGCCGGTCGGCATGGGCTCGGGCCGCCAGGTGACGCCCTGGTGGGTGAAGTCGAAGGGGTCGTAGGTATGCACGGCGACGATGAGGTTGCGGTCCGCGGGCAGCTTCAGCTTGGGCAGGTCGCGCACGTTGTTCCAGTAGGTCGGGCCGATCATCACGGCGCGGTCCGGGTTGGTCTTGCGCACCTCGGCCAGCGCCTTGGCGGCGAGCACGTTCCAGGGCTCGCCGTCGAGCTTGCCGTTGGGCTCGTTCAGCAGTTCGAACACCAGCCGCTGGGGATGGCTCTTGTAGCGCTCGGCAATCTGCTTCCAGATGTTGATGAAGCGCGTATCGACCACGTCCGGATCGACGCGGAACTCGTGGTTGTGCAGGCCGTTGCCGGAGATCTGGCTGTAGTGGTGCACGTTGAGGATCACGTACACGCCGCGCGCGAGCAGCGCATCCACCGCCCACTGCACCCGGCGCGCGAAGGCCTCGTCGATGGTCGCGTCGGCCCCGGGCGACGCGTGGTTGCTCCAGCGCACCGGCAGGCGCACCGTGCGGAAGTGCTTGGCCGCGATGTCGATGTATTCGGGTTCGAGCTTCACGCCCCAGTCGCCTTCGCGCGGCGCCTCGAGCATGTTGCCCAGGTTGACTCCGCGCCCCAGCGAATGCGCGAGCGTGCAGGTCGCGCGGCTCACGTTGCTGCAGTTCTGCTGGCGGCCTGCGTCATCGGCCGAACCGCGCGCCTGCGCGCCCATCGCCAGCGCCCCCAGCATCAGTGCGGCCAGCGCCGTGCGTACGTGCTGCATGAACATCGACATGACTCCCGGTAAGTGGTTGCGGCACATTCTTTTGCAGAGCCTGCTGCAACGGGGAACAGCAGCGGGTAAGTGAATGCAAGGGGCGTGCAACACCTGGCGACCTCTTCGGTGGTCGCAGCCTGAGAACGTGCCTTCCCCCGGATGGGCGTGTTACGCGGCGAAGCGCTGCGGGGCGGCACCAGGCCATGCCGCAGCGCTGCCGCCGCTCAGGGTTTCCTCTAGCCCCAACTGTCTGCCGCGGAACAGTCGCGCCGTGCCACGGCACCCAAGATGCATGCGGCACGAGGACCAGGATGACCGAGCAGACTTTCCCCCAGCGCATGCTGATGCACGCCGAACGGCAGCCGCGGCATTGCGCCATCCGCGAAAAGGAGTACGGGATCTGGCAGGCGCTCACCTGGGCCGAGCTGGCGCGGCTGGTCGAGCACTTCGCCTGCGGGCTGCACCAGGCGGGCCTGCGTCGGGGCGAGCACCTGGTGGTGATCGGCGCCAACCGGCCCCGGCTGTATGCGGCGATGCTGGCGGCGCAGTCGCTCGGCGCGGTGGCGGTGCCGCTCTACCAGGATGCGGCCTCCGCCGAATACGTCTTTCCGATCAACAACGCCGACATCCGCTTCGCCGTGGTCGAGGACCAGGAGCAGGTCGACAAGCTGCTCGAGGTGCGCGCGCAGTGCCCGCAGCTGGCCGCCATCTACTACGACGACCCGCGCGGCCTGCGCAACTACGATGCGCCCGGGCTGCAGCCGCTCGCGAAGCTCATCGTCGATGGCGCGGCGCTCGCGGCGCGTGAGCCCACGCGCTTTGCCGACGAAGTCGCGGCCGGATCGCCCGACGACGTGGCCGCGATGTTCTTCACCTCGGGCACCACCGGCCAGCCCAAGGGCGTGGTGCACAGCCACCGCAGCCTGCTCGACCGCGCCCTCGCCGGCGCGGAGTTCGACCGCCTCACGGACCGCGAGGAGGTGCTCGCCTACATGCCCCCTGCGTGGGTGGGGCAGAGCATGTTCAGCTATGCCCAGTGGCTGGCCTGCGGCTACGTCGTCAACTGCCCCGAATCGGCCGCGACGGTGAGCATCGACATGAAGGAGATCGGCCCGACCTACTACTTCGCGCCGCCGCGCATCTTCGAGGGCCTGCTCACCAGCGTGATGATCCGCATGGAGGACGCCGGTGCGCTCAAGCGGCGCATGTTCCACGCCTTCATGAGCCTGGCCCGCCGCGTGGGGCCGCGCCTGCGCGATGGGCAGCCGGTGGCGCTGACCGACCGCATCGCCTACGGCCTGGGCAACGTGCTGGTCTATGGGCCGCTGCGCAACAACCTCGGGCTGTCGCGGGTGCGGGTGGCCTACACCGCCGGCGAGGCGATCGGGCCCGACCTCTTCACCTTCTACCGCGCCATCGGCGTCAACCTCAAGCAGCTCTACGGCTCCACCGAGACGGCGGTGTTCGTGTGCATGCAGCCGGACAACCAGGTCAAGCCCGACACGGTGGGCGTGCCCTGCCGCGACGTGCAGATCCGCGTCACCGACACCGGCGAGATCCTGGTGCGCTCGCCGGGGCTGCTGCGCGAGTACTACCGCAATCCCGATGCGACGCGCGAGGTGAAGACCGACGACGGCTGGTACCGCACCGGCGACGCGGGCTTTCTCGATGCGCAGGGGCACCTGAAGATCATCGACCGCGCCAAGGACGTCGGGCGGATGGCAGGCGGCGCGATGTTCGCGCCCAAGTACATCGAGAACAAGCTCAAGTTCTTCCCCTACATCAAGGAAGCGGTGGCCGTGGGCGACGGGCGCGAGATGGTGTGCGCCATGGTGAACATCGACTTCGAGGCCGTGGGCAACTGGGCCGAGCGGCGCAACCTGCCCTATGCCGGCTACACGGACCTCGCGCGCAAGCCGCAGGTGCTGGAGCTGGTGCGCGACTGCGTGGAGAAGGTCAACGCCGACCTCGCCGCCGACGAGCGCCTCTACGCTTCGCAGATCGAGCGCTTCCTCGTGCTGCACAAGGAGCTCGACGCCGACGACGGCGAGCTCACGCGCACCAACAAGGTCCGCCGCGGGTATGTGGCCGAGAAGTACCAGGTGCTGGTGGACGCCCTTTACGGCGGGCGCACCGAGCAGTACATCGAGACCCAGGTGAAGTTCGAGGACGGCCGCTCCGGCATGGTCAGCGCCACGCTGCCGATCGTGCAGGCGCGCACCTTTCCCCCGGTGAAGGCTGCGGCATGAAGATCCTTCCTTCCGAAAGCGGCAGCATGAGCGGCCCCAACCCGCCACCGCTGCCCGGCGCACCGGGGCGCAGCTTCGGCGAGGTGATCCTCGACGTGCGCGACATCTCGCTCGCCTTCGGCGGCGTCAAGGCGCTCACCGACATCTCGTTCGATGTGCGCGAGCACGAGATCCGCGCCATCATCGGGCCCAACGGCGCCGGCAAGAGCTCGATGCTCAATTGCATCAACGGCGTCTACCAGCCGCAGCAGGGAACCATCCGTTTCCGCGGCCGCGAGTTCCGTCACATGAACTCGCGGCAGGTCGCCGAGATGGGCGTCGCCCGCACCTTCCAGAACCTGGCCCTGTTCAAGGGCATGAGCGTGCTGGACAACATCATGACCGGCCGCAACCTCAAGATCCGCAGCAACCTGCTGCTGCAGGCGCTCGGTGTGGGACCGGCCCGGCGCGAGGAATACCGGCACCGCGAGCAGGTCGAGCGGATCATCGACTTCCTGGAGATCCAGGCCTGGCGCAAGACGCCGGTCGGCCAGCTCCCCTACGGCCTGCAAAAGCGCGTCGATCTCGGCCGCGCGCTCGCGATGGAGCCGCAGGTGCTGCTGCTCGACGAGCCCATGGCCGGCATGAACGTCGAGGAGAAGCAGGACATGTGCCGCTTCATCCTCGACGTGAACGACGAATTCGGCACGACCGTGGTGCTGATCGAGCACGACATGGGCGTGGTCATGGACATCTCCGACCGCGTGGTGGTGCTCGACTACGGCCGCAAGATCGGCGACGGCACACCCGCCGAGGTGCGGGGCAACGAGGAAGTGGTGCGGGCCTATCTGGGCACCTCGCACTGAGCGGAAAGGCACAGCCAAATGGGTTTCTTTCTCGAGACGCTGCTGAGCGGCCTGATGACCGGCATGCTCTATTCGCTGGTCGCGCTCGGCTTCGTGCTGATCTTCAAGGCCTCGGGCGTCTTCAACTTCGCGCAGGGCGCCATGGTGCTGTTCGCCGCCCTGGCCATGGCCCGCTTCGCCGAATGGATTCCCGCCTGGACCGGCATCGAAAGCAAGGTGCTCGCCAATCTGCTGGCCTTCTTCGTCGCCGGGGCGGTGATGTTCGTGGTGGCCTGGCTGATCGAGCTGCTGGTGCTGCGACACCTGGTCAACCAGGAAGCGGCGACGCTGCTGATGGCCACGCTGGGCATCACCTATTTCCTGGAAGGCGTGGGCCAGACGCTGTTCGGCAGCAGCATCTACACGATCGACATCGGCATGCCCAAGGACCCGGTGATCGCGTTCCAGGACGTGTTCGAGGGCGGCATCCTGATCAGCCGCGAAGACCTCATCGCCGCCGCCATCGCGGCCACGCTGGTGGCGCTGCTCACGCTGTTCTTCCAGAAGACCGGAACGGGCCGCGCGCTGCGGGCCGTGGCCGACGACCACCAGGCGGCCCAGTCGATCGGCATTCCGCTCAACCGCATCTGGGTCATCGTCTGGTGCGTCGCCGGCGTCGTGGCGCTGGTCGCCGGGATGATCTGGGGCAGCAAGCTGGGCGTGCAGTTCTCGCTCACCACCGTGGCGTTGCGCGCGCTGCCGGTGGTCATCCTGGGCGGGCTCACCTCGGTGCCGGGCGCCATCATCGGCGGGCTCATCATCGGCGTGGGCGAGAAACTCTCCGAGATCTACATAGGCCCCCTGGTGGGCGGCGGCATCGAGATCTGGTTCGCCTATGTGCTGGCGCTCGGCTTCCTGCTGGTGCGGCCCCAGGGTCTCTTCGGCGAAAAGATCATCGACCGCGTCTGACGCGCCACCCCGGAAAAAGAGCCATCCATGATCTATCGCGAGAACGGCCAGTTCAAGACCAGCTACCGGGCCGACCAGCAGATCTTTCCCATCCTGCAGGACCGCGTGGTCATGCTGGCGCTGCTTGCCGCGGCCTTCTTCCTGGTGCCGGCGCTGGCCAGCGACTACGTGTTCCGGGCCATCCTGATTCCTTTTCTGATCATGTCCCTGGCCGCGCTCGGCCTGAACATCCTGGTGGGCTACTGCGGGCAGATCTCGCTGGGCTCGGGCGCCTTCATGGCCGTGGGCGCATACGGCGCCTACAACTTCTTCGTGCGCATCGACGGCATGCCGCTGATTCCCGCCCTCATCCTCGGCGGCCTGTGCGCCACCGTGTTCGGCATGCTGTTCGGCCTGCCCTCGCTGCGGGTCAAGGGGCTCTATCTGGCGGTGGCCACGCTGGCAGCGCAGTTCTTCGCCGACTGGATGTTCCTGCGCATCGGCTGGCTTACCAACTACTCCCCTTCCGGCTCGGTGTCGGTCGCGGGCCTGCAGGTGCTGGGCATGCCGATCGTGAGCGCGCAGTCCAAGTACTGGCTGTGCCTGTCGGTGCTGCTGGTGATCGGGCTGCTGGCCAAGAACCTGGTGCGCGGCGCCCTCGGCCGCGAGTGGATGGCGATCCGCGACATGGACGTGGCGGCCGCCGTGATCGGCATCCGGCCGATGTACGCCAAGCTGAGCGCGTTCGCCGTGAGCTCGTTCATCATCGGCGTTGCCGGAGCGCTGTGGGCCTTCGTCTACCTGGGCACCTGGGAGCCCGCGGCCTTCTCGGTCGATCTGTCCTTCCGGCTGCTGTTCATGGTGATCATCGGCGGGCTCGGCTCGATCATGGGTGCGTTCTTCGGGGCGGCCTTCATCGTGGTGCTGCCGATCGTCCTGAACCAGTTCCTGCCCGCGGCGCTGGGGGTGTTCGGCATCAGCATCTCCACTGCGGATGTCTCGCACGCGGAGTTCATGATCTTCGGCGCGCTGATCGTCTGGTTCCTCATCGTCGAGCCGCACGGCCTGGCGCGGCTGTGGAGCACCGGCAAGCAGAAGTTGCGCCTGTGGCCGTTCCCGCACTGAGCGCGTGCTCGCAACTACCGATGTGCACGCGCCGCCAAGCTCCTTCCAATCGCGTTTCGGTCCTTACTTTCATACAACAGGAGACATCGCCATGAGAGTTCGCAACATGATCCTCGGCAGCATCGCGGCGGCTTCGCTGCTCGGTGCCGGTGCCGCGGCAGCCCAGGCCGCCAACGAGCAGTTCTTCCCCTTGCTGTCCTACCGCACGGGCGCGTACGCCCCCAACGGAACTCCCTGGGCCAACGGCAAGCAGGACTACCTGAAGATGATCAACGCCCGCGACGGCGGCATCAACGGCGTCAAGCTCACGTGGGAAGAGTGCGAGACCGGCTATGCGACCGATCGCGGCGTCGAGTGCTACGAGCGCCTCAAGGGCCGCCAGGGCGTGACCCTGTTCGATCCGCAGTCCACCGGCATCACCTTCGCGCTCACCGACAAGGCGCACACCGACAAGATCCCGCTGCTCACGCTGGGCTACGGCCTCTCGGTGTCGCAGGACGGCATGGCCTTCCGCTACAACTTCCCGCTCATGGGCAGCTACTGGACGGGCGCCGACGCGCTGGTGCAGCACATCGGCAAGAAGGAAGGCGGCCTCGACAAGCTCAAGGGCAAGAAGATCGCGCTGGTCTACCACGACTCTCCCTTCGGCAAGGAGCCGATCCCGCTGCTGCAGGAACGCGCGCGCATGCACGGCTTCGATCTGAGCCTGATCCCCGTCACCGCGCCCGGCGTCGAGCAGAAGGCGGCCTGGCTGCAGGTGCGCCAGCAACGCCCCGACTACGTCATGCTGTGGGGCTGGGGGATCATGAACTCCACCGCGCTGAAGGAGGCGCAGGCCACCGGCTACCCGCGCGAGAAGATGTACGGCGTGTGGTGGGCCGGTGCCGAGCCGGACGTGAAGGACGTCGGCGCCGGCGCCAAGGGCTACAACGCGCTGGCGCTCAACCCCGCAGGCACCAACTTCAAGGTCATCCAGGACATCGTGAAGCACGTGCACGACAAGGGGCAGGGCACCGGACCCAAGGACGAGGTCGGCGACGTGCTCTACACCCGCGGCGTGATCATCCAGATGCTGGGCGTGGAAGCCGTGCGCCGGGCCCAGGAGCGTTTCGGCAAAGGCAAGGTCATGACGCCCGAGCAGGTGCGCTGGGGCCTGGAGAACCTCGCCCTCGACCAGAAGAAGCTCGACTCGCTCGGCTTCTCCGGCGTGATGCGGCCGCTGTCCACCAGCTGCGCCGACCACATGGGCTCCACCTGGGTGCGCGTGCACACCTGGGACGGCGCGAAGTGGAACATGGGCAACGACTGGTACCAGGCCGACGAGCAGATCATCAAGCCCATGGTCAAGGCCGGCGCCGAGAAGTACGTGCAGGACAAGAAGCTGCAGATGCGCGACGCCAAGGACTGCCAGTCCTGAGCGGCATCGCCTGGGGCCACCGGCAGGCGCCCCGCGTCGCGGGCACGTTCCCGGCCCCTTCCGCAGCGCGGGAAGGGCAGCGGCTGCAACGCAGCCGCCCGGGGACGGCGCCTCCTCGTCGCGGTGGCGCCTCGCGCGGCGGCAGGCGACACCGCTCTCCATCGATTCTCCGGGACCCGACATGACCCAGACCCCCATCGTTCTCGACGTCAACGGCATCGAGGTCATCTACAACCACGTGATCCTGGTGCTCAAGGGGGTGTCGCTGCAGGTCCCCGACGGGGCGATCGTCGCGCTTCTCGGCGGAAACGGCGCCGGCAAGACGACCACGCTGCGGGCGGTGTCCAACCTGCTGCGCGGCGAGCGTGGCGAGGTCACCAAGGGCAGCATCGAGCTGCGCGGCGAGCGCATCGAAAACCTGTCGCCTGCCGACCTGGTGCGCCGCGGCGTGGTGCAGGTCATGGAGGGACGGCACTGTTTCGCCCACCTCACCATCGAGGAAAACCTGCTCACCGGCGCCTACACCCGCTCCAGCAAGTCGGAGGTGGCGGCGAACCTGGAGAAGGTCTACACCTATTTCCCGCGGCTCAAGACGCGCCGGGGCTCGCAGGCCGCCTATACCTCGGGTGGCGAGCAGCAGATGTGCGCGATCGGCCGCGCGCTCATGGCGAGCCCGAACCTCGTGCTGCTGGACGAGCCCTCCATGGGCCTGGCACCGCAGATCGTCGAAGAGGTGTTCGAGATCGTCAAGGACCTCAACGTCCGAGAGAAGGTCACCTTCCTGCTGGCCGAGCAGAACACCAGCATGGCGCTGCGCTACGCCGGCTACGGCTACATCATGGAAAGCGGCCGCGTGGTGATGGACGGTGCCGCGTCCGAGCTGGCCGACAACGAGGACGTGAAGGAGTTCTATCTCGGCATGGGCGGCAGCGAGCGCAAGAGCTTTCGCGACGTCAAGAGCTACCGTCGGCGCAAGCGCTGGCTGGCCTGAGACGGTCAGAAGGAGCGGCTTACGAGCGCCGCCGCTGCGCCGATCGCACGACGAAGGGCTCGGCCCGCGAGCGAATCCTGGCGGCGCACCTCCTTCGCGCTGCAGGCGCGGTAAGCGGTCCGGGCGGTGCGCGGATTTCGTTGGCGCGCCGGTCACACCCCGTGCGCCATGGCCTGCAGCGCCGGCAGGTCCAGCACCTCGATCATTCCGTAGCCGATGCGGATGATTCCGCGGTCCTGCATCTCGTGCAGCGCGCGGTTGGCGATCTGGCGCGACACCCCCGACAGGCGCCCGATCTCTTCCTGCGAGATCGCCAGTTGCGGCGTGGTGCCGGGGTAGAGGTCGCGGTTGAACAGGCTGGCCAGGCAGTACGCGACCTGCGCCTTGGTGTCGTTCAGGCGCAGGCTCTGCACCAGCGCGATGAAATGACCGAGCCGGGCGTTGAGCTGGTTGATCAGCCAGCCATTGAACGGGTTGCTCTCGGCCATCAGCCACTGGAAGGTGCTGCGCGGCAGGAAGGCGACCGTGCTGTCGCGGATGGCGACCACGTCGTAGGGGCGCGGCTCACCCTTGAGCACGGCGCCTTCGCCCACCCATGCGCCGGACGGCACGCCCGCGAAGCTCGCGCACTTGCCGGCGGCGGTGACGGTCTCGACCTTCAGCATGCCCTCGACCACGCCCAGCCAGTGGTTCGACGGCGTGCCGCGTGCGCACACGGTGGCACCCGCCGCGAACTCGCGCGCGACCACGTCGCGGTGCACCCGGTCCGCCTGCGCCGGCGTCAGTGCCTGCATCCAGGGAGAGGTGTCCAGGAAGTCGCGAAGTCGTTGGTGTGGATAGGTCACCGGGGAAGCGGCAGTGCGGTGGTGCCGGAATTCTCCCCGAACGACGGCCCGGGTTTTCCCTGGGGTGCGCCCGCGGCAAATGGTGAGCCACGGACAGTGCCGCGTGGGGCCGCCCCCTACAGTGCTCTCTCGTGCGGACCTCCAGGCAGCCACCTTCCATGAACACACCGATGCACTACGACGCCCTCGAGGCGCGCGACCCCGCCCTGCGGGAGGCCAGCCTCATGGAGGCCCTGGCCTGCCAGGTGGCGCATGCGCAGGCGCACAGCCCGGCGCAGGCGAAGCGGCTTGCCGGGATCGACGCCGCGGACGTGCGCAGCCGCGCAGCGCTCGCGCGGCTGCCGGTGCTGCGCAAGTCCGAACTGCTGGCCGAACAGGCGAGCCAGCGCGGCGAAGGCGACCCGTTCGCCGGCTATGCCGCCTGTGGCTGGCGCGGCCTGCCGTATCTCCGGTCGGCGCGGCGCGTGTTCCAGTCGCCTGGGCCGCTGTACGAGCCGCAGGGCGGCACCGGCGACGCCTGGCGACTCGGCCGTGCGCTGTTCGCGGCGGGCTTCCGGGCGGGCGATCTGGTGCACAACAGCTTCAGCTATCACCTGACGCCCGCCGGCTTCATGATGGAAGAGGGTGCCTTCGCGCTGGGGTGCACGGTGTTTCCCGGCGGCGTCGGCAACACCGACCTGCAACTGGCCGCCATGGCCGACCTGCGCCCCTGCGGCTACTGCGGGACGCCCGGCTTCCTCAAGACGCTGATCGAGACGGCGGTGGGGCGCGGTGCGGGCGTGTCGTTCCTCGAACGCGCGCTGTTCAGCGGCGAGGCTTTTCCCCCGTCGCTGCGCACCTGGATGCGCGGGCATGGCGTGGAGGGGCTGCAGTGCTATGCCACCGCCGACCTCGGGCTCATCGCCTACGAAACCCCCGCCTGCGAAGGCATGGTGCTCGACGAAAACGTGATCGTCGAAATCGTGCGCCCCGGCACCGGAGACCCGGTCCCCGAGGGCGAAGTCGGCGAGGTGGTGGTGACCAGCCTCGATCCGAACTACCCGCTCATCCGCTTCGGCACCGGCGACCTGAGCGCGGTCCTGCCGGGCCACTGCCCCACCGGGCGCACCAACATCCGCATCCGGGGCTGGATGGGGCGTGCCGACCAGACCACCAAGGTGCGTGGCATGTTCGTCACGCCTGCGCAGGTGGCGCAGGTGCTGCAGCGGCACCCCGTCGTGGGGCGCGCCCGGCTGGTCGTCGAGGGCCGCATCGGCGACGAGCGCATGGTGCTGCACGCCGAGGCGGCGGCGGCGCAAGACGGCGGCAATGCAGGTGCGACGCTGGCCGAGTCGCTGGTCGCAAGCCTGCGCGAAGTCACCAAGCTGCGCGGCGAGGCGCGGCTCGTCGTCCCGGGGAGCCTGCCGGCCGACGGCAAGGTGATCGAGGACCTGCGCGACTACTCCTGACGTACGGCCGCGTGCGGCGTGCCATCGTCCGCCGCCGGCAGCTGCGCACGTGCTGGAAAGGGAAAGCGAGCAGGCTGCAGCCCGAGGCACGCCTCAGGTTGCGGATCGCCCGAAGAGTTCGTGCAACAGGGCACGCAGCCACTGCTGCGCCGCGTCGCGGGCGGTGCTGGCATGCCAGACCAGCCGCACGTCGTAGAACGGTGCGGCGGGCAGCGTCCACACCCGCACGCGGTGCAGGCTGGCCGCGTACATGGCGGGCACGATGGCCAGCAGGTCGGTGCGCGCGACGAGGTCGGGCAGCGCACTGAAATGGCGGGCGCGCAATACGATGCGGTCGTCCAGCTGCAGTGCAGCAAGCATGTCTTCCACGCTGCTGTGGAAGGTGGCGGTGGGCGCCGCCACCGCCAGCCAGGCTCCGGCGAGCTGCTGCCGGGTGAGTGCCTGCTGCGCAGCGCCGCCGGCGACCTCCGCATCGGACACCTCGGCACCGCCGCCCGCCGAGGCGCCGGGCGCCGCGGGCCGCCAGCGCGTGGAGGTGATCGCCACGTATTGCTCGCGAAACAGCAGGTCGGCGTGCACCGACCGGTGCTGGGGCTCCAGGATTCCAACCGCGCAGTCGAGGGCCCGCGACTCCAGCGCCGCCGCCACCGCCGGGGCCTCCACCGCGATATTGGCCACCCGGGTGTGCGGCGCCCGCCGCCGCAGGGCGGCCGTCAGGCGGGGCAGAAACAGCATTTCGCCCAGGTCCGACAGCGACAGCCGCCAGGTGAGCTCGCTGCTCGCCGGCTCGAATTCCTCGGCGCCGCTCACCAGGGTCTCGAGCGCCAGCAGGTGGCCGAGCACGGCTGGCGCGAGCTGCTCACACAGCCGCGTCGGCTGCAGGCCGGTGGGCGAGCGCACGAAGAGCTCGTCGCCGAAGAACTGGCGCAGCCGCCCGAGCGCATTGCTGGTGGCCGACTGCGACAGCGAGAGCGCGCGGCCGGCGGCGGTGACCGAGCCGGTGCGGTGGATGGCTGCGAGGACGCGCAGGAGGTTGAGGTCGAGCAGGCGGAAGTTCATGGACGCATCGGCACGGCGCCGGTCGGCGGCCCCAGGTGTCGGGTATTCACCGGATGAATGTAGTCCATCCACACAAACCATTCGCCAAATGCCCGCGGCCTGCGTAGATTCGGGCGGCCGGGCACACCGCTGCACGGAACGAACAGAGGGGCGACGCATGGCCGAACGATCATTTGCTACCGAGGTGGAGAAGCTGCGGCTGGGTGCCGGCGACGAGTTCCGCGGGGAGGGCATCCTGGCGGTCACCAAGGCGCTGCTGCAGTCGGGTGTGTCGTACGTGGCCGGCTACCAGGGCGCGCCGATCTCGCACCTGATGGACGTGCTCACCGACGCCAACGACATCCTGCGCGAGCTGGGCGTGCGTTTCGAGCACAGCGCTTCCGAGGCTACGGCCGCGGCCACCCTGGCAGCTTCGGTCAACTACCCACTGCGCGGAGCCGTCACCTTCAAGAGCACCGTGGGCACCAACGTGGCCTCCGACGCGCTCGCCAACCTGGCCTCCGGCGGCGTGACCGGCGGCGCATTGATCATCGTGGGCGAGGACTACGGCGAAGGCTCCAGCATCATGCAGGAGCGCTCGCATGCCTTCGCCATGAAGTCGCAGGTGTGGCTGCTCGATCCCCGGCCCAACCTGCCGAGCATCGTCGCGGCGGTGGAGCAGGGCTTCGAGCTGTCCGAGGCGAGCCGCACGCCCGTCATGCTCGAGCTGCGCATCCGTGCCTGCCACGTGCACGGCAGCTTCGTGGCCAAGGACAACCGGCGCGCAGCCTTCACGCTCAAGGACGCGATGGAGCAGCCGCGCCGCGACACCGAGCGCATCGCGCTGCCGCCGTCCACCTACCTGCACGAGCAGGAGAAGGTCACCCAGCGCTGGCCCGCCGCGGTGCGCTTCATCCAGGAGCGCGGCCTCAACGAGTTCTTCGGCGAAGAGGCGCAGGACTTCGGCATCGTCCTGCAGGGCGGCCTGTACAACGGCGTGCTGCGGTCGCTGGAGCTGCTCGGGCTGGCCGACGCTTTCGGCAATTCGAAGGTGCCGCTGTACGTGCTGAACGTGACCTATCCGCTGGTCGATGCGGAGTTCACGCGATTTTGCGCCGGCAAGCGCGCGATCCTGATCGTGGAGGAGGGCCAGCCCGACTTCATCGAACAGGCGGTGCACGCCATGCTGCGCAAGGCCGACGTGCAGACCCGGGTGCACGGCAAGGACATGCTGCCGATGGCCGGCGAGTACACGGGCGGCGTGCTGCTCAAGGGCATCGCGCGCTTCGTGGAGCAGATGGCACCGGCCCTGCTGGAGGGCCGCGAGCTGCCGCAGGCGGCGCGGCCCACGCCGCCTGCCGCGGGACCCAGGACCATCGCCATACAGGATGCCACCTCTCAGGTGCACGGCCGCCCGCCCTCGTTCTGCACCGGCTGCCCCGAGCGGCCGATCTTCACCGCCATCAAGCTGATCGAGCGCGAACTCGGCCCGCACCACGTCAGCGCCGACATCGGCTGCCACCTGTTCTCGATTCTTCCGCCCTTCAACATCGGCGCCACCACCATGGGCTACGGCCTGGGCTGGGCCGGCGCGGCGGCGTTCAACACGCCGGAGACCGACAAGCGCACCTTGTCCATCATGGGGGACGGCGGCTTCTGGCACAACGGCCTTACCAGCGGCGTCGGCAACGCGGTGTTCAACCAGACCGACAACGTGCTGGTGGTCATCGACAACGGCTACTCGGCCGCCACCGGCGGCCAGGACGTGCTCTCGTCCAAGGCCGACAACCCGATCCGCGCCACCCGGCACCCCATCGAGAAGGCGGTGCGCGGCGTGGGCGTCGATTGGGTGCGCACGGTGGACAACACCTACAGCCTGGAGCGCATGCGCGAGGTGCTGCGCGAAGCGCTCACCACCAAGGCCAAGGGCCCCAAGGTCATCGTGGCGTCCAGCGAGTGCATGCTGAACAAGCAGCGCCGGGTGAAGCCGCTCACGCGCAAGGCCATCTCGCAGGGCCAGCGCGTGGTGCGCGAACGCTTCGGCGTCGATCCCGACACCTGCACCGGCGACCACTCGTGCATCCGGCTGTCGGGCTGCCCCTCCCTGACCATCCGCGACAACCCCGACCCGTTGCGGCGCGATCCGGTGGCGGCGGTGGTGGACAGCTGCGTGGGCTGCGGCCTGTGCGGCGAGGCGGCGCACGCCGCGGTGCTGTGCCCCTCGTTCTACCGCGCCGAGATCATCAACAACCCGAGCCGCTGGGACCGCTTGCGCCAGCGCGTGCGCGACACCGTCATCGGCTTCCTGCAAGGCCGCATCGAGCGGCGCCTGGAGGGCCTCGCAGCATGAGCGACCTGCACACACCCGCCACCTCCGGCGCCGTGCAGCCGCGGGCGCTCACCATCGCGCTGCTCGCCATGGGCGGCGAGGGCGGCGGCGTGCTGGCCGACTGGCTGGTCGATCTCGGCGAGCACAACGGCTGGTTCGCGCAGACCACCTCGGTGCCCGGCGTGGCCCAGCGCACCGGCGCGACCGTCTACTACATCGAGCTGTTCCCGCGCGCGCTCGCACCCGAGGGCCGGCAGCCGGTGCTGGCGCTGGCGCCGGTGCCGGGGCAGATGGACGTGGTCGTCGCCTCCGAGCTGATGGAGGCTGGGCGGGCGCTGCAGCGCGGGCTGGTGACGCCGGACCGCACCACCCTCGTCGCCTCGACGCACCGCGTCTATTCGATGACCGAGCGCACCGCCATGGGCGACGGGCGGGTCGATGCCGACAAGCTGGTCGAGGGCGCACGCGCCGCGGCGGCGCGCCTGGTCTGCGCCGATTTCGCCTCGCTGGCCGAGCAGGCGGGCGGCCCGATTGCGCCCGTGCTGTACGGTGCGCTCGCCGCCTCGCAGGCGTTGCCTTTTTCCCGAGCGCAGTTCGAGGAGTCGATCCGCCGCGGCGGCGTCGGCGTGCAGGCTAGCCTGAAGGCCTTCGCTGCCGGATTCGACACGGCGCTCGCCCCGCCGCGCCAGCCGGTCGCGCCGGCACCGGCGGTGGTGCTGGGGCCCCGGCTCGCAACGCTCGCGCAGCGCATCGCCGCCGACTTCCCGCCCGAGGCCCACGACCTGCTGCGCCACGGCGTGCTGCGCCTGGCCGACTACCAGGACGAGGCGTACGCCGCGCACTACCTCGACCGGCTGCGGCCGCTGCGCACGCAGGGCGAACTGCTGCAGGAGGCCGCGCGCCACCTGGCCCTGTGGATGTCGTACGAAGACGCCATCCGCGTGGCCGATCTCAAGACGCGGCGCAGCCGCTTCGACCGCGTGGCCGGCGAGGTGCGCCTGTCGCAGGCCCAGATGCTGGAGATCAACGAGTTCATGCACCCGCGCGTGGAGGAGATCGCCGACATTCTTCCGCGTGGCATGGGGCAATGGCTATTGCAGACGCCCTGGGCCCGGCGCGCGCTGGGCCCCATGACGGGCAAGGGCCGCGTGGTGCGCACCAGTTCGCTGGGCGGCTTCCTGCAGCTCTATGCCATCGCCGCGCTGCGGCCGCTGCGCCCGCGTTCGCTGCGCTTCGTGCAGGAGCAGGCACGCATCGAGGCCTGGCTCGCACAGGTCGAGCGGCTCGCCTCCATCAACCCCGCGCTCGCACTGGAGGTGGTGCGCGCCCAGCGGCTGGTCAAGGGCTACGGCGACACGCATGCGCGCGGCTGGCGCAGCTTCCAGCGGCTGATGGCCGCGCTGCCGGCACTGGAGGGCGACACGCGCGGTGCGCAGCGCCTGCATGAGCTGGCGGACGCGGCGCTGTCGGACGACAGCGGCCGGGCGCTGGACGCCGCCCTCGCGTCTTCCTGAATTGACCAGCCGCAGCCCAGGCTCTAAGGTCCACCCGTTCGAGAAACAGCAAGAGGAGACAAGACGATGAAGCGACGCATGATGTTCAGGACCGTTGGCCTGGCGCTGGCAGCCGGGTGCGCTGCAACCTTCTCGGCCGCAGTCGCGGCGCAAGAGACCACGCTGCGCCTGGTCAGCGCCTTCGCCGAAAACGGCATCTACGTGCAGCGCCTGCAGCCGTGGATCAAGCAGTTCAACGCCGAGGGCAAGGGCGTTCTGCAGATCAACTTCATCGGCGGCCCCAAGGCCATCCCGCCCTTCGAGGTGGGCAATGCGGTGAAGACCGGCGTGGTCGATATGGCTTTGGCCACCGGCGCGTTCTACACCAACGTCATGCCCGAGGCCGACTTCCTCAAGCTCACGCAGGTACCCGTGGCCGTGCAGCGCAAGAACGGTGCGTTAGACGCCATCAACAAGGTGTGGAACGAGAAGGGCAACATGCAGTACCTGGCGCGGATGGTGGAAAACCAGCCGTTCCACATCTACACCAACAAGAAGGTCGACAAGCCCGACCTCACCGGCCAGAAGATCCGCATCACACCGGTCTATCGCGACTTCTTCCAGGCCCTCAATGCCAACGTCGTCACCACGGCGCCGGGCGAGGTCTACACCGCGCTCGAACGCGGCGTGGTCGATGGCTACGGCTGGCCGATCGGCGGCATCTTCGACCTGAACTGGCACGAGAAGACCAAGTTCCGCATCGATCCCGGCTTCTATGACGCCGAGGTCTCGCTCATCATGAACCTGGGCGCCTGGCGCAAGCTCTCCGAGCCGCAACGCGCCTACCTGAACAAGCAACTGGCTGCGCTGGAGGCGCAGAACGGCTTCTGGAACCAGTACGCCGCCGACGAGAAGGCGCGCCAGCAGAAGGCGGGGATCGAGACCATCACCTTCGATGCGGCCACCGCCAAGTCCTTCCGCGACAAGGCCTACGACATCGCCTGGGCCGGCGCCGAGAAGCAGAGCCCCGAGATCGCCAAGCGCTTCAAGCCGCTGTTCGCGCCCGCCGCCAAGTGATCGGGGCGCTCGCGCGGGCCTGGGCCGGCCTGCTCGCCGCGATGGCGCTGGCCGCGTGTGCGGTGCTGTTCGCGATGATGCTGGTGATCGTGGGCGACGTGCTGCTGCGCAACGTGGCAGTCCCCGGGCTGCCGCGGGGCATCGCCTGGAGCAACGAGGTTTCCGAGCTCATGCTCTATCTCACCACCGTGCTGGTCGCGCCCTGGCTGCTGCGCCAGGGCCAGCACATCCGGGTCGATATCCTGCTGCAGGCGATCCCGCCGCGCCTGGCGTGGGTGCTCGAGTGGGTGGCCGACGTGATCGGCCTCGCGTGCTGCCTGGTCATCACCTGGTATGCGAGCCGCGCGGCCTGGGCGAGCTATGTCGATGGAGCGCTCAGCATCAAGACGCTGGTCACGCCGGAGTGGTGGTCGCTCGCACCGCTGCCGGTGGTGTTCGCGATGCTGTCGGTGGAGATGGTGTTCCGCATGGTCCGGCTCGCGCGGTCCGAACGCGGACCCCGCAAGGATGCGGTGAGCGCCGCATGAGCCGGGGACCACGCACATGACGGCCTGGGTACTCGCCGCCTGGCTGATGCTGGGCGGCTCGACGCTGCTGCTGCTGATCGGCATGCCGGTGGCGCTGACCTTCATCACCGTGAACATCGTCGGCGCGTGGCTGTACATGGGCGGCGAAGCGGGCCTGGCGCAGCTCGCGCGCAGCAGCGTGAGCTCGGTCACCGCCTTCTCGCTCACCCCGATCCCGCTGTTCGTGCTGATGGGCGAAGTACTGTTCCACACCGGGCTCGCCCTCAAGGTGATCGAGGGAATCGAGCGCCTGATCCGGCGCATTCCGGGCCGGCTGGCCGTGGTGGCGGTGGTCGCCGGCACCGTGTTCTCGGCCATCTCGGGATCGACCATCGCCACCACCGCCATGCTGGGCTCGCTGCTGCTGCCGGTCATGCTGGCGCGCGGCTACCACCCGACCCTGGCCACCGGTCCGATCATGGCCATCGGCGCGGTGGACATGCTGATTCCGCCCTCGGCGCTCACGGTGCTGCTGGGCTCGCTGTCGGGCATTTCCATTTCCAAGCTGCTGATCGGCGGCGTGCTGCCCGGCATGATCCTGTCGGTGGCGTTCGTGCTGTGGATCGTGCTGCGCGTGCGCCTGACTCCGGCGCTCGCGCCGGCCACCGACGAGGGGCCCACCCACAGGGGCTGGGAGCGCTGGAAGCCGTTCTTCGGCTACGTGCTGCCGACGCTGTCGATCTTCGGCGTGGTGGTGGGCGCCCTGGCGATGGGCTGGGCTACGCCCACCGAATGCGCGGCGCTCGGCGCCTTCGCCACGCTGGTGCTGGCGATGGCCTACCGCTCGCTCACCTTCGACGCGCTGCTGAAGGCGCTCAAGGGCACGGCGGGCATCTCGGGAATGATCCTGTTCATCATCCTGGGCGCCACCACCTTCGCGCAGATCCTGTCCTTCTCGGGTGCCAGCAACGGACTGGTGCAGCTGATCACGGGGCAGGGCTGGTCCACGGAGATGATCGTGGCCGGGATGATGCTCATGCTCATTTTCCTGGGCGTCTTCGTCGATCAGGTGAGCATGATGATGATCACGCTGCCGATCTTCATGCCCATCGTCCAGACGCTGGGGATCGATCCGGTGTGGTTCGGCGTGATGTTCCTGATCTGCATGCAGCTGGGGCTGCTGCTGCCGCCGCACGGATTGCTGCTGATGACCATGCGCGGGGTGGCGCCGCCCTCGGTCACCATGCTCCACATCTTCCAGGCGGTGACGCCGTACGTGGTCATGAGCCTGCTGCTGCTGTCGGCGGTGTTCTGGCTGCCCGACATCGCCACCTGGTTGCCGCGCTGGGTCGGATAGTCGGCGCCGCTCGCGCCGGCCATGCCATCGCGCGCTCGCCTGCCGCCGGGGCGCGCAGCGCCGGGGGAGGGCGTGCGTGGCGCAGGTGCCTGCGGTCGGGGGATCCGCCGTCGAGAACGCCCGCAGCTGCCTAGCGCCGAGTCCTACGAGCCGCCGTCGGGCACGCGCATACAGTCGCGGCGGGACGCGATCGTTCGCCGTCCCGGATGCAGCAAGGAGGTTGTATGTCGTGCGTCGCCCCAGCCTGTCGCGCGAGAGCCTCTTGGGCGGGCCGCACCGCGCCGGCGGGCCGGTGCAAGACCGGCCACGCCATGTCGGGTACCGCGCGCGGCTGGCGCGCCGGGCGCCTGCGGCCCGCGGGACCGACGCCATGAACGAACCCGAACAACCCGGCGCGAGGCCGGCCTGGAGTGCCTTGCCGGCCGGGGCGCCGCCGATCGTCCAGCTGGCCGCCGGCCTGGTCTCGGCCGCACTGATCATCGCCGGGCTGTGGCTGGGGCGCGAGCTGCTGGTGCCGCTGGCGCTGGCGTTCCTGCTGGGGTTCCTGCTCGATCCGCTGGTGGTGCGCCTCAAGCGCAAAGGCGTGCCGCGCCTGCTGGCCGTGTCCGCGGTGGTGCTCCTGGCGCTGGGTGTGCTGGCCGGGGCCGGCCTGCTGCTTACCAGCCAGGTGCGCGCGCTCAGTGCCGAGCTGCCGCTGTACGAGACCAACATCCGCGTCAAGCTGCGTGAGCTGCGCGACCAGATCGCCAGCCCGGGCATGCTCTCCGGCGCGGCCAAGACGCTGGAGACGGTGAAGGAGGAGGTCAAGGCGGCATCGCCGACCGACCCGCCCGCCACCGGTCTGTCGGAGCCGCAAGCGGCACCGCCGCAGCGCGTGCAGATCGAGCGGGAGCCGCAGTCGCCGGTGGCCGAGGCCATGAAGTGGCTGGCCGCTGCCAGCGGGCCGCTGGCCGGCGCCGGCATCGCGTTCGTGTTCCTCGTGCTGGTGCTGCTGGATCGGCAGGATCTGCGTGACCGGCTGCTGCGGCTGCTGGGCGGAAACCTGCACCGCACCACCGACGCGATGGACGAGGCGAGCGAGCGCATCAGCCGCTATCTGCTGATGCAGCTGCTGGTGAACGTGAGCTATGGGCTGCCGATGGCGGTGGGCCTGTGGCTGATCGGCGTGCCCGGCGCGCTGCTCTGGGGCGTGGTTGCCGCGCTGATGCGCTTCGTGCCGTTCCTCGGTCCGGTGATCTCGGCGGTGTTCCCGCTCGCCCTGGCCTTCGCGGTGGACCCGGGCTGGAGCATGTTCATCTGGACGGCGACACTGATCGTCCTGCTGGAACTGGTGAGCAACAACATCGTCGAGCCCTGGCTGTACGGCGCAAGCACCGGCCTGTCGGTGATGTCGCTCATCGTCGCGGCGATCTTCTGGACCATGCTGTGGGGGCCGGTGGGGCTGGTCATGTCCACCCCGCTCACCGTGTGCCTGCTGGTGATCGGACGCCACCTTCCGGGGCTGCAGTTTCTGGACATCCTGCTGGGGAGCCAACCGGTATTGGACGCACCTACGCGCTTCTATCAGCGGCTCATCGCCGGCGACGTGGAGGAGGTCGTCGACATGGCCGAGGAGACGAGCGAGGACGGCAAGGCGGTGGCGTTCTACGGCCAGGTCGCCCTGCCGGCGCTGCGGCTGGCCAGCCTCGACCCGGACGGTACGTCCAACGTCGAGCACCGCCATCGTGTGGTCGTCGGCATGGACCGCGTGATTTCCGAGCTGCGCGAGCAGCATCCCGGGCCCGCCGAGGGCGCGCGGCCGCGGGTGGCCTGCCTGGGCGGCAAGTGGCAGGTCGATGCGCTTGCCTCGCGCATGATCGCCCACTGCCTGCAGCTCTCGGGCGTGCCGGCCCGCGAGCTGGAGGTGGAATGGTCCAGCGCCGCCGCGCCGCAGCAGCTGGACCTGCGGGGCGCCCGCATCGTGTGCCTGTCGCATTTCAGCCCCGAGCCGCAGGCGCAGGTGCGCTTCCTGTGCCGCCGCCTGCGCCGCCGCTGGCCCGATCTGAAGATCGTTCTGGGCTTGTGGAACGCGCCGCCGCGGCTGCTGGAGGCCGGCGGCACCGAGGAGCTGGGCGTCGATGCGGTCGCCACGACCGTCGAGGAGCTGGTGCTGCGCGTCGGTCGCCTGGTCGGATCGGCGCAAGCCGAGGACTATTCCCCCGCGCCGCTGCCCGAGAACGACAGCGAGCGGGTGCGCACGCTCCACGACAGCGGGCTGCTGCACGAGCGCCTGCGCCCACGCTTCGAGCGCGCGGCCAAGCGGGCCGCCGACATCTTCGACGTGCCGCGTGCGACGGCGGTGCTGCTGGACGCGCAGTGGCAAAGCGTCAGCGGCTCGCACGGAGCCCCGGCGCCCGACGAGCAGGCGCGCACCCCCCGGCAACTCGCGGTGGCGGACCATGTGGTCTCCAGCGGTCGCAGCCTCGTCGTCGAGGACGTCGCGCGCGATCCGCGCTTTGCCAGCCATCCGCTGCTGCAGGCCGAGGGCGTGCGTTTCTGGGCCGGAGCGCCCCTGCGCGATCGCAACGGATTCGTGCTGGGGGCGCTCTGCCTGCTCGACACCCGACCGCGTCCGCTCGGCGAGCGCGAGCTGCGGCTGTTGGAGTCGATGGCCGATGACCTGATGGAGGCACTGGTCGAGGACGCGGCCGGAGCGCCCGGCACGCCTGCCGCGCCACCGCCACCGCCACCGGCGCAGACGCCCGAGCCGCCCTCGGCGACGGTCGGGCAGATGGTGCCGGAGTAGCGGCGCAGACGGGGGCGCGCACCGTCCCTCCGTTCGTTTCGTTCGTTCGTTCGGGCGACGAGTGCGGCGACTGCGAGTGCGCGCGGGTCGGACCGCACGCCGCCACCGGCATCGCACCCGCCGGCGCCGCGCATTCAGGAGCCGCCGAACTCCATGTTCAAGGCGCGCGCGATCGAGTCGGCGGCCACCGGCTTGGTCAGGTGGAGATCGAAGCCGGCGTCGCGGGTGCGCTGCAGATCGCCGGCCGCGCCCCAGCCGGTCAGCGCCACCAGCCGGGCGGCGCTGCCGGCCTCGCGCAGTCGGCGGGCCACTTCGAGGCCGCTGATGTCGGGCAGCCCGAGGTCGAGAAACACGAGGTCCGGCGCCTCGGAAGCAACGACGGCAACGGCCTGCTCCCCGGTGTGCGCGACGCGCACGTTGTGGCCGTCGAGCTCGAGCATCCAGGCCAGGGTCTGAGCGGCATCGACGTTGTCATCGACCACGAGCACGGTGCGCGCGGATGCGGCGCCGGATGGCTGCGCGGCCTGCGGACGCTGCGCCGCGGCAGGAGCGAGCGCCGGCAGCTCGAGGGTGAAGGTGCTGCCGCAACCTTCGCCGGCGCTGTCGGCGCGGATCGTGCCGCCGTGCAGATCCATCAGGCGCCGCGCCAGCGCCAGGCCGATGCCGAGCCCGGCTTGCGGGTTGGACCCGGACGATTCCAGCTGCGTGAACAACTCGAAGATGGATTCCAGCTGCCCGGCTGGAATGCCATGACCGGAGTCGATGACCTGCACGACCACCCGGCCATCGCGCGGCGCCGATGCGATCAGACGAATCGTTCCGTGCGGCGGGGTGTACTTGGCGGCGTTGTGCAGCACGTTCGATAGCACCTGGGACAGGCGGGTCCCGTCGGCTTCGAGCTCGATCGGCGCCTGCGGCACATCGACGTGCAGCGCATGGTGTGCGGCGTCCACCGCGGGGCGGGTGCTCTCGACCGCGAGCGCGATCACATCCTGCAGCGTGAGCGTCTCCTTGCGCAGGTGCAGCTTTCCGCGGCTGATGCGGGAGATGTCGAGCAGGTCATCGACGATGCGCACCAGGTGGCCCAGCTGCCGGTCCATGAGGTTCACGGTGCGCGCGCTCGGGTCGTTGGCAGCGAGGCGCCGCCGCAGGATGTCCAGCCCGCTGCGAATCGGCGCAAGCGGGTTGCGCAGTTCGTGCGCCAGCGTGGCGAGGAACTCGTCCTTGCGCACGTCGGATTCGCGCAGCGCGTCCTCGGCCCGCTTGCGCTCGGAAATGTCGGTAAACAGCAAGGCAACCTTGCGCTCCTCGGCCGGGCCGATGCGAAAGGCGAAGACGTCGAACCAGCGGCCCATGGAGGCGGCGTAGCTCGCGAACCGTGCGGGTTCGCCCGTAAGCGCAATCTGGCCGTATGTCTCGATCCAGGACAGCTCGATGTTCGGAATCATTTCGCGCACGCTGCGGCCCTGCGCGTCGGCCAGGCCGCTCTGCCGCTCGAACGCGGGGTTGACCTCCAGGAAGCGGTAGTCCACCGGCCGGTCCTGCGCGTCGAACAGCACCTGCATCACGCAGAAGCCCTCGTCGATGGTCTCGAACAAGGTGCGGTAGCGCTGCTCACTTTGCTTCAGGGCCAGCTGCGCCGTCTTGCGTTCGGTGATCTCGAGGAACAGTACGGAGAACTGGTCCGTGCCGATGCGGCGGGCGCGCGCCTCGTACCAGCGGTCGTTCAGCGCGGGAATCAGCACTTCGAACTCGGCGCTCTCGCCCGTGTCCACCACCCGCGCATAGGTGGCGATCAGCTCCGGCGGCACGCCCGGGATCACCTGCGTCACGGGCTTGCCCAGCGCACCCGCGGTGGGCACGCCGGTCAGGCGCTCGAAGGCGGGGTTCAACTCGAGAAAGCGGAAGTCCACCATGCTGCCGTGCTCGTCGCGGATCGCCTCGCCGACGAAGAAGCCCTCGCCCATGCGCTCGAACAGGCCGCGCCAGCGGGATTCGCTTTCGCGCAGTGCCGCCTCGGCCCGCGTGCGTTCGATCAGCTCGCGGGTGCGCTCGGCCACCTCCTCCATCAGATCGACCTCGTGCATGCTCCAGCTGCGCTCGGCCCGCTGATTCAGGTAGACGATGGTGCGCAGCTGCCCCGCCGTGAACAGGGGCACGACCAGGATCGCGCGGGTATCGACCTCGTGCGAGGTGCGCAGCGCCGCGGCGTCGCTGGTGAGAACGTGCTCGCGCACATTGCCGATGACCACCGTGTGGCCACCGCGCAGCCGATCGATCACCTTTTGGCCGAACGCGCTTGCCGGGTGGACACCGAGCAGCGTCGGCACGGTGCCGTCGGTCCAGCAGATCTCGTATTCGATGCGGTCGAGCGACTCGTCCACGTGGCCGTAGCCCACTCGCTGTACCTGGAACTGCTGTCCCAGCAGCTCGCACACCCGCTGCAGGATCTGCGGCGTGCCCTGCGCGCCACGCAGCACGTCGGTGAGGGTCAGCAGGAAGGACTGCCGCTCGACCTGGTCGAGCGAGCCGGAGCGGTCAAGCGGCACGAGGAGGGTGATGAAAAAGGGCAGCGGGCAGTGTAGCGGCCGCCATCCTTGCATGTAGCCCAGCCGTAAAAAGCCTCGGCAGTGCGCAGAAGCGCCGCATGGCGTCCCGGGTTCAGCCTATCCGGGAAACAGGCGTGTCGGGACATTGCCTCTACGGCACAGGTCGATCTGCACCGCAAGAACGCGCGAGCTCCGAACCCCGGAGGGAGCATCCGGGAACAGCCGCTCACAGGATAGGGGCAGCGCAGCGGGGGTGGCCGCGGCCGGACGGTGCATGATCTCCCTCGATGCGCGGTGCCGGAGGCTCCTTCCTCCGTGTGCCCCGTCCACCCGGCCCCCGGAGGCTGCCGGGTGCAACCCTCGCCGCAGACCGGCATGGAGAACCAGTGACCTTCATCACACAGGATGGCGTCGAGCGCACCTCCGAGCAGATCGAGGCGGCTTTCGCCTGCTGCCGGCAGCTGCAGTTCGCGTGTGCCATGGCCAGCGAAGACAACGACGGAACCGGACGGGTGCACTGGCAGGACATCGACGATGCGCTCGGCTGGGCAGCGGAGGCGCTGGCACCCGGCGAGCGGCTCAGCATTGCTGCAAGCGCCGCCGCCAAGAATGGCACGCCGTGAGCTATCGCCCGCCCGCGACCTGCAAGGCCCTCCCGTGATCGATAACCTGCTTTTCTCTGCCGTTCGCGTGGCGACGTTCGCCGGCGGAATGCAGCTCACGAGCGCTTCGGGCTTCTTCTACGAGCACGCGCACCGCCTGTTCCTGGTGACCAGCCGGCATGTCTTCCACGATCCGCCCAGCGGCCACCTGCCGGACCGCATCGAGTTCGTGGTCCACACCGACAGGACGAACCTCAGCGTCTGGACCACCATCTCGGTGCTGCTGTACCGCAACGGGTTGAGCCAGTGGCGCCAGGCGCAGGATTCGGGTGGTGAGGTCGATGTTGCCGTCATCGAGCTGGACCGCTCGGTGCTGCCCGCGCAGGCGGTCCTGCATCCTTTCCGCGCCGACCTGTGCCCCGGCGCCAACGACGTGCACGCGCCGGGTGCGCCCGTGCTGGTCGTCGGCTTTCCGCTGGGCTTCTACGACACGGTCCACCATCTCCCGGTGGTGCGCACCGGCGGCATCGCGTCCGCCTACGGCGTGCGGTTTCAGGGCAAGGGATATTTCCTGGCCGACGCACGGACGCACCGCGGCACCAGCGGCGCGCCGGTCGTGACGCGTGATGCCGCCTGCGATCCGCAGTTGCCGTGGCGGCTGCTCGGCATCCACTCGGCGACGCTCGACATGGCCACCCGCGAGGAGCACCTGGACGAGCGCCTGGGCCTGAGCTGCGTGTGGTATGCGGACATTCTGAGGACGCTTACGTCCTGAGCGCGGCGAGGGCGCACGTGCGCCCTCGCAGACACACGTTCCGCAGGCAGCCCAGGCCGCGCGTACCGTCCCTGCAAGCGACGGCCCACTCGGCGCACGGGCCGATGGACGCTGCGGCTCAGGCGCGGTCGAACAGAAGGCTGCTGACGGCCTTCAGAAGCTCACGGGTCTCGGTGCTGTCCACCAGCTGATGGGTATCGGGCCGGCGGCGCGGCGAGACGGAATGCCCATCGATGCCCATGGCCGCGGAGAGTTTGTCCACCGAGTCCTGCCGGTTGGCGGTTTCGCGATCGGTCTCCATCGCCCCGGGCTCGGCAAACGTCTTTCCGTGCATGTTGTCCACCTCTTCCTGGAGACGCTCGAGCACGAGCTCCAGCAGATGGGCGGTTTCGGCCGGAATGAGCAGGTCGCCATTCGGCTGCCGGATCGCTTGGAGGGCTGGGTTCATCGGGTCAGTATCGCAGTAAGGGAGCAGGCGCCCGCGTATAGTGTTTTGCCACCTGGAGAGTCCTCAATGACCATTACCCACCCTGATGAGTTTGGCCGTGTCGAGGAGCGGCTACTGGAGAGTGCGATCGACAGCACCGAGGGGCAGTTCCTGGAGGCAGAGCGCATCGTTTCGCAACGGTTTCCCACCGCGACCGGTGACATGAAGGCGCAGCTGGTGACGTCGGTGGCGCAGGTCATCGCCACCAACTACGTGGCTGCCGCCACGATCCGCAACTTGCCGAAGGGGTGAGCTGCCGCAGCGGATGCGCGGTGCGTGTCAGCCTGGCGGACGCCGCCGCGGTCGCACGGGTGGCATTCGCCTACCCACGGAGCTGCGTTCCGGGTGAGTCCAGCGAATTCTTGACCCGGCGGTCCGCAGCCACGGGCGGAACCCGTGGCAGCCGAACGGAAAAGGTGGTTCCTTCGTCGCCGGATGCGAATGCCACCGAGCCACCGTGCGCGACTGCAATTTGCTTGGTGATGTAGAGACCGAGGCCCAGGCCCGACGAGCCTGTTCGCCGCTCGCCTTCGGTTGTCGGCTTTTGGCGGAGCGGAGAAAACATGTTCTCCCGTGCGTCGTCGGGAATGGGAGTCCCGGCGTTCTTGACCTGCACGCAAACGGCATTTCCGTCGCCTTCCACGGAGACGATCACCGGCTCACCCGATGCTCCGTGCTGAACAGCGTTGGCAACCAGATTCGCGAGCATCTGTCCGACCCGGGCCGCATCCCAGCGGCCGCTCAGGTCGCCTTCGCAGGTGAGCTCGATTCTGGCTTCCGGGTGCAATGCCGCAACCTCGGTGACGATGTTCGCGGTGATGTCTCCGACATCCGCAGCGCCCGGCGTGATGGGAAGCGATACACCGAAGGCAGTCTGGGTGAAATCAAGAATGTCGTTCACCAGGCCGCGCATCCGCTCTGCGGCCGTCAGAACACGCGCCACTGCTTTCGTCTGGGCACCGGTCAGCGTGTCAGCCCGCAGGAGGTAGTGCGCGCTTGTGTGAACGACGCCCAGAGGTGTGCGCAAGTCGTGCCCGAGTACGCCCAGCAGGAGGTTGCGCGAGTCGTCCACCTTCTTCGAGTACAGGGAGGCCGATTCTGAAAGCGCCTGGTCCATGCTCTCGCCAAACCGAGTGAGCTCCTCCAGGTCCTGCGTACGCGCGTCCTGAATCTGCATCGTCCATCTTCGGATCACGGACGCGCGAAGGGCGCGGAACTCGGAGAGCAGGTCGTCCAGCGTAAATCCCTGGTCGAAGCGCTGTGCAGCGTGTTCGCGCGCCATACGGGTAACTTTCGGCGCGTTGTTCGGCTCGTTGCCTTGCGACTTGTCGTGCTTCGCGGCCGCCCCCTGGGATTGCTCCATGTCAGCCGCAATCGCGAGGAGAAGCATTTTCGCGTGGTCCGCAAGTTCCTCCCGCGTGAATCCGTGCGAGGCAGGGAGCCGGGTGTGCGCAAAATCCACCCACTCATCAACGATGGGCTCGACCTGCTCTTTCAAGAAAGCGCCGATGTTCATTACCTGCTTACCTCACGGTTCGGTCCAGCGCCGGGCCGACTGCTGCATACCAGTCACGATTCTCATGCCCGCAACCATTGCGCGGGGTCTCATCAATGAATGGAAGCGCGGTGCGGTTCGAGAAGCGCGAGGACAATGCCTTGACGCCGTGCGTTGAATGAGCCTGACCGGCTGCGGCTGCGGCTGCGGCTGTTCGGCATCGCCGGATGCCACAGGACCGGAATGCCTGCTGACCCCGGCTGCGTCGGCGCGACGTCAGCAGCACATCCCGAAGGAGCTGCGCACGACGCGGGCTAGGTGCCCCGCGCGCAGGCTCCTGCGCAGCTCATGCGCGTGCGGCGGGCAGTACCACCTCGAAGGTGCTGCCTCGCCCTTCGCCGTCGCTGCTGCCGCGGATGGAGCCTCGATGCAGCTCGACGATGTGCTTGACCAAGGCCAAACCGACTCCGAGCCCGGCTCCGGCTCCTTCCGCCTGCCCCTGCGTGAACAGGTCGAAGACGCGAACAACGAGCTGCTGCGACATCCCGACCCCCTGGTCCGTGACGGAGACCCTCGCGCTGCCCGCTTCGCACCCGACGGATACGGTGATGCGGCCACCCGTCGGCGAATATTTGGAGGCGTTGTCCAGAAGATTCGCAAACACCTGAACGAGCCGGGCGTGGTCCCCATCGACATGGACGCCCTCTGAAGGCCCTGTGATATCCAGTTGCTGCTGGCGCGCTTCGAGATGCGGGTGCACTTGCTCTGCCGCATCGCGCAGCGTGCTCGCAAGGTCAACCCGTGCGGCTTTGATTTCAAGCACGCCGCGTGTCATACGCGATACGTCGAGCAGATCGTTGACCAGCGACGCCATGTGGGACGCGTGCTTCGCAACGATGCCCCCCGCCCGGCGAGCCGCCGGTTCCGCGCAGGTGCGCTGGAGAAGGAAGGCGGCGGAGGTGATGGGCGCAAGCGGGTTGCGAAGCTCATGTGCAAGCATCGCGAGGAACTCGTCCTTCCTCCGGATCTCGGCCAGTTCGTGCTCTCTCCGGCGTCGCTCTTCGGTGATGTCCTGGACTTCGATGACGGTTGCTACTGGCTTGCCACCCCGGAAAATCGGGCTCGCCGCACATCGAACCGGGAAGCTGGAACCGTCCTTGCGAAAGAAGAGGTCCTCGTGCGCCCTGACATCGAAGTTCTCGGGCAATGCTCTGTCGATGGGGCACTCGCTCATCGGATAGTGGCTGCCGTCCGGGCGCCGGTGGTGGATGAGGTCATGCAAGGGCTTCGAGCCGAGCTCCTCGTTCGTGTACCCCGTCATCGCCAGGAGCGCCTGGTTGGCGTAGATGCAGTAGCCGCGCGCGTCCATCAGCACGAGTGCGTGCGTCGAGTTCTCGGCGATGGTCTGCGCGAGTTCCGAGGGGTCCAGGTCACGGCTTGGAGTGGCCGGTTCCGACTTGAAAGCCGAATGGGCACATGCGACCAGCTGCGCATGCCACTCGCCGACCTGCGCTTCGCTCACGCCATACCGGTGCGCTACGTCGCTGTGGGGGTCGCAGATGGCCGCAAGGGCTACCGCGGCCTTGAAGGCGGGAGAGGTTTTCGACACGAGAGGAAGGGGGGAGGGCACATGGTCGGCACGACCAGGTGTCTGGACAAGATCTGCTACTTGTTCACTGGCATGAACCCCGTGGCGCGTGGTGCCGGAGAGAGGAATCGAACCCCCGACCTTCTCATTACGAATGAGCTGCTCTACCGACTGAGCTACTCCGGCGACCGAAGCCCGCGATTATAGCGGTCCTGCGGGGTGCCTCAGCGCTGTGCGCCGCCTTCAGCCCTGCGCCGCGTCGGCGTGGTAGCGGGCGACGCGCTCGACCTCGTTCTTGCTGCCCAGGATGACGCTCACGCGCTCGTGCAACTGGGTGGGTTGGACATCGAGGATGCGCTGGCGGCCGGTGGAGGCGGCGCCGCCGGCTTGTTCGACCAGCCAGCCCATGGGGTTCGCTTCGTACATGAGGCGCAGCTTGCCGGGCTTGTTGGGTTCGCGCTTGTCCCAGGGGTACATGAAGATGCCGCCGCGGGTGAGGATGCGGTGCACGTCCGCCACCATGGAGGCGATCCAGCGCATGTTGAAGTCCTTGCCGCGCGGGCCTTCCTTGCCGGCCAGGCATTCGTCGATGTAGCGGCGCACCGGCGCGTCCCAGTGGCGCATGTTGCTCATGTTGATCGCGAATTCCTTGGTGTCGGCGGGGATCTGCAGCTTGTCCTGCACCAGCACGAAGGAGCCGAGTTCGCGGTCGAGCGTGAACATCGCGACGCCGTCGCCCACGGTGAGGACCAGCGTGGTCTGCGGCCCGTAGACGCAGTAGCCGGCAGCGACCTGCCGGTGCCCCGGCTGCAGGAAGTCCTGCTCGCTCACCACCGGGCCCTCGGGCTTGCGCATGACGCTGAAGATGGTGCCGATGCTCACGTTGACGTCGATATTGGACGAGCCGTCCAGCGGATCGAACATCAGCAGGTATTCGCCTTGCGGGTAGCGGTTGGGCACCTGGTAGATGCCCTCCATTTCCTCGCTGGCCATGGCCGCCAGGTGACCGCCCCATTCGTTCGCCTCGATCAGGACTTCGTTGGCGATGATGTCCAGCTTCTTCTGCACCTCACCCTGCACGTTCTCGCTGCCGGCCGTGCCGAGCACGTCGCCCAGAGCGCCCTTGTTGACCTCGAAGCTGATGCGCTTGCAGGCGCGCGCGACCACCTCGAGCAACAGGCGCAGCTGGCCCGGAATGAGTCCATCGACACGCTGCTGTTCGACGAGGTACTGGGTGAGGGAAACCCGTTTGGACATGCGTTGTTCCTTCGAGAAGCTGGAGGGCGGAAGCAGGTGGAGGTGTGCGGCTCGGGCGTGCGGATCACTCGGCCAGCGCGCGGCTGACCACCTCGCGCACGTCGTTGCTCAAATCCGGTTTCGCCGCCACGCGGGCAATGGCTTCGCGGGCCGCCCCGCGACAAGGCTCGACCAGCTTTTTCCAGCGGTCCAGCGCGCGCGCCAGTCGGGCGGCCACCTGCGGGTTGATGGCGTCGAGCTCGATCACGCGCTCGCACCAGAACACATAACCGGCGGCGTCGTGCCGATGGAATGCGCCGGGGTTGGCGGCGCAGTAGCTGAAGATCAGGCTGCGTGCGCGGTTCGGGTTGCGGATGTTGAAGTCGGGGTGCTGCATCAGCTGCTTGACCACCGGCAGCACGTCGCCGCCTCGGTCGGGTGCGCCGGCCTGCAGGGCAAACCACTTGTCGAGCACGAGGGGCTCGTCCTTGAACATCGCGTGGAACCGCTGCAAGGCCTGGCCCGCGAGTTCGTGGCCGCTGGAGACCAGCGCCGCGAGTGCGTTGAAGCGGTCGGTCATGTTGCCGGCGTCCTTGAAGCGTTGCAGCGCCTTGCCGGGCCACACCGGGTCCTTGCTGGTGCGCGCGGCCAGGCACAGGTGCGTGAGCGCCAGGCCGGCGAGGGCGCGGCGGCCCGACGAGCGCGGATCGGGCCGGTAGGCGCCGCTGTCGCGGTGGCTCTCGTAGGCCCACTCCCAGTCGGCGCGCAGCGCGCCAGCCAACTCCAGGCGCATGGCTTCGCGCACGGCGTGGATGCGCTGCGGATCGACCACGTCGAGCTGCTCGGCGATGTAGGTCTCCGAGGGCAGGGTGAGCACCAGGTCCTTGAAGGCGGCGTCGAGCGTGGGATGGCGCAGCACCTCGCGCATCGCGCCGATGAAGGCGGCGTCGAGCTGCACCGTGCCGCCCTCGCGCACGAAGCGCAGCGCGCGGTTCAACGCGAGCCGCTGCGCCGCCTCCCAGCGGTTGAACGGGTCGGCGTCGTGCGTGAGCAGCGTGAGCAGCTGCGCGTCGGTGTAGTCGTATTCGAGGATCACCGGTGCGCTGAAGTCCCGCAGGATCGAAGGCACGGGCTCGGCGGCCAGGCCTGCGAAGCGCAGCGTGTCGCTGGCGTCGGTGAGCACGTGCAGCCCCTCGCTCACCGCCCGGCCTTCGCTGTCGATCAGGCCCAGGCGCACGGGAATGACGAAAGGCTCCTTCACGGGCTGGCCCGGGGTGGGCGGGCAGCTTTGCGCGAGCGAGAGGGTGTAGGTGCCGGTCTCGGGCTCCCACTGCGTCGTGACCTTCAGGCGCGGGGTGCCGGCCTGGCTGTACCAGCGGCGGAACTGCGGCAGCAGGCGCGCCAGCGGCGAGTCGGGGTTGGCGTCGGCGATGGCCTGGGCGAAGTCGTCGCAGGTGACGGCCTGGCCGTCGTGCCGCTCGAAATACAGCGCCATGCCGCGTGCGAAGCCCTTGCGGCCGAGCGGATCGGTCTGCAGGTTGCTCACCAGCGTCTGCATCATGCGAACGAGCTCGGCGCCCTTTTCGTAGATGGTGACGGTGTAGAAGTTGTTGATCTCGAGGTACTGGTCGGGGCGCACCGGGTGCGCCATGGGGCCGGCATCCTCGGGGAACTGCGCGGTGCGCAGCACGCGCACGTCCTCGATGCGGCGCACGGCGCGCGCCGACGCTTCGCCGGCCAGGTCCTGGCTGAACTCCTGGTCGCGAAAGACGGTGAGGCCTTCCTTGAGCGACAGCTGGAACCAGTCGCGGCAGGTGACGCGGTTGCCGGTCCAGTTGTGGAAGTATTCGTGGCCGACGACGGACTCGATGTTGGCGTAGTCGGTGTCGGTGGCCGTGGCCTGGCTCGCCAGCACGTACTTCGTATTGAAGATGTTCAGGCCCTTGTTCTCCATCGCGCCCATGTTGAAGTCGCTGGTGGCGACGATCATGAAGCGCTCCAGGTCGAGCGGCAGGTCGAAGCGCGCTTCGTCCCAGGCGATGGACGCCATGAGCGAGTTCATCGCGTGCTCGGTCTTGTCCAGGTCGCCCGGGCGCACGAACACCTGCAGCAGGTGGTCGGTGCCTTCACGCGTGGTGATGCGCTGCTCGCGCGCGACCAGCTTGCCGGCGACCAGCGCGAAGAGATAGCTCGGTTTGCGGTGCGGATCGACCCAGCGCGCGTAGTGGCGCCCGCCCTCGAGGTCGCCCTGATCGACCAGGTTGCCGTTGGACAGCAGGACCGGATACTTCGCCTTGTCGGCGCGCAGCAGCACGCTGTAGCTGGCCATGACGTCGGGCCGGTCGAGGAAGTAGGTGATGCGCCGGAACCCCTCGGCTTCGCACTGGGTGAAGAAGGATTCGTTGCTCACGTACAGGCCCATGAGCTTGGTGTTCTTGGCCGGGGCGCAGGTGGTGAACACCTCCAGCTCGAAGGGCTCAAGGCCTTCGGGCAGGTTCTCCAGCACCAGCTGGCTGTCTTCGAGCTTGAACGACGTGCCCTGGCCGTTGACCAGCACGCGCGCGAGGTTGAGGTCCTCGCCGTCCAGGCGCAGGGCCTGCGATGCGACATCGGGGTTGCGGCGCAGCCGCATGCGATTGAGCACGCGGGTCTTGGCGGGGTCGAGGTCGAAGCAGAGCTCGACGGTGTCGATCCAGAAGGCGGGTGGTCGGTAGTCGGCGCGGTAGATCACCGCGTTCTGTCCTTCACGCAACATCTGCTTGTTCCTTGTGGGGTTAAACGCCCTGCTTCAACGAGGCTTCGATGAAGGGGTCGAGGTCGCCGTCGAGCACCTTCTGCGTGTTGGAGATCTCCACGTTGGTGCGCAGGTCCTTGATGCGGCTCTGATCCAGCACATAGCTGCGGATCTGGTGGCCCCAGCCCACGTCGGTCTTGGTGTCCTCGAGCTTCTGCTGTTCTTCCATGCGCTTGCGCATTTCATGGTCGTACAGCCGCGAGCGCAGGCGCTGCCAGGCGACGTCGCGGTTGCTGTGCTGGCTGCGGCTGTCCTGGCATTGCACCACGATGCCGGTGGGCACGTGGGTCAGGCGGACGGCCGAGTCGGTCTTGTTGATGTGCTGGCCGCCCGCACCCGAGGCGCGGTAGGTATCGACGCGCACGTCGGCGGGGTTGATGTTGATCTCCACCGAGTCATCGACTTCGGGGTAGACGAACACGCTGGCGAAGCTGGTGTGGCGCCCGCCCGCGGAGTCGAAGGGCGACTTGCGCACCAGCCGGTGCACGCCGGTTTCGGTGCGCAGCAGGCCGTAGGCGTACTCGCCCTCGATCTTGATGGTGGCGCCCTTGATGCCGGCGATGTCGCCGGCCGACTCTTCCTCGACCACCGCCTTGAAGCCCTTGCGCTCGGCATAGCGCAGGTACTGGCGCAGCAACATGCCCGCCCAGTCGCAGGCCTCGGTGCCGCCCGCGCCGGCCTGGATGTCCAGGAAAGCATTCATGGGGTCGGCCGGCCGGTTGAACATGCGGCGGAACTCCAGCGCCTCGATCTCGGTGGTGATGCGCTGGGCGTCGGTCTCCAGCGTGGCGAGACCGCCCTCGTCGCCTTCCTCCTTGCTCATGTCGTAGAGCTCGAGGTCGTCCGAGAGGTCGCGCTCGAGCGCCTGCAGCGTGACGACGACGCTGTCGAGCTGCTTCTTTTCCTTGCCCAGTTCCTGGGCCTTCTTCGGGTCGTTCCAGACGGCTGGATCTTCCAGCGCGGCGTTGACGGTCCTCAGGCGTTCGGCTTTGGCATCGTAGTCAAAGATACCTCCGTAAGTCCGCGCAGCGGGACTGCAGGTCCAGGAGGGTGGTGCCGATGAGGTTGATGCGTTCTGCGTCCATGGGGTGCGATTTCCGGTGCGTGGCCGGCCCGTCGGGCCTGCCGGTCAAAGCCACGGATTTTCGCACGCGGTGCAGCCGCGCCGGGCCGGCCGCAGGACGCGGCCGCTGCTATTTCAGCGGAACGAGCCCAGCTGGGCCTGCGCCCGGCGGTTGCCGGCGCTGGCGGCGCGCTCGAACCACTGGATGGCCTGCGTGCGGTCGGCCGCCACGGCGGCGCCGTTGAGGTAGGCCATGCCCAGGAAGTAGCTCATCTCGGCGCGGCCCCAGCGGATGCCGTCGTCGGTCGACTTGCCCGATCGGCGCACCACGGCCGGGATGTCGCCGTTGCCGTTGGCGAAGTTGTGCATCTGCTGCACGGTCTCGGAAAAGAAGCGGTTGCGCACCTGCGTGGCGGTGGCGGCGTCGGGCTGGGTGGCGACCAGCTCGTCGGCGAGCACGGTCATGGCCTCGAAAGGCGTCATACCGCCGGCCATGCGCGGTGAGTACCAGGCCCGGAGCATGACCTGGTCCAGCGGCAGCAGCGCATCGACCTTGAACGGGAAATAGCTCAGCACCGTCTTGCCCGCCGGATGGCCGCGCACGCCCATGACGTGCATGGCTTCGTGGTGCGCGCAGCGCCACGCATCCTTGCTGCGCATCTGCACGCTGGCGGTTTCGATGCGGGTCTCGTTGCGGAAATTGAGCACCGTCACGCAGGGCTGGTTGTCTTCGAGTGCGGTGTCCGGCGTGATTTCAATAGTGAGGTTGGCCGGCAGGTCGGGCCGGTCGCTCACGTCCACCAGCCGGATGTTGGCCTCGGTGGTGACGGCCGACATGGCCTGGAGCACCATGTCGCGGTGCTTCGCCACGTCGATGCCCGACAGGCGCATGTGGATGTCGCCCTCCCAGCGCACCACGCGGGTCGGCGTGCCGCTCTGGTGCCAGAGCACCTCCCACATCGTGGCCAAGCCCTCTTCCAGGTCATCGGTAGCCCGGGCCATGCCCGGGATGATGAGCGCCGCTGCCAGCAGCAGCGCCGAATACGTCCTGCTCTTCAAAGCTGTGATCCCTCAGCAATTTGAGGTTACAGCTTACGGGTAGGAGTGCTCCTACGGCAACAGCTCTGTGCGTCCTACGTGCGGCTCAGTCGCCATTCGAGAAAAAAGTCTCGCAAAGCTCGGCAATACGTGCGGGTTGGTCGTGGTGCAGCATGTGGCCGGCGTCCTCCACGCGGGCGGTCTGCAGCCGTGGCACGCAGCGCAGCCGCTCGTGGAACTCAGCCAGGGTGAACCGGTCCTGCCACCAGCGCGAGAGGCTGTCGTCGCCCGCCTCGACCCAAAGGACGGGCGGGGTGATCCGTCGGTAGCTCTCCAGCATCTCGTCCACGCGGAACAGCTGGGCCGAGGTCACCTTGTGCCCGGCGTCGCCCAGGATGCGCCAGCGGCCCTGCGCATCGGGGCGGGCCCACTGCCGGGCCAGCCAGCGCGCCCGGTCCAGGTCGAGGCGGCGGTTGGTCTTCATGAGCCGCTGCGCCACACCTTCGGCATCGCCGTAGGACTGCAGGTCCATCGCGCCGCGGTGCAGCGCCTTGAGCTCGTCCATCCAGCGCGCATAGCGGCCCGGCGCCTGCGAGGGCCGCGTGGCGGGCATGCCGAAGCCTTCGAGGTTCACCAGCCGGCGGATGCGCTCGGGCCGGGCGCCTGCGTACAGCATCGACACCGTGCCGCCCATGCTGTGGCCGACCAGATGCACCGGACGTTCGGCGACGAAGTGGTCGAGCAGGAAGTCGAGATCGGCCAGGTAGTCGGGAAACCAGTAGGTGTCGGCCGCCGGGCCCTCGGTGAGACCGAAGCCGCGCCAGTCGGGCGCGATGATGAAGTGCTCGCGTCGCAGGGCGTCCACCACGAACTGCCACGATGCGGCCACGTCCATCCAGCCGTGCAGCAGGACCAGCGGCGTGCGCTCCTCGGAGGGCTCGCCCCACAGGCGCACGTGGTAGCGCAGGCCGCGCAGGGGCACAAATGCGCTGCGCGCCTCGCGTCGACATTGATACATTCGCCCGATCATAAGGAGACGGTGCAATGGCAGGCAGTCGAGCCAGGGACAACCACGCAGCGCTGCACGCGCAGTTCCGCTGGCAGGTGCCGGCGCGCTTCAACATCGCGCAGGTCTGCTGCACGCGCTGGGCCGAGGCGGGCGACGGTGCGCAGCGCACGGCCGTCATCGCCCATGGCGCGCCGGCCGTCCGGGCTGCCCTGAGTTACGCCCAGCTGCAGCGGCGCGCCAACCGGCTGTCGCACCTGCTGCGCGAACTGGGCGTCGAGCGCGGCGACCGCGTAGCCATCGTGATGCCCCAGCGTTTCGAGACCGCGGTGGCCTACATGGCGGTGCTGCAGATGGGTGCCGTGGCCATGCCGCTGTCGATGCTCTTCGGGCCCGAGGCGTTGCAATACCGGCTGCACGACAGCGAGGCGGTGGTGGCCTTGTGCGACGAAAGCTCGGTGGCGTCGCTGCTGTCGGTGCGCGCGAGCTGCCCGGCGCTGCGCAGCGTGGTGGGCGTCGGCGCCGCGGCGCTGCGCGCCGACCTCGACTGGGAGGCCGAGTTGGCCGGCAGGCCGGAAACCTTCGAGGCGGCCGACACCGCGGCCGACGATCCGGCCGTCCTGATCTACACCAGCGGCACCACCGGCGCCCCGAAAGGCGCGCTCGTTCCGCACCGCGCCCTCATCGGCAACCTGCCCGGTTTCGTGTGCAGCCAGAACTGGTTCGGCTTCGACCCCGCCACGGGGGCCGACCCGCAAGACCAGGTGTTCTGGTCGCCTGCGGACTGGGCCTGGACCGGCGGCCTCATGGACGCGCTGCTGCCCGCGCTCTATTTCGGGCGGCCCATCGTCGCGTGCAACGCGCGCTTCGGCCCCGAGCTCGCCTACACGTTGATGCAGCAGCACGGCGTGACGCACACCTTCCTGTTTCCGACGGCGCTCAAGGCCATGATGAAGGCGTATCCCCAGCCGCGCCGCAGCTTCCGCCTGCGGCTGCAGGCCATCATGAGCGCGGGCGAGGCGGTCGGTGACGCCGTGTTCGCCTATTGCCGCGACCAGCTGGGCGTGGTGGTCAACGAGATGTTCGGCCAGACCGAGATCAACTACATCGTGGGCAACTGCGCGATGAACGGGCGGGACACGCCGGCCACCTGGCCGGCGCGCGCCGGCAGCATGGGCCGGCCGTATCCCGGGCACCGGGTGGCGGTCATCGACGAGGAGGGCCGCGAGTGCCCGCCAGGCGTCGCCGGCGACGTGGCGCTGCACCGCTGCGATGTGCACGGCCACCCCGATCCGATCTTCTTCCTCGGCTACTGGAAGAACCCCCAGGCGACCGCCGCCAAGTTCACCGGCGACTGGTGCCGCACCGGCGATCTCGCCATCCGCGACGCCGACGGCTACCTCTGGTACCAGGGCCGCGCCGACGACATGTTCAAGGCCGCGGGCTACCGCATCGGTCCCGGGGAAATAGAGAACTGCCTGGTCAAGCATCCCGCGGTGGCCAATGCCGCGGTGGTGCCCAAGCCCGACCGCGAGCGCGGCGCGGTGGTCAAGGCCTATGTGGTGCTCACCGCGCAGGCTGCGGCCGAGCGCGCCGGTGCCCGGGCGGCGGCTTTCGAGGCGCAGCTGGTGGCGCAGCTGCAGGCACACGTGAAGGGCCAGCTCGCGCCCTACGAGTACCCCAAGGAGATCGAGTTCATCGAGCAGCTGCCCATGACCACCACGGGCAAGGTGCAGCGCCGCGTGCTGCGGCTGCAGGAAGAAGAGCGCGCCCGCCAGGCGGCGGCCTGAGCCTGCCGCGCTGCGCTCCGTCTGGTTTCCCCGCATGGCCGCCCGCGGGACGCGCAGCTACATTGCACCCGCGTGCCGGCGTGGCACGACCATAAGCAGGAGACCGCCGTGAAATTCGCCAAACTGGCCCTTGCCCTCGGGCTGGCCCTGGGCTTCGCCTCGGGTGCGATCGCCCAGACCACCATGAAGATCAGCATCTCGGTGGCCCAGAACTCCCACCAGGGCGTGGCCATCGACACCTTCGCGCGCGAGGTCGAAAAGCGCACCAACGGACGCTACAAGATCCAGACCTTCTATTCGGGCTCCCTGGGCGGCGAGCGCGAGAGCATCGAGGCGGTGCAGCTGGGCACGCAGGAGCTCGCCTTCAGCTCCACCGGGCCGGTCCCCAACTTCGTGCCCGAGGCGCGCATCCTCGACATTCCCTTCCTGTTCCGCGACAAGGGCCACGCCCGCGCCGTGCTCGACGGCCCCATCGGCCAGGAGATGCTGACCAAGTTCGACTCCAAGGGCTTCAAGGCCCTGGCCTGGGCCGAGAACGGCTTCCGCCACATGACCAACAGCAAGCGCGCGGTCAACACGCCCGACGACCTCAAGGGCCTGAAGATGCGCACCATGGAGAACCCGGTGCACGTGCAGGCGTACAAGGGTCTGGGCATCGTCACCACGCCGATGGCCTTCCCCGAGGTGTTCACCGCCCTGCAGCAGGGCACCGTCGATGGCCAGGAAAATCCGCTGTCGGTCATCATGGCCGCCAAGTTCGACCAGGTGCAAAAGCACCTTTCGCTGACCGGCCACGTGTATTCGCCGGCCATCTTCCTGATGAACAAGGGCAGCTTCGACAAGCTCTCGGCAGCCGACAAACAGGCCTTCATCGACGCCGCCAAGGAAGGCACCAAAGCCAACCGCGCGCGTGTCGACGAGGACGACGCCAAGGGCGTGGCCGACCTGCGCAGCAAAGGCATGCAGGTGGTCGACAACCTCGACAAGAACCGCTTCGTCAGCACGCTGGCTCCGGTGAACGCCGAATTCGAGAAGCAGTTCGGCAAGGCCAACATCGAACGCATCCGAAATTACAAGTAAGCCGACGGCGGGAGGAGGGCGGCGGCCCCCGCAGCTGGCGGGTGGCGCTGCTGCAGATGAAGCAAGCGTTCCTGCGTCTCGAGCGCCTGGCCACCGAACTGTCGCTGGCCGGCGCCTGCGCCATGCTGGTGGTCGCCAGCGCCCTGGGCGTGTTCCAGATTTTCACGCGCTTCGTGCTCGAGCAGCCCGCCGAGTGGACCGAGGTGCTGATCCGCTTCTCGCTGATCTGGATGGTGTTCCTGGGCATTCCGGTGGCCTTCCGCCAGGGTGCGATGGTCAGCGTGGACGTGCTCTATCGCTGGAGTCGGCCGTCCGTGCGCCGCGTGCTCGACTGGGTGGTCTGCATCGCCGCCCTCGTGCTGATGGCGGTGCTGCTCTGGTGGGGCTGGGACTATGCGACGCGCGGGCGCGTGCAGACCATGATCGGCCTCGAGGGCGTCTCCATGTTCTGGGCCTACCTGGCCATGCCGGTGGGTGCCGCCTTCTCGGTGCTGGGCATCGTGGGAAACCTGCTCGATCCGCGCCGGCTGGAACTGGAGACCACGCAGTGATGCGGAATCGGCGGCGCAGATCCGGCGACCTTGGAGGCGGTGGCGCAGGAGCGGCGACGCAGGATCAGCGACCCGGACATGGCCGCGGAGTCACAGTGAAGAAAAAGTCCAGTGACAGGCACCCGCGCCCGCGCGGAACGCGCAGTGAGGGCAAACGCACCATGAAGGGAAGCACGCCGTGACGGCGCTCATGATCGGCACCATGGTGCTGTGCTTCGCACTCACCATCTCGGTGGCCGTGTCCATCGGCCTGGCGGCGGTGCTGGGCATCCAGGCGAGCAACGCGCACATGCTGATCTCGGTCAAGGAGATGTACAGCGCGATCAACAAGTTTCCGCTGGCCGCCGTCCCCTTCTTCATCCTGGCCGGCAACCTGATGGAGACCGGGGGCATTTCGCGGCGGCTGGTCGAGTTCGCCAAGTCCCTGGTGGGCGGCGTGCAGGGGGGCCTGCCCATGACCTGCGTGCTCACCTGCATGATCTTCGCGGCGGTGTCCGGCTCGTCGGTGGCGACCACCTTCGCCATCGGCGCCATCCTCATTCCGGCGCTGGTGCGCCACGGCTATCCGGTGTCCTATGCCGCCTCGCTGCAGGCCACGAGTGCCGAGCTGGGCGTGGTCATCCCGCCGTCCATTCCCATGATCCTCTACGGCGTCAGCGCCGAGGTGTCCATCGGGGAGCTGTTCGTGGCCGGCATCGGCCCGGGACTGCTGATCGGCGGCGCCCTGATGCTGTTCGTGTGGCTGTGGTGCCGCTGGAAGGGGTGGGGCCGCAACGACGGCGAAGGGCGGCTTCCGGTGGGGCGCGCCACGCTGCAGGCCGGCTGGGCGCTGCTGATGCCGGTCATCATCCTGGGCGGCATCTACGGCGGCATCTTCACTCCCACCGAGGCGGCGGCCGTGGCGGTGGCCTACGCGCTGCTCGTAGGCATGGTGATCTACCGCGAGATCGGCCTGCGCGACCTCTACGGCGTCCTGCGCAAGTCGGTGGTGTCCTCGGCCGTCATCATGTTCATCATCGCCAGCGCGGGGCTGTTCGCGTTCCTGCTCACGCGCGCTGGCGTTCCCGACGCGATCGGCCAGTGGCTCAAGGAGGTGCTGAGCACGCCGGTGTATTTCCTGCTGGGGGTCAACGCGGCGCTGTTCCTGATCGGCATGTTCATCGAGACCAGTGCCGCCATCATCGTGCTTGCGCCCATCCTCGCGCCCGTGGCAATGCACTTCGGCGTCGATCCGGTGCACTTCGGTCTGATCATGGTGGTGAACCTGGCCCTGGGCATGATTACTCCGCCTTTCGGCGTGAACCTGTTCGCCGCGTGCACGGTGGCCCGCATCTCCCTGGATCGCATCGTCTGGCAGCTGCTGCCCTTCGTGCTGGTGGTGCTGGCCTGCCTCATGATCGTCACTTTCGTGCCCGGGCTGTCGCTCGGGCTGCGCGACCTCGCCTACGGAACCCGCTGAGCCATGTCCACGCCCCCGTCCCTCGAGCGCCCCACCCCCGCGGCCGGCCGCGAACTGCTGCGCGCGCTGTTCGCCGAGGCACTCACGGCCGTCGATCCGCTCGCCGCGGTGCCGCGACACCTGCCGCCCAAGCCGCGCGGGCGCACCGTCGTGGTGGGAGCCGGCAAGGCGGCGGCGCGCATGGCGCTGGCGCTGGAGCAGGCCTGGGACGCACCGCTGAGCGGGCTGGTGGTCACGCGCTACGGGCACGGCGAGCCGTGCCGGCGCATCGAGGTGGTCGAGGCCGGCCACCCGGTGCCCGACGCGGCCGGCCTGCAGGCGGCGCAGCGCATCCGCGCATTGGTCGATGGGCTCGGCGCCGACGACCTGGTGATCGCACTCGTCTCCGGTGGCGGCTCGTCGCTGCTCACCGCGCCTGCCGAGGGGCTCGACCTGGCCGAGAAGCGCCAGCTCACCACCGCGCTGCTGCACTCGGGCGCCAACATCCACGAGATGAACTGCGTGCGCCGCCACCTCTCGTCCCTCAAGGGCGGCAAGCTGGCCGCCGCCTGCGGGCCTGCCGCGGTGTGGACGCTGGTGGTCTCCGACGTGCCGGGCGACGACCCGCGCACGGTGGCCTCCGGCCCGACGCTGCCCGACGACTCCACGCCGGCCGATGCACTGGAGGTGCTGCGGCGCTACGGCATCGCGCCCTCGCCGGGCGTGCGGCAGGTGCTGGAGCGGCCGCCGGCGGCGCCGGGCCGCGGCGTGGCGCAGGGGCCGCGGGAGTGTCGCGTCATCGCCACCGCCCAGTCGGCGCTGGAGGCGGCGGCCGCGGCGGCGCGCGCGCGCGGACTGCAGGCGCTGATCCTGGGCAATGCGCTTGAGGGCGAGGCGCGGCAGGTGGGGCTGGTGCACGCCGGCATCGCCCGCCAGGTCGCTGGGGTCGGCCAGCCGCTCGGCGCGCCCTGCGTGCTGCTCTCCGGCGGCGAGACCACCGTCACCGTCACGGGCCGCGGCCGGGGCGGGCGCAACGCCGAGTTCCTGCTGGGCGAGCTGATCGGGCTGGCCGGCCATCCGGGCGTGTGGGGCCTGGCCGCCGACACCGACGGCATCGACGGCAGCGAGAGCAACGCCGGCGCCGTCTTCGGCCCCGACAGCTGGGCGCGCGGCGAGCAGCTGGGGCTTGCGGCGCGCGAGCTGCTCGCGCGCAACGACGCGTTCAGCTACTTCGACGCCCTCGGCGACCTGGTCGTCACGGGGCCCACGCGCACCAACGTCAACGATTTCCGCGCCGCCCTGATCGCCTGAGGCAGCGCCTCGCAGGTGTGCCGTCCACCCCGGCGCCGGCCTACACTTGCCGGCCGACCACAGCCACCGACCCGCACCCCATGACTCCTGTCCGCCTCGGCCGCAGCGACCTGCACGTCAGCCCCATCTGCCTGGGCACCATGACCTTCGGCGAGCAGGTCGATGAAGCGCGCGCCCACGCCATCCTCGACCGGGCGCTCGAGCGGGGGGTCGATTTCCTCGACACCGCCGAGATGTACGCCGTGCCCGCGCGTGCAGAGACCTGCGGCGCCACCGAAACCATCATCGGCAACTGGTTTCGCCGCAACCCGTCGGCCCGCGCGCGGGTGACGCTCGCCACCAAGGTGGCGGGCCCGTCGCGCGGCATGCCCTGGATCCGCGCCGGCGCCGGCATGACCGCCCAGGACATCGTGGACTCGTGCGAAGGCTCGCTGCGCCGGCTGAACACCGACGTGATCGACCTCTACCAGATCCACTGGCCCGAGCGCACGGTGCCGGCCTTCGGCTCGCTCTATTACGACCCGAGCAAGGAGCGCAGCCAGACATCGATCCACGAGCAGCTGCAGGCCCTCGACGGCCTGGTGCGCGCGGGCAAGGTGCGCCACATCGGGCTGTCCAACGAGACGCCGTACGGCGTGCACGAGTTCGTGCGCCTGGCCGAAGCACACGGCTTGGCCCGCATAGCGACCGTGCAGAACGTCTATTGCCTCCTCAGCCGCGCCCTGGAGAACGGTCTCGACGAAACCATGCACCGGCTGGGCGTGTCGCTGCTGGCGTACTCGCCGCTGGCGTTCGGCCTCTTGACCGGCAAGTACGACGCCGGCGGCGTGAGCGGCCCCGACGCGCCGGCCGAAGCGCGCATCGCGAAGTTCGAGAGCGTGCGCAAGCAGCGCTGGGGGCGGCCTGAGGCCGTGGCGGCCGCGCGCCGCTACAACCAACTCGCCCGCGAGCACGGTCTCACCCCCACGCAGATGGCGCTCGCCTTCTGCTACACCAAGTGGCAGGTGGCCAGCACCATCATCGGCGTCACGTCCCTGGCGCAGCTCGACGAAAACCTGGACGCCTGGGGCACCCGGCTCGCCCCCGAGCTGCTCGCGCAGATCGACCAGATCCGCTGGGAGATCACGGACCCCGCAGCCTGAGCCGCCGCCATGGCCCGTCGCAAGCACGTGAGCGAAACGCCCGCCACCGCCTTTCTGCGGGCGCACGGAGTGGCCTTCACCGAGCACGCCTACGAGTGGATCGAGCATGGGGGCGCGCAGCACAGCGCCGAAGTGCTGGGGCTGGACCCGCACACCGTGGTCAAGACGCTGGTGATGGAGGACGAGGCGGCGCGGCCGCTGATCGTGCTGATGCACGGCGACCGCACGGTCTCGACCAAGAACCTCGCGCGCCAGATCGACGTGAAGTCGGTGGCCCCGTGCCGGCCCGAGGTGGCCAGCCGGCACAGCGGCTACCAGGTGGGCGGCACTTCGCCTTTCGGCACGCGGCGCAGCATGCCGGTCTACATCGAGCAGACCATCCTCGCGCTGCCGCGCATTGCCATCAACGGAGGGCGGCGCGGCTTGCTCGTGGGCATCGATCCGCAGGAGTGCGTGCGGCTGCTGCAGGCGCGGCCGGTGCAGTGCGCGCTGGCTATGGGTGCTGCGGGCGGGTGATCGGAGGGCTATCCATTTCCGCGCGCAGCCTTCCACCGTCTTCGACTCCCGGAGCCCAAGACCCTGAGCCCTGAGCCCTGAACCTTCTTCGAGCCCGGGGCCTTCTTCGAGCCCACAGGTCCGTTCGCCTCCGCAGCCATGCGAGGTCGGGCCCACGCAGGCGCTGAGCTGGCGCTGGCAGAATCGCGGCCCATGGACATCCTGCTACCCCTGACCGCGGGCATCGCCGCCTACCTTCTCGGCTCGCTCGCCTTTGCGGTCATCGTCAGCCGCGCGATGGGCCTGTCCGATCCGCGCACCTTCGGCAGCAAGAACCCCGGCGCCACCAACGTGCTGCGCTCGGGCAGCAAGGTTGCGGCGGGACTCACGCTCCTGCTGGACGCCTGCAAGGCGCTGGTGCCGGTGCTGCTGGTGCGAGCGTACGGCGCGCCCCATGGGCTGGAGGAGGGCACGGTGGCCCTGGTGGCGGTGGGCGCCTTCCTGGGCCATCTCTATCCGGTGTTCTTCCGCTTCGAGGGTGGCAAGGGGGTGGCCACCTTCTTCGGCGCGGTGTTCGGGATCGACTGGATGCTGGGCGTGGCGACCGGCCTCACCTGGCTGATCATCGCCTTCTTCTTTCGCTACTCGTCACTCGCCTCGCTGGTGGCTGCGGTGTTCGCGCCGATGTACTTCCTGCTGGGGGATCGCATCGCCTGGAGCGCCGACGCGCCCGAGGTCGCAGCCCTGTGCTTCATGGCCCTGCTGCTGGCCATGCGGCACCGCGCCAACATCGGCCGGCTGATCAAGGGTACCGAGTCACGCCTCGGAGCGAAGAAGCCGTAGGTCTGCGGGGCAAGAAGCGCTGTCCGTGGTGACGCGCTCCGGCGCACGACTCGCCGCGCCGACGCCTCAACCCTGCTCGATCAGGAAGCGCGTCACGCGCGGCGCCTCGCTGCCGATGTGGAACTGCAGGCGTCGCTCGCGCAGCTGCGCGTCGGCGGCGGTGATGCGGTCGAAGCGCCGCAGGTGCTCGGTCCAGGATTCATCGACCATCTGCTCGACATAGCGCCCCGGCTCTGCCAGGTCGTGCAGCAGGTGCCACTCGAGCGCGCCCTGCTGCAGCCGGCTGCGGCGGCTCAGCTCCATCAGGGCCAGGAAGTCGTTCTCGTGGGCGGGGTCGATCAGGTACTCGATGCACACCATGATGCGGCCCGGGCGCGGCGGCATCGCCATCTGCGGCACCCGCAGGACATTGGACGGCGTAAGGTCTTCTTCCGTCCCGCGATCGGGCACCAGGCGGTAGGCCAGGAGCATGAGCACCACGGCGCTCGCCGCCGAGGCCAGCAGGCTCTGGTGGATGGTCGTCCAGGTGGCGATCTGGCCCCAGAGCGCCGCGCCGGCGGCGGTCGATCCCATCAGCGCCATCTGGTAGATCGACATGCCGCGCGCGCGCACCCAGTCGGGCAGGGCCATCTGGGCGGAGAGCGTGAGCGAATTGGCCGAGGAGATCCAGGCCATGCCCGAGATGAACATGGCAGGGACGGCGAGCCAGACGGTGGGGGCGACCGCCAGCGCCGCCGCACTCGCGGCTTGCACCACGGTGCCTCCGAGAATGAGCTGGGGCAGCGTCACCATCCGGCGGATGCGCGGCATGAGCAGGGCCGCCAGGATCGCGCCCATGCCCATCGACGAGAGCAGCAGGGTGAAGGTGCCGGCACCGCCGCCGGGCAGCGCGCGGGCCAGCAAGGGCAGCAGCGCCAGGATGGCGGTGGAGTGGAAGAAGAACAGCGAGATGCGCAGCAGAATGCTGCGCATGCGGCTCGACTGGCGTACGTACTGCAGGCCCACGCGCATCGCGCTGGTGAGGCGCTCGCGCCCCAGCGGACTCTCCTTGTGCTCGCGCCGCCAGCGCATGATGATGAAGCCGGCCACCAGGGACAGCACCGCGTTGAACACGAACACCCAGGCGCTGCCCGCGCCTGCGATGATCGCGCCGGCCAGCAGCGGCCCGACGATGCGCGAGCCGTTCATCGCGATGCCGTTCAGGGCCAGCCCCTGGGGCAGCTGTGCCCGCGGCAGCACCTCGGGCATGATGGCCGAGAACACCGGCCATCGCATCGCCAAGCCCACGCCGTTGGCAAAGGTGAGCAGCAGCAGCAGGGCAGGCGTCATCCACCCGAGCAGCACCGCGACGCACAGCACGCTCGCGATGCCGGCAACCCAGAACTGCGTCACCATGAAATAGCGGCGCCGATCGACGATGTCGGCCAGCGCGCCGCTGGGAAGGCCCAGCAGGAACACCGGCAGCGTCGAGGCCGCCTGCACCAGCGCGACCCACAGCGGCGAGGGCGCCAGCGACGTCATCAGCCATGCGGCCGCGACATCGTTCATCCACATCGTGGTGTTGGCGGCGAACCAGGTGATCCAGAGCATCCGGAACACGGGCAGCCGCAGGGGCCCGAACGGCGAGTTCGACGCGCGCTGTTCGGCGCTGGCAGTGGGCATCAGTAGCGTCGCTCGAGCACCATCTGCTCGTTCTCGCGTTTCATCTGGAAGCGGATGAGAAAGCTGTTGCCCAGCAGGATGTGCGGCATGGACTGCGGCGTGACCACGGCATCGACCTCGTGGGCCTCGACGTCGCCGATGCGCACGGAACCGAGCTTTAGGCGCCAGCCGGTGGTGCTGCCGTTGGCGGTGTTGACCTGCACCGGGCGGCCCGCGCGGTAGTTCAGGCCGATGCGGTCGGCGTCGCCGGCGCTCAGCGCCACCACCGACGCGCCGGTGTCCACCAGGAAGGGCAGGGTGCGTCCGTTGACCGCGGCGATGCCGGTGAAGTGGCCATTGCTGCCGGCGGTGAGCACGATGCGGGTGCCGCGCGGCGGGGCGCCGCCGCCTCCGATGCTCACCGGAGCCTCTCCCACGCGGAGCGTCTGGCGCCGGCCTCCGATCTCGATCACCGCCTCACCCGCCGCCGTGGACACCAGCGTCACGCCGTGGTGGGTGTCGCCGGGCACGAGCGCCTTGGGCGCGCCGCCATCGATGGTGAGCAGTGCGCGCGTGCCCATGGTGCCGTGCAGGCCCACCGACTGGGCCCAGGCCGGCATGGCGAGCGCCAGGAGTGCCAGGAGCAGCGACAGGGTCAGCGCCCGCGACGGCGTGAGGACGGCCGGCATCCGGTCAGTCGCGGAAGTTGTCGAAGCTCAGGGGCAGATCGGGGATGTCCTTGCGGATCAGCGCCATGGCCGTTTGCAGGTCGTCACGCTTGGCGCCGGTGACGCGCACCGCGTCGCCCTGGATGGCGGCTTGCACCTTCAGCTTGCTGTCCTTGATGAGCTTCTGGATCTTCTTGGCCTGCTCGGACTCGATGCCGCTGCGCACCTTGACGACCTGCTTGACCTTGTCGCCGCCGACCTTCTGGACGGCTCCCTTGTCGAGAAAGCGCACATCGACGTTGCGCTTGGCCAGCTTGTTCGTGAGGATGTCCTCGACCTGCTGAAGCTGGAATTCGGCGTCGCCGAACAGGGTGATGTCCTTGTCCTTGAACTCGATCGCGGCCGAGGTGCCCTTGAAATCGAAGCGCGTTCCAATCTCCTTGGAGGTGTTGTCAACGGCGTTTTTCACCTCGACCAGGTTGGGTTCGCAGACGGTGTCGAAAGATGGCATGGATGCTCCGTGTCGCTGTTCCCGGGTGCGACAATTCTCCCATGATCGTCGAGCAGAACGTGCCGCTGCAGGCCCACAACAGCTTCGGCATCGTCGCCAAGGCGCGCGAGCTGGTGCGCGTGCGCGGCGAAGAAGACGTGCGGGCGCTGCTGGCCGATCCCACGCGGGCAGGTGCTCCGAAATTCGTTCTGGGCGGCGGCAGCAACATCGTGCTCACGGGTGACGTCAAGCCGCTGGTGCTCAAGGTGGAGATCGAAGGCGTTCGCGTGGTCGAGGACGGCGCCCGGGCCACCATCATCGAGGCCGGCGCCGGAGTGAACTGGCATGCCTTCGTCACCTGGACCCTCGACCACGGCTTTCCCGGACTGGAGAACCTGGCACTCATTCCAGGCAGCGTCGGGGCGTCGCCCGTGCAGAACGTCGGAGCCTATGGTGTGGAACTCCAGGACCGCTTCGAGGCGCTGGACGCGATCGACCTCGCCACCGGTCGCATCTTCACGCTCGGTGCCGGCCAGTGCGCCTTCGGATACCGCGATTCCGTGTTCAAGCACGTCCCGGCCAAGGAGGGCGACCTCGGGCTCGCCGGCCGGGCGCTGATCCTGCGGGTGCGGTTCCGTCTGCCCAAGCCGTGGAAGCCGGTGCTCGGCTACCTCGACCTGTCGCGCAAGCGGGCCGAGAGCGGAGTCGATGCACCGAGCGCGCGGCAGGTCTACGACTGGGTCTGCGCGATCCGCCAGAACAAGTTGCCCGACCCGCGCGTGCTGGGCAATGCCGGCAGTTTCTTCAAGAACCCGACCGTCACGCCCGAACAGTGCCACGACATCATCGCGCGCGAGCCGAACATCGTGCACTACCCGATGCCCGACGGTTCGGTGAAGCTCGCGGCCGGGTGGCTGATCGACGCCTGCGGCTGGAAAGGCAAATCGGTGGGCAAGGCCGGCGTCTACGAGAAGCAGGCCCTGGTGCTGGTGAACCGTGGCGGCGCGACGGGAGGCGAGGTGGTGACGCTCGCCCGTGCAATCCAGACCAGTGTGTATGAACGCTTCGGCATCCGGCTGGAGCCGGAGCCGGTGGTGGTCTGACGCCGCTGGCGAGGCGCTGTTCGTTCAAATGCGTACGTGGGCCGAAGTCCCTCGTACGCCTTTGAAACGACTCAGTACGAGCCAGGCCGGTTGCTGTCGCGGTCGCGCCCGGTGAGTTTGCGGCCGGCCTCCTTCAGCGAGGCCTTGGCGCGGCCGGCTTCGACCGGGCTCTTGCGCCTATACGAATCCCAGGCCTTCTTGGCAAGGCCCGAGGTGATGGCGAGCATGACGACTTTTCTGAACAGGGCCATGGTGTGCTCCGATGCGTTGGGTGGATGGGGGATGGATCCACGCAGCGTACGGTCGAGGCCAGGCGCGCGGGGACCAGAAAAGTCGCGCATGTGCGTCAGTGACGGCTTACGGCGCGGAGCGGCGTTCCCGCCGCCGCCGCTTACTTGCCGCCTGTCAGCCGCAGCAACTGCTCGGCGTCGCCGCCGGAGAGCAGCCCCGCTTCGCTATACACACCCAGCTTTTCGCGCGTGTCGGTAATGTCGAGGTTGCGCATCGTCAGCTGGCCGATGCGGTCGCGCGGCGAGAACATCGACTCGCCTTTTTCCATGGTGAGCCGCTCGGGCTTGTAGGTCAGGTTGGGCGACGCGGTGTCGAGCAGGCTGTAGTCGTTGCCGCGGCGCAGCTCGAGGGTGACTTCACCGGTGATCGCGCGGGCCACCCAGCGCTGGGCCGTCTCGCGCAGCATGAGTGCCTGCGGGTCGAACCAGCGACCCTGGTAGAGCAGGCGGCCGAGGCGCCGACCGTTGTCGCGGTACTGCTCGATGGTGTCCTCGTTGTGGATGCCGGTCACCAGGCGCTCGTAGGCGATGAACAGCAGCGCGAGACCGGGAGCTTCATAGATGCCGCGGCTCTTGGCCTCGATGATGCGGTTTTCGATCTGGTCGCTCATGCCCAGGCCGTGGCGACCGCCGATCCGGTTGGCCTCGAGGATCAGCTCCACCGGGTCGCTGAAGCTGCGGCCGTTGAGGGCCACCGGCTGGCCTTCCTCGAAGCGCACGGTGACTTCCTCAGCCGCGACCGGCACGTCGTCTTTCCAGAAGGCGACGCCCATGATCGGATTGACGATGCGGATACCGGAGTTGAGGTGCTCGAGGTCCTTCGCCTCGTGGGTCGCGCCGAGCATGTTCGAGTCGGTGGAGTAGGCCTTCTCCGCCGACATCTTGTAGGCGAAGCCTGCCTGCTGCATGAACGCCGACATTTCGGCGCGCCCGCCGAGTTCGTCGATGAAGGCCTGGTCCAGCCAGGGCTTGTAGATGCGCAGGCCGGGGTTGGTGAGCAGGCCGTAGCGGTAGAAGCGCTCGATGTCGTTGCCCTTGAAGGTGCTGCCGTCGCCCCAGATGTTGACGTCGTCCTCCTTCATGGCCGCCACCAGCATGGTGCCGGTCACGGCACGTCCGAGCGGCGTGGTGTTGAAGTAGGTGATGCCGGCGGTGGAGATGTGGAAGGCGCCCGACTGCAGCGCGGCGATGCCTTCCTGCGCGAGCTGGCGGCGGCAGTCGATCAGGCGCGCCTGCTCGGCGCCGTACTGCATGGCCTTGCGCGGGATCTCGTCGTAGTCGGGCTCGTCCGGCTGCCCCAGGTTGGCCGTGTAGGCGTAGGGCACGGCGCCCTTCTGGCGCATCCAGTGCAGGGCGGCGCTGGTGTCCAGGCCGCCGGAAAAAGCGATGCCGACCTTCTGGCCGACGGGCACGTGTTCGAGGATGGTGCTCATGGGGTCGCTGCGGGGATCAGCCGAAATGGCAGATGTAGTGGTAGGGCTCGGTCACGCGGATGTCGAAGCGGGCGTTTGCCGGCACGCTGAAGCGCTCGCCGGCACTGGAGCGCGTCCAGCTCTCGGTGCCCGCCATGCGCCATTCGCAGGCGCCCCCGACGCACTCCATGACCTCCGGCGCGCCGGTGGTGAAGGTGAGGGTGGACGGCAGGATGACGCCGACCGACTTTTTGGTGCCGTCGGCCAGTGTGATGCCGTGGCTCACGCACTTGCCATCGAAATAGACATTGGCCTGGGTGGTGACGGTGACGCCGTCGATCGTGTCGGTGGTCATGAAGGGAATGCCCGGTTGCGCCGTGGAAAACCGGGAATTCTAGGCGCTGCGGCCACCCCCAGCGCCTGCGTTCAGTGCCAGCCGCGGTGGCGGTGGCGGTGACCGCCACGCACGTAACCGAGGTGCAGCGAGACGCGCGGCGGGTAGTAGTATGGCCGCGCGAACGGCGCCGGCACCATGCCATACGCGGGCGCCGGCACCATGCCGTAGGCTGGTGCGGGCATCACGCCGTAGGCATGGGGAACGACCATCGGCGGCGGCACCAGTTCTCGCAGGATGACGACGGGCGGGCTGCTGGATGGAGCCGTGAGGGTGGGCGATGCCAAGTCCTGCGGCAGGGCCTGCGCACTGCCGATGGGCGCCACCGGGGCAGGCAGCGGTGCCGTCGATTGTTGGGGCGGCGGCGTGTAGCCGGCGCCCGCAGGCAGGATCTGCAGGGCAATGGTGGGGCCGGGGTCGTACGGCAGCTGCACGCTGTACTGCCTGCCGGCGTACTCGTACGTGACCTGGTAGGAAACCGCCCGGTTCTCGTAAGTCGTCTGCGTGCTGCACTGGGTGTGCTGCTGCAGCTGGGCGTTCGGTCCCTCGATGCGGTCGCCGAGCACCGCGCCGCCGAGCAGGCCCAACGCCGTGGCCACTGCACGGCCGCCGCCGTCGCCGATGGCATTGCCAGCTGCGCCGCCGGCGATCGCCCCGAGCAGCGCGCCGGCGCCACTGCGAGGCTGCTCGACCACCACGGGGTAGTTGTTGCACACCTGCCGCGGCACCGCCACCTGCTGGATGACCGGGACGCTGGAGAGCACGCGGCCGCTCTCCTGGGCCTGCAGCGCGGGCGCGGCGCAGGCGAGGACGGCCAGTGTGCTGAAGAAAACGGGTCTGTTCATGAGCCACCTCGCACCGGAGTGATCCCGGAATTCTAGGCAGCCGGCTCCCGCAGAGCCACGCCGGGCGCCGTAAAGAGGTTGTAAACGCCGAGCTTGGGGCAGCGCCTCAGGCGGCGCCGTCCAGCCGGGCCTGCCAGCGGGCCGGATCGAAGCCGACGCTGCTGTCCCGCGGGCCCCAATCGACCACCGGGCGGCGGATCACGCTGGCTTCGCGCCCCATGAGGGCGCAGGCGCCGGCAGCGTCCGACACCGCGGCCTGCGCCGCCGGCTCGAGCTTGCGCCAGGTCGTGCCCTTGCGATTGACGAGTGCCTCCCAGCCGAGCTGTTCGACCCAGCTTGCAAGCCGGTCCTCAGGCACGCCGTCGCGGCGCAAGTCGTGGAAGCGATAGGCGACCTGGCGCTCGGCCAGCCAGGCGCGCGCCTTCTTCACCGTGTCGCAGTTGGGGATGCCGTAGACGACGATCATGGAGGCGGATGGTAAGGCCCGACAATCGCGGCTCCATGGAAACCCTGCACGACTGGCTGGCGCACTGCGAGCGCCTGCATCCCAAGACCATCGCCCTCGGCCTGGAGCGCGTAGGCGCGGTGGCGCAGCGCCTCGGCCTGCGATTCGACTGCCCGGTGATCACCGTGGCGGGCACCAACGGCAAGGGATCGACCTGCGCCATGCTGGAGTCGATCGCGCTGCAGGCGGGCTGGCGCACCGGCCTGTACACGTCGCCGCACCTGGTGCGCTTCGAGGAGCGCTGCCGCATCCGGGGCGAGTCCGTCGATGCGGGCGCGTTGGTCCCGCACTTCGCCCGGGTGGAGGCTGCGCGCGAGGGCGTGGCGCTCACGTACTTCGAGTTCACCACGCTCGCGATCCTGAGCCATCTGGCGGCGTCTCAGCTGGACCTCGTGATTCTCGAGGTCGGCCTCGGCGGGCGCCTCGACGCCGTGAACGTGATCGATGCGGACTGCGCGGTGATCACCAGCATCGACCTGGACCACCAGGACTTCCTCGGCCCGGACCGCGAATCGATCGGCCGCGAAAAAGCCGGCATCCTGCGTGCCGGCCGGCCCGCCGTGGTGAGCGATCCCGTGCCGCCGCACAGCGTGATCGAGCGCGCCGAGGAGGTCGGCGCGGACCTGTGGCTGCTCGGGCGCGATTTCAATTTTTCGGGCGACAAGCAGCAGTGGGCCTGGGCCGGCCGCGGCCGGCGCCATCCCGGGCTGGCCTATCCGGCGCTGCGGGGCGCCAACCAGTTGATCAACGCCTCGGGTGCGCTGGCCGCGCTCGCTGCGCTGCGCGAGCGCCTGCCGGTCACGGCGCAGGCGGTGCGCAGCGGGCTGGCGCTGGTCGAGTTGCCCGGGCGCTTCCAGATCGTGCCGGGCGAGCCGGTGCTGGTGCTGGACGTGGCGCACAACCCGCATTCGGTGGCGGCGCTGGTGGCCAACCTGGACGCGATGGGTTTCTATCCGACCACCCACGTCGTGTTCGGCGCCATGGCCGACAAGGACCTGGACGCGATGCTGCGCCGGATGGGCCCCCTGGCCGACCGGTGGTACTTCTGCGACCTGCCAAGTGCACGCGCCGAAACCGGCGCTGCCCTGCACGTGCGCTGGCAAGGCGTTCGCACGCGTGCGGACGTGGTGGCGAGCGTGCACGGTGGCCCTCGCGCGGCACTCGACGCGGCGATCGCCGCGGCAGACCCGGCTGATAGAATCGTCGCCTTCGGTTCCTTCTTCACCGTAGGCGGCATCCTCGAAGGCGGCGTGCCCCGCTTGCAGGCTGCGCACCTGCGGTCCTGAGTCCCCCGGTCACGACGCAAGGCAATGGCTTTCTTCAAGTTTCGAAAGGGTCAAGGCGCATCGGTCGCCGCGCCTGCCAAGTCCGAGAGCGTGGAGGCGATGCGCCGGCGCGCACGCCAGCGACTGATCGGCGCCGCCGTGCTGGTGCTGGCCGGCGTGATCGGATTCCCGCTCCTGTTCGACACCCAGCCGCGACCGGTGGCCGTGGACATCCCCATCGAAATTCCCGACCGTCAGCGGGTTGCCGCGCTCAGCCTGCCCGCGCCGGAAGCGCCGGCTGCGGCTGGTGGCGTCAGCGCCGCATCGCAGCCGGTAACGCCTTCTGCGGCGGCGCCCCAGCCGACAGGCGGCAGGACGGCCGGCCCGGTCACTCCCGCATCTCCGTCGCAGCCGCAGGCCGCGCCGGCCTCCGGGCCTGCAACGACGCCAGGTTCGGCACCGGTGCCGGCTACCGCACCCACCCCCGCTCCGCCTGCGAACGCAGCCGCGGCGCGCGCCGACGCGCGTCCCGACGCCAAGCCGGAGTCCAAGCCGGAGCCCAGGCCAGAGACTCGGATCGATGCGAAGAAGGCCGTGAACGCCGACGAGGCGGCCCGCGCCCGCGCACTGCTCGAGGGGCGCAGCGTCCCGGTCGCCGCGGCTGGCGCCGCCGAGGAGCGCCTGGTCGTGCAGGTCGGCGCCTTCGCCGAGCCCGCCAAGGCGCGCGAGGTGCGCCAGAAGCTCGAGCGTGCCGGCGTAAAGACCTATGTGCACGTCGCGGAAACCAAGGAAGGTCCGCGCATCCGCGTGCGGGCGGGCCCCTTCAACAGCCGCGCCGAGGCCGACAGGGCCGCCCAGAAGATCAAGGGCCTGGATTTGCCCGCTGCCATCCTCACCTTGTAAGCTGGCCGCGCGATGCCCGTGCTCGATTGGGTGTTCCTTGGCGTCATCGTCCTGTCCGTGGTGATCGGCGCGTGGCGCGGGCTCATCTACGAGTTGTTGTCTTTGCTTGGCTGGGTGGCCGCGTTCGTGGTCGCCCAGTGGCTGGCGCCTGAAGTCGCGGGCTGGCTGCCGATGGGCGAGGCGCGGCAGTCGGTGCGTTTCGCGGCGGCATTCGTGCTGCTGTTCATCGCGGCGGTGTTCGCCGCCGGACTGATGGCCGCGGTGGCGCGCAAGCTGATCGCGGCGGTGGGCCTCAGGCCGGCCGACCGCGTGCTGGGCACGGCGTTCGGCGTGGTGCGCGGGCTGGTGGTCGTGCTGGTGATCACCATCGTCTTCCTGCTCGTGCCGCTGACGCACACGGGCACCTGGCGCGAGTCGGGCGGCGCGCCGATGGCGGTGGCGGCCCTCAAGGGATTGAAACCGATGCTGCCCGAGACCTTCGGGCGGTACTTACCGGGGTATTGAGCCAATGTGCGGAATCGTCGGGGTCGTGAGCAGCGGCCCGGTCAACCAGCTGATCTACGACGCGCTGCTGCTCTTGCAGCATCGCGGACAGGACGCGGCCGGCATCGTGACCCAGCAGGAGCGCAAGTTCTTCATGCACAAGGCCAAGGGCATGGTGCGCGACGTCTTTCGCACCCGCAACATGCGCGCGCTGCCGGGCAGCGTGGGTCTGGGGCAGGTGCGCTATCCGACCGCGGGCAATGCCGACAGCGAAGAAGAGGCGCAGCCCTTCTATGTCAACGCGCCCTTCGGCATCGTGCTGGTGCACAACGGCAACCTCACCAATGCCGACGTGCTGAAGGCCGAGCTGTTCTCGACGGACCATCGCCATATCAACACCGAGAGCGATTCCGAGGTGCTGCTGAACGTGTTCGCACACGAGCTCGATCGCTCCACCCGGGGCGCGCAGCTGCACCCGGACGACGTATTCGCCGCCGTCTCGGCGGTGCACCGGCGGGTGCGCGGCTCGTACGCCGTGATCGCCCTGATCGCCGGCCATGGGGTGCTGGCGTTCCGCGACCCGTTCGGCATCCGCCCGCTGTCGATCGGTCGCGGCCAGGACGGCACGCTCATGCTGGCGAGCGAGTCGGTGGCGCTGGAGGGCACCGGGCACGTCTTCGAACGCTCGGTGGCGCCCGGCGAAGCGGTGTTCATCGCCCTGGACGGCACGCTCCATGCTCGCCAATGCGCCGAACAGCCGCGCCTGAACCCCTGCATCTTCGAATACGTCTACCTGGCCCGACCGGATTCGGTGCTCGACGGCGTCTCGGTGTACCAGGCGCGCCTGAACCTGGGCGAGACCCTGGCCAAGCGGGTGATCTCCACGGTGCCGCCCAACGAGATCGACGTCATCATCCCGATCCCCGAATCCAGCCGCCCCAGCGCCACCCAGCTGGCGCACCTGCTGGGGGTGCCCTACCGCGAAGGGTTCGTGAAGAACCGTTATGTCGGACGCACATTCATCATGCCGGGGCAGGGCGTGCGCAAGAAGTCGGTGCGCCAGAAACTCAACGTGATCACCAGCGAATTCAAGGGGCGCAACGTGCTGCTGGTGGACGACTCCATCGTGCGCGGCACCACCAGCCGCGAGATCGTGCAGATGGCGCGCGACGCCGGCGCGAAGAAGGTGTACCTCGCCAGCGCAGCGCCGCCGGTGCGCTTTCCGAACGTCTACGGCATCGACATGCCCACGCCCGGCGAGCTGGTGGCCCACGGCCGCACGGTGGAGGAGGTGCGCCAGATCATCGGCTGCGATGCGCTGATCTACCAGGACGTCGAAGCGATGAAGCGTGCCATCGGCTCGCTCAACCCCGCGCTCGACGGCTTCGACGCCTCCTGCTTCGACGGTGTCTACGTCACCGGCGACATCGATCCCGAAGACATCGCGCGCATCAACCAGGCGCGCATCGGCCAGGAAGATCCGCTCGCGCAGGATAGCTCCCGGCTGGCCCTGCCGAACGCACAGGAGGCCTGACGTGAGCGCCAAACAACTGCCCGAGGGGCTGCACCTGGACACGCTGGCCGTGCGCGCCGCCGTCGACAAGAGCCAGTACGGCGAGAACTCCGAGGCGCTGTACCTCAGCTCCAGCTTCACCCAGCCCGACAGCGAAACCGCCGCGCGCCGTTTCGCCGGGGAGGAAGAGGGCTACATCTATTCGCGCTTCACCAACCCCACCGTCGCCAGCATGGAAATGCGGCTTGCAGCGCTGGAGGGCACCGAGGCGTGCATCGCTGCGGCCAGCGGCATGGGGGCGATCCTGCTGCTGTGCATGGGACTGCTCAAGGCGGGTGACCACGTGGTCTGTTCGCGCTCGGTGTTCGGCTCGACCATCAAGCTGATCGGCAGCGAATTCGGCAAGTTCGGCGTGGAAAGCAGCTTCGTCTCGCAGACGGACCTGGCCGAGTGGAGGGCCGCCATCCGGCCCAACACGCGGCTGCTGTTCGCCGAGACGCCGACCAACCCGCTCACCGAAGTCTGCGACATCCGTGCGCTGGCCGACATCGCGCACGATGCCGGCGCGCTGCTGGCGGTGGACAACTGCTTCTGCACACCGGCCCTGCAACAGCCGGCGCAGCTCGGCGCCGACATCGTGGTGCACTCGGGCACCAAGTACCTCGACGGACAGGGGCGCGTGATTGCCGGTGCGGTCTGCGCGAGCAAGGCCCTGATCCGGGACAAGCTGATTCCCGTGATGCGCAGTGCCGGCATCACGCTCTCGCCCTTCAATGCCTGGGTGGTGTTGAAAGGCCTGGAGACGCTGGGCATCCGCATGGAGGCGCAGTCGCTGCGCGCGCTGGAGCTCGCGCGGTGGCTGGAGGAGCACCCTGCGGTGGAGCGGGTCTACTACCCGGGCCTTGCCAGCCATCCGCAGCACGAGCTGGCCATGCGGCAGCAGTCCGGCAAGGGCGGCGCCGTGGTGTCCTTCGACGTGAAGGGGGCCGACCCCGACACCGCGCGGCGCAACGCTTTCCAGGTGATCGACTCCACGCAGCTGCTCTCGATCACCGCCAACCTCGGCGACGTCAAGAGCATCATCACGCAGCCCGCCAGCACCTCGCATGGCCGGCTCACCGAACAGCAGCGCCTCGCCGCCGGCATCCGGCAGAACCTCATCCGGGTGGCGGTCGGCCTGGAACACCTCGATGACCTGAAGGCCGATCTCGCGCGCGGCCTCGACCTGCTCTGAACACGTGAAAGTCCGCACCCGATTCGCTCCCTCGCCCACCGGATTCATCCACCTGGGCAACATCCGTTCCGCCTTGTACCCGTGGGCGTTCGCCCGGTCGCAGGGGGGCGAGTTCATCCTGCGCATCGAGGACACCGATCTCGAGCGCTCCTCGCAGGCGGCGGTGGATGTCATCCTCGAAGGCATGGCCTGGCTGGGGCTCGACCACGACGAGGGCCCCTACTACCAGATGCAGCGAATGGACCGCTACCGCGAGGTGCTGGCGCAGATGCGCGCACAGGACCTGGTCTACCCCTGCTACATGAGCGTCGCCGAACTCGATGCACTGCGCGAGCGGCAGATGCAGGCCAAGGAGAAACCACGCTACGACGGCACCTGGCGCCCCGAACCTGGCAAGCAGCTGCCACCGGTGCCCGAAGGCGTGCAGCCGGTGCTGCGCTTTCGCAATCCGCAGGGCGGCGCGGTGGTGTGGGAGGACAAGGTCAAGGGCCGCATCGAGATCAGCAACGACGAACTCGACGACCTGGTGATCGCCCGGCCCGACGGCACTCCCACCTACAACTTCTGCGTGGTGGTCGATGACATCGACATGCGCATCACCCACGTGATCCGCGGCGACGACCACGTGAACAACACGCCCAGGCAGATCAACATCTTTCGCGCGTTGGGGCAGGAGCCACCGGTGTACGCGCACCTGCCCACGGTGCTGAACGAGAGCGGCGAGAAGATGAGCAAGCGCAACGGCGCCAAGCCCGTCACCCAGTTCCGCGATGAAGGCTTCCTGGCCGATGCGGTCGTGAACTACCTTGCGCGGCTGGGCTGGTCGCATGGCGACGACGAGATCTTCAGCCGCCAGCAGTTCCTGCAGTGGTTCGACCTCGATCACCTGGGCCGCAGCGCCGCGCAGTTCGACGAGGCGAAGCTGCGCTGGGTCAATGCGCAGCACATGAAGCAGGCGAGCGATGCGAGCCTTGCCGATCTGGTGGCGCCGCAGCTGCGTGCGCGAGGCATCGAGCCCGATGCGCGGCTGCCGGCCATCTGCGGCCTGTTCAAGGACCGCTGCGACACCACGGTGGTGCTGGCCGACTGGGCAGGCAAGTTCTATCGGCCGGTGGAGCCCTCGCGCGACGAGTTGGCCAAGCACCTGACCGAGGCCGTGCGGCCGGCCATCGGCATCCTCGCGCGCATGCTCGAAGGATGCGAATGGAACAAGGACGCGATCGGCGAGGCGATCAAGGAAACCCTGCGCGCCAGCGGCCTCAAGATGCCCCAACTCGCGATGCCCGTGCGCGTGCTCGTGCTGGGCACCGCGCAGACCCCGTCGCTCGATGCGGTGCTCGCACTCTCCGAGCGAAAAGATGTTGTCGAGCGGCTGCTGATGGGCCAAAAACCAGTATAGAATTTCGGTCTCGACGCCACGGGGGTATAGCTCAGCTGGGAGAGCGCTTGCATGGCATGCAAGAGGTCAGCGGTTCGATCCCGCTTACCTCCACCAAACGTCGAGACGGCACTGAAAAGTCCAAGGTTACGACCCTATCGTCTAGAGGCCTAGGACATCACCCTTTCACGGTGAGTACCGGGGTTCGAATCCCCGTAGGGTCGCCAGTTTTTCCGTCACGGTTTTCCGTCACGGGAGTTGGCACAAGCAGGTTGCACTTGGTCCGCGCAAGCGGGCAGACGCAGCACCACGCGGAGTGGTAGTTCAGTTGGTTAGAATACCGGCCTGTCACGCCGGGGGTCGCGGGTTCGAGTCCCGTCCACTCCGCCAAAGTCAGTCGATAAAACCAGCCCGTCGAGGCTGGTTTTATTTTGGGTCCCGATGTCAGGTGCGGGGGTATAGCTCAGCTGGGAGAGCGCTTGCATGGCATGCAAGAGGTCAGCGGTTCGATCCCGCTTACCTCCACCATCAGCGTCGGGAAAATCGATTCGCCTCAAGGGAGGCTGCAGCCGCAGGCGCACAGCCGGTGAATGCGACCCCCCGATGACCCTATCGTCTAGAGGCCTAGGACATCACCCTTTCACGGTGAGTACCGGGGTTCGAATCCCCGTAGGGTCGCCAGATTTCCCTCTCGCGGGATACGGCACAAGCAGCTGGCACTTGGTCCGCGCAAGCGGGCAGACGCAGCACCACGCGGAGTGGTAGTTCAGTTGGTCAGAATACCGGCCTGTCACGCCGGGGGTCGCGGGTTCGAGCCCCGTCCACTCCGCCAAGCACACGTACAAGCGCGATGCGGCTTTCAGCCCATCGCGCTTTTTTTTCTTGTCCGCCGAGGCTATCCAGCCTCTGCCGTCTCCAGGTTCCTTCAGTAGCTCGCGCCCCGCAGGTGCGTGCACCCTCCCACAGGCTGCGGGCTGAACGGTGTCATGCGCATCCGTGGGACGCCCGCGCGCAGCTGTTCACTGCGTCGCACCTGTGGCGCGGCGCATCACAGCGGCCCAGCGGTCCGTCTCGGCTTCGATGAACGCGCCAAACTGCGCGGGGCCCGAGTCCGCCAGCGGCTCCAGGCCGAGTGACTGCAGCCGCTGCTGCACCGCGGGCGTGGCCAGAGCCTGGCCGATCGCATCGGCCATGTTCGCGATCCGGGCGGCGGGCGTTCCGGCCGGCGCCACGACGCCATGCCAGTCCTGGAGGCCGGCTCCGGGGTAGCCCAGCTCGGCCAGCGTCGGGACATGCGGCAAGGCCGCGAGGCGCTGCGCAGCGGTGATCGCGAGCGGGCGCAGCTTGCCTGCATGGATCAGCGGCAAAGCGGCCGGGGTCGTCGCGAACATCAGATCGACATGGCCGCCGGCGAGCGCAGCGAGCCCCGCGACCGGACCGTTGAAGGGTACATGCCGTAATCCGCGCTGCACCTCCTGCGCGAACAACTCGGCTGCCAGCTGCGAAGGTGTTCCCATGCCGCCCGACGCATAGGTGAGGCGGCCGTGCTGCGCCTGCCGCAGCAGCGCCGCGAGGTCCGTGAGCGCGCTGTCCGCGCGCACGACGAGGAGGTTGCTTACCGTGGAGATCTGCCGCACCGGCGACAGGTCGCGTTGCGCGTCGTACGGCATTGCCTTGACCAGCTGCGGCGCGACTGCGTGCTGCAGGGCAAAGATCCCGAGTACCGAACCGTCTGCGGCCGCTCGGCTCACGGCCGCGAGCGCCAGCGTGCCCGCAGCACCGGGCTTGTTCTCAACCATCACGGGGCGGCCGAACTCACGTGCGAGCGGTTCGGAAAGCGCGCGGGCGAGCGCATCCCCGGGCGTGCCAGGTGGGCCGCCCACGATGATGGTCATGTGGGGTGCGGACAGTGGCTGCGCCTGGGCCATCGCAAGCGCCAGCAATCCACCAAGCAAGCAGAGGCGTCGTTTCATGATTGAAGCCCTCGTGTGTCGTGGCGGCAGTACACCACCGGAGCCCGGGAACCATAAGATGCGAAGGCTTCTTGCAGATAACCGGTGCCTATCACCATGCAACTCGCCCAGCTGAAAGTGCTCTGCGCCGTGGCCGAGGCGGGAAGCATCCGTGCAGCCGCGCGCAAGCTGAACCTCTCGCAGCCGTCGGTTACGAAGAGCCTGCAGGCGCTCGAGCAGGATCTCGACGCGACGCTCGTTCATCGCAGCAGTCGTGGCATCGAGCTCACCGACGCCGGCCGGGCGGTGCTTCCGCGCGCCCGGGGCATTCAGGCCGAGGTGCAGAGGGCACGCGAGGACGTCGAACGGCTGGCCGGGCGCGCGCGGAACGCGGCAACGTTGGGGGTCGCGTCCGTGATAGGTGCGTGGCTCATTCCGCCGGTGCTGGCGCGCTATGGCCGCGAGCGCCCGGACACCCGGGTACGAATCGTCGAGGGAACCCAGGAAACGCTGCTTCCGATGCTGCGCGAGGGCACGCTCGACTTCGCCGTGTGCCTGCGCCTGGAGCGGGAGCCGACCAGCGGCTTTGCCGTGCGGGCGCTCGCCCGCTTCCGACTCGTGGTCGTCGCGCGCAAGGGCCATCCGCAGCGCCACGCGCGCAGCTTGCACGAGCTTCGCTCGGCGCACTGGATCCTGACGCGGCCGCGAGGGGCCGGTGGCGTGCTGGAGGAGGCGTTTCGCGCCGAGGGGCTGGAGGTGCCTGCATCGGCTGCGGAATGCGAGTCGCATTCGATCAAGATTGCAACTCTCGCCCAGAGCGATTCGCTCGCGCTGGTCGGACGGCCCATGCTGAGTGAACCCGCGGTCGCGCAACTGCTCGAGGAGATTCCCCTGACCAAGCCGCTTCCGCTACTGACAGCAGGGCTCTACACCCGCAGCGAAGACCGGCTGGCTCCCGCGGCACGCGACCTCGCCGCGCTCATCACCGCAGAATGCAAGCGGATCCTGCGGCTGAACTGAGCACAGCCCCCGAAGGGGCACATCACTCGGGAATCCGAGGCTCCACCAGCTGCGCCAGCGCGACCAGGGATTCCTGCCAGCCCAGATAGCACATCTCCGCAGGAATGACCTCTGGAATGCCTTCCTGCGTCACCTGCATATCTGTGCCGCAGGACACCGCGGTGAGGATCACGGTGGTCACCATCGTGCCCGGCAGCTCGGGGGCGTCGAAGCTCGCGTCGTACACGAGGCGGCGGCCGGAATCGATCTCGCGGTACTTTCCGCCGAAGTGGTGGCTGTGCCCGGTCCCGAAGTTGGTGAACGACATGCGCCATTGGCCTGCGACCACCGGCTCCATCGCGTGCACCTTCCCGGTAAATCCGAACGGCGGAAGCCAGCGTTCGAAGGCGGCGGGCTCCACGAAGGCGCGAAACACCCGCTCCGGCGGGCAGCGCAACACGCGGTGGAGACGGACGGTCTGGGACGACATGGTGGTTTCCTCGCAACTGGGGTGGGCGAACGATAGCGCGGGCCGCACCCCAGCGCTATCGCCGCGCCAGGTCTCGGCGGGCCGCGCGCCGAAACAGCCAGGCGGAGCCAAGCCATGCCGCGACGAAGACCCAGGCGACAGGCTCGACGGCCTGGGTGCCGGCGTAGTGTGCAACGAGCAGGACCGCCGCTTGAGCGAGCGCCGTGGCGAACATCGCCGCCGCCATGCCGGGCGCACGCAGGCGCGCGAGCAAGGCGCCCACCAGGCCGACGGCGAGCACGCCGTGGTGCAGGGCGTTCAAGGGGTTGCGCTCCGAGCCGACGATGCCCACCGCGGCGTTGGCCCACAGCAGCACGAAGGCCGTCGCGAGTGCGAGCGCGACGGCGCCCAGGTACGTCCTGTCGCGACGCACGCGCAGGGCCAGCTCCCAGCCGCAGCCGGTCGCAAGCACCAGTGCGCCCGCCAGCGCGAAGTCGGCGCCGTCCCATGCGACTTCGCGCGTGAACTGCATCGCCAGAAAGGGCAGCAGCAGCAGTGCTGCGCCGGCACTCCAGCCCACGATGCGCCAGCTCCTCGCACGCCCATGCTCCGACCGTTCGGTGGCGCGTTCCATGCCGCAGCGTCCGGCGAACCGCGCCTCAGCGCGCCCGAGCAATCTGCGCCAACTGGCGCCGGCGCACCTCGCCCTGGCGGTCGAGCATCCAGCCGGGGTATTCGACCGGCAGCCGGCTCACCGCGTCGAGCTTCTCGAGGTCTTGCGCTTCCAGGCGCACCTCGGTCGCGCCGATGTTGTCGGCGAGCTGCTCCGGCCGCTTGGCGCCGATGATCACGCTGCTCACCTGCGGCTGGTGCAGCAGCCAGGCCAGTGCGATCTGGGGCACGGTCGCGCCACGCGCCTGTGCGATCTCGCGCATCACCTCGACCACATCCCAGGCGCGCTCCTTGTTCACCGGTGGAAAGTCGAACACCGCACGCCGGCTGTCGGCCTCACCCTGCTGCGTGCGCCCGAACTTGCCGCTCAGCAGCCCGCCCGCCAAGGGACTCCAGACCATCAGGCCCAGTCCCTCGCTGCGCAGCATGGGGATCAGCTCGCGTTCGAGGTCGCGGCCCGCGACGGTGTAGTACGCCTGCAGCGACTCGAAGCGCGCCAGGCCCAGGCGCTCGGAGATGCCGAGTGCCTTCACGATCTGCCAGGCGGCCCAGTTGGAGACGCCGACGTAGCGCACATGCCCGTGGCGCACGAGCTGGTCGAGCGCACGCACCGTCTCTTCGACAGGCGTCGCCGGATCGAAGCCGTGGATCTGGTAGAGGTCGATGTGCTCCAGCTGCAGGCGCCTGAGGCTTGCCTTGATGCCGTCCAGGATGTGCGCTCGCGTGTTGCCGCGCATGTTGGCGCCCGGCCCGGTTTCGCTGAAGACCTTGGTGGCGACGACGATTTCGTCACGCGGGCGCTTGAGGTTGCGCAGCGCCCGACCCGTGATCTCTTCGGAGGCGCCGCCGCCGTAGACGTCGGCGGTATCGATGAAGTTGATGCCGGCGTCGATGGCCTGGCCCATCAGCCGCTCGGCCTCGGCCTGCCCCAGTCGCCCGATGCTGCCCCACATGGTGCCCTCCGTGCCACCGAAGGTCATGGTGCCGAGGCACAGCTCGGAGACGAACAAGCCGGTGCGGCCCAGCGGGGTCATGCGCATGCGAAAAGCTCCTTCGATGATCGGGCGCGCGGCCCGACCCGGCACGCCTGCGCCGGGTGGGCTGCCGCGCAGGGCAGGTACGCGGGCGCCGTGCCCGCGCGAGCTGCCATTGTGAGCGTCACTCGCGCCGCGTGTACAGAGTGGAAGGGCGGCGCCAACATGGTCCACAGGCCGGACCATGCGAGCGGCCCGGCCGACCCGACCATCCACACTGCCGCGTGCCGCAGCCCGCATCCCCCGCGCCCGGCAACGAGCAACGAGGCGATACGCGATACGCAATCGCGATACCCGATACATCCGTGCCCGAGGTCGCATGCGGCACGTGCGGGCACTGATGCCGTGCTGATGCGCGCAGTGGCTCAGCGCGTGGAGCGGTGCTGCGCCTCGATGCGGTGCGCACGCGCACCTCGGCAATCGATGCGCCGCCGTCCGCGCAGGACCGTCAGCGCCGCGCCGCCGCCGCGCGTGCCGCCTCGATCGCGCGGCGTGCGCGCAACTCGGCTTCGAGACCCGCGTCCAGCGGCGAGCGGCACAAGCCCGCGTGGGCGTACTGCATGTTTTCGTAGAGTTCGGACAGCGCGGGCACGCTCTGCAGCAGCGGCTCCAGGGCCGGGTCGCCCTGGGTGGCGCTGAGCTCGGCCTCGAGCCGCGCCACCACGCTGCGGTACTGCTGCGGATCGACCTTTCGCCCGCTCAGCTCCATGCGCTGCAACACGTGTGCCAAGGCCACCAAACTTCGGTTGAGGCTGATAGAGGGATTCATGCGCCTCAGGTGGTGCGTTGTCGGCCCGCTTTCAAGCCGGCCTTCGTGTGGCGCTCCGGTAAAGGCGGTGCAACACGGTTTCCAGGCCTTTCCCCGGCGCCCCGGATTGGCAGAATGGGTCGTCCTGACTGGAGCCGGACGCGCACCGCGGCAGCCGGGAACAACGGCACCACGGCACCACGGCACGACCGCAGCACGGCATGCGGCCGCCCGCTCGGACCGGGGCCGATGGCGCCGAGCCGGCACGGCCGCACAGCGCGAGGGCTCCGGAGCGTCCTTAGACCACATGAGGTAGAGCCATGGACATGCGACTTCAGTTCCTCGAATCCTTTTTCGCCGACGGCTCCGATGGGCAGCGCTACAAGGTGTGCGCCTACGACCGGCTCGCGCGCACCGAAGGCGCGGCCGGCGTGGAGAGCTGGGAGCCCACCGGTCAGGTGGAATACCGCCTGTCCGATGGCAGGCTCGTCGATGCGCGGCCCGATGGCACCCTGCGCATCAGCGGCGGCGACGTCACCATCACGTCCGCGGAGTCTGCCGCCGCGCAGGAAGGCGCGGCCTGAACCCGCGCCCGCGGCGCCGAATGGGGCGCAGCCTCTGCATCCCTGCCGGCGCACGAGGCGCCTCCGGTCCGGTGGCGTGCCGCGACTTTCGCGGCATGTCCCGGTGCGGGTGCCTGGCGCGAGCGTGCGCTGCGCGTCCGCTCGCGGGCGGGGCCTGCTGATGGAACTATGCGTCAGCGAGTGCGACGGACTGCGCCTGCTGCGCTTCGGCACCGCCTGGTGCCAGGGCGCCATGCGCATCGACGACCCGCAGCGGCTGGAGCTCGCCTACGCGCTGCACATGTCGGCGTGGCTGCTGTTCCACGATGCGGCCACGCTGCCGCTCAAGCACCTCGTCACCATCGGCCTCGGGGCCGGCTCGCTCACGCGCTTCGCGCACGGCGTGCTGGGCATGCGTGCCAGCGCCGTCGAAATCGAGCAGGACGTGATCGCCGTCTGCCGGATCCACTTCCTGCTGCCGCCGGACGACGAGCGCCTGCGCGTGGTGCATGCGGAGGGCGGCGACTTCATCGCGCGGCAAGCCGCTGCGCACAGCATCGATGTATTGCAGATAGATGCCTACGACGCCTTCGTCGAGGCGCCGGCCCTCGACACCGCGGCGTTCTACGCCCGCTGCCGACGTGTCCTGCGCGCCGACGCCAGCGTTGCGGTGAACCTGATCGGACGCGAGCTCGACGTGCGCGGCAGCGTCGCGCGCATCCGCGAAGGGCTGCGGCCGGGCGCGGTGTGGCAGTTTCCGCCGACCGAGGCGGGCAACGTCGTCGTCCTCGCGCAACTCGGCACCTTGCCTTGCGAAGAGGTGCTCGCGGCAAGGGCTGCCGACATTCGCCGGCGCTGGGACTTGCCCGCCGACGAGTGGCTCGCGGTGGCGCGCCGTACCGGCGGCCGACACACCTGATCCGTGCTGCTGCGGCGGCCTCGATTCACGCCTGTGGACAGACGCGCGGACGCTCCGTCGTCCTACAGGTGCACCCCACGTCAACCTCGACCATGGCCCGGATGCAGCAAGCCGAGGGCACACCCGAACACCGCGCTGGGGATCAGAGCCGAGAGGGCTGGCGATGAGCTCGGTGCCGCCACGATCCACGCTGGACGGCCTGCAGCTTCTGCGCGTCATCGCGAGCAGCCCCGGGCGCACGGTGCACGAGGCCTGCGACCCTGCCAGTGCGCAGCGGCTCGCGGTGTGCCGGTGTCCGGCGCCGGCCGCGCCGCCCACCCCGGAAGCGCAGGCGCGCCTGCGTGCCGCCGGCATGGCGGCCGCGGTCCTCGAACACCCGAACCTGGTGGCCGTGCGCGATTGCGGCTGGCACGGCGAGGCCGCCTACGTCACCACCGCCTTCGTGGAAGGCGAAACCACGGCCGCGTACCTCGCGCGGGTCGGGCGGCTGCCGCCGCTGCACGGCCTGGCGCTCGCAGTGCAGCTGCTGTCGGCACTCGAGTTCGCCCATGCCCACGGTCTGGTGCACGCCGCCATCCATCCCGAGCATCTGCTCGTCAGTCGCACCGGCCAGCTGAAACTCACCGGCTTCGGCTGGTCTGCGCTGGCCGCCGGCGCGCTGCGACCGGGACCCTTCGACGACCCGCGCTACCTGGCACCCGAGCAGGCCGCGGGCCAGCCGTGCGATAGCCGCTGCGATCTCTACGCCGCCGCGGTCGTGGCCTTTGAGCTCATCACCGGCGTCCACCCGTTCGAGAGCGACGCCTTCGGCAGGGGCGAGCCCGCACAGCGTCAGGAGCCGCGGACGGTGCGCACCGTCCGCCGGGGACTGCCGACGGCACTCGACGCAGTGTTCCGTCGCGCACTGGCACCGGATCCGCATGAC
>NZ_JBBJUM010000007.1:0-268703 GCF_037726105.1 Ramlibacter sp. AN1015
CTCGAGGGACAAGTCGAGCATGTCGGCGGGGTAGCCGGTCTTCTCGGACACGACGGCCAGCAGGGTCTGGCGAAGGGCTGTAGCGTCGATGGCTGGCGTCGTGGCCGCTGCCGACGCAGGCGCCTCAGCCGCCGGCGGTGCGATGGTCGCGACGGGCGCTGTCGCAGGGGGCGCGGGTGCATCGGTGTGCATGAACGCCAGCACGTCGCCGAGGGTGTTGAGCGCGGCCAGCTGCGAGGGCGCGACCTCGGGCAGGCCGGGCATGCGTTCGCGGAAGGCCGAGAGAATTTCGACGCGTTTGATCGAATCGATGCCCAGGCCGGCTTCGAGTTCGAGGGACAGATCGAGCATGTCGGCGGGGTAGCCGGTCTTCTCAGACACCACGGCCAGCAGCGCATCGCGAAGCGCGGAGCTTCCGGTGCGGCTGCCGGTATCGGCGGGCAGTGCGGCTGGCTGCGGGCTGACCGCTGGCGCAGGCGCCTCCTGGCTAGGTGCCTGCACTGCCTGCACCGTTTGCACCGTTTTCACTGCCTGGCTCGCTCGTCTGGCCTGCGAGTCGGCCTGCAACTGCGCCATCCATTGCTGAACCTCCATGTCGGCGGCGGCGGCCGCCGATGCATGGGGGGCCGTGCTCGATGGCGCGCTGACCGGGACCGGCACTGGGTGGGCCCCGGACGGATTAGTGCCCGGTGCGGGCGGATAGGGCCGGCCGTAGTTGCATCCCAGGATGGGAAAGGCCAGCGCCGGCTTCTTCTGCAGCCGGGGGTCGGACGGCGCTGCGTAGTCCCGCCACAGCTCGGCCGGCTGCATGGCGATGCCGGCGGCTGCGAGCTTGGCCAGGGCGTGGCACAACGTCAGCACACCATCGGTGCCCATGCGATCCAGGCTCGCAACCACGCATGGGCGCCCACCGATCGTCTGCTCGACGAAGCCCGACAGCGGACTGCGTGGACCCACTTCCAGAAAGACGCGCACGCCGGCCGCGTACATGTTTTCGACCTGCTCGCTGAAGCGCACGGGTGCGGCGAGCTGCTGGGCCAGTTGCCTGCGGATCGATTCGGCAGAGGTCGGGTAGGGTTGCCCGGTCGTGTTGGCGTACACGGGAAAGGTGGGCGGGCGCACGTCGATGCCGGCCAGGAACTGCGCCAAGGGCTCGACCGCGGCTTGTACCAGCGGTGAATGGAAGGCGGTGCTCACTGGCAGGCGCTTGAATTCGAGCGAGCTGGACAGGAGCCAGCGCTCGAGCTGCTCGATCGCGGACAAGGCGCCCGAGAACACGAGCTGTGAAGGCGCGTTGCGGTTGGCGGCGACCACGGCGAAGCCGCAGGCCCTGACCTGCTGTTCCAGGTCCTGCGGGCCGCCCATCACCGCCGTCATCGCGCCGGGCACCGTGGCTGCCGCGGCCATCAGCTCGCCGCGACGGCGCGCCACGCGCAGCAGATCGCCCTTGGACAACGAGCCGGCCGCCGCGAGCGCGGTGAACTCGCCGAAGCTATGGCCCGCCACCGCGCTGGGCGTGATGCCAACTTGCTCGAGGAGCGCGAGCTGTGCAAGTTGAACCGCGCCGATGCCGGGTTGCGCCCACTCGGTATTCGTGAGCGTTCGCTTCTGGCTTGCACGAGAGCCCTCGTCGAACACGGGGGGCGGAAAGACGACCTCGTGCAGCGGCACGGGTCCGAGCGTCAGGTCGGCGCAGCGGTCCCACACCTTTCGTGCGGCATCGAAGCTCATGGCCAGGTCGCGACCCATGTCGACGTACTGGCTGCCTTGGCCCGAAAAGACCAGCCCGAGCGATCCGACTGCGGGCCCGACGCCGTAGTGAACAGCGCCACCGGGCAGGGCAAACGGCTGCTGCGGCTGCATGGCGATGCGGTTCAGGGCCGTGGCCATGGTCGCGGCGGCGTCCTGCGGCGTGACGACCAAAGCCAGTCGGTGCGCGCCTCCTTGCCAGGCCCGCAGGCTCTCGTGGGCGGTGAAGGCCGCGACCGATTCGCTAAGGTCGAGCGCACGGCATCGATCGATCAGCTCGCTGGCCGAGTTCGCGGCCACCAGGAGCAACTCGTGCTCGTGCGTGCGCAGGCGTGGCCGGCGCGGCGCTGCGCCGGTGTATTCCTCCAGCGCCACGTGGTAGTTGGAGCCGCCGAAGCCGAAGGAGCTGACCGAGGCTCGCCGGGGGTGGTCGGATCCGCGAACCCACGGCCGGGCTCGGGTGTTCAGGTAGAAGGGGCTGTCGGCGACGTTCAGGCCCGGATTGGGCTCATCGACCTTGATCGTCGGCGGCAGCACCTTGTGGTGCAAGGCCATGACGGCCTTGAACAGGCCGGCGCTGCCGGCGGCTGCCTTGGTGTGACCGATCTGCGACTTGACGGACCCCAGCGCGCACCAGCGCCTGGCCTGGGCGCCGGCATCACCGAACACGCGGGCCAGGCCCTGGAATTCGGCCAGGTCGCCGGCGCGCGTGCCCGTGCCGTGTGCCTCCAGCAGTTCGACCGTTTCTGGGCCGAAGCCGGCGGTGTCGTAGGTGCGGCGAATCGCCTTGGCCTGGCCTGCGGCCACGGGGGCGTAGATGCTCTTCGATTGGCCGTCGGAGGAGGTGCCCAGTGCGCGGATCACGGCGTAGATGCGGTCGCCATCGCGCTCGGCATCCTGCAGGCGCTTGAGCGCCAGCATGCCCAGGCCTTCGCCGAGGATGGTGCCGTCGGCCGATGCGGAGAAGGGGCGGCAGTCGCCCGTGGGCGAGAGCGCGGGTGTCTTGCTGAAGCAGGCGTACATCAGCGGGTCATTGAGCGTGTCCACCCCGCCCGTGATGACCAGGTCGCTGTGGCCGCTTTCGAGCTCGAGCAAGGCCAGGTGCAGGGCCGCCAGCGAGCTGGCGCAGGCGGCATCGATCACGCAGTTGGTGCCCGCGAGGTCGAACCGGTTGGCGATTCGCCCGGCCACCACGTTGCCCAGCATCCCGGGGAAGGAGTTCTCGGTCCACGGCACGTACTGGTCGGAGATCCGGTCGCAGATCGCCTGAACCTGTGCCTCGTCGAAGCCGTGCTTGCGCAGTGCGTCGGCCCAGACGGGACGCTGCATGCGGGCGCTCAGTTCGGTCACCAGTTCGGTGGCCGACGCCACCCCGAGCACGACGCTCATGCGACTGCGGTCCATCTTCGCGAACTGGCTGCCGGCGGCGTCCTCGAGAACCTGTTTGGCCACGAGCAGCGCCAGCAGCTGCGCCGTGTCGGTCGATGGGAGGGTGGTCGGCGGGATCGCGAACTCCATGGGATTGAAGTCCACCGCCTTGAGGAAAGCCCCGCGCTTGGCGTAGACCTTGTCCGCGGCTGACGGGTTCGGATCGTAGTAGTCGTCGATCAGCCAGTGGCTCGGGGGCACCTCCGTGACGAGGTCCTTGCCGGCGAGGATGTCCCGCCAGAAGCCCAGCTTGTCGGCAGAGCCCGGGAACAGTGCGCTGGCGCCCACGACTGCGACGGGTATGGACGCACGCGCTGATTTCGAGTTGGCGTTCGACATGGACATGGACATTGAAAACCTCCGAAAAAAGGATGCCCCGCCGCCGCGTGGTGGCGGCAGAACACTGAGGGAAACGGGTGAGTGAGGGGGTCAGGCCCCTGGCGGCGCGGAGCGTGGAATCGAGGGGGGCGAGCCGCGCGCAGCAAACATGCCGTGCCGATGGCGTGGAGAAGTCAGTCCGGTGGGCACAAGGCTCTCCCGATGGCTGGTACGGCTGTTCTATCGCTCCCTGGCTCAGGTGTTCGGGGTATCGATCCCCGCTACGACCTGTAACCTATTCTGCACATCAGCACAGCTTCACGCAAGCTTTAGATTTATGTATGTGTTAGCGCCACACCATGAAGGTTGCTTGCGCTGTAGAGGAGAGCGGCAAAGGGTCTGCATCGCGCGACCCGCGTTCCGGTGATGCCTGTCCATTGCGCCGGCGGCCGGCGAGGGACAACTTGCATGACGAAACGCTTGCCAGGGGGATTCATCGCCTGGCTGCAGCGGCCGTTGCCGCGCGGAATCGGCTTGTGGTGGCATGCGACGCCGCGTCGCCGGAAAGAGCCGTCTGCGGTCTGCCGATCAACGGGTCACCACACCTGGCGGCTCGATGGTTCATTGCTGGGGAGAGCGGGACCTTTGGTCCTGTGCCTGCATGGCTGGGAAGGAAGCGCGCAGCGATTCGCAGGCTTGGTACGCCACCTCGTCGCATGCGGGTTGCGCGTGTGAGCGTTGGATGCGCAGGCGCGTGGCGAGTCACCTGGCAGTAGCGCCACGCCGCTGGACCTGCTGGAAGGCTTTCCGATGTGTTCAGTCGGTTCGGCCACGGGAGTGGTCAGACGGTCGATCCGTGCTTTGGCGGGGACGTCTGTCTTCTCGTCAGCTGCCCGCCCTGGTGCCGAACCCGTGCTGCCAAGCCGGGGTGGCCGAAGGCGCGGGCGCCTTGGCGAAGTGTCGGCGCACCAGCTCCCAGGAATACTCCAGCGTCTTGCCGTGCGAGTTGCCGGACAGGTATTCGCCGGTGTAATAGGTGGCATTGCGCCCCTGCAGCTGCTCGAACTGATCGTAGGCGCCCCGCGCCACGTCCTCGATGCCGATATGCGTGTTGAACTGTGGCCAGAACACCTTGTCGATCCACTGGATGTCGTGGGCGCCAAAGACGTTCTTGAGACGGTTCGCCGCGTTGTCGAGTGCGACTTCGATCCCCTCCACGCTCCCGTGGCCGACGAGACCGCCATAAAGGCGCAGGGCGTCCTTGCCGCTGCCTTCCACCAGTGCGTTGCATGCGAACAAGCTGAGCGATGGTGGTGCATCGGCGTACTCGGCCTGGTCGGTGAAGAGATAGCCTGCGGCTGGCTCAGGAATTCCCCGCGCCAGGAAAGCCACCCGCCAGGTCGGCCGATTGCACCGAGCCATGTGATAGAGGGCTCGTTCATGGGCATCGGCATCCATCACCGGCGCCAGACTGTTGGGAGGACAAGCGATGATCAGTCGATCGAAGTGATGGGATTGGCCATTGCAGGTCAGATGCACGCCTGCACTGTCCCGGCGAATGGCGGTGATGTTGGCGTGCGTCACCACATTCAAGCGCTTTGCCAGCCGGATCAGGACCTCTTGGTAGCCTTCGCGCACGGGGTGATATAGGCCCTTTCCATAGACTCGAGGCGGCTTGAGCGCGAAGACCAGATCCTTGAGCGCCTGCACCATGGACCGCTCGGACGCGGCGTGCTCATGCTGTCCGCCGCACGCTACCCCGCTGGCCTGGGCCAGCAGTAGCGGGCGAATGAGCTTGAAGTCACACGCGTCCATCCACTCGGACACTGACATACGCAGAAATTTGGGGGGCAGGCCATGGGAAAACCCCGGCTTTGCCAGCTTCCTCATGCGAAACACCCAGGGTGCCAGCCGGGCGATGTCGCGCAAGAAAACCAGTTGCTTGCTCCAGGGCTGGCCAGTGTGGGGATGGCTTACGAAATCGGCCACGTATTTGCGTTGGCGCTCGTTGTAGAGACGAAGGCGGATCGGCTGGCCAACGCGGTGACCTTCGCCGAGATCGACCCCGAAGTGCAGCCCCAGTTCTTCGATCAGTCGGACCAACTGCCTTGAGCTGGAAGGTTGCAAACTGCCCATGTCATAGGGGATGCGCCGGCCGTCTCCGGGCTCGTAATAGCGCGTGAGCGCCATGCCACCTACACGGGCCTGCCGCTCGAAGACGGTCACATCCTGCCAGCCGTGACGGCGCAGACCTTCGGCTGCGTACAGGCCGGACGGGCCGGCGCCAATGATGGCAATGCGAGGTTGTGAATGTGTCATAAGTGCTCGTTCAGACCGTCGGTTGGTAGAGGCCACTCGCCGCGCCGTACATCTCTGCGGATCGCGGAATTCAATGAATACCCGAGTACTCACCTTGGCCTCAGACTACTCAGCCGTACAGGAATTTGCAAGCATTTTGTAGTCGTTCTCCGGACGTGGTGTACGTCATGTCCGCGACCCCCAGCTGGTCGAGCGCGTCGGCGCAGAACCACGCGTGCGCGCATCCTCCCGGTTAGCACCGCGTCGCCGATCGCCGGGGCAGTGGACGCACGACCGCGCGAGTCGTAGGTGCCGCTGTGCGACACGGCCAACACCCGGCACATCGCGCGCACGCTCACCCGCTGACGCCGGCATGGTTTGCATTCACCAGTTCGCAGACGGCGTGGACGTCTTGTCGTGCCCGGCGGCGAACCAGGCCCCAGCCTTTACCGGCATGTCGCGCTCCTGCTCGACCTGCCGCAGTTCGCGGCGCAGCCGCCCCAGTCGCTCGCGCTCGGCCGTCGTCAGGCTCTGCTTGCCAGGCATCGGCGTTCGCTGTCACTCGCGCTCTGCGCGATCTGGGTCGTGATGCTCTGCGCACTCGGGCCGAACTCCCGAGACAGCTCCGCCGGCGTGCAGTCAACGCGCGCCAGTTCAAGGATTCTGACGAAGCTCCGCCGGGTGCGGCGGCCTTGATTCGGGCATCTCGGACTCCGCTGATGTGAACAGGATGGCGTCCGTGAAGGGGCAACTTCAGGAGGAGCCTGCCGGTGCCTTGGCGTGGAACGCAGTGCGGCCTACCGAGCGTCGCGATTCCCGAGCGCCTGACATGTTCGATCCGCCAACCGCCATCATCGCGCTCGCGCTCACCCCTCGCGCCGCAGCGCCGGGAACAGGATCACGTCGCGGATGCTCGGGCTGTCGGTGAGCAGCATGACCAGGCGGTCGATGCCGATGCCGCATCCGCCCGCAGGGGGCATGCCGTACTCGAGCGCCCGCACGAAATCGTGGTCGAAATACATGGCTTCGTGGTCGCCGGCATCCTTGGCATCGACCTGCGCGGCGAAGCGCGCGGCCTGGTCCTCGGCGTCGTTCAGCTCGGAGAACCCGTTGCCGAACTCGCGGCCCGTGATGTACAGCTCGAAGCGTTCGGTGACCTCCGGGCGCTGGTCGTTGGCGCGCGCGAGCGGCGAGATCTCGGTGGGATGCTCCATGATGAAGGTGGGCTGCCAGAGCTTGTCCTCGACCGTCTCCTCGAAGTACATCACCTGCAGGCTTGCGAGCGAGCGGCTCGCGAGGCGGTCCTTCTCCTCCGAGAAGCCAAGCGCGCGCAGCGCGGCAACCAGCCACGCACGGTCGCCGGCGCCGTCGCCCGCGTCGGTGTGGCGGGCGATGGCCTCACGGATCGTGAGCCGCTCGAAAGGCCGTGACAGGTCCACCGGCTTGCCGGCGTAGGAGAGCTGCAGCGAGCCGGTGGCCTTCTGGGCGGCGTCGCGCACCAGGGCCTCGGTGAAATCCATCAGGTCGCGGTAGTTCCAGTAGGCCGCGTAGAACTCCATCATCGTGAACTCGGGGTTGTGGCGTACCGAGATGCCTTCATTGCGGAAGTTGCGGTTGATCTCGAACACCCGATCGAAACCGCCGACGAGCAGGCGCTTGAGGTACAGCTCGGGCGCGATGCGCAGGAACATTTCCTGGTCCAGCGCGTTGTGGTGCGTGACGAAGGGGCGCGCGTTGGCACCGCCGGGGATGGGGTGGAGCATCGGTGTCTCCACCTCGAGGAAGCCGTGGGCCACCATGAATTCGCGCAGGCTGGTGACGGCCCTGCTGCGCGCGATGAAGCGCTTGCGCGCGTCTTCGTCGGTCATCAGGTCGATGTAGCGTTGGCGGTACTTGAGCTCCTGGTCGCTGATGCCGTGGAACTTGTCGGGCATCGGACGCAGGCTCTTGGTGAGCAGGCGGATGCGCGTGGCCTGCACGGTCAGCTCGCCGGTGCGAGTCTTGAAGAGGGTGCCCTCGCAGGCCACGATGTCGCCCAGGTCCCAGTGCTTGAAGGCGGCGTAGCTCTCCTCGCCCACCTGGTCACGCGCCACGTACACCTGCAGCCGCCCCGAGGCGTCCTGCAGCGTCGCGAAGCTGGCCTTGCCCATGACCCGCTTGAGCATCATGCGTCCCGCGATGCTGGCCCCGATGGCCTGCGCTTCGAGCGCCGCTACGTCCTTGTCCCCATGCGCGGCCACCAGGCCAGCCGCCTGGTCGGCGGGCTTGAAGTCGTTAGGAAAAGCAACCGGGCCGCCTTGCTTCTGCACCTCGCGCAAGGCCTTGAGCTTTTCGCGGCGTTCGGCGATCAGCTGGTTCTCGTCGGTTGCGGCTGGGGCGGCTGGGGTGTTGTCGGACATCGTGGAAGGGCAGAAGGAAGCGGATGGAAGGAATGCGGGTGGCGCGCAGCCAAACCGGGGATTCTAGGTTTTTGCCGAGCCTCGGCCAGCGTGCGCCTCGAACCCGGATCTGTGGTGGCGGGGATGGGCCCGCGCGCGCCGCTGTCCGCCAGTCGGCTGGGCGCGACGCAGTCCCGCGCCGGGCCAGCGCCGCCGTCCTCTCGGTGCCCGCTCGGCAGCCGGGGCGGAACGGACACTTTCGCTGCCGCAGCGCGCGCGGCGTGGCGATCTGCTCTCAGGCGATCCGCATCTTGGTCAGCAGGTCTCCCACCAGCTCCAGCCGCACGAGTGGGTTATCCAGGTCCATCAGGCGGTGCTTCAACTGCAAGGGCAGCGGCAGCAGTTCGCACCAGCGGTTGGCAACCCAGCCCGCATCGTCGAGGTGCCAGGGTGCACGCACCGGCGGCTCCTCGCCGGCAGGCAGCTTGGCGGGCAAGGACTGCAGTACCTTGCGAAGCGCCCGCGCCGCATCTTCCAGGTCGGGCGGCACCGGCACGGGAACGTCGTCGGGCAGGCAGTCCACGTCGGCGATCCAGAGGCCGTGCTTGAGGCGCTGGCTGGCGGAGATGCGAAAGCGCTGCCCGCCCAGCGCGCGGATCATCATCAGTCCCGGCTGGGGAGTCGCAAGCGATTCGATGGTGGCCAGGGTCCCCACCGGCGCAAAGCCTTCCTGTTCGGCGCCGGGCTGCCGCACCTCGTGGCCGTGCGTGAGCGAGACCACCCCGAAGGGCGCACCGGCCTTGTGGCAGCGGTTGACCATGTCGAGGTAGCGCACCTCGAAGACGCGCAGCGGCAGCACGCCGCCGGGAAAGAGCACGGTCCCGAGCGGGAACAGCGGCAGCGACTGCAGGGTGAGGGAGGGCGACACGGGGTGGTCCATTCGGATCGCTATGATCCCACGAGCCTTCAACGCCCGGGTCATGCTGTTCCAAATCCTCTCATTGCTCCTCGATGTCGCAGCTGGCCTGCTGGCGGGCTCCTGCCTGCTGCGCTTGTACATGCAGCGGCAGCGCATTTCGTTCTCCAATCCGATCGGCCGATTCGTGTTCGCGCTTACCGACTGGCTGGTCCTGCCGCTGCGCAAGGTGCTGCCGGCGGTGGGCCGCTGGGACACCGCCAGCCTGGTCGGCGCCTGGCTGATCGAGCTGGCGCAGGTGACGCTGCTGTGGCTGCTGCTGGGCGCCGCGGGGGGGGCGGCCTGGCTGCCGGTGGCGGCCGTGTTCGGGCTGTTGCGGCTGGCGATCTCCGCGCTCACCGTGCTGGTGATCGTCGGGGCGGTGCTGTCGTGGGTGCGCGCCGACTCACCCATGGTCGATCTGGTCGAGCGCCTGTGCGCACCGATCCTGCGGCCGTTCCGTCGCCTGGTGCCGCTGGTCGGGGGTATCGATCTGTCGCCGCTGGTACTGCTGGTGCTGCTCCAGGTGGCGGGGATCGTGCTGGCAGGGGTGCAGGCCAGCGTGATGGCCTGAAGGTCGGCGCAGCCAGGCGCGCCAGTGAGTCCGCCCACATCGGCGCGCCGCCTTGCGAACGCGCCGTGCACGGCGACCACCGGTTGCGCCCGCCGCCCTGGCAGTCGGTCGCCGCGTCGGCGATGGGAGTCAGCTCACCGCATCGGCCGGCTGCCGCTGCAGCATGGCCAAGGCGTTGGCCACGGTCTTGCGCAGCTCGCGCCGGTCGCAAATGAGATCGACCGCTCCCTTCTGCTGCAGGAACTCGGCGCGCTGGAACCCTTCGGGCAGCGTCACGCGCACGGTGGACTCGATGACGCGCGGGCCTGCGAACCCGATCAGCGCCTTCGGCTCGGCGATCACGATGTCACCGACAAAGGCGAAGCCGGCGCTCACGCCGCCCATGGTGGGGTCGGTGAGCACGCTGATGTAGGGCAGCCCCTTCTTGGCCAGCCGCGTGAGCGCGGCGTTGGTCTTGGCCATCTGCATGAGCGAGAGCAGGCCCTCCTGCATGCGAGCGCCGCCGGTGGCGGTGAAGCACACGAAGGGCACCTTCTGCTCGATGGCGGTCTCGACGCCCCGCACGAAGCGCTCGCCGACCACGCTGCCCATGCTGCCGCCCATGAAGTCGAACTCGAAGGCCGCCGCCACCAGGCTGATGCTGTGCACGGCTCCGCCCATGACGATGAGGGCGTCGGTCTCGCCGGTGTTCTCCAGGGCTTCCTTCAGCCGCTCGGGGTAGCGGCGGCTGTCCTTGAACTTGAGCGCGTCGACCGGCAGCACTTCCTGGCCGATCTCGTAGCGGCCCTCGCCGTCGAGGAAGGTGTCGAGCCGCACCCGCGCGCCCATCCGGTGGTGGTGGCTGCAGGTTGGGCAGACGTTTTTGTTCTGTTCGAGGTCGGTCTTGTACAGCACCGATTCGCAGCTCGGACACTTGATCCACAGGCCCTCGGGGACGCTGCGCCGGTCGGCGCGCTCCGAAGCCTGGATCTTGGGGGGGAGGAGTTTTTCGAGCCAGGACATGCGCTTCCTTTCGGGGCTGGATTCTAGTGAGTGCTTACGCGTCCAACGCCTGGCGGATACCGGCGAGGAACTCGGCGGCCACCGGCACGACCTGTGCGGGTGGCTGGCCTTCGATCAACTGGATGAGCCGCGTGCCGATGACGACCGCATCGGCCACGCGCCCGATGGCGCGGGCCGTCTCGGCGTCGCGGATGCCGAAGCCCACGCCCACCGGGATGCGCACCTGTGCGCGGATGCGCGGAAGCATCTGCTCCACTGCCGCCGTGTCGAGGTGTCCGGCGCCGGTGACGCCCTTGAGCGAAACATAGTAGACATAGCCGCTCGCCACCCGCGCCACCTGGCCGATGCGCGCATCGGTGCTGGTGGGCGCGAGCAGGAAGATGAGGTCCATGCCGTGTTCGCGCAGCAGGGCTGCAAACTCTTCGCACTCCTCGGGCGGGTAATCGACGATCAGAAGGCCGTCCACGCCCGCGCTCGCCGCGTCGCGCACGAAGGCGCCGCGGCCGTGGGTCAGGTCGTAGCGCTCGACCGGGTTGGCATAGCCCATGAGCACCACCGGCGTCGTATCGTCGCCGGTGCGGAACTCGCGCACCATCTGCAGCACCTGGGACATGCCGATGCCCAGCGCCAGCGCGCGCTCGCCTGCCTTCTGGATCACGGGACCGTCGGCCATCGGGTCGGAGAACGGCACGCCCAGCTCGATCACGTCGGCTCCGGCGCGGCACATGCCGTGCATCAGCGCCGGAGTGATGTCCGCGTAGGGGAAGCCGGCGGTCACGTAGGGAATGAGCGCGGTGCGCCCCTGGCCCTGAAGGCGCTCGAACGTGCGAGCGATGCGGCTCATGCCTTGAACTCCACGCGCGCATCGCCCTTGACGCTCTGGCCGCGGCAGCTCGGGCGGCAGTAGAAATCGGCGTGGCCCAGGTCGGCCACCGTGCCGATGTCCTTGTCGCCACGCCCCGAGAGGTTCACGAGGATGTGCTGGTCCGGGCGCATGGTGGCGGCCAGTTGGCGCGCATACGCGATGGCGTGGCTCGACTCGAGCGCGGGGATGATGCCTTCGGTGCGGCACAGATAGTGGAAGGACTCGAGCGCCTGCGCGTCGGTGATGCCCACGTACTCGGCGCGTCCGGTGTCCTTCAGCCAGGCGTGCTCCGGGCCGACGCCCGGGTAGTCGAGCCCGGCGCTGACGCTGTGCGTCTCGGTGATCTGGCCGTCCGCGTCCTGCAGGATGTAGGTGCGGTTGCCGTGCAGCACGCCCGGGCTCCCGCGCTGCAGCGATGCCGAGTGCTTGCCGCTCTCCAGGCCTTCGCCAGCCGCCTCGACGCCGATGAGGCGGGTGCCCGCGTGCGGAATGTAGGGGTGGAAGATGCCCATGGCATTGCTGCCGCCGCCCACGCAGGCGATGACGGCGTCGGGCTGGCGCCCGGCAAGGGCCGGCATCTGCTCGAGGCACTCCTTGCCGATCACGCTCTGGAAGTCGCGCACCATCATCGGGTAGGGGTGCGGGCCGGCTACGGTGCCGATGATGTAGAAGGTGTTTTCCACATTGGTGACCCAGTCGCGCATGGCTTCGTTGAGCGCGTCCTTGAGCGTGCGGCTGCCTAGTTCCACCGGCACCACGGTGGCCCCCAGCAGCTTCATGCGGTAGACATTGGGGCTCTGGCGCTTGACGTCTTCCGCGCCCATGTACACCACGCATTCGAGACCGTAGCGGGCGCAGATGGTGGCCGTTGCCACGCCGTGCTGGCCGGCGCCGGTCTCGGCGATCACGCGCGGCTTGCCCATGCGTTTGGCCAGCATGGCCTGGCCGATCACGTTGTTGATCTTGTGCGCGCCGGTGTGGTTGAGGTCCTCGCGCTTGAGGTAGATCTGCGCCCCGCCCGATTCGCGGCTCATGCGCGCTGCGTGGTAGACGGGGGACGGGCGGCCGACGAAGTGCTTGAGCTCGTAGGCGAACTCGGCCTGGAACTCGGGGTCGTTCTGCCAGCGTGCGTAGGCGGTGCGCAACTCGTCGATGGCATGGGTCAGGGTCTCGCTGACGAAGCTGCCGCCGTAGATGCCGAAGTGACCGGCGGCATCCGGATGGGAATAGGTGCTCATGATGGATCTCGGGCCAGGCGCTCGTCGGCCGCGCGAACGGCGGCCACGAACTGTTCAATCTTGCCGGCGTCCTTGATGCCCTTGGCGGACTCGACACCGGAGCTCACGTCAACGGCCAGCGTCCTGCAACGCGGCCGCAGCAAGGCGATGCCATCGCCCACGTTTGCAGGTGTCAACCCACCAGACAAGACGAGGTGAGCGCCGACGTTTGTTGGAATGCGTGACCAATCGAAAGCCTTGCCGGCACCGCCGAACCCATCGACGTGCGCGTCGAGCAGGAGGGCGTGGGCCTGGGAGAAATCGGACGCGAATCTTAGCAAGTCGAAGTGCGCCGCCGCGTCGAGGGGGACGCGCGCGGCCCGCAGGAACGCGCGACCGGCCGCGGCTGCCGCGCACTGCTCGGGGCTCTCATCGCCGTGGAACTGCAGCAGTGCGCCCGGCACCTGTTCGCAGGCCGCGCGCACCTGCTGGGCCGGCGCATCGACGAACAGCAGCACCGGGGTGACGAAAGGTGGCAGCCGCGCCGCGAGCGCCGCGGCGCGCTGGGGGCTGACATGGCGCGGACTCTTCTCGTACAGCACGAAGCCGAGCGCGTCCGCGCCGGCCTGCACGGCTGCATCGACGTCCTGCTCGCGTGTGAGGCCGCAGATCTTGATGCGCGTGCGCTGGGGCACAGGACGGCTCATGGCGGGTGTCGGCGTGGGATAGGGATCGGATGCGAAGGAGCGCGGGCTGCCCCGTCACCAGCCGCTGCGCAACGCCTGCCTCGGCGGCGATCGGGTTGTGCAGGGCAGGGGCGGCAACAGGAATTCGACGCCGCGTCAGGGCAGCCAATCATACGCAGCGCAGCGGCTCGGCAGTCCCCAGGCGGGGTCGTACACCGGCCCGAGGAAGTACAGGCCGTCGGGTGCGAAGGTCGGCGCCGCCGCATCGCGGCTGCGGGCGGCGAGCACGTCGTGCATCCAGGCTGGCGGCTGCTGGCCCTGCCCGACCGCAACGAGGCACCCCATGATGTTGCGGATCATGTGGTGCAGGAAGGCATTCGCCTCGAACTCGAAGCGCCAGTAAGCGCCGCGCCGCGTGATGGTGATGCGCGTCATGGTCTTGACGGGCGTGCGGGCCTGGCAGCCCGACGCCCGGAACGAGCTGAAATCGTGCTCGCCCAGCAGCGCGCTTGCCGCCGCCCGCATGGCATCGCCGTCGAGCGGTCGGAACACCCACCCGCAGCGGCCGGCATCGACACTGGGGCGCACCGGCGATTCGAGCAGGATGTAGGCATAGCGGCGCGCGGTGGCGCTGGCGCGCGCGTGGAAGGCCTTTGGCACCGGCTGCGCCCACTGCACGGCGATGTCGGCCGGCAGGAAGGTGTTGGTGCCGCGCACCCAGGAAAACGCCTCGCGTCGCAGGGCGGTGTCGAAGTGGACCACCTGCATGAGCCCATGGACGCCGGCGTCCGTGCGGCCGGCGCAGACGGTGCTGATGGGCCCGGCGGCAAAGCGCGCGAGGGCCTGCTCCAGCCGGTCCTGGACGGTGTTGCCGGACGGCTGGCTCTGCCATCCGGCATAGCCTTGTCCGCTGTAGCTCAGGCCAAGGGCGATGCGCGCCAGGGCGGGCGCTGCGGCGGATGGTTCGACCGTGATCAACCCAGCTCGGCCAGGAAGCGTTCGGCGCGATCACGCAGCGCCCCCATCGCTTCGGAGCACACTTCCTGCGCAAGGCTGCGCGCGCCGTCGATGTCGCCGATCGCGTGGAACTCCTCGGCCAGCGAGAGCTTGGTTTCCAGCGGGTCGGTCTCGTCGAACGACGTCAGCACGGAATCTCCGAAGCTGAGCTCGGCAGCTTCCTCCGGAAGCTGCGCGCCAAGGGACTGCGTCGGCAGTTCCGCGGCGCTGGGCGCCATTGCTTGCGCGGAAGGCGCGAGCGTGTCGAAGTCCAGGGACAGCCCGTCGAGGTCGAAGCTCAGCGGCGCCGGCTCGGCGGCGGGATGCGCGGACGCAGCGGCCTCGCCGGCGCCCGCGGCCGCCAGGAACTCCATGGTGTTGGACGGGCCGGCATCGGGTGCTGCTTCGGGAAAGCCGGGCAAGGCCAGGTCGAGGTCGGGCAACTCGAAGGCATCGGTCGTCGCGTCCGGTGCCGTGGTCGTGAACGCGGACTCCTCTGCGGACCGTGTGCCGAAGTTCGTCGTCGTGGGAGCCGGGGATTCCGCCTGCGTTGCGGCAGCAGCCTCGTCGAAGGCCGCTGCACTCCGCAGGCTCGGCGTCTCTACGTCTGCGAGGGACGCGAGCCTGGCGTCGATATCGCCGCTCGCGCGGCTGTCCAGCGCAGTGCTGTCGAAGCCGTGGCTTACCTGCGCGAACTCGATGTCGGCGGCGAATTCGTCGCCTGCCTGGCGTGCAACGATGGACGGCTGGTTCTCAGCCATCGACTCATCGCTTGCGGCTGTCGCTGCCGCTGCCATGGCCGCGGCCGCGATCGGCGCCGCATCCGTCGGATCGTCGGCCGGGAAGGAACGGCTGGCGCTGATCGCCTCCTGCAGGAAGTCGAGATCGAGGTCGAGATCGACATCGCTCCCGGGGTCCGGGTCGGCTTGCGCCACAGCGTGGGCTTCGCCTTCGGCGAGGGCGTCGGACGGGCGGGCGTTGCCGTACTCGTAGGCGCGGTCCACGGCCGCCAACGCACTGCCACTCGTGGCTGCAGCCGCAACGGCCGGGGGGAGGTCGGCCGCGCGGCGGTTGCTCGATGCGGGAGCGCGGTCGCTCTGGTAGAGCGGGTTGTCGGGGTCCAGATCCTGGCCGAGGGCGCAGATGCGGCTCCACTCCGCACCTGTCCCGCGGGTGAGTGCGTGTGCTTCGGCAGCCGCCAGTTCGAATGCGTCGCGGTCGCGGCGCTTGGCATGGATTTCCAGCAGCTTCAGGTGAATGGCAATGCGCTGCGGATTGATCCGCAGGGCTTCCTTGAGGATTTCCTCGGCCTGCAGGTCGCGCCCGTACGCCAGGTACACGTCGGCTTCGGCCACGGGATCGACGTCGCCCGCCGCGTCGAGCTGGCTGGGCGAATACACCATCGACGTGCCGGTGACCTGGTTGCTTTCGGCGGTGTCGATGCGCTGGCCACCGCTTGCGCCGAAGAAGGAGTCCGGCTGCAGCCGGCTTTCCAGGAAGGAGCTGTCGACCTGGTGCGTCCTGCGCCGCCTGCGCCGCACGGCCAGGAGACCGAGCAGGAGGGCGAGGGCACCGCCGGCGGCGGCGGGCACGAGCGGGTTTTCGAGGACGTGATCGAGCAGCCCGGAGAAGGCGCTCTGCGCGTCCGCAGCGGCCGGCGATGCCGCCGCTGCGGGGGCGGGAGTGCCCGCGGCAGCCGGGGCGGTCGCGGCGGTGGCCGGTGCGACAGGAGCGGGCGCGGAAGCGCCAGCCGGTGCGGCCTCGGGCGTGGATGCGGCCGCAGCGGCAGCCGGCGCTGCGGCAGCCTCGGCGGATGTCGGCATGGCCGCTGTTGCGGCGCTCAGGGCTGCGGGCGTCGCCATCGTCACGCCCGATTGCGCCGGCGAGCCCGGCACGACAGCGCCGGCGGTCGGAGGCGGACCGCCCGCCGGCACGGTGGGGCCGGCGTTCGCGGTGCTCGCACTCAGGCGGCTGAGCTCGGCGATGTTGCGGTTCAGTTCGGCTACCCGGGCGGCGGTTTCCTGCTCGCTGCGCGCGCGTGCGATGCGCTCCTCGGCTGCGGCATCGGGCGCCGCGCGCCCCTGTACCGCGCCCTTGGACAGGGTGAGCCGGTCGGGGCTGGCATTCGCGGGCGACTTCTCCTGAACTTGCGCCTCGACCCTGCCGGCGGCCGCGCGCGACGCGTCATCGACGGCGGCCGTGGTGGCGATGCCCTGCGCGAGCCGCCGGCGGAATTCGTTGAAGTCGCGGCTGTGGGCCAGCACGACCTGGCGCGCTTCGGCCACGCCGATCTGCTGCGCCTGGCTGGCGGTGGGGAGCTCGAGCACCGAACCGGCCTTGAGCCGGTTCATGTTGCCGTCGATGAAGGCGCGCGGGTTGCTGCGCACCATGGCCGTGAGCATCTGCTCGAGCGAGACGGCGGCGGGGCGCTGGCGGGACGCGATCAGGCCTGCGGTTTCGCCAGGCCGGACGGTCACGCGTTGGGCGGTCTCGGGTGGGGCTGTCAGCGGTTGAGCAGACACGCCCGGGCCGGCGGGCACGGCGGAGGATGCGGCCGCAGCCGAGGCCGGCGCTGCACTGCGCGCTGCGGGTGCGGGTGCGGGTGGGAGTTGGGGCGCAAGCGGGGCGGCGTTGCGCAGATGGGGCGGATCGAGCAGCAGCGTGAACTCGCGCACGATGCGTCCCGACGACCACGTGGCCTCGAGCACCACGTCGATGAAGGGATCGGCGACCGGACGCTCGCTGCTCAGGCGCAGGAAATAGCTGCCGTTGGGGCGCCGCTGCAGCGCCAGCCGGGCTTCGGCCAGCACGGGATGGAACTGCGCACCGATCGAGCGAAAGGCCTCGGGAGAGGCCACCGCTGCGCGCAGGCTCTCAACTTCTTCGGGGGTGATCTGCGGCACCTCGATGTCCGCGCGAAGCGGCTCGCCGAGTGCCGACTGCACGGCCACGCGGCCGAGGGCGAGTGCATTGGCGTCCCATGCCGCCGTGCCCAGCAGCATGGCTGCCGCCAGGGCAACGGCCCGTGTACGCAAGCGCGGCAGGCCGACGGGCACCGGCGAATGGACTGCTCGGAGCGCGGGCAGCTGGGTTCTCATCATGCGGACGATGCCCTCGTGTGGTGGACTTACTACAAAGAAGATAGCACCAACATTCGAAGCCCGACAAGGCAACTCAGGGGGTGCTTGCCAGCCGCCGGGACGGCAGCGTGCCAACTCAGCATTTCATGTTGCCACACGGCAACGGCCTGCAACCGCAGGTTACAGGCCGTTTCACTCCGCGACGCTGACCCGCCCTTACGCCTCGAGGAGGATACGCAGCATGCGCCGCAGGGGTTCCGCCGCGCCCCAGAGCAGCTGGTCGCCGATGGTGAAGGCGCCGAGGTATTCGGGACCCATGGCGAGCTTGCGCAAGCGGCCCACCGGAATGTCCAGGGTGCCGGTCACAGCCACCGGGGTGAGGCCGGCGAGGGTGGCCTCACGGTTGTTCGCAATCACCTTCACCCAGGCGTTGTCCTCGGCGATCAGCGCCTCGATGTCCGCCAGCGGAACATCCTTTTTGAGCTTGAAGGTGAGCGCCTGGCTGTGGCAGCGCATGGCACCGATACGCACGCAGAACCCATCGACCGGCACCGCCGGCGTGCCGAAGCCGGCGCCCTGGCCGAGGATCTTGTTGGTCTCCGCGCCGGCCTTCCATTCCTCGCGGCTCACGCCGTCGCCCAGGTCCTTGTCGATCCACGGAATGAGCGAGCCACCGAGCGGCACGCCGAAGTTCTGCGTCTCGGCGGCGGAGAGCGACTGCTGCTTCGCCAGGATCTTGCGGTCGATCTCGAGAATGGCGGACTTGGGATCGTCCAGCAGCGCCCGGACCTCGGCATTGAGCGTGCCGTACTGCGTCAGCAGTTCGCGCATGTGCTGCGCGCCACCGCCCGACGCGGCCTGGTAGGTCATGCTGGTCATCCACTCGACCAGACCCGCCTTGTACAGGGCGCCCACGCCCATCAGCATGCAGCTGACGGTGCAGTTGCCGCCGATCCAGTTGCGCCCACCTTTGGCCAGCGCGTTCTTGATGACGGGTGAGTTCACCGGATCGAGGACGATCACGGCGTCTTCCTTCATGCGCAGGGTGGACGCGGCGTCGATCCAGTGGCCGCTCCAGCCGGCCGCACGCAGCTTGGGGTAGACCTCCGAGGTGTAGTCACCGCCCTGCGCCGTGAGGATCACGTCGCATTTCGCGAGTGCGGCGACTTCGTACGCATCGCGCAGGGTAGTCTCGTTCTTCGCCTGGGCCGGTGCCTTGCCCCCGACGTTGGAGGTCGAGAAGAACACCGGCTCGATCAGGTCGAAATCGCCTTCGGCCTGCATGCGGTCCATCAAGACCGAGCCGACCATGCCGCGCCAGCCGACGAGGCCGACCAGCGGTTGTTGTGCCTTGGAAATCATCGTCATGCCCTTCAGCTTCAGTTGGTATTCACTGGATTCCCCGGCTCGTCAGGGCCGGGGAGGGCGCGCGACGAACCGGAGCCTGCTAGCTCTTAATGGTCGTCTTCTTGGTGATAGCGGCCACGACGGCGTCGCCCATCTCGCGGGTGCCGACCTTGGTGGTGCCTTCGGAATGGATATCCGCCGTCCGCAGCCCCTGCGCGAGCACGTGCTTGACCGCGGATTCGATCCGGTCGGCGGCTTCGGGCTGGTTGAGGGAGAAGCGGAGCATCATGGCGGCGGACAGGATTGTAGCCAGAGGGTTGGCTACGCCCTGGCCCGCGATGTCGGGCGCGCTGCCATGGCTGGGCTCGTACAGGCCCTGGTTGCCGGCATTCAGGCTGGCCGAGGGCAGCATCCCGATGGAGCCGGTGAGCATGGCGGCTTCGTCCGAGAGGATGTCGCCGAACATGTTGCCCGTGACCACCACGTCGAACTTCTTGGGCGCCTTCACGAGCTGCATGGCCGCGTTGTCCACGTACATGTGGTCGAGTTCGACGTCCGGATAGTGCTTGCCGATTTCGGTGACCACGTCCTTCCACAGCTGGAAGGTCTCGAGCACGTTGGCCTTGTCGACGCTGGTCACGCGCTTGCTGCGCTTGCGGGCGGCCTGGAACGCCACGTGCGCGATGCGCTCGATCTCGGGGCGGCTGTAGCGCATGGTGTCGAAGGCTTCCTCGGCGCCCGGAAAGTGCCCGTCGGCAGCGGTGCGTCGCCCGCGCGGCTGGCCGAAGTAGATGTCGCCGGTGAGCTCGCGGATGATGAGGATGTCCAGCCCCGCGACCAGCTCGGGCTTGAGGCTCGAAGCGTGCGTGAGCTGCTCGTAGCAGATGGCGGGGCGGAAGTTGGCGAACAGGCCCATGTGCTTGCGCAGCCCCAGGATGGCCTGCTCCGGGCGCAGCGCCCGCTCGAGCTTGTCGTACTTCCAGTCGCCGACGGCGCCGAACAGCACCGCATCGGCGGACTGGGCCAGCTTCAGGGTCGCCTCGGGGAGCGGGTGGCCGTGCGCCTCGTAGGCGGCGCCGCCCACGGGGGCGCTCTCCATCTCGAACTCGAGGTCGAGCACGTTCAGGACCTTTACCGCCTCGGCAACGATTTCGGTGCCGATGCCGTCGCCCGGCAGGACTGCGATCTTCATGGACATAGCCTGTTCTCTTCTCTTCTTAGCCGTTCAGGGTGTGGGCGAGCCAGGGCTTGCGGGCCAGGCGTTCGGCTTCGAACGCGCGGATCTTGTCCGCCTGGCGCAGCGTGAGGCCGATGTCGTCGAAGCCGTTGAGCAGGCAGTACTTGCGAAACGGCTGCACCTCGAAAGCGGTCTCTTCGCCGTCCGGGCGCACCACCACCTGCCGCTCCAGATCGATGGTGAGCCGGTAGCCGGGAAAGGCGGCGACGTCGTCGAACAGCCGCGCCACGGTGCTCTCGGGCAGCACGATCGGCAGCAGCCCGTTCTTGAAGCAGTTGTTGAAGAAGATGTCCGCGAAGCTCGGCGCGATCAGTGCGCGAAAGCCGAACTGCTGGATGGCCCAGGGCGCGTGCTCGCGCGAGGAGCCGCAGCCGAAGTTGCGCCGAGTCAGCAGCACGGAAGCGCCCTGGTACCGCGGCTGGTTCAGCACGAAGTCGGGATTCGGTCTGCGGCTGGCAGGGTCCTGCCCGGGCTCGCCCGGATCGAGGTAGCGCGATTCGTCGAAGAGGTTCTGCCCGAAGCCGGTCTTGCGGATCGACTTGAGGAACTGCTTGGGGATGATCGCGTCGGTATCGACGTTCTCGCGGTCGATGGGGGCGACCAGGCCGGTGTGGACGGTGAACTTTTCCATGGAATTACTTGCGCGAGGCGCCCTCGAGTGCGCTGCCGGCCTTCTGGATGTCCTGGCCCACGCCGCGGACGGTGTTGCAGCCGGCCAGGACGAAGGTTGCGGCGAGCAGGGTGGCAATCAGTTTGGTCATGAGGTCTCCTCTGTCGTTGTGGATCAGGCGAACTGGCGGACATCGACGAAGTGGCCGTGCACCGCCGCGGCCGCGGCCATGGCCGGCGACACGAGATGCGTGCGGCCGCCGGCGCCCTGGCGTCCCTCGAAGTTGCGGTTGCTGGTGGAGGCGCAGCGCTCGCCCGGCTCCAGGCGGTCCGCGTTCATGGCCAGGCACATCGAGCAGCCCGGCTCGCGCCATTCGAAGCCCGCGGCCTTGAAGATCTCGTGCAGGCCCTCGCGCTCGGCCTGCTCCTTCACGACGCCGGAGCCCGGCACCACCATCGCCAGCTTGACGTTGCGCGCCACCTTCTGGTTCAGGCGCCGCACCATCGCGGCGGCTTCGCGCATGTCCTCGATGCGGCTGTTGGTGCACGAACCGATGAACACCTTGTCCACGTGCACGTCGGCCAGGGGCTTGCCCGGCTCCAGGCCCATGTAGGCGAGCGCGCGCTCGATCGCATTGCGCTTGCTGTCGTCCTTTTCCTTGTCCGGGTCGGGCACGCGGCCGTCGATGCCCAGCACCATCTCGGGCGAGGTACCCCAGGTGACCTGCGGCACGATCTGCGTCGCATCGAGTTCGACCACCGCATCGAAGTGCGCGTCGGGGTCGGAGTGCAGGGTGCGCCAGTAGGCGACGGCCTGCTCCCACTCGAGCCCGGTGGGGGCGAGCGGCCGGCCCTTGACGTACTCGATGGTCTTGTCGTCCACCGCCACCATGCCGGCGCGGGCACCGGCTTCGATCGCCATGTTGCACACCGTCATGCGGCCTTCCATCGACAGCGATCGGATGGCCGAGCCGGCGAACTCGATGGTGTAGCCGGTGCCGCCCGCCGTGCCGATGCGGCCGATGATGGCGAGCACCACGTCCTTGGCGGTGACGCCGCGGGCGAGGGCGCCCTCGACTTTCACCAGCATGTTCTTCGCCTTCTTCGCCAGCAGGGTCTGGGTGGCGAGCACATGCTCCACTTCACTCGTGCCGATGCCGTGCGCAAGCGCGCCGAACGCCCCGTGGGTGGAGGTGTGCGAATCGCCGCAGACCACGGTCATTCCCGGCAGGGTTGCGCCCTGCTCGGGGCCGATCACGTGCACGATGCCCTGCCGCTTGGACAGGAAGGGGAAGTAGGCGGCGGCGCCGAACTCCTCGATGTTGCGGTCGAGCGTGGTCACCTGCTCCTTCGAGATCGGATCGGTGATCCCGTCGTAGCCGCGCTCCCAGCCGGAGGTGGGGGTGTTGTGGTCGGCGGTCGCGACCACGCTGCTGATGCGCCAGACCTTGCGGCCGGTCTCGCGCAGGCCCTCGAAAGCCTGCGGGCTGGTGACTTCGTGCACCAGGTGGCGGTCGATATAGAGGGTGGCGGTGCCGTCCTCCTCGGAATGGACGACGTGTTCGTCCCAGATCTTGTCGTAGAGGGTGCGTCCCATGGTGTGGTCCTGTGCAGGGGAAAATTCTAGGCAGCGGCGATGTCCGGGCCGCCGAGGTGGTCGGCCAGCAGGCGCGCGGTGACGGGCAGGGTGGCGAAGTCGCGGGCCACCAGCTGCAGCTCACGCAGGGCCCAGGCGTCGGTCAGTGCGACCGCCTGCAAGCCGCCCATGTGGTGCAGCAGCGCAAATGCCCGGTCCGGCACCAGGCCGATCCCGAGGCCGCTTTGCACCATCCGGCACAGCGCGTCCAGGCCTGTGACCTGCATGCGAAGGCGCATGGGCCGGCCCGCATCGTGCGCCGCCCGGCTCATGGCGAGATAGATCGAGCTGTTGCTGTGCAGGCCGAGGTGGTCGAATTCCAGCGTGTCGGTGAATGCCACCGCGGCGCGGGTGGCGAGGATGTGCCCCTGCGGCACCACGACGACCAGCCGGTCGGCGCGGTAGGGGCGCATGGCGAGCTCGCCGGTGTCGGCGGGTGGATGGCAGATTCCGAGATCGCAGTCGCCATCTCGCACCGCCCGCACCACGTCGGCGCTCAGGTGTTCGTTGAGGTCGATCCGCACCTCGGGCTGCTTGCGTGCGAAGCCCGCCAGGTCTTCGGGCAGGAACTGCACGATGGCCGAAATGTTGGCGTGCACCCGCACGTGGCCGCGCACGCCCTCTGCGTATTCGCTCAGGTCGGCCTGCATGCGTTCGAGGCTGAATTGCACCGCGCGGGCGTGGTGCAGCAGCGTCTGGCCGGCCGGGGTCAGTTCGACGCCGCGCGCGCGCCGGTAGAACAGTGGTGTGCCGACGGCCTCCTCGAGGTCGGCGATGCGTTTGCTGGCCGCCGAGGGGGCGAGGAATTCGTGCTCCGCAGCGCGGCCGATGCTGCCCAGCTCGCCTGCAGCCCTGAAGAGCTGCAGCGAGGTGAGGTCGAGCCGGCGGGTGAAGCTGCGGTCGGGAGGCATAGGGTTCGCGATCTGCGAAGGAGTGGCGTATTTTCGCCGAAGCTGCTGCGCGTGCCCTCTCGTTCCGCGATGGCTGGCTGCGTGCCCCGCGTGGGCAGCGATGCACTCAGGCGCGCTGCGCCGAGCCACCCGGCTATCGACGCGACCGCGGCCGGCAGTGGGCGGCGTTCGGAGGAGCCCATGAAAAAGCCCGCCGAAGCGGGCTTGTCGTGCCGAAGCAGGAAGAGGTCAGCGCTGGCCGATGGGCTGCACGTCGCGCTTGGCCGAGCCGCTGTACAGCTGGCGGGGCCGGCCGATCTTGTACTCGGAGTCGCTGATCATCTCGTTGAGCTGCGCAATCCAGCCCACGGTCCGCGCGAGAGCGAAGATCGCGGTGAACAGGCTCACCGGGATGCCGATGGCGCGCTGCACGATGCCGGAATAGAAATCGACGTTGGGGTAGAGCTTGCGCGAGACGAAGTATTCGTCCTCGAGCGCGATCTTCTCCAGCGCCATCGCCAGCTTGAACAGCGGGTCGTTCTGCAGGCCCAGTTCGCCCAGCACCTCGCGGCAGGTCTCCTGCATGAGCTTGGCGCGCGGGTCGTAGTTCTTGTAGACCCGATGCCCGAAGCCCATCAGCTTCACGCCGGAATTCTTGTCCTTCACCTGCTTGATGAACTCGCCGATCTTCTCGACCCCGCCGTTGCGCTGGATGTCGTGCAGCATGTTCAGCGCCGCTTCGTTGGCGCCGCCATGTGCCGGGCCCCACAGGCACGCCACGCCGGCCGCGATGGCGGCGAACGGATTGGTGCCGGAGCTGCCGCACAGGCGCACGGTGGAGGTGGAAGCGTTCTGCTCGTGGTCGGCGTGCAGGATGAAGATGCGGTCCATCGCGCGCACCAGCACCTCGTTGGGCTCGTACTCCTCGCAGGGCGTGGCGAACATCATCCGCATGAAGTTGCCCGTGTACGACTCCGAGTTCTTCGGGTAGATGTAGGGCTGGCCCATGGAGTACTTGTACGCCATGGCCACCAGCGTGGGCATCTTGGCGATCAGGCGGATGGCCGAGATCTCCCGGTGCTCCGGATTGTTGATGTCCGTGCTGTCGTGATAGAAGGCCGAGAGGGCGCCCACCAGGCCGGTCATCACGGCCATGGGGTGCGCGTCGCGCCGGAACCCGCGCAGGAAGAACTGCATCTGCTCGTTGACCATGGTGTGCATGGTCACGCGGCGGTCGAACTCCTCTTTGGCCTTCGCGTCGGGCAACTCGCCATACAGCAGCAGGTGGCAGGTATCGAGGAAGTCGCATTGGGTCGCGAGTTGCTCGATCGGGTAGCCGCGGTACAGCAACTCACCCTTGTCACCGTCGATGTAGGTGATGGACGACTGGCAGGCGGCCGTGGACAGGAAGCCCGGGTCGTACGTGAACATGCCGGTCTGTGCGTACAGCTTGCGGATGTCGATCACGTCGGGGCCGACGGTGCCGGAATACACGGGCAGCTCGACGCTGGGACCGCCGTTGGTGAACGACAGGGTGGCTTTGTTGTCGGCGAGTTTCATCTTTTCTTCCTTCAAATCAGGTCCGCAGCAGGGCTAGCACGTCCCGCACCTCCGGGGCATCGAGTTCGCCCTCGGGCTCGGTGCGGCGCAGCAGCAGGTCCAGCAGGTCGTTGTCGGGCAGCTGCATCAGCTGCTCGAGCGCGTCGGCCTGCCGTACGGTAAGCGACGCCTCGTGGCGCTGAAAGAACCGTTCGATGAACAGGTCGTTCTCCAGCAGGCCACGCCGGCAGCGCCAGCGCAGCCGGCTCAACCCGCGTTCGTCCAGCAGCTGGCCGCTCATGACAATCCTAGACGGCGCGCCGCACCATCAGTTCCTTGATCTTGCCGATGGCCATGGCCGGGTTCAGCCCCTTCGGACAGACATCGACGCAGTTCATGATTGTGTGGCAGCGGAACAGGCGATACGGGTCTTCAAGGTTGTCCAGACGTTCGCCAGTGCCCTGGTCACGGCTGTCCGCGATGAAGCGGTAGGCCTGCAGCAGGCCGGCCGGTCCGACGAACTTGTCGGGGTTCCACCAGAAGCTCGGGCAGCTGGTCGAGCAGCTCGCGCACAGGATGCACTCGTACAGGCCGTTGAGCTCGTCGCGCTCTTCGGGCGACTGCAGGCGTTCGGTCTCGGGCGGGATCGTGTCGTTGACGAGGTAGGGCTTGATCGAGTTGTACTGCTTGAAGAACTGCGTCATATCGACGATGAGGTCGCGCACGACGGGCAGCCCGGGCAGCGGCTTCAGCACGATCGGGTCCTTCAGCGTGCGCATGTTGGTCAGGCACGCGAGCCCGTTCTTGCCGTTGATGTTCATCGCGTCCGAGCCGCATACGCCCTCGCGGCAGGAGCGGCGGAACGACAGCGTCGGGTCCTGCTCCTTGAGCTTCATGAGCGCGTCCAGCAGCATGCGCTCGTTGCCGTCGAGCTCGATCTCGACGGTTTGCATGTAGGGCTTCTCGTCGCGGTCCGGGTCGTAGCGGTAGATCTGGAAAGTGCGTTTTTGCATGGCTCTGTATTCCTCGGAATCTAGGTGCTCGTGTGCCGTGGAACCAGTACGTACTAGAACGTACGGACCTTGGGCGGCACGGACTCCACCGTCAGTGGCGTGAGCTTGACCGGCTTGTAGCTGAGGCTGTTGCTCTCGCTGTGCCACAGCGTGTGCTTCATCCAGTTGGCGTCGTCGCGTCCGAGCGGAGCGACCGGGTCGTCGGCGGGGCGCTCGTAGTCGCTCACGGTGTGCGCGCCGCGGCACTCGGTGCGGGCGGCGGCGGACACCATGGTGGCCTGCGCGCACTCGATCAGGTTCTCGACTTCGAGCGCCTCGATGCGGGCCGTGTTGAAGATGCGCGACTTGTCCTTGAGCGCAAGGTCGCCAACGCGGGCGCGGATGGCGGCGATCTTCTCGACGCCTTCGTCCATGCTCGCCTGCGTGCGGAACACGCCGGCGTGCTGCTGCATGGCGGCGCGGATGTCGTTGGCCACGTTCTGCGCATACTCGCCCGACGCCGTCTGCTCCAGCCGGTTCAGGCGCTCGAGCGTGCGGTCGGCGGCGTCGGCAGGCAGGGGCTTGTGGTTCCTGTTCTTGTCGTTGAACTCGACGATGTGGTTGCCCGCGGCGCGCCCGAACACCAGCAGGTCGAGCAGCGAATTGGTGCCCAGCCGGTTGGCGCCGTGCACGCTCACGCAGGAGCACTCGCCCACGGCGTAGAGGCCGCTGACCACCGCGTCGTGGCTGCTGGCGTTCTGCACCACCACCTGGCCGTGGATGTTGGTCGGGATGCCGCCCATCTGGTAGTGGATGGTGGGCACCACGGGGATCGGCTCACGCGTGATATCGACGTTGGCGAAATTCACGCCGATCTCGTAGACCGAGGGCAGCCGCTTGTGGATGGTGTCGGCGCCGAGGTGGTCGAGCTTGAGCAGCACGTAGTCCTTGTTGGGACCGCAGCCGCGACCTTCCTTGATCTCCTGGTCCATCGAGCGCGAGACGAAGTCGCGCGGGGCCAGGTCTTTCAGCGTGGGGGCATAGCGCTCCATGAAGCGCTCGCCGTTGCTGTTCAACAGGATCGCGCCTTCGCCACGGCAGCCTTCGGTGAGCAGCACGCCCGCGCCGGCGACGCCGGTGGGGTGGAACTGCCAGAACTCCATGTCTTCGAGCGGGATGCCGGCGCGCGCCGCCATGCCCAGGCCGTCGCCGGTGTTGATGAACGCGTTGGTGGAGGCGGCGAAGATGCGGCCCGCGCCGCCGGTGGCCAGCAGCGTGGTCTTGGCTTCCAGGATGTGCAGGTCGCCGGTCTCCATCTCGAGCGCCGTGACGCCGACCACGTCGCCGTCGGCATCGCGGATCAGGTCGAGCGCCATCCACTCGACGAAGAAGCTGGTGCGCGCCTTCACGTTCTGCTGGTAGAGCGTGTGCAGCATGGCGTGCCCCGTGCGGTCGGCCGCCGCGCAGGCGCGCTGCACCGGTTTTTCGCCGTAGTTGGCGGTGTGGCCGCCGAAGGGGCGCTGGTAGATGGTGCCGTCGGGATTGCGGTCGAAGGGCATGCCCATGTGCTCGAGGTCGTACACGACCTTGGGCGCTTCGCGGCACATGAATTCGATGGCGTCCTGGTCACCCAGCCAGTCGGAGCCCTTGACGGTGTCGTAGAAGTGGTAGTGCCAGTTGTCCTCGGACATGTTGCCCAGCGAGGCGCCGATGCCGCCCTGCGCGGCCACCGTGTGCGAACGGGTGGGGAAGACCTTGGACAGCACGGCCACGTTCAGGCCGGCGCGGGCGAGTTGCAGGGAGGCGCGCATGCCGGAGCCGCCGGCCCCCACGATGACGACGTCGAACTTGCGCTTGGTGATGTTCTTTGAGGTGTACGACATGGTGTTTCAGAGCCTCCAGAGGACCTGGATGGCCCAGCCGGCGCAACCCACCAGCCAGACGATGACGAAAATCTGCAGGGCCAGGCGAATGCCGACGGGCTTGACGTAGTCCATCAGCACGTCGCGCATGCCTACCCACACGTGCCAGACCAGCGCGATCACCACGGTGAAGGTCAGCACCTTCATCCACTGGCTGGCGAAGATGCCGGCCCACAGGTCATACCCGATCGGCCCGCTGGTGAAGATCACCTGCGCCAGCACCACCACGGTGAAGAGGGCCATCAGCACCGCGGTGACCCGCTGGCTCAGCCAGTCGCGCAGGCCGTAGTGCGCGCCCACGACGGTGCGCTTGGAGCCGTAGTTCACGGTCATGTTCTTGTTCTCCGGAATGCGATTAGTACAGGCCGAACAGCTTGGCGCCGAGCACGAGGGTCAGCAGCAGGCTCGACACCAGCACCACCTTGGCCGACAGGCCGCCCCGCTGCTTGGTGACGGCGGCATGGTTGGTGTCCATCCAGACGTGCCGCACGCCGGCGATGAAGTGGTGCAGGTAGGCCCAGATCAGGGAGAGCGCCACCAGCTTGGCGAACCAGCCGGGGATGCCGCCCAGGCCGCTTTCGAAGGCGGCTCGAAAGCGCGCGAAGGACAGCTCGGACGAGACCGACACGTCGAACATCCAGATGATGAACGGCAGCAGCAGGAACATCAGCACGCCGCTCACCCGGTGCAGGATCGATACCCAGCCCGGCGCTGGCAGCCGGTAGGTGGTGAGATCCCGGAAGGCGTGGATGTTGCGGAATTCACGCCGCTTCTTGGCTAATTCGGTCATGGAGAGGTTCGGGCTGGGCTGACAAACCCAAAATTCTATTTCAATGGCGCACCTGGCTCGGCCGTAGGGCCGGCTCATTCTTCAGCTGAGCTCGTTGCGGTAGTGGTGGGTGTCGGTGCGATAGAGGCCGCGCCGCAGTTCCATCGGGGCCTCGTTGTAGGTGAAGGAGACCCGCTCGACCGACAGCAGCGGACTGCCCGTGCCCACTTGCAGGAGTTGCGCGGCATGCTCGTCGGCGGCGACAGCCCGGATCTTTTCCTCGGCGCGCAGCATGCGCACGCCGAACTCGAGCTCGAACATGGCGTAGGTGGGGCCGCGGTATTCGGCCATCTGTTCGGCCGACAGCCCCTTGAAGGCCGTGCCCGGCAACCAGAGGTCTTCCAGGATGGTGGGCACACCGCCGAAAGCGAGCACGCGACGCACCTGCACCAGCGGATCGCCGGTGCGGATGGCGAGCAGGCGCGCGAGCTCGGCGCTGGCGCGCACCCTGCGGCACTCCAGGATGCGGCGCTCGGCGGGGCCCTCGCCGGCCTGGTCGCCGGTGTCCGGCACGAGCTTCAGGAAGCGGTACTGCACCTGCTGCTCGGCATGCGTGGCCACGAAGGTCCCCTTGCCCTGGCGGCGCACGACCAGGTTGCCGGCGGCGAGTTCGTCGATGGCCTTGCGCACCGTGCCCTGGCTCACGCGAAAGCGCGCGGCGAGGTCCATTTCGCTCGGAATGGCCTCGCCGGGCTTCCACTCCCCCGCCTGCAGGCTGTGCAGGATGAGGCCCTTGATCTGCTGGTACAGCGGGCTGAACGCCGGGGTGCCCGGCTCGGCCGGCGTGCCGTTGGAGAGCTCGGCCTGGGGGTGGTGGGGAGAAGGCATGGCGCGTGCTGCGTGGATGCCGGATCATATCTTATATAAGACATAAGACAAATTGACCGGCCGCGGTTTTCGGCAGTACACTTGCCGCCTTTCGCGGGCGCGCCCACCGACTGCCGCGCCGGCTCGGCGAACGCCCCAGTTCCACCATCATCCGGAGATCTTCCATGAGCAAGAAGCCCGTCCGCGTCGCCGTCACCGGCGCCGCCGGCCAAATCGGTTACGCCCTGCTGTTTCGCATCGCCTCCGGCGAGATGCTCGGCAAGGACCAGCCCGTCATCCTGCAGCTGCTCGAGATCCCCGACGAGAAAGCCCAGAAGGCGCTCAAGGGCGTGATGATGGAACTGGAAGACTGCGCCTTCCCGCTGCTGGCTGGCATGGAAGCGCACAGCGACCCGATGACCGCCTTCAAGGACACCGACTACGCCCTGCTGGTCGGCGCCCGTCCCCGCGGCCCCGGCATGGAGCGTGCCGACCTGCTGGCCGCCAACGCCCAGATCTTCACGGCCCAGGGCAAGGCGCTCGACAAGGTCGCGAGCCGCAAGGTGAAGGTGCTGGTGGTCGGCAACCCCGCCAACACCAACGCCTACATCGCCATGAAGAGCGCGCCCAGCCTGCCGCGCGAGAACTTCACCGCCATGCTGCGCCTGGACCACAACCGTGCGCTGTCGCAGGTCGCGGCCAAGACCGGCACCAAGGTGGGCGAGATCGAGAAGCTCACCGTCTGGGGCAACCACTCGCCCACCATGTACGCCGACTATCGCTTCGCCACCGTGAACGGCAAGAGCGTCAAGGACATGATCAACGACCAGGTCTGGAACGCCGACGTGTTCCTGCCCACCGTGGGCAAGCGCGGCGCCGCCATCATCGAGGCGCGCGGCCTCTCGTCGGCCGCCTCGGCCGCCAACGCCGCCATCGACCACATGCGCGACTGGGCGCTCGGATCGAACGGCAAGTGGGTCACCATGGGCGTGCCCTCCAACGGCGAGTACGGCATTCCCAAGGACATCATGTTCGGCTTCCCGGTGACCACCGAGAACGGCGCGTACAAGATCGTCGAAGGCCTGCCCATCGACGAGTTCAGCCAGGAGCGCATCAACAAGACGCTCAAGGAGCTGCAGGACGAGCAGGCGGGCGTCGCCCACCTGCTCTGAGCTGTCCGGGGGGGGGGCAGGGCCCACGTGGAAGCGGCACGCACTCCGGTGGGTGCGCGCCGCGGCGGGCGCTGCGCTTCATGGCGCTTGTCGAGCCGGAGCTGGTGGAATCGACGTTCCCGCCCTCTGGCCAGACTCCCGCTTTCGTCTCGCCGGTTTGGCGTTTCCCCGCGCGCTTGCTTTCGCACTCTTTCCTGCTTCAGCCTCTCGCTTCCGAATCGTCCCCCAACCATGCACCCCCGCGACGTCCTTCTCGGTGCCCAGGCGCGCAGCGGCGTTCTCCCGGTGTGTGACCACTACAGCGGCGTCGAGGCCCGGATGCGCAAGAGCCTGGAGTTGCAAGCGCAGATGACGGCGGAGTTCGGCACCTGCGTTTTCGACGTCACGCTCGACTGCGAGGACGGCGCGCCCGTCGGCGGCGAGGCCCCGCACGCGCAGCTGGTGGCCGAACTGGCGCTGGGCGCTGGGCCTGGCGCCCGCGTCGCCGCACGGGTGCATCCGGTCGATCATCCAGCGTTCGAGCAGGACGTTCGCACCATCGTCGGCCGCGCCGGCTCGCGGCTGGTCCACCTGATGATCCCCAAAGTCGAGCACCCCGACGACATCGTCGCGGCGGTGCGGGCGGTCGATGCCGCCGGTGGGGCCGGCCTGCCGCTGCACGCCCTGATCGAATCGCCGGCAGCGGTGCACCGCGCCTTCGACATCGCCGCGCACCCGCGTGTGCAGTCGCTCAGCTTCGGCCTCATGGACTTCGTCTCCGCGCACGGCGGCGCCATCCCCGGCGACGCCATGGGCGTGCAGGGCCAGTTCACGCATCCGCTGGTGCTGCGCGCCAAGCTCGCGATCGCTTCGGCATGCCACGCCCACGGCAAGGTGCCTTCCCACTGCGTGGTGACCGAATTCCGGGATACCCAGGCGCTTGCAGACGCGGCCCGGACGGCCGCCCGCTCGCTGGGCTACACCCGCATGTGGAGCATCCACCCCGACCAGATCCGCGTGCTGCTGGATGCCTTTGCACCCACCGAGCGCGACATCGACACCGCGGCTGCGATCGTGCTTGCGGCCGACCGGGCCGACTGGGCCCCGATCAGCCACGCCGGCAAATTGGAAGACCGGGCGAGCTACCGTTTCCACTGGCAGGTGCTCGAGCGCGCCCACCAGACCGGACGCGCGCTTCCCGAAGACGTGCGGGGCTGGTTCCAGCGCCCGCAGGCATGAACCCCGCTGGAGAAACCCACCCATGAAGATCCTGTTCGCGGCCTGGCTCCTGGCCGGCGTGCCCCTGCTCGCGCAGGCGCAGGCCAGCCAGCCCGCCAAGCCGGCAAAGCCCGCTGCGGCCGCCAAGGCTGCGCCGCCCACCAAGTCGGCAAGCAAGCCCGCCAGCAAACCGGCGGCCAACACCGGCGGCATAGCGCCGTCGGCACGCAAGGCCGTCGAGGAGGCCACGCCGATCGAGGAAGAGTCGGGCCCCGAGCTCTCGCCCGAGCAGCTGACGGTCGCCCGCCAGGTCTACGTCGGCGAGATGAAGTGCGAGCTGGGTGCGAGCGTGCGCGTCACGCCGCTCAAGCGCGAGGGCTTCTTCCTCGTGACCACCAAAGGCCATCGCTTTCGCATGCACCCGGTCGAAAGCCGTACCGGCGCCATTCGCCTCGAAGACACACGCCGCGGTGCGATGTGGCTGCAGCTGGGCAACAAGTCCATGCTCATGAGCCAGAAGCTCGGGCAGCGACTGGCGGACGAATGCCAGGGCCCCGAGCAGGTCACGCACGCCGAATACCTCAAGAAGAATCCGCAGCCAAGCCTGCTGGAGGATCGTCCGCCCATGCACCGCGAGGGCGGCCACGGACCCATGCACGGGCAGGGGCACGGCCCCATGCACGGCGGCGGCGGCGGCGCCGCGCCTGCCGGCAGTATTCCTGCCGCCACTGCGCCGACCGCGCCGACCGCGCCGACCGCGCCGACCGGAACGACCGGAACGACCGGAACGACCGGAACGACCGGAACGACCGGAGCCGATCCCTCCGCCGCACCTGTTGCACCTGCTGCGTCGGCACCGGCTCCGGTCGCACCGGCTGCCGCTGAAACGCCTTCTGCTCCCGCACCGGCACCGGCACCCGGTCCGGCTCCGGCTCCGGCTCCGGCTGCGGCTGCGGCTGCGGCTGCGGCTGCGGCTCCCGCGGCGCCCTCAACCGCGCCACTAGGCCCCGAGGCCCCCTGATACCAGACACCAGATCGCTTGCCCAACGTACGGAGAAAACATGCTTCAAGCCTATCGTGACCACGTCGCCGAACGCGCCGCGCTCGGCATTCCGCCGCTGCCGCTGTCGGCCCAACAGACGGCCGAGCTGGTCGAGCTGCTCAAGAACCCGCCCGCCGGCGAGGGGCAGACGCTGCTCGAGCTGATCACGCATCGCGTGCCCGCCGGCGTCGATGACGCCGCCAAGGTCAAGGCGAGCTACCTGGCGGCCGTGGCCCACGGCACCGAGCAGAGCGTCCTGATCAGCCGGTCCAAGGCCACCTTCCTGCTCGGCACCATGCTGGGCGGCTACAACATCAGCCCCCTGATCGATCTGCTGGACGACGCAGAGGTGGGCTCCGTCGCAGCCGACGCGCTCAAGAACACCCTGCTGATGTTCGACCAGTTCCACGACGTCAAGCACAAGGCCGACGCCGGCAATGCCAACGCGCGCGCCGTGCTCCTGAGCTGGGCCGAGGCCGACTGGTTCACCAGCCGCCCCGAGGTGCCGCAAAGCCTCAAGGTCACTGTCTTCAAGGTCACCGGCGAGACCAACACCGACGACCTGTCTCCCGCGCCCGACGCCTGGAGCCGCCCCGACATCCCGCTGCACGCGCTGGCCATGCTGAAGAACGCACGGCCCGGCATCACGCCCGAGGAAGACGGCAAGCGCGGCCCGGTGAAGTTCCTGCAAGAGCTCAAGTCCGGCGGCAACCTGGTCGCCTATGTCGGCGACGTCGTCGGCACCGGCTCCTCGCGCAAGTCGGCCACCAACAGCGTGCTGTGGTGGACGGGCGAAGACATTCCCTACGTCCCCAACAAGCGTTTCGGCGGCGTGTGCCTGGGCACCAAGATCGCACCGATCTTCTACAACACCATGGAAGACGCGGGCGCGCTGCCCATCGAGCTCGACGTGAGCAAGATGGAGATGGGCGACGTCATCGAGCTGCGCCCCTACGAGGGCAAGGCGCTCAAGAACGGCCAGGTGGTCGCCGAGTTCAGCGTCAAGAGCGAGGTGCTGTTCGACGAGGTGCGTGCCGGTGGCCGCATTCCGCTGATCATCGGCCGCGGCCTCACCGCCAAGGCGCGCGAGGCCCTGGGCCTGCCGCCTTCGACGCTGTTCCGCCTGCCGCAGGCGCCGGTGGACACCCGCAAGGGCTTCACCCTGGCGCAGAAGATGGTGGGCCGCGCCTGCGGCATGCCCGAAGGGCAGGGCATCCGCCCCGGCACCTACTGCGAGCCGCGCATGACCTCGGTCGGCTCCCAGGACACGACCGGCCCCATGACCCGCGACGAGCTCAAGGACCTCGCCTGCCTGGGCTTCTCGGCCGACCTGGTGATGCAGTCCTTCTGCCACACGGCGGCCTATCCGAAGCCGGTGGACGTGAAGATGCACCACGAGCTGCCCGACTTCATCGCCAATCGCGGCGGCATCTCGCTGCGCCCCGGCGATGGCGTGATCCACAGCTGGCTCAACCGCTTCCTGCTGCCCGACACCGTGGGCACGGGTGGCGACAGCCACACGCGCTTTCCGATCGGCATCAGCTTCCCTGCCGGCTCGGGCCTCGTGGCCTTCGCGGCCGCCACCGGCGTGATGCCGCTGGACATGCCCGAGAGCGTGCTGGTGCGTTTCAAGGGCCGCATGCAGCCGGGCGTGACCCTGCGTGACCTGGTCAACGCGATTCCGCTCTATGCCATCAAGCAGGGGCTGCTGACGGTGGAGAAGAAGGGCAAGCAGAACATCTTCTCCGGCCGCATCCTGGAGATCGAGGGGCTGCCCGACCTGAAGGTCGAGCAGGCCTTCGAGCTGTCCGATGCGTCCGCCGAGCGCTCGGCCGCCGGCTGCACCGTGCACCTGAACAAGGAGCCGGTCATCGAATACATCAACAGCAACATCACGCTGATGAAGTGGATGATCGCGCAGGGCTACCAGGATGCGCGCACGCTGCAGCGCCGCATCGCGGCCCAGCAGGCCTGGCTTGCCGACCCGAAGCTGCTCAAGGCCGACGCCGATGCCGAATACGCCGCCGTGATCGAAATCGACCTGAGCGAGATCGGCGAGCCGATCGTCGCCTGCCCCAATGATCCGGACGACGTGAAGACGCTGTCCGATGTCGCCGGCGCCAAGATCGACGAGGTGTTCATCGGCTCGTGCATGACCAACATCGGCCACTTCCGCGCGGCGTCCAAGCTGCTCGAGGGCAAGCGCGACATCCCGGTCAAGCTGTGGGTTGCGCCGCCGACCAAGATGGACCAGAAGCAGCTCACCGAAGAGGGCCACTACGGCGTGCTCGGCACCGCCGGCGCCCGCATGGAAATGCCCGGATGCTCGCTGTGCATGGGCAACCAGGCACAGGTGCGCGAGGGCGCGACGGTGATGTCCACCAGCACCCGCAACTTCCCCAACCGCCTCGGCAAGAACACGAACGTCTACCTGGGCAGCGCCGAGCTGGCCGCCATCTGCTCGCGCCTGGGCCGCATCCCGACGCGCGAGGAGTACCTGGCCGACATGGGCGTGCTCACTGCGAACGGCGACACGATCTACCAGTACATGAACTTCGACCGCATCGACGACTTCAAGCGCGTGGCCGACCAGCTGCCCGCCTGACGCAGCGCGGCGCCTCGCGTCGCGCTGCAAGGAGAAGAGCGGCCCGCGGGCCGCTTTTCTCGTTGGGCAGCGGATTCGCACAGCCTGCTGCCGGGCACGAGCTCATGGAAAGTGCGGATGCACCGCTGGGCCAGGTTCGGCAGAGTGGTCGCAGCGGCGCCTCGGCCGCGAGGGAGACGACGCGATGTTCCTGAGCGTGATCCTGCCTTGCTACAACGGTGGCGCGACCATCGGAGTGCAGCTGGAAGCCCTCTGTGCACAGCATTGGGAGGAGGGCTGGGAGCTCATCGTGGTCGATAACGGATCGACCGACGAGTCGATGCGCATCGTCGAACGATATCGAGCGCGCCTGCCGACACTGCGTACCTTGCAGGCCCATGTCCACGGCACGCCGCGCCTTGGCGTCGCGCACTCCTACAACACCGGCCTGGCCGCCGCCGCAGGCGACGCGTTCGTGTTCTGCGAGGCAGACGACGAAGTCGCGCCCGGTTGGCTGCACGCCATGGGCACGGCCCTCGGCCGGCATGACTTCGTTGCCGCGCGCCTGGACCACCGCAAGCTCAACCCGCACTGGCTGCATCCGCGGGAAGGCGAGGGATACCAGTCCGCGCATCTGTCCCGCATGTCCGGATATCCGTACCTCGCGCACGCGAGCGGGTGCAGCTTCGGGCTGCGGCGCGCGGTGTGGGAACGTGTCGGTGCGCTCGAGGTGCGGCTGCCCTACGTGGCCGACACCGACTATTCGTGGCGTGCCCAGCTCCAGGGCTATTCGCTCCACCTTGTTGCGGACGCGCTGATCCATTACCGGGAGCGGCACAGCGCGCGAGCGCGGATGCGCCAGGGCCGCAACTGGGGAGGCGACTACGTGCGCCTGCTGCAGCGCTATGGCTGGCAGCGGCCAGCGGGACTGCCTGCGCGGCGGCTGCTATGGCTGCTGCGCTGCCTTCCCCGGGGGGCAGCGCTGCTGCTCGGGTCGGCTCTGGCCGAGCAGCACCGCCAGCAGTTTGCCGAATGGGCGTGGAGCTTCGGCTGGTCCTGGGGCGAATTCGTCGCCTCGCTCGACGCGCCCGAGCCTGCACGTTCGGACCTGCTGGCGCTGGCGCAGGAGCACGCCCGGGTACAGGGCGCGTCGGCCGCGAACCCGCGGCCCCACTGAAGCCGCCCACGCCGCCGGCAGGCATGCCGCGGCATGCTGTCTGAGCATGACCGCACCCGCAAACCGCGGCCATGCGTTCCTCCTGAGCGGAGGGGACCGTGCCCTGCGCAGGCCGCGCATCCGGCAGCGGTGAGCGCGCCTCTCGCCGGCCGCGCCGGACCGATCAGTCCGCCGTGATATTCGCAGCCTTGATGGTCTTGGCCCAGAACTCCGTCTCGCGCTTGACCTGGGCGTCGAGCTGTTGCGGCGGCAGGTAGCGCAGCTCGATGCCGGCGTTGTCGGCGCGGGTCTTGGTCTCGGGCTGCTCGAGCGCCTGCTTCACGGCGGCCGAGAGCTTCTGCACCACGTCGGGCGGGGTCGCGGCCGGCGCGAAGAGGCCGACCCAGGCCTCCAGCTCGAAGCCCTTGAGGCCGGCCTCTGCCGTGGTCGGTACCTCGGGCAGGCCGGGGTGGCGGCTCGTGCCGGTCACGGCCAGGCCCTTGAGCTTGCCGTTCTTGATGTGCTGCATCACCGACGGCGGCGTGGTGATGAAGACCTGCACCTGCCCCGAGAGCACGTCCTGGATGGCCGCGCCCGAACCCTTGTACGGGATGTGGACCATCTGGGTGCCGGTCTGCGTCTTGAACATCTCGGTGCCGATGTGCGCCAGCGAGCCGTTGCCCTGCGACGCGTAGCTCAGCTTCCCGGGGTTCTTCTTGAGGTAGTCGATGAACTCGGCCAGCGTGTTGGCCGGCACCGAGGGGTGCACCGCGATCACGTTGGTTCCGGCGGTGGCCAGGGCCACCGGGGCGAAGTCCTTCTGGGCCCAGGGCAGCTTGGCCGAGAGCGAAGGGTTGCCCACGTGGTAGGCGGAGTACGAGGCGAGCAGCGTGTGCCCGTCGGCCGGCGCGCGGGCCACGTGCGCATACGCCACGTTGCCGCTGCCGCCGGGGCGGTTGTCGACCACCACGGATTGCCCCAGCACCTTGGCGATGCCGTCTGCCACGATGCGCGCCGAGCCATCGACGATGCCGCCCGGCGGGTTGGGCACGATGATCGAGACCGGCTTGCTCGGAAAGCCCTGCGCCGCGGCGAGGCCCGCGAACGCGGTGGTGGTGGCAGCTGCGAAGGCCGCGCGCAGGAAGGGACGTCGTTGCATGGTGGTGTCTCCAGGGGGGGTAATCAATAACGGCCGGACAGCAGTGCGCCGGCGTCGGGAACGCGGCGCTCCAGCCCGAGGTGCTTGAGCAGGGACCAGGTGGTGCAGACGGCGCTCGAGACCACCGGGAGTCCGCTCGCCTGCTCGATGAGGGGCACGGATGCGAGCGAGGGCATCTGCACGCAGGCCGACGCCACGATGGCATCGGCGCCCTGCACGTTCAGGCGCTTCCACAGCTCGGCGGGCGCACGCGGGTCGCGCGCGCCGACGGCCAGGTTGTCCGGAATCTCGAGCGAGACGCTGTCGATGACCTGGATGCCTTCGTTCTCGAGGTAATCAATCACCAGCCGGGTCAGCGGCTTCATGTAGGGCGCAATGATCGAGACGCGCCGCGCGCCGATCGCCTGCAGGCCTTCGACCAGCGCGCCGGCGCTGGTGGTCACCGGGGCGTCGCCGCCGTTGCCCGCCGCCACCGCACGCAGCCGCTGCTGCGACTGGCGGTGGTAGCCCAGGCCCATGCTCATGATGGCGACCAGGCAGGCGTACCCCATCACGTCCATGCGGGCGTCGGAGAGTTCGAGGGCGCAGCGGTCGGAGTCGCGGTCCATCGCCGCGAGCTGCTCTTTCGTCACTTCCTGCATGCGCATGCGGCTCGCATGGAAGGTGAAGCGCTCCGGCAGCACCGCTTCGCGCGCGCGCAGCATGGCCGGGATCTCGGTCTCCATCGTGGTGTTGGAGCTGGGGACGATCAGTCCCACGCGGTATGTACGTGACATTTCAGGCTGCCTGAAGCTGGTTCTGGAGTTCCGACACGGAGGCCGGGACGGGGTGCAGGTCGCGGCTGCGGCCGGCCTTGGCGACCTGGCCGGGCACCTCGTGGCCGACGAGCGCGGGCAGCGCGCGGGCGATGTCCAGCAGCCGCGGCAGGTCGATGCCGGTGTCGCAGCCCATCTCGTGCAGCATGTGGATGGCGTCCTCGCTGCAGATGTTGCCGCTCGCCCCCGGCGCGTAGGGGCAGCCGCCCAGGCCGCCCAGCGAGCCGTCGAAGCGGACGATGCCGGCCTGCACCGCGGCCAGCACATTGGCCAGCCCCATGCCCCGCGTGTTGTGGAAGTGCAGGGTGAGCTGCTGCCCGGCGAAGCGCCGCTGCAGCGTCTCGGCCATGCCCGCCACCTGCGCCGGGTGGGCCATGCCCGTGGTGTCGCAGATGGTGAGGCCGCGCACGCCGAGATCGACGAAACGCGCAGCCCAGGCCAGCACCTCGTCCTGCGGCACCTCGCCCGCCATCGGGCAGCCGAAGGCGGTGGACAGGGAGACGTTCACCGGCTTGCGCCCATCGACCAGGCGGATCACCTCGGCCAGGCCGGCGAAGCTCTTCTCACGCGGCATGCGCAGGTTGGCCAGGTTGTGCAGCTCCGAGGTGGACATCACGAGGTTGAGCTCGTCGGCGCCCGCGTCCAGCGCGCGCTCGGCGCCCCGTTGGTTCGGCACCAGCACGGTGTACTCCACGCCCGGCACGCGTCGGATGCGGGCCATCACCTCTTCGGCGTCGCGCAGCATCGGGATCGCCTTGGGCGAGACGAAGGCCGTGACCTCGATTTTCGCGTAGCCGCACTCGCCGAGCGCATCGACCAGGGCGATCTTGCTTTCGGTCGGGATGAAGGTCGGCTCGTTCTGGAAGCCGTCGCGCGTGACGACCTCGTTGAAGTGGATGCGTGGCATCGTCATGCGCTGTCTCCCTTGAGGACGCCGCGGTCCTGCAGCGCCTGGATCTGTTCGTGCGTGAGGCCGATCTCGCGCAGCACGGCTTCGGTGTCCTGGCCAACCGCGGGCGCATTGCGGCGGTGGCTGCCCGGGGTGCGCGAGAGCTTGGGCACGATGCCGGGCACGGTGAGCGTGGCGCCGTCCTCGAGTTGGATTTCCTGCAGCATCCCGCGGGCGAGGTAGTGCGGATCGGCCGCGATGTCGGCCACGGTGTAGATCTTGCCGGCCGGTACCGCCGCCGTGTCGAGCGCCGCGAGGGCCGCATCGACATCGCGGGCGAGGGTCCAGGCGCCGATCGCCCGGTCGATCTCGGCCACGCGGGCCACCCGGCCGGCGTTGTCGGCCAGGCCGGGGTCGGTGCCCAGGTCGTCGCGCCCGATCAGGCTCATCAGCCGGCGGAAGATGCTGTCGCCGTTGCCGGCGATCAGCACATAGCCGCCGTCGCCGCAGAGGTAGGCGTTGCTCGGCGCGATGCCGGGCAGGGCGCTGCCGCCGGGGCCGCGCACCGCACCGAAGGCGCTGTACTCGGGCAGCAGGCTCTCCATGCAGTTGAAGACCGCTTCGTACAGCGCCACATCGATCACCTGGCCGCGGCCGGAGCGGGTGCGCTCGTGCAACGCCAGGAGGATGCCGATGACGCCGTGCAGCGCGGCCAGCGTGTCGCCGATGCTCACGCCCACCCGCACCGGCACCCGGCCAGGCTCGGCCGTGAGGTGGCGCAGTCCGCCCATGGCCTCGCCGACCACGCCGAAGCCCGGGCGGTTGCGGTACGGCCCGGTCTGGCCATAGCCGCTCACCCGCAGCACGATCAGGCGCGGATTGCGTTCCTGCAGCACCTCGGGGCCGATGCCCCAGCCCTCCAGCGCGCCCGGCCGGAAGTTCTCGATCAGCACGTCGGCCTCGTCGGCCAGGCGGCGCACCACCTCCTGGGCCTGCGGATTGCGCAGGTCGAGCGCGACCGAGCGCTTGTTGCGCGACTGCACCTGCCACCACACCGAGGTGCCGTTGCGGACCAGGCGCCAGTTGCGCAGCGGATCGCCCGCTCCCGGCGGCTCGACCTTGATCACGTCGGCGCCGAAATCCGCCAGCGTCTTGGCGGCGAACGGGCCGGCGATCAGCTGGCCGAGCTCGACGACGCGCAGACCGGCGAGGGGGCCGGCCGGGGCGGCGGCCGCGTCTGGGGAGCCGGTCGTGCCCGGCGCATGCGTGCTGTCCATGGGGCGCAGTGTGGCGGGCGCCGGCGCCGCGCGTCCATTGCTATTGCGTTGCGCGAGCTTTCGCTTTTTGCGAAGGCTGCGCCAGGAAGGCGAGCAGGTCCTGCACCGCTGGCTCGACCGCGCCGTCGCGTGTGGCCACCAGCAGGTCGCGCGTGGCCCAGGCGTCGGACAGGGGCCGGGCGTGCAGCTTCATCGGGCCCATCAGCGGCCGCACCGCGTTGTGCGGCAGCACGGCGATGCCGAGCCCCGAGGCGACCAGGTGGCACACGGCGTCGAAGCTGCGCACCTGCATGCGGATGCGCAGCGGCCGGCCTGCCGCGAGCGCGGTCTGCTGCTGCTTGAGCAGGAGCGCCGCGCCATCGCTGAGCGTTACCCAGTCTTCGTCCAGCGCCTCGCTGAAAGCGAGCGGCCCGCGGCCGACCAGCCGGTGGCCGCGCGGCAGCACCAGCACCAGTGCATCGCGCCGGAAGACGCGGCAGGCGAGCCCCGTGGTGTCGGGCCCCTCGGCGAAGACGCCCACGTCGGCGCGGCCCTCGCGCAGCGCCGCGACCACTCCCGTGGACAGCTGCTCCTCCAGCTCCACCCGCACATGGCGGGCGCGGCTCGCGTATTCGGCCAGCAGGGGCGGCAGGAACTGGTTGATCGCGGCGGTGTTGGCACACAGGCGCACGTGCCGGGCGATGCCCTGGCGCAGGTCGGACAGCTCGGTGGCCATCTGCTCCATGCTTTGCAGCAGCGCGAGGCCGTGCCGGGCGAACACCGCGCCCGCCGGGGTGGCCCGCAGGCCGCGCCCGTGGCGCTCGAACAGCGGCTCGCGCACGGCATCCTCCAGCTCGCGCAGGCGCCGGCTGGCGGCCGCCAGCGCCAGGTGCGAGGCGCCGGCTGCCGCACTCAGGCTGCCCAGGCGCACGCAATCGACCACCAGGCGGATGGAGACCAGGTCGAAGCGCGCGAGGTTGTAGGCGGTGGTCATGGGCGGCGGCAGCTTACGATACGCGCCGCATGCGACTCGACGACCTGCTGTTTTCCCAAGGCTTCGGCACCCGGCGCGTCTGCGCCGGCCTCATCCAGCAGGGGCTGGTCACGGTGGAGGGCGCGATCTGCGACGATCCCGGCGCCGACGTCCAGCCCGAGGGGCTGGGATACACCGTGCAGGGCGTGCCCTGGCTCTACCAGCGCCTGGCCTACGTGATGCTGCACAAGCCGGCCGGCACCGAGTGCTCGCAAAAGCCCTCGACCTATCCCAGCGTCTACACCCTGCTGCCGGCGCCGCTGCGCCAGCGGCCCAACAAGGGCGCCGTCAACGGCGTGCAGGCGGTGGGCCGGCTCGACCAGGACACCACCGGGCTGCTGCTGCTCACGGACGACGGCAAGTTCATCCACCGCATGGCCTCGCCACGCCACCACGTCCCGAAGGTGTACGAGGTCGTCACGCGCCACCCGGTCGATGCGGCTCAGCTGGGGCGGCTCCTGGAGGGCGTCCTGCTGGAGGACGAGCGGGTGCCGGTGCGTGCCGCCGCCTGCGAGCAGACCGGCGAGCGTGCGTTGCGCATGACGCTCACCGAGGGCAAGTACCACCAGGTCAAGCGCATGGTGGCCGCGGCGGGCAACCGGGTGGAGGCGCTGCACCGCTCACGCATCGGGGTGCTCGAACTTCCGCCTGAGCTGGAACCGGGGCAGTGGCGCTGGCTCACGGAAGCCGAGGTGCGCGCGCTGATGGCGGCGCCGGCGCCGGCGCGGGCAGGCGCGGCCGGCTGATGCCGGCACCGCCAGGCGCTCGCGGCTAATCCTTGCCCGCGAGGAAGTCGGCGATCGCGCGGGTCACCGCGTCGGGCTGGTCGCGGTGCGGCGAGTGCCCGCAGTCGGGCACCACCAGGGTTTTCATCGGCCCGGCGGTGGGCGCGATCTCCTCGATCTGGCGCAGCGTGCCGTAGGGGTCCTGCACGCCCTGGATGGCGAGCACCGGCGCCGCAATGCGCCGGCAGTCGGGGCGGATGTCGAAGCCGCGGAAGGCCTCGCTCAGCCACACGTCGTTCCATTGCCAGAAGGCGCCGTCCACGTCGGCGTGGAAGCGCGCCAGCCGCTCGCGCAGCCCGGCGCCCTCGAAGGCGTCGCGCGCCTGCTCGATGGAGCGCACCGAGACATCTTCCACGATCACGTGCGGGGCCATCACGATGCAGGCGGCGACCGGATGGCGGCTGGCGTGCAGCAGCGCGATGCTGCCACCGTCGGAATGGCCCACCAGCACCGGCCGCTCGATGCCGAGCGCAGCCAGCAGCCTGGGCAGCACCTCCCAGGCCTCGCGGTGCATGTAGTCGGGGGTGAGCCGGCCGGCGCCGCGCACCTGCGGCACCGCGTCGGAGGCTCCGTAGCCACGCCGCGAATACACCACGCCTGCGCGGCCGGTTTCACGGCACACGCGGGCCGGCCAATCGCGCCACATGGCCACCGAGCCGAGGCCCTCGTGCAGAAAGACCAGCGGTGCGCGGTCGCCCTGCGCCGAGGCGTTTTCACGCCGGATTTCGAGCCTCACGCCGTCGATATCGATGCTGCCGTCCATCGCAGGAATGTTACGGGAAGCGCCGGCGCGCGCGGCTACACTTGCGCACCTCCCGCACGCCCCGCCGTCCCCCCCGTGATCCGCTTTATCCGCCATTGCGCCATGACCCTGGGGCTGGCCGCCTCGCTCACGGCGCTCGCGCAGGCCCCCGCGACCCCTGGGCCCAGCCCCGCAGCGGCCACCGCGCCTGCTGCCGCAGCACCGGCAGCCGCAGGTGCCACGCGGCCGAAGACGGCGGGTACTCCCGCGGCGGCGGCGCCCGCGTCCCCACGCCCGGCGGTCGCGCCTGCTGCGCCGGCCTCCGCAGCTGCGGGTGCAAAGGGTCCGGCAGCGGCGGCTGCCAGCGCTCCCGCAGCGCCAGCGGCCGCAGCGCCTGCAGCTGCGGGCGTGGCCGTCTCCCCCGCGGCTGCCGCGAAGGCGCCGATCTTCGTGCTGAACTCGCAGGACGCCAACGTGAGCGTCATCGATCCCGTCACCTGGACGGAGCTGCGCCGCCTGCCCAGCGGCAAGGAGCCGCACCACCTGTACATGACGCCCGACGAGAAGTCGGTCATCGTGGCCAACGCCGCTGCGGACTCCCTGACCTTCATCGACCCGCGCACGGCCGAGGTTCAGCGCACCGTGCGCGGCATCGTCGATCCCTACCACCTGCGCTTCTCGCCCGACATGAAGTGGTTCGTGACGGCGGCAAACCGCCTCAACCACGTCGATGTCTACCACTGGGACGGCAAGGAGCTGCAGCTGGCACGCCGCATCGCCACGGGAAAGACGCCCAGCCATATCTGGATCGACAGTCGCAGCGTCACGGCCTACGTCACCATGCAGGACAGCGATGAGCTGGTGGCCATCGACCTGCCCAGCCAGACGCTGAAGTGGCGGGCCAAGACCGGCCCCATGCCGGCCGACGTGTTCGGCACCGCCGACGACCGCTTCCTGCTGCTGGGCATGACCGGCAGCGACCACGTCGAGGTCTGGGACCTCTCCGGCCGCGAGCCGCGCGTGACCAAGCGCATCCCCACCGGCGCCGGCGCGCACGCCTTCCGCTCCGCGGGCGACCGCCGCCACGTGTTCGTGAGCAACCGGGTCGCCAACACGGTCTCCAAGATCGACCTGCAGTCGCTGCAGGTGGTCGATAGCTTCGACGTGCCGGGCGGTCCCGACTGCATGGAGCTGGCCGCCGGCGGCAAGCTGCTGCTGGTGACCTCGCGCTGGGCCCGGCGCCTGAGCGTGATCGACACCGAAACCCGCAAGCTCGTCCGGCAGGTGCCGGTGGGCAAGTCGCCCCATGGCGTCTGGACGCTCGATCACGTTCGCCCCTAGGCGCGCGGTACTCGCGGCCGCGCTGTCGGCGGTGTGCGTCCACGCCGCCGCCGCGCCGTCCTGCGCCAGGCCCGTCTATCTCACCTTCGACACCGGCCACATGGGCGTGGCGCCGCTGGTGGCCGAGGTGCTGGCGCGCCAGCAGGTGCGGGTCACCTTCTTCGCGGCGCACGAGCGCACCCGTGAGGGCGACGGCAGCCTCGGCGCGCACTGGGCCGGCTGGTGGAAGGCGCGCGCCGCCGAAGGCCATGAGTTCGCCTCGCACACCTTCGACCATGTCTACTGGCGCGCCGACCTGCCGGACGGGCGCTTCCGCATGCAGGCCTCGGCCGGGCCGTTGGAGGGCCAACGGCAGACCTGGACCGAAGCCCAGGTGTGCGCCGAGATCGACCGCGCCGCGCAGCGCCTGCGCGAGCTCACCGGACGCGCACCACTGCCGCTGTTCCGCGCACCGGGCGGCAAGACCTCGCCACGCCTGCTGCAGACGGCACGCGGCTGCGGCTATGCGCACGTGGGCTGGTCCGCGGCCGGCTTCCTGGGCGATGAGCTGTCCAGCGAGAGCCATCCCAACGCGGCCCTGCTCGAGAAGGCCCTGCGCACGGTGCGCGGCGGCGACATCCTCATGGCCCATCTCGGCATCTGGTCGCGACGCGACCCCTGGGCACCGGCGGTGCTGGAGCCCCTGATCGTGGGGCTGAAGGAACGCGGGTTCTGCTTTCGCACGCTGCGCGAGCATCCCGACTATCGCGCCTGGATCGCGGCGCGCGAGTGAGCACCATGGACACGCTCGAATCCCTGTTCGGCACGGGACAGCAGTGGCTGTTCGAGGCGGCGGTGCAGCCGCTCATGTTCGCCTTCGGGCTCGGCAACCTGCTCGAAGACGGCTTCGTCGCCACCGGTTGGCTGCTGGTCGGGCTGCTGCAGCTGCTCGTGATGCTGGCCCTCATCGCTCCGCTGCAGCGCTGGCGGCCGGTCGAGCCGCTGAGCGACCGGGCGGCGGTGCGCACCGACATCGCCTACACCCTGGTGCACCGGCTGGGCCTGTTCCGCGTTGCGCTGTTCTTTACGGTCGAGCCGCTCTTCGACCAGCTGTTCGGGACCCTGCGCGTGGCGGGATGGAGCACCTTCCACCTCGACCAGCTCTGGCCCGGCGTCACCGACCAGGCGTGGGTCAGCCTGCTGATCTACCTCGCGATCTTCGACTTCGCCGACTACTGGATCCATCGGGGGCAGCACGGCCTGGGATGGTGGTGGAAGCTGCATGCGCTGCATCACTCGCAGCGCCAGATGACGATGTGGAGCGACAACCGCAACCACCTGCTGGACGACCTGATCCGCGACAGCCTGCTGGTGCTGCTGGCGCAGGCGATCGGCGTGGCCCCGGGGCAGTTCGTCGCCGTGGTGGCGATCACGCAGCTCAGCGAGAGCCTGCACCACGCCAACGTGCGCCTGTGGTTCGGCCGCGTGGGCGAGCGGCTCTGGGTCAGCCCGCGGTACCACCGGCTGCACCACAGCGTCGGCCTGGGCCACGAGCGGCGCGGCCGCGGCAGCCTGGGCGGACACAACTTCGCCGTGCTGCTGCCCGTCTGGGACCTGCTGTTCGGCACCGCCAACTTCGAGCACCGCTACGATCCGACCGGCATCCGCGACCAGGTCGAAGCCGGCCGCGACTACGGACGCGGCTTCTGGTCGCAGCAGTGGCTCGGGCTCAAGCGCCTGGCCGGCAAGGCCTGAGGCCCTCACCATCCTTCCCATGAGCGCATCCAACGAATTCGGCCTCGTCATCGTCGGCGACGAGATCCTCTCGGGCAAACGGCTCGACAAGCACATGCCCAAGTGCATCGAACTGCTGACCGCCCGGGGCCTGCAGCTGGCCTGGGCCGAGTACGTGGGCGACTCGCCCGAGCGCATCACGGCAATCCTGCGCCGTGCTTTCGCCGCGGGGCACCCGGTGTTCTGCTGCGGAGGCATCGGCGCCACGCCCGACGACCACACCCGCCAGTGCGCCGCGCGTGCGCTGGGCGTGCCGCTGGCGTTGCACCCGGAGGCGGCCGTCCTGATCCGCGAGCGCATGCAGGACGTTGCGCGCGAGCAGGGGGTCCCCTATGAGCCCGACCGCGCCGACAACCAGCACCGCCTCAACATGGGCGTCTTCCCCGAAGGGGCTCGCATCATCCCCAACCCCTACAACAAGATCCCGGGCTTCAGCGTCGGCGACCTGCATTTCCTGCCCGGTTTTCCGGTGATGGCCTGGCCGATGATGGAATGGGTGCTCGAGCAGCACTATCGGCCGCTGTTCGGCCAGGGCGCTTACGTGGAAAAGTCCGTCATCGTGCACGGCGCCATGGAGGCGACCCTCACGCCCTTGATGGAGGCGGTCGAGCGCGACCATCCGGCCATCAGGGTGTTCAGCCTGCCCAGCGTCGATCATCCGCAGTGGGGCCGCCACATCGACCTCGGCGTCAAGGGTGCCCCGGGCGCCGTCGAGCCTGCGTACGCCCAACTGCTGTCGGGTCTGCGGGCGCTGTCCGTGCCCCTCGGACCCGAGTTGGTGCGCGCGAATGGTGCGATAAGCTAGCTCGCCTCTCTTTTGTGCACTGACTTGGTGCAAACGCGCCGAGTTGGTGCGTCGAATGCCGCCCGAGCCCAAGCGCGCCATGCACCAGCAGGTGGCACAGAACCTGCATTCCGCAGCCCGTCTTTGAATCAGCAACCAACCATCGAACCAGGAGAAACCTGATGGCAGCCAAGACCGTCGCCGACGTGATGAAGATGGTGAAGGACAACGAAGTCAAGTTCGTCGACTTCCGCTTCACCGACACCCGCGGCAAGGAGCAGCACGTTACCGTGCCCGTCTCGCACTTCGACGAGGACAAGTTCTCCTCGGGCCACGCCTTCGACGGCTCGTCCATCGCCGGCTGGAAGGGCATCGAGGCCTCCGACATGCTGCTGATGCCCGACCCGGACACCGCCAACATCGACCCCTTCTTCGAAGAGACGACGATGTTCCTGTCGTGCGACGTGCTCGAGCCGGGTGACGGCAAGGCCTACGACCGCGACCCGCGCTCCATCGCCAAGCGCGCCGAGGCCTACCTCAAGGCGTCCGGCCTGGGCGACACCGCCTTCTTCGGCCCCGAGCCAGAGTTCTTCATCTTCGACGACGTCCGCTGGGGCGCCGACATGTCCGGCTCCTTCGTCCACATCGACGAGTACGAGGCGCCCTGGAACACCGGCAAGCAGATCGAAGGCGGCAACAAGGGCCACCGTCCGACCGTCAAGGGCGGCTACTTCCCGGTGCCCCCGGTCGATAGCACCCAGGACATGCGCGCCGAGATGTCCCTGATCCTCGAATCGCTGGGCATCCCCGTCGAGGTGTTCCACCACGAAGTGGCCGGCGCCGGGCAGAACGAGATCGGCACGCGCTTCAACACGCTGGTGCGCCGCGCCGACTGGACCATCCTGCAGAAGTACGTGATCCAGAACGTCGCCAACGCCTACGGCAAGACCGCCACCTTCATGCCCAAGCCCCTGGTGGGCGACAACGGCTCGGGCATGCACGTGCACCAGTCGGTCTGGAAGGACGGCAAGAACTTGTTCGCCGGCGACGGCTACGGCGGCCTGTCGGACTTTGCCCTGTACTACATCGGCGGCATCATCAAGCACGCACGCGCGCTCAACGCCATCACCAACCCCGGCACCAACAGCTACAAGCGCCTGGTGCCCGGCTTCGAGGCACCGGTGAAGCTGGCCTACTCGGCGCGCAACCGCTCGGCGTCCATCCGGATTCCCTTCGTGTCCAACCCGAAGGGCCGCCGCATCGAGGCGCGCTTCCCCGATCCCCTGATGAACCCCTACCTGGGCTTCGCGGCGCTGCTGATGGCGGGCCTGGACGGCGTCGAGAACAAGATCCACCCGGGCGAGGCGGCCACCAAGGACCTGTATCACCTGCCGCCCGAAGAAGACGCGAAGATCCCGACCGTCTGCCACAGCCTCGACCAGGCGCTCGACTACCTGGACAAGGACCGCAGCTTCCTCACCAAGGGCGGCGTGTTCACCGACACCATGATCGACGCCTACATCGAGCTGAAGATGGCCGAAGTCACGCGCTTTCGCATGACCACGCACCCGATCGAGTTCGACATGTACTACAGCCTGTGATGGCGGGCAGGCGGCGCCACTGCGCGCCGCCGTGACAAAAGGGCGGCCGAGGCCGCCCTTTTCCCTTTCGGGCGGGACTGCTCGGCATGGCGCTGCAGAGTTCCGCCATACTTCCGACCCATGCGCAACCAGGGACCCACCACGATGCCGTTCGCCATCCTGTTCGCCGCTCTCGTTGCCCTGTCGGCAAGCGACGCGCTGGCCCAGACCCGCGTCTTCCGCTGCGGCAACACCTACACCAACGACGCCGTCGATGCCAAGGCGCGCGACTGCAAGCCCATGGACGGCGGCAACTTCACCGTGATCGAGGGCACCCGCGTCCTGACACCGCCGGCCCGCACGCCGGGCACCGCCCCCGCGGCCGCCACCTCCTCCGCCACCTCCGCCACCGCGCCCGCGGGCCAGGCCGACCCGGCGAGCCAGCGCGTGGACAGCAACGAGCAGCGCGCCCGGGACGCCGACGCCCGCCTCATTCTCGAAGCGGAACTGAAGAAGGCCGAGGCACGCCAGGCCGAGCTGCAGAAGGAATACAACAACGGGGTGCCCGATAAGCTCGGCCCCGAGACCCGCAACCACCAGAAATACCTGGACCGTGTGGCCGAACTCAAGGCGGCCATTGCCCGCAACGAAGCCGACATCGCCGGCATCCGCCGCGAGCTTTCGCGGCTGACCGCCTCCCGCTAGAGCGCCGGTGGCCTCGCCGAGCGCACCCGCCGGGCCTACCGCGGCCGAGTTCCAGCCATTCGACCTGCTGGCCACGCTGGTGGCCGTGGTGCGCTTCGAAGGCACCGTGCTGTTCGCCAATGCGGCACTGGAAGACGCTCTGGGGCTGTCGCGCCGCAGCATCGAGGGCTCGGATTTCGCGCAGGCCTTTACCGATCCGGCGCCCCTGCGCACCGCGCTGCAGGGCGCCCGCAGCAACGATTTTGCGGTGCTGCGCTACGACGCGGCGCTCGCTCGGCACGCCGGCGAGCCGCTGTCGGTGCACGTGGTGGTGGTGCAGACCGAGCGCCCGGGCGAAGTCGTCGTCGAGATGCTGCCGCTGGAGCAGCAGGCCCGCCAGGAGCGCGAGGAGCGCCTGATCGACCAGGCGCTCGCGAACAAGGAGCTCATTCGCAACCTCGCGCACGAGATCAAGAACCCGCTGGGCGGCATCCGCGGCGCGGCGCAGCTGCTCGAGATGGAGATCGACTCGCGCGAGCTCAAGGAATACACCCAGGTCATCATCCATGAGGCCGACCGGCTGCAGACGCTGGTCGATCGGCTGCTCGCTCCGCACCGCCGCCCCCACGTGGTGGGCGACGTCAACATCCACGAGGTTTGCGAAAGGGTTCGTTCGCTGATCCTGGCGGAGTTCCCGCGCGGGCTGCGCGTCGTGCGCGAGTACGACACCTCGCTGCCGGAGTTCCGGGGCGACAAGGAACAGCTGATCCAGGCGGTGCTGAACATCGCGCACAACGCCTGCCAGGCGCTCGCCGAACGCATCGTCGCAGGCGACGCCGAGCTGCGACTGCGCACCCGCATCGCGCGGCAGGTCACCTTCGGCAAGCAGCGCTACCGACTGGCATTGGAATTGCATGTCATCGACAACGGACCCGGCGTGCCCCCGGCCATCAAGGACCGCATCTTCTACCCGCTCGTGTCGGGCAGGGAAGGCGGCTCCGGCCTCGGACTGACACTGGCGCAGACCTTCGTGCAGCAGCACCACGGCCTGATCGAGTGCGACAGCGTGCCGGGCCGAACGGATTTCAAGATACTGATTCCGTTGCCTTGAACCGCATGCCCTGAGGGAGGACAACGCATGAAGCCGATCTGGATAGTTGACGATGACCAATCGATCCGCTTCGTGCTGGAGAAGGCGCTGCTGCGCGAAGACCTGCCGACCCGCAGCTTCACCAGCGCGCGCGAGGTGCTGCAGGCGCTCGAGGGCGAGTCCGACGCGCAGGGGCCGCAGGTGCTGGTCAGCGATATCCGCATGCCGGGCGGCTCGGGGCTGGATTTGCTGTCCAAGGTGAAGGAGCGTCATCCGGGCCTGCCCGTGATCATCATGACGGCGTACTCCGACCTCGACAGCGCCGTCTCGGCATTCCAGGGAGGCGCCTTCGAATACCTGCCGAAGCCTTTCGATCTGCCCAAGGCCATCGAGCTGATTCGCCGCGCCGTGGAAGAAAGCCTGCGCGAGCAGGTAGCCGAGGAGCGCATGGCGGCGGCGCCCGAGATGCTGGGCCAGGCGCCGGCCATGCAGGACGTGTTCCGTGCCATCGGACGGCTCTCGCAGAGCAACGTGACCGTGATGATCACGGGCGAGTCGGGCTCGGGCAAGGAACTGGTCGCGCGTGCCCTGCACCGCCACTCTCCGCGCGCCGGCGGGCCCTTCGTGGCGATCAACACCGCAGCCATCCCGAAGGACCTGCTCGAGTCCGAGTTGTTCGGCCACGAGCGTGGCGCCTTCACCGGGGCGCAGACCATGCGGCGCGGCCGCTTCGAGCAGGCCGAGGGCGGCACGCTCTTTCTCGACGAGATCGGCGACATGCCGTTCGACCTGCAGACGCGGCTCTTGCGCGTGCTGTCCGACGGCCACTTCTATCGCGTCGGCGGACACAACGCGGTCAAGGCCAACGTGCGCGTGATCGCCGCCACCCACCAGGACCTCGAGCAACGCGTCAAGGACGGGGTGTTCCGCGAAGACCTGTTCCACCGGCTGAACGTGATCCGGCTGCGGCTGCCGGCGCTGCGGGAGCGGCGCGAGGACATCCCCATGCTGGCGCGGCATTTCCTGCAGCAGTCGGCCAAGCAACTGGGCGTGGAGCCCAAGCGCATCTCGGATTCCGCGCTGGCCCGGCTCGCCTCCTTCGCGTTCCCCGGGAACGTGCGCCAGCTCGAGAACGTGTGCCACTGGCTCACCGTCATGGCCCCGGCGCAATTGATCGAACCCAAGGACCTGCCCCCCGAGGTGCTGGGCGCCCCCGCGCAGCCGGCCGCTGCACCCGACGGTGCGGCCGCCGCGCCGTCGGCGCCGGATCTGCACGCGGGTGCGCTGCCGCAGCAGGTGGGCGGCGGCGGCGCAAGCCCGCTGCCCGCCCACGCCGCGACGGCGATGGGTCTGCCCGCCAGCTGGGAGAGCGCATTGGAAGCCGAGGCGCAGGCCCTGTTGTCCAGCGGTCGACACGACGTCTGGGAGGAACTCAGCCGGCGCTTCGAGTCACGCCTGATCCTCACGGCGCTGCACAACACCCGGGGCCGGCGCATCGAAGCGGCCCAGAAACTCGGCATCGGCCGCAACACCATCACCCGCAAGATCCAGGAACTTGGCCTCGAAGGGTGAGGCGCCGTGAGGGGGCGACCGTCTGCGTGCCACGAGCGGAAGCGGAAGATCGGCAGCCGATCGCAGCCTTAGCGCGTGCGCGACGTGGCGGACGCGATGCGGCCAGAGACCGGCACCGCGGGCGGGCGGCTTCGCCGGGTGCTGCCGGCTCTCGCGTGCGCCGCAGGTCAGGGCTCCAGCGCCAGCGTCACCGTCACCGGGGCGTGGTCGCTCGGCTGCTTCCACTTGCGCGGTGTTCGGTCGATGCTGCAGGCGCGCACGGCTGCGCGCAGGGGTTCGCTCACCAGGATGTGGTCGATGCGCAGCCCGCGGTTCTTCTGGTAGCCGAGCATGCGGTAGTCCCACCACGTGAAGCTCTTCTCGGGCTGCTCGAACAGCCGGAAGCTGTCCACCAGGCCCAGCGCGAGCAGCTGCTGGAAGTGCGCGCGCTCGGGCGTGCTGTGGTGGATGGTCTCGTGCAGGCCGACCGGATCGTAGGAGTCGCGGTCCTCCGGGGCGATGTTGAAGTCGCCGAGCAGCACGAGCCGCGGGTGGCGGCGCAGTTCCTCGGCCATGTGGCGCTGCAGGCCATCGAGCCAGGCCATCTTGTAGGCGAACTTCTCCGAGCCCGGCGCCTGCCCGTTGACGAAGTACGCGTTGACGATGCGCAGGGGCCCGGAGGGAAGCGCCAGCGTCGCGCCGATCACGCGCGAGGCCGGGTCATCGAGGCCGTCGATGTTGCGCACCACGCCGTCCAGCGGTGCGCGGCTGAGGATCGCAACCCCGTTGTAGGTCTTCTGCCCGAACACGGCACAGTGGGTGAAGCCGGCCTCCTGCAGGGCCATCAGCGGAAACTTGTCCTCTGTGAGCTTGAGCTCCTGCAGGCACAGCACATCGACCGGGTTGGCGGCCAGCCAGTCGAGCACGTGCTGCAGGCGGGCGGTGAGGGAGTTGACGTTCCAGGTGGTGATCTTCATGGCGGCAGCATGGTGGGCATCGGTGGGACCTGCCTTCGCCGCTCGCCTGGCGGCGGCGCGACGGGCGGCGGTCAACGCGGTCGAACGATAGCGCAGAGCGAGGCAGGCGTGAGCGCAGCGGCCGGCGGCAACGTGGCGCAGACGTGCTCAAGCCGGCGGGTCGGCGCTGGTGGCGGAGACGCGGCTCGCCCGCAGCACCTTGGCGAGCTCCTGCACATCGATCGGTTTGCCGATGTGCGCGTCGAATCCGGCTTCCCGGGCGCGGCGCTGGTCCTGGTCGCTCGCGAAGGCGCTGAGCGCCACCGCCGGAAGGCGCGCCACCGAGGGATCGGCATGCGCGCGCATGCGCCGCACCAGCGCGTAGCCGTCCATTCCGGGCATGCCGATGTCGCTGAGAAGGACGTCCGTCCTGCGCCTGTCCAGCGCATCCAGGGCCTCCTGGGCATCCGAAGCCAGCTCCACCTGCGCCCCGCACTGCGTCAGCAGCTCGTGCAGGAGCTGGCGCGCATCGGGCTCGTCGTCCACCACCAGCACGGTCCAGCCGCCCAGGTCGGGCAGCGTGCTCGCCTGCGACGAAGCCGCGACCGTCCCGGAGCCGCGCGGCCGCACGGGCAGCTCGTGTGCGACAGCTGCCGGCAAGCGGACGGTGAAGGTCGCGCCGAGGTCGGTGCCCGGGCTGGTGGCCTCCACGTGCCCGCCATGCAGCTCGACCAGTTGGCGCACGATGGCCAGGCCGAGTCCGAGTCCGCTGTGGTGCCGCGTGGTCGAGGAGTCCGCCTGGCGGAAGCGCTCGAAGACATGGGGCAGGAATTCCGGAGCGATCCCGCAGCCGGAGTCGGACACGCTGAAGACGACCGAGCCTTCGGTGCAGCGCAGCGCTACCTCGACGCGGCCGCCGGCCGGGGTGAATTTCACCGCGTTGGACAACAGGTTCCACATGATCTGCTGCAGTCGGGTTGCGTCGCCCCAGAGGGGGGCGCAGTCGAGCGACAGATGGCTGCTGATCGTCAGATCGCGGGCCAGGGCGGTCGGTCGCGCCGCCTCGACCGCGGCCTGGGCGATCGGCAGCGGATCGAGCAGCGCGCGCTCGAGTCGCACCTTGCCCGAGACGATGCGGCTCATGTCCAGCAGATCGTCGATCAGCTGTGCCTGCAGGCGCGCGTTGCGTTCGATCGTGTCCAGTCCCTTGGCCAGCGAGCGCGCGTCGTGCTTGGCGCGCAGCAGTTGCACCCAGCCGAGGATCGCGTGCAGCGGCGTGCGCAACTCGTGCGAAAGCGTGGCGAGGAATTCGTCCTTCACGGTCCCGAGCCGCTCGGCTTCGGCGCGGGCGGCGCGCTCTCGGTCGAGCAGCACCTGCCGCTCCTGGGCGGTCTGCTGCGACAGGGCCAGCACCTGGTTGCGCGCCTCCAGGCGCGCGTCATAGACCGAGGTGAGCAGGGCGATGCACAGCACCGCCAGCGTGGCGACGATCACGAGCACGGCCAGCTGGGTGAGCGTGAACTGCCCCGTGGCGGCCAGGCACACGCTGTCGAGTGGGAACCGCGCGGCGGCCATGCCGGTGTAGTGCATACCGACGATGGCCAGGCCCATCACCACCGAAGCCGCCGCGCGCGGAACCCAGAGGTGGGGGCCGCGCCAGTCGCGCAGACGCGATGCGATCCACAGGGATGCGCCGGCTGCCGCGACGGCGATGGCCACCGACGCTGCGACCAGGAGCGGGTCCCAGGCGATGCCCGGCTGCATGCGCATCGCCGCCATGCCGAGGTAGTGCATCGCATTGATGCCGGCGCCGATGAGGACGGCGGATGCGAGCAGACGTAGCCAGTGCAGCGCCGCACGGCTGAGCTGCCAGAGGGCCACCGCCGACGCGGCCACCGGCAATGCCCACGAGAGCAGCGTGATCTGCAGGTCGTAGCCCAGGGGAATGGGCAACTGGAACGCCAGCATGCCGATGAAATGCATGGACCAGATGCCGGTGCCCATGGCGAACGCCCCGCCGGCGATCCACCAGGCGGCGGCGCGCGTGGATGCGTGGACGACCCGGCCCGCCAGCGCCAGCGTGGTGTAGGACGCGAACATCGCCACGAGGACCGATACGAGGACGAGGGCGGGATCGTAGCGACCGGCAAGCATGGAATGGGGCAGGGCCAGGTTGAAGAATGCAGGAGGAGCTCAGTGACCGGGGAAGCGCATGGAGTCTGGCGCGGCCATTGTAGGTAGAGGGCACCCGCAGCGGGCTGGCTTCGCGGAGATCCTGATGGGCGATCAGGGCGGTGCGAAACGACGCTGCCCGCTGCCCGCTGCCCGCTGCCCGCTGCCCGCTGCCCGCTGCCGCTGCTTGGTGCTGGGTGCTGGGTGCTGGGTGCTGGGTGCTGGGTGCTTGGTGCTTGGTGCTTGGTGCTTGGCGGCGGTTGCGGTTCGGCTGCGTTTGCGCCTCGTACCTATCGCGCATCGACGCCGTGCTCCGCTGAATATTTCTCAGGCACGCGGTTCGCGACGCTTGCATTAGGTCCGATTGGCCCCACGTACCGCACTCATGATGAAAACGAACCATGCCCCGGTGACTGCCGGGAAGTATCTGATCTCCCCATTGACCAAGCCTGTTGACGGCGGCTGGCACGCCTGCTCCGTCTCGATCCGTTCCGGATCGGGGTCGGCCACCACCGACCGTGTCGTGCGGCTCACCCGCCTGTTCCGCAGCGCCGGCCAAGCCGCCGACTACGCGCTCCAGGAGGGCCTGCAATGGGTCGGCAAGCCGGCACGGCCCTGCGCGGCCTGAACGCCTTCCGCCCTGGCGCAGCATGCGCCACGACCACAACCCGCTTCGGCGGGTTTTTTCGTGGCGTTTCGCCAGCCTCTTCATTTGTCCGGCTTCAGCTTGCGACCGCCTCCTACAGCCGAGCCAGCGCCTGCGGGCGAGCATCTGCTCATTCGAAAACGGCTGTCACGCGAACAGGGAAGAGAGCAAGGGAAGACCAGGGAAAAACAAGGGAAGGGTAGACCTCCGGTGCCATGGATGAGACGCCTGGCACATTCTCGAAACCCGCTTCGGCGGGTTTTTTTTTCGGCCTCCAGTTGGATGAGCAGGAAAACAGCCGAGCAGGAGCCGATGGGGAACAAACTGGTTTCTCCATCGACCGTAGCGCTTAGAAGTGGTCTGGCGCCAGAGTCCCGCGTGCGGGTTGAAGTGGGCGAGGAGTCTGCCCAATAGCCTTCTTCTGATCCTTTCGCATCACCCTAGCCTTGCGGACTCTGCGCCATGGGCAGGCAGTATTTCTGCAGCTCCTGCGCCAGGTCGGTCGGGCACACGCCGCATCCACGATTTCCGGGCACGGCATAGTCGATGAACTTCGGGTAGGGCAGGTTCAGCGTCGCCATGATCTGCTGGAACTGCGCGAGGCTCTTGCCCGCGCCCAGGCGGGGATTGCGGGCCTTCTCCTGAGCGATGGAGGACACGTGCCTGCCGGTGTAGTCGTGCGCTGGATACACCAGCGTCTCGTCCGCCAGCGCGAAGAGCTTCTGCGTCACGCTCTTATAGAGCGCCTGTGAATCGCCGTTCTGGAAGTCCGTGCGGCCGCAGCCGTCGATCAGCAGGGCGTCGCCCGTGAACACCCGCTCGCCCATGACATAAGCGAAGTGTCCGTCGGTGTGCCCTGGGGTGTGCAGGCCGCTTATGGAGATGGACCCGACCTGCAGCGGGCGGCCTTCCTCCACTCCGAAGTCCGTGCAGGCAAGCCGGTCGAAAGCGGGCGCCGCGATCCTGCTTCCCGTGCGCTTCTTCAGCTCCAGGGCTGCGGTGATGTGGTCTGCATGGATGTGCGTGTCGAGCGTGTACGCCAGCCGCAGGCCGAGGCCCTGCAGCACCTGCAGGTCGCGATCCACGGAGTTCACGACCGGGTCGATCAGGATCGCCTCGCCCGTATCCGGGCAGCCAAGCACGTAGGTGTAGGTGCTGGAGACGGGTTCGAGAAGTTGTCGGAAGATCATGCGTTGCTCCGGGCGGTGGAGGGTTTCAGGCGGAGTGAAGGGGGCTGCGGCGATGCCGCCGGCGCGAGGACGCCGGCAGCTTCGTGCAGGTTCAGGAAAGGCTCGTGGGCGAGCTTTCGTGGCAGGTCGGTTTGCGCGATCCTGTCCATGACCGGACCACGCACCTCGGCCAGATGCAGTTCTATGCCGCGCTCGCGCAGGTCGGCCTGCAGACGCTGGAGTGCTTCGACCGCCGTGAGGTCGATGTGGCTCACCGAGGACAGATCCAGCACGAGGTGCTGGACGTCACCCCGCTTCTCGATCTCCTCCTCGATGCGTTGGAGAACCGACTGCATGTTGGCGAAGAAGAGGCTCTCGTCGATCCGCATCAGCAGAAGCTCCGGATAGGTCGTGACGGTGAAGCGCCTCTCGTTGCGGAAGTGCTCGCTCTCGCCTATTCGGCCGACCACGGCAATGTGAGGCCGGCTCGCGCGCCACAGGAAGGTGCCGATCGACATCGCGACGCCAAGACCGACGCCGGCCTCGACGCCGAGCCCGAGCACCCCCATCGCGGTCACCAGCCAGGCCACGGCATCGGCCCGGTCGTATTGCCACGCATGGCGCAGCGTCGCGAGGTCTACGAGTCCGATGACCGCGACGACGATGGTCGCGGCGAGCACCGCGAGAGGCAGCCTTTCGAACAGTCCCGTCAGGCCCAGCAGGACTACTCCCATGAAGCCTGCGGCTATCACGCCGGCAAGAGGTGTGCGAGCGCCTGCAGCGAAGTTCACGACGCTGCGCGCAAAGCCGCCGGTCACCGGAAAGCCGCCGGACATCGCGCTTGCCAGGTTGGCCGCGCCGAGGCCCCGCAGCTCCGCGTCGGGGTTGATCCTTTCACCGCGCTTGATGGCGAGCGACTGCGCCACCGACACGCTCTCCACGAAGCCGATCAGCGCGATCATCACGGCGGGCACCGCGAGCTGCTGCAGCTGCCCCTGCGTTGGCAGCGTGAAGCTCAGGGTAGGCAACCCTGCCGGAATGGCACCCACCACCGCCACGCCCGCGCGCATGTCCAGCCCCAACGTCACCACGGCTGCAATGGCCAGCAGCACCACCGCCATCGGCGCCAGCTTCGCGAGAATCTCCGCGCTCTTGGCTCCCAGGCCCGCACGGCGCAATCCCGTCGCAAGAAACCGTCGGGAGGCCCACAAGGCCAGCACGGACGAGAGCCCCAGCACCGCCGTGGGGATGTGCAGTTCAGTGGCCCGCGACAACAGCGAAGCCAGCAGTTCCAGGGCCGTCTCTCCCTTGGCCGGAATACCCAGCAGCGGCTTCAATTGCCCGAGCGCGATGAGCACCGCGGATCCGGTCACGAAACCGGAGATCACCGGATGGCTCAGGAGGTTTGCCACGAAGCCCATGCGCAACAGCCCCAGCAGCAGCAGCACCACGCCTCCGAGTAGCGCCAGCAGCATGGACAGGAACACGTACTCCGAACTGCCGGCGGCAGCCAGCGGCGCCACGGCCGACGCGGTCATGAGAGACGCCACCGCCACCGGGCCGACGGACAGGGTCATGCTGGAGCCGAGCACCGCATACACCACCAGCGGCAGGATGCTGGCGTACATGCCGACGTGCGGCGGCAGTCCCGCGAGCATGGCGTACGCGAGGCTTTGCGGCACCAGCAGGATGGTCACCACGATGCCCGCCACCAGGTCCTGGGCCGCCTTGCTCCGGTCGTAGGCGGCCAGCCACGCGGGCAGCCACCGTTGTGTCATGCGCCGCCTTTGCCCATCCGGTACAGCGCGGCGGACCGGCGGCCCGTCCGGCAGAACGCCACCACCGGCTTGGGGAGCGCATCCACCGCGTTCGCCATGTCGCGGGCCTGTTCCGGCGTGTGGCCGGTCGGCGGCATCGGCAAGTACCGGTACGCCAGCCCCGCCTGTCGCGCCGCTGCCTCCAGTTGCGCGCTGGTCGGCTGGCCTTCCCCGCCTTCATGGTCGGGGCGGTTGTTGATGATGCCGCGGAACCCGGCGGCGGCGAGTGCGGCCATGTCCTCGGGCTGCACCTGCGGGGTCACGTACAGGGCTGCATCGATCTGTTCGGTGGAGCGGGTAGTCATCGTCAAATTCTGGCTTGTGGCTCGAGGTTGAGGACCCGGCCTTGCGCCGTGTGCGGCAAGGTCCTACAGGCGATCCGCTGGAGCTTCAGCTCGGCTTCACACCTGTCTGCGCGGCAGCACCCTTGGGCAGCGCGTTGATCGGGATGCGCAGGTAGGCGACCCCGTTGTCGTCGGCCGGCGGCATGTGGCCCGCGCGGACGTTCACCTGGATCGACGGCAGGATCAAGGTCGGCACCTCGAGGGTGGCATCGCGTGCATTGCGCATGGCGACGAAACCCTCCTGCGTCGTGCCGTCATGGACGTGGATGTTCTTTGCGCGCTGCTCGGCAACCGTGGTCTCCCACTGCGCGTCTCGTGTCTTCGGCGGGTAGTCGTGGCAGACGTACATGCGCGTCTGCGGAGGAAGCTCCAGCAGGCGGCGAATGGAGCGATACAGCGTGGCGGCATCGCCGCCGGGGAAGTCGGCGCGCGCGGTGCCGACGTCCGGCATGAACAGCGTATCGCCCACGAAAACGCTGTCCTCGATGAGGTAGGCCATGTCCGCCGGGGTGTGCCCGGGAACGAGCATCGCCTTCGCCTCGACCTCGCCGATGCGGAAGGTCTCGCCGTCCTTGAACAGGTGGTCGAACTGGCTGCCGTCGGGCAGGAAGTCGCGCTCCAGGTTGTAGAGCTTCTTGAACGTGGCCTGCACCTCGCGGATGTTCTCGCCGATGGCGATGCGGCCGCCGACGCGCTGCTGCAGATAGCGCGCGCCGGAGAGGTGGTCTGCATGCGCGTGGGTCTCCAGGATCCACTGGACCTGCAGACCCTTGTCCTTCAGATACCCGAGAACTTGGTCGGCAGCCTTGGTGCCTGTGTGGCCCGACTTGAAGTCGTAGTCGAGCACCGGGTCGATAACGGCGGCAGCCATGGTGGCGTTGTCCGAAACCACGTACGAGACGGTCCAGGTAGCAGGATCGAAGAAAGCCTGGGTGGTGATGCGTTCGGTCACTGCGCGTTCAGTCATTGGGTCGTCCTTTCAGTACATTGCCAGATAATATATTGATAGATATACTGTAAGTCAACCGAAACGCCTTGAAAGGACACCATGAAAGAAGGCCCGAGTGATCTCGTGATCGATCCGCAGCGGCTGCGCTGCGCAGCCGAGAACGCCGTTGCCGCACTCAAGCTGCTGGCCAATCCGGAAAGGCTGCTGCTGCTGTGCCAGCTGTCGCAGGGAGAGTTCAGCGTCAGCGAGCTCGAGGAACTGCTGGACATCCACCAGCCGACGCTGTCACAGCAGCTCGGCGTGCTGCGCACCCAGGGCGTGGTGGCCACGCGCCGTGAAGGCAAGAACATCTACTACAGCGTGGCCGACCCCAATCTGCTGGAAATCCTGGTCGTCCTGTACCGCCTCTACTGCCCCAAGGAGTAAGACACCATGACTATCGACTGGAACTCGTTCACCCCCTGGGCGTCGCTCGCGGGCGGCGTGATCATCGGCATCGCCGCTGCCATGTTCATCCTGCTGAACGGTCGCATCGCCGGCATCAGCGGCGTGCTGGGCGGGCTGCTCAAGCCGGTGCGCGGCGACATCTCCTGGCGCGCGGCCTTCATCGCCGGGCTGCTGGGGGCGCCGCTGCTGTATGCGCTCTTCACCGAGGTGCCGCGGCCGCGGATCGACGCAGGCTACCTCGGCCTCATCGCCGCCGGTCTGCTGGTGGGTATCGGCACCCGGTACGGCTCCGGCTGCACCAGCGGCCACGGGGTCTGCGGGATCTCGCGCCTGTCGCCGCGCTCCCTGGTCGCCACGGCCACGTTCATGCTGGCTGGCTTCGTCACCGTGTTTGTCGCGCGCCACCTGATCGGCGCCTGAGGAGAGACTCATGCCAACGTTCTTCGCACTGCTCGCCGGCGCCGTGTTCGGCATCGGACTGATCGTTTCCGGCATGGCCGATCCGGCCAAGGTCCTGGGCTTTCTCGACCTTTTCGGTCGCTGGGATCCGTCGCTCGCGTTCGTGATGGGTGGAGCCATCCTGGTCGGGGTGGTCGCCTTCACCCTTGCCCGCAGGCGTGCGCTGTCGCTGCTCGGCTTACAGATGCGCATGCCCGCGGCGACGCAGGTGGACAAGCGACTTGTCGGCGGAGGCCTGCTGTTCGGCATCGGCTGGGGCATTGCCGGCTTCTGCCCGGGCCCGGCCCTGGTGGCGCTCGGCATGGGCGAGCAGAAGGCCCTGGTCTTCGTTGCCGCTATGCTGGTCGGCATGGGCGTCTTCGAGCTGGTGGAGCGGCGCAAGACACTGCGCGCGGCGCACGCGTGAGCTGCTGATCCCTCCTCGGTTACAGCGGGCCCACCTCGGTGGTGTGGTGCCCTAAGCTGCGCCCATGCAGCCCGTCGATCAGGCACAGAGCGCCCCGGCCTCGCGCACCCTGCGCTGGGCCGGGTTCTTGCTGGGGTTCAGCCTGGGCGGTTTTTTCGACGGCATCCTGCTGCATCAGGTGCTGCAATGGCACCACCTGCTGAGCGATGTGCAGGCCGCCGCGCTGCAGGATATCCGCGCCCAGATGCTGGCCGACGGGCTGTTCCACGTGCTGATGTACTTCATTGCAGCCTGGGCTCTCCGGCTGTTGTGGAAGGCACGTGCCGACTACTCCGCGCCGGGCGCGGACCGCGCCTTGTGGGCGAGAGCGCTGATCGGTTTCGGCGTATGGCACATCATCGACAGCGTGTTCTCGCACTGGATCACGGGCATCCATCGCATCCGGGTGGATTCGCCCGATCCGCTGTTCTGGGACCTGCTCTGGTTCTTCGTATTCGGTGTGTTCCCGGCCGTCCTCGGCTGGTGGATGCTCCGGCGACCGGGTGGGGACCGCGGCCGCATGACGGCAGCCGCCCTGGCGCTCGCGGCGGTGGCGGCGGCGCCGCTGGCGGCCCTGCCCGCAGGCGATACCGACCAGGTCATCGTCCTGTTCCGCCCCGGCATGGAAGGTGCGCACGCATTCAACGCCCTGGCCGCGGCCGATGCGCGTGTGCTGTGGGTGGACCGCTCCGGAGGACTCTGGGCGGTCTCGATGTCCGAGCCCAGGCGGGCCCGCGAGCTCTACGCGAGCGGCGCGCTGCTGGTGAGCAATTCCGCACTCGCGACCGGCTGCTTCAGCTGGCTGCGGCCTTCCACATGAGAGGACTGCCAGATGGAACGTTCGCACGACCGCGCCCGGCGCCACACGGCACGCTCCGTGTTGCGGCGCATCGATGACGACACGGTGGGTCACCTGATGGAGGTGGCCCAGAAGCCCGAGACGGCGAGCCGCCGGCTCGAGGCGCTGGATCGGGAGTGGGACATGGACCGCACCATCGAGGCCGAAGCAGCCGCCATGGGCCTGATGGGCCTGGCGCTCGGAGCGTTCGTGCGGCCGGCCTTCCTGGCGATGCCGGCCACGGTGGGAGCCGCCGTATTCCTGTTCGGCACGCGCGGGATCTACCCCCTGCTGCCGATCTTCCGCCGGCTGGGTGTCCGTACCGCGCTCGAGATCGAGCGCGAGCGCTACGCAGTCAAGGCGCTGCGCGGCGACTTCGATTCGATGGCCCAGGAGCAGCAGCCAGGCTCGGCGGCGGACCGATCCGACGACGCCGCGCCACTGCGCCACTGAACGCCGAAGGAGGACGCGATGCAACTGCCTGCCACGGCCCGAAGGGTGGAGGACAGCACGGACATACGCCTGAACGACCTGATTCGCGCCCGCACGGATGCCGAGTTGGTGCGACTCGAATCGGCCGGTGACGAGCTGATCGCGGATCGCCTGCGTGAACTGGACGAAGAGTGGGACGTCGAGCGCCTGTTGCAGGTCAACGCCTCTGTCCTGGTGATACTCGGCGTCCTGCTCGGCGCGAACGTGGACCGCCGTTTTCTGCTGCTGCCGGCTGCGGTGTTCACCTTCCTGGGCCAGCACGCGCTGCAGGGATGGTGCCCGCCGATTCCGCTGTTCCGTCGGATGGGTGTGCGGACCCATCGCGAGATCGCCCGGGAGCGGTATGCACTCAAGGCGATGCGCGGCGACTTCGATGCCCTGCCGGCCCGAGACGCGGACGCTGCCCAGCGCGTCCGCGCGGCACTGGCCGCAGTGGACAAATAGCGCGCAGCCGCGAGCCGGCAGCAACTCCAGGCCGATCACGGACAAGTGGATGCTGCCTCCACGCGGAGGGGCAATCGCCGGCACGTTGCGAGCCCGAGGCTGCTGCCGCTTGGCGAATGCGCGCCGCGGGGCGACAACGCGTCGGCGTTTTTCCTCGCCCAGCCGTGCCGGATCGGCCGCCATGCAGGGCCGGCACCGTCCGACAGCGGGATCGCGTGCCAAGCACCACCATGGAGGCATTCAATGCATCAGGAGTACCAAATGATCAAGTCCAAGCTCGCCCTTTCCGCCGCGCTGTCTATCGCTGCCCTGGGGCTTGCGGCCTGCGACGTGGAGAAGACGCAGTCGGGCAACCTCGAGCTGCCGAAGTACGAGGTGACGAAGCAGCAGGAGGGTGACGTCCGGCTGCCCGAGTACAACGTCCGCACGCCGGACGTGAACGTCACCACGCAGGAGCGCCAGGTCACCGTGCCGGACGTGGACATCAGCACCCGCAAGGAAACCGTCACCGTGCCGAACGTGAACATCACGCCCGCGCCGGACCGGGACGACGGTCGCAGCACCACCATGGGCAACCGCTGAGCGGAGCCGCTCTCGAGCGGCGCAGCCCCTACACTGCTTCCGTGGCGCACGAGAACGACCAGCATGCGGACGACCGCAGGGCCCCTCACGGCGATGCACTGACAGGGCAGCTCGATGCGATCGGGTCCCCCGCGCGGCTGCTCGAGGAGATCTTCCGCAGTGCGCCCGTCGGGCTGCAGTTGTACGACGGCAGCGGCCGCTGTGTGCTGGTCAACCCGATGCACACGCGGCTCTTCGGGGCCGTGCCGACCTCGAGCTACAACGTGCTCGAGGACACCGTGCTCGAACGCGCCGGCCTGCTCGGTGAGGTGCGGCGCGCCTTCGCCGGGGATCGCGTCACCATTCCGCCCGTCTGGTACGACGTGCGCGAGCTGACCAATGTGCGCATCGCGCATGGGCGGCGTATTGCCGTCGCCGCCGAGCTGGTGCCGCTGCGCAGCCATGGGGGCGAGGTGACCAACGTGCTGTTCGTCTTCAGCGACGTGACGGAAGCCCAGGAGGCGCGCGAGCGCGCGGAGGCGGCGGCACGGCGCGCGGAGTTCCTGTCCGAGGCCAGTCGGATGCTCTCCACCAGCCTCGACCTCAACCAGACGCTGAGTCGCCTCGCGCGCCTGGCGACCCCCACGCTGGCCGATTTCTGCATCGTCGATCTTCTCGAGCCCGACGGGTCGGTGCGGCGCGTGGCCGCGGCCCATGCGAGCCCGTTGGGCCAGCCCATCATGGACGACATGCTGCGGCATCCCCCGGTGCCCGGCTCGCCGCAGCCGGCACGGCGGGTGCTCGACAGCGGACGCCCCGAGCTGCTGGCGCAGGTGGATGCCGTCATGGCTGCCTCACGTTCCGTGGGCGCCGAGCATGCTGAACTGCTGCGGCGGCTGGGGGTGCGCTCGCATCTGGCGGTGCCCATGCTCAGCGGATCCGTCACCGTCGGTGTGATCAGCCTGGGTTATGTGCTCGAGCGTCGCTACGGCGCCGACGACATCCCGCTGGCGGAGGCGCTGGCAAGCCGCGCCGCCGCTGCCATCGAGAACGCGCGGCTGTACGACCAGGTGGTGCGCAGCGAAGAGCGGTTCCGCATGATGGCCGACTCCGTGCCGCAGGTCGTGTGGATCACCGACGCGCAGGGCAATTCCGAGTTCTTCAATCGTCAATGGACGCTCTACACCGGCGAGGAGGCGCCGGCCACCGCGGCGGAGGTCGCGCAGCGGTTCGTCCACCCCGAGGACGTGGAGCGCACCGTCACGCGCTTCGAGGCCGCGCTGGTCAGCGGCGAACACTTTCTGGTCGAGCACCGCATCCGGTCCGCGCAGGGCGAGTACCGCTGGTTCCTGGTGCGGGGCGTGCCGCAGCGCGGTGCCCGCACGGGCGATCCGGTTCGCTGGTTCGGGGTGTCCATGGATATCCACGACCTGAAGATGGCGGAGGGCGCGCTGCGCGAGGCGGACCGTCGCAAGGACGAATTCCTGGCCATGCTCGCCCACGAACTGCGCAATCCGCTGGCCGCGATCAGCAATGCCTGGTGGCTGATGCGCAGCAAGGCGAAGGGGCCGGAGCTCGCCCGCAGCCTGGAGATCCTCGGGCGGCAGACGCGCCAGCTCACCGGGCTGGTCGATGACCTGCTCGACGTTTCCCGGGTGACACGCGGGCTGGTGACCCTGCGTCGCGAACGCCTGGACCTGCGCCAAGTGGTTGATCGCGCCACCGAGACGGTTCAGCCGCTGCTGGATGAGAAGGGTTTGCAGCTGCGCGTGGAGCGCAGCGACCAGGAGCTGCCCGTACACGGCGACGCGGCCCGTCTCGAGCAAATTGCTGTCAACCTGCTCGGCAACGCGGCGAAGTACACCGACGCGGGCGGACAAATCACCGTCGTGCTGCGACGGTGCGAGGGCCATGCGGAACTGCTCGTCGAGGACAGCGGCATCGGCATAGCGCCAGAGTTCCTGGCGCAGATCTTCGAGCTGTTCGCCCAGGCAGAGAGGGGGCTTGCGCGCTCGCGTGGAGGTCTCGGCGTGGGGCTAACGGTCGTCAAGCGGCTGGCCGAACTGCATGGGGGGTGCGTGGAAGCCACCAGCCCGGGGCTGGATCAGGGCGCGCGCTTTCGCGTGCTGCTCCCGACGGTGGTGTGAGTGCCGGATCGACGGCGCGCTCATTCGCCGCAACCGCGACAAATTCGACATGGGGCGCTGTCCTACGCCGTTGCGGGATGCGGCCGACACGGCAGCGGGCTGGCTCGGCTATGGTGCGCGGTGCACACTCCAATCGGGCACTATGCGTGCCGAACATGAACATCCAACAACGCAACAACGTCAAGGTTTCGGGTGAGGGCCCGGCCACCCTGTTTTTCGCGCACGGCTTCGGCTGCGACCAGAACATGTGGCGCTTTCTGCAGCCCGCATTCGCCGCGCGCTACCGCACCGTCCTGTTCGACCTGGTGGGCAGTGGGAACTCCGATCTGCGCGCGTACGACCGCGCCAAATACGCCTCGCTGCAGGGGTACGCGGACGACGTGCTGGAGATCGCGCAGGCGTACGGACAAGGGCCGCGTGTCTTCGTCGGCCATTCGGTGAGCGCGATGATCGGCATGCTGGCCCACCTGCGCGAGGACAACGACCTGTTCGCGGCCCACGTCATGGTCGGCCCCTCGCCCTGCTACATCAACGACGGCGACTACGTCGGCGGCTTTGAGCGCAGCGACATCGAGGGCTTGCTCGACACGCTGGACAGCAACTATCTCGGCTGGTCCTCGACCATGGCGCCCGCCATCATGGGCGCGCCCGACCGCCCTGAGCTGGGCGCCGAGCTGGCCAACAGCTTCTGCCGCACCGACCCGGAGATCGCCAAGCAGTTCGCGCGCGTCACCTTCATGTCCGACAACCGCGCCGACCTCCCGCGCCTGACGGCGCCGACCCTGATCGTGCAGTGCAGCGAGGACCTGATCGCGCCGCGCTGCGTCGGTGATTACATGCACCGCACCTTGCCGCGCAGCACCCTCGTGGTGGTGGACAACCAGGGGCACTGTCCCCACATGAGCGCTCCGGGCGCCTGTAGCGACGCCATCGATTCCTTCCTCGAGGCGCATGGGATCTAGCCTGCCACCGGAATCCGCCCTCGCCGCGCGGCTGGCGCGGGCGCTGAAGGCGCTTGACGAGGCCGCCTGCGGCCTGGCCCAGACCGACGCGCAGGGCAAGCTGCTCTATGTCAATGCCACCCTGTGCCGGTGGCTGGGGCGCGATGCCGACGAACTCGTCGGCCGCGTGCGGCTGCAGGAGCTGCTCACGATGGGGGGACGCATCTTCCACCAGACGCATTGGACGCCGCTGCTGCAGATGCAGGGCTCGATCTCCGAGGTCAAACTAGAACTCGTGCATCGCGATGGACAGCGCATTCCGACGGTGATGAACGCGGTGCGGCGCGAGGAAGAGGGGGTCGTGGTCCACCACATCGCCATCTACATTGCCCGCGACCGGGACGCCTATGAACGCGAGCTGGTGCTTGCACGCAAGCGCCTGGAAGCGGCCGTTGCGCAGGCCCGGCGGCTCGAGGACGAGGCCAAGGACCGGGCGCTGTTCGCAGAGCAGATGATCGGCATCGTGAGCCACGACCTGCGCAACCCGCTGTCCACCATCCACACCGGCGCACAGCTGCTGGCGCGCTTCGATCCGGCGCCGCAGCAGCAACGGGTCATCGAGCGTATCCAGCGGGCGGGCGAGCGAGCGCACCGCCTGATCGGTGACCTGCTGGACTTCACCCAGGCGCGGCTCGGGGGCGGCGTCAGCGTGTCCCCGCGACCGATGGCACTGCATGCGCAGGTGGCCGAGGCGGTCGAGGAGCTGAGGCTGGCATTTCTCGGGCGTACGCTGCGACACGTCCAGGAGGGCGCCGGCGATGTGCAGGCCGATCCCGACCGCATCGTGCAATTGCTCGGCAACCTGGTGGGCAATGCGATGGCCTACGGCCGCCCGGACGCGCCGGTCACGGTGCGCTCGCTCTGCGCCCGCGACCGTTTCATCCTGCAGGTCCACAACGAAGGCGAGCCCATCCCCGAGGAGCTTCGCGCCCGCCTGTTCGAGCCGCTGTCGAGGGGCCATTCCGATGCGAGCGCGACGCGCAGCGTCGGCCTGGGGCTCTACATCGTCAGTGAGATCGCCAGGGCGCATGGCGGCCAGGTGCAGGTGGAGTCGAGCGCCGCTGCAGGCACGACCTTCAGCGTGGACGTGCCGCAGCCGCTGCAGGCCGCCGGCCCCGCTGCCGGCGACCCGGACCCGGCCTGAGGGGCGGGGCACCAGATCCGCGTCGCGTCCTGCTCGCAAGGATCCGGCGTCTGGATCTTTGCGTACGCGATTCGCGGATCTTGCGATCACCGGTCACCGGTCACCGGTCACCGGTCAAAGCAATTCGCAGTTCGCGGTACCGGCGGATTCAGCGGCCCGCGTGCCCCGCGCTGCCGGCCCAGGCGTGCGAAGGATCCGCAGCATCCCGGCTGCCTGGATCACTCCCGCGCACCCAGGTGACGAAGGCGAAGCGCAGGCCGTTGGCCGCGGATCGCGACTCGCGCCGGCGCTCGACCCAGTCGGCGTCGAGCGCCGGCGCGAAGGCATCGCCTTCGAAGTCGGCATCGATCTGCGTTTCCTCGACGACGCGGGCGTGCGGCAGCGCCTGCGCGTAGAGCTGGGCGCCGCCGATGACCCACGCCTGGGGCGCGTCGGCGCAGCGGGCAAGCGCCTCGTCCAGGGAGCACGCGCGTTCGGCACCGTCTGCGCTCCAGGCGGCCTGGCGCGTCACCACGATGTTGCGGCGCCCCGGCAGCGGACGAAAGCGCGCAGGCAGCGAGTCCCAGGTCTTGCGACCCATGATCACCGGGCAGCCCTGCGTGAGCGCCTTGAAGTGGGCGAGGTCCTCGGGCAGGTGCCAGGGCAGCGCGCCTTTCAGGCCGATGGCGCCGTTGCGCGCCCGGGCGTACACGAGGCCGAGGCGCATCAGACCGCCACCGGCGCCTTGATCGGGCCGTGACACTGGTAGTCGAGCACCTCGAAATCCTCGAAGGCGTACTCGAAGATCGAGGGCGGCCGCCGACGCAGGTGGAGGGTGGGGTAGGGGTAGGGCGCGCGCGAGAGCTGCAACTCGACCTGCTCGTGGTGGTTGCTGTAGATGTGGCAGTCGCCGCCGGTCCAGATGAAGTCGCCCACCTGCAGGTCGCATTGCTGCGCCAGCATGTGCGTGAGCAGGGCGTAGCTCGCGATGTTGAACGGCACGCCCAGGAAGATGTCGGCGCTGCGCTGATAGAGCTGGCAGGAGAGCCGGCCGTCGGCCACGTAGAACTGGAAGAACGCGTGGCAGGGCGCCAGCGCCATCTTCGGGATGTCGGCGACGTTCCAGGCGCTCACGATGATGCGGCGCGAGTCGGGGTTGGTGCGGATGGTCTTGACCGCCTCGGCGATCTGGTCGATGTGGCCGCCCTCGGGCGTGGGCCAGCTGCGCCACTGCACGCCATACACGGGGCCGAGGTCGCCGTCTTCGCGCGCCCACTCGTCCCAGATGGTGACGCCGCGCGCGCGCAGCCGGTTGTTGTCGCTCGATCCCTCCAGGAACCACAGCAGCTCGTGGATGATCGACTTCAGGTGCACCTTCTTGGTGGTCACCAGCGGAAAGCCCTCTTGAAGATCGAAGCGCATCTGGTGGCCGAACACGCTGCGCGTGCCGGTGCCGGTGCGGTCGGTCTTGGGGGTGCCATGCGTGTAGACATGGCGCATGAAGTCTTCGTACTGGCTGCGAACGGGGCGGGGCGGCGTCACGGCGTGGTCTTCCGGCGGGGCGGTAGGGAAATGGGGCAGGCGGGGAGCGGGGCGATGATACGCGCAGCGGTCCGGCGCAAACGCGCGCGCCGTGCCCGCGCCGCGGCTCAGAGCCGCAAGACCTTGCCCGGGTTCATGAGGTTGGCCGGGTCCAGCGCCCGCTTCACTGCGCGCATCATGGACAGCGCCACCGCGCTCTTGTAGGTGGGCAGGCTGTCCACCTTGAGGCTGCCCACTCCGTGTTCGGCCGAGATGGAGCCCTTGAAACGCGCCACCTGCCTGTGCACCAGGTCGTTGACCGCGTGCTCGCGCTCGCGCAGGAAGGCGACCGCGTCGCCGCCTTCGGGCGCCTGCACGTTGTAGTGCAGGTTGCCGTCGCCCAGGTGGCCGAAGTTCACCAGCCGCACCCCGGGAATCTCGCGCACCAGCCGCGCGTCGGTCTCGGCGCAGAAAGCCGGGATGCTCGAGATGGGCAGCGAGATGTCGTGCTTGATGTTCAGGCCCTCTTCGGCCTGGGCCAGCGGAATGCTTTCGCGCACGTGCCACAGCTGCCGTGCCTGGGCGATGTTCTCGGCCACGACCGCGTCGGTGGCGCAGCCGGCTTCCAGCGCCGCTTCGAGCAGCGATTCGAACTGCGCGCGTGCATGTTCCTCGGATTCGTGGTCGGCGTTCTCGAGCAGCACGCACCAGGGGCTGTCCTGCACGAAGGGCACGCGCATTTGCGGGTAATGGCGCGCAACCAGCGAAAGTGCAAACTGCCCCATGACCTCGAAGCCGGTCAGGCCCGCTCCCAGCTTGCGCCGTGCCATCGTGAGCAGCTGCACCGCGGCTTCCATCGTGGGGACCGCAGCCCAGGCGGTGAGCGTGGCGGCCGGCAGCGGATAGAGCTTCAGCGTCGCGGCGGTGATGACGCCCAGCGTGCCTTCGCTGCCGATGAACAGGTCCCGCAGGTCGTAGCCGGTGTTGTCCTTGCGCAGGCCCGACAGGCCTTCCCAGGTTTCGCCCTGCGGTGTGACGACTTCGATCCCCAGACACAGGTCGCGCGTGTTGCCGTAACGCAGGACCTGCGTGCCGCCGGCATTCGTGGCCAGGTTGCCGCCGATGGTGCAGCTGCCTTCGGCGGCCAGGCTCAGCGGAAACAGCAGGCCGGCCTCGCGCGCGCGCTCCTGCAGCGACTGCAGCACGCAGCCCGCTTCCACCGTGACGGTGAGGTTGGCGCTGTCCAGGTCTCGCACGGCCTGCATGCGCTGCAGGCTCAGAACCACCTGGGTGCCCGAGGTGTCGGGCGTGGAGCCCACCACCATGCCGGTGTTGCCGCCCTGCGGCACGATGGGCGTGCCGGCGGCGGCGCAGGCGCGCACGACCGCGGCGACCTCGGCGGTGCTGGCGGGGCGCACCACCGCGAAGGCCTTGCCGTGCTGGCGCCGGCGCCAGTCGAGCTCGTAGGCGCTGAGGTCGCCGCCGACCAGCACGTGGGCCGCGCCCACCAGGGATTGCAGTTGGGAGATCAGATCGTTCATGGAGTGTTCCTGCGCAGCCGGGTGCGCACGTGCAGGACGCAGGCGGCGAACAGGCCGAGGCACAGGAGCACTTCGACCAGCGCCAGCCAGGACGACGGGGGCCGGTCGCTCCAGGCGCGCACCACGCCTTCGGTGAAATAGAGCCACACCAGCAGGCTCACCCAGCGATAGGTGTACATGCGGTGGCGCAGCAGGCCGGCCAGCGGCAGGCACAGGGGCAGCGCCTTCAGCGCGAGCCAGCTGCCACCGGGACGCAGGGGCGCCAGCCAGAGCTCCCAGGCCAGGCTCAGGACGATGAGCCCGAGCAGGCAGGCCACGGCCAGGCGTCGGCTGAGAAGGACCGTTGCCGGAGCGGGGGCGTGGTGGCCGGACGCCGTGGCGGCGTCGGAAGGGGCGGGGGCATGCATGGGCGCTGGCATCATAGCGGCCGATGACACCCCGGCAGTTGATCCAGTCCCTCGCGCGCTTCCCCTGGCGCTCGGCGGCGCAGACGCTGCGCACGCGGATCGGTGAAGACCGCCTCGCGCAGTCGGCCGGCAGCCTCACCTTCACGACCACCATTGCCCTGGTCCCGTTCTTCACCGTGGTGCTGGCCGTGTTCACCGCTTTTCCCCTGTTCTCGAAGCTCCAGGGCAGCCTGCAGATCTGGCTGGTACAGAGCCTGGTGCCCGACGCGATCTCGCGCCAGGTGATGCGCTACCTGACCCAGTTCGCGGGCCAGGCGAACCGGCTCGGGGTGGTCGGATTGGCTGTCCTCCTGCTCACGGCGCTGTCCCTGGTGGTGACCATCGACCGTACGCTCAATGGCATCTGGCGGGTTCGCAGGCCGCGGCCTCTCGGGCGGCAGGTGCTGCTCTATTGGGCGGCGCTCACGCTGGGGCCGCTGCTGATGGGGGCATCCGTGAGCATCAGCTCCTACGTCATGTCGGCTTCGCGCGGCTTCGTGGCGGCGCTGCCCGCGGTCGTGCTGGTCGTGCTCGACTGGTTCGAGCTGCTGCTGCTCGCGGGTGGGCTCGCGGCGCTGTACCGCTTCGTTCCGAACGCTCCCGTGCGTGCCCGCCATGCCTGGGCCGGTGGTGTGTTCGCGGCGCTCGGCATCGAGCTGGCGCGCCAGCTGCTGGCGCTCTACATCGAGGCGGTGCCGGCGTATTCGGCCGTGTACGGCGCTTTCGCCACGGTGCCGATCCTGCTCGTGTGGATCTACGTGGCCTGGCTGGTGGTGCTGCTCGGCGCCGTGCTCACGGCCTACCTGCCGTCGCTCACGGCCGGGCCGCACCGGCGAGCCGAAGGCCACGCCTGGCAGTTCCAGCTGGCGCTGCAGGTGCTGCAGGCGCTGGAGCGTGCGCGCCCGGGCGCGCGGCGCGGCTTGAACATGGCCGAACTCACGTTGCAGCTGCAGGTGACCGACCTGCAGCTCGAGCCGGTGCTGGAGACCTTGCTGGCGCTCGACTGGATCGCGCGCCTGGACGAGCCGGAGCATAGCCACGACGGGCGCTTCATCCTGCTGGCGGATGTGCAATCGACGGCCCTGGAGCCGCTGATGCGCCAGCTGCTGCTGCCCTCGACCGAAGCGACCGAACGGCTCTGGCGGAGCGGTCGGCTCTCCAGCGTCTACCTGCGGGATGCGATCTGAGCGGAAGCTCGCCGGTGTCCATGCCGATGCCCATGAGCTTCTCAGGTGCCTGCCCTCGTCGCGCACCGCACCGCGCCGTGCCCGGGTTCAACCCAGCGCGAAGGGCGCCTGCAGGAACCCCCTGAAGCGCGCACGCCCGCCGCGTACGGGAGACTCGGTCAAACGGTAGTCGGGGAAACGGCGCAGGAAGCGGCCGATGGCGATGCGCCCCTCCAGGCGTGCCAGGCTGAGGCCGGCGCACTGGTGGATGCCGAAGCCGAACGCCAGGTGCCGGTTGTCTTCGCGGTCCAGGCAGAGACGGTCCGGGTCGGCGAACTGCGCCGGATCGCGGTTGGCGGCGCCTATGCACAACGTGACCAGCGCGCCCTCGGGCAGCGGCACGCCGCCCACCTCGCAGGCGTGCAGGGCGCGGCGGTTGCCCAGCTGGTTGGACGATTCGAAGCGCAGGAACTCATCGACCGCGCGGTCCAGCCGCTGCGCGAGGCCCTCGTCGTCGGGCGCATGGGCGGCGATGTCGGCCACCAGGGCGCTGCGCTGCTCGGGCCATTCCTGCAGCGCCACGAGTGCGTTGCCGATCAGGTTGGTGGTGGTCTCGTGGCCGGCGTTGAGGATGAACACGCAGTTCTGCAGCAGTTCGGCTTCGCTGAGCTGCTCGCCGGCCGATTCGCCCTGGATGAGCCGGGTGAGCACGTCGTGCTCGGGATCGCCGGGGCGGCGCCGGCGCTCGGCGACCAGGGTGCGCAGGTAGGCGGTGAAATCGCGCACGGCCGTGTCCCCGCGGGCCTGCTGTTCGGGCGTGAGGCGTGGCTCCAGCGCGCCCAGGATGGCCAGCGACCAGTCGCGCAGCGGTGCGCGGTCGGCGTGGGGAACGCCCAGCAGGTTGCCGATGATCTCGACGGGTATCGCCGCGGCGAAGTCGTCGATGAGGTCGCCGCCCCCACGCTCGGCCAGGCGCTCGAGGAGGCTATCGACCAGGCTCACCAGGCCGGGCTCCATGTGGGCGATGGCGCGGCGCGTGAGCGCGCCCATGATCAGCCGGCGCACCCGGGTGTGCAACGGCGGGTCGTTGAACACCAGGCTGGTGGTGTGGTGCTCGAACAGCGGAGAGGCGCTGCCGTACTTCGGGGCGAACTCGACCTGCTTGTCCGAGCTGAAGCACTGGGCGTCGCGGTACACGGCGCTGAGGTCGGCATGGCGCGTGAGGAACCAGGAGCCGTCGGGCATGGCGCGCACCGGCTCGCGGGCGCGCAGCGCCGCATAGACGGGATAAGGGTTGGCGTAGAAGTCGGGCGGCAGGGCGCGCAGGTCGAAGCTGTCGGCGATGGCGCGCGCGCGCTCGGGCGACATGGGGGGCGTGATGGCGAAGCCGTTCATGGCGCGAGGAAGGTCTTGAGGGCCGCCAGCACCGCGTCGGGCGCTTCGGCCATGAGGCTGTGGCCGGCATCCACCAGCACGGTGCGGGACTCGCGCGCGCGCGCCTGCAGGCTGCGCGCCGCGCGCGGCGGGGTCATGGCGTCGCGCTCGCCGAGCAGGAACAGCACCGGGCAACGCACGCGCTCGATGGCGTCGTCGCCGCCTTCGTACGCATGGCAGGCGCCGAAACCCGTCTCGGCGACGTTGACGCGCGGGTTGCTCGCCAGCACGCGCCGCATCAGCGCGCGGGAATGGCCGTACAGCCAGGTGCCGGGGCCGAGTGCCGAGGGCGGCGGCGCGAGGGTGGAGTGCGAATAGGTGTTGGTGATCTCGATCGCGCGCAGCGGCTGCTCGCGCGCGGCCTGCAGCAGCGCGTCGGACACCTTCATCGGATAGGCGGTGCCCAGCAGCGCGAGGCGGCTCACGCGATCCGGCGCGCGCGCCGCGGCTTCCAGCGCCGCGAGCGAGCCGAAGCTGTGGCCTACCAGAGCGGCCTGCTGCACGCCGGCGGCGTCGAGCAGCGCGAGGACGAAGTCGGCCGCCTGCGCCACGCTGCGTGGCGGCTCGCCGGCGCTGCGGCCATGGCCGGGAAGGTCGGGCGCCAGCACGTTGAAGCCGTGGTGCGCGAGATAGCGCGACTGCAGGCCCCAGACGCTGTGGTCGTTGAGCACGCCGTGCACGAACACCACGGTGGGCAGCAGCGCGTCGAAGGCCCGGCCGCCGGTGTAGCAGTAGGCGGCGTGCCCCTGCACCTCGAAGCGGGCGCCCATCACAGTTTCTCCGCCGAACGCAGGGCGCGCTTGAGGTCGTCGATCAGGTCGTCGGGGTCTTCGAGTCCGATCGACAGCCGGATCGTGCCGGGACCGATGCCGGCATCGGCCAGCGCCTCGTCGCTCATGCGGAAATGGGTGGTGCTGGCCGGGTGGATCACCAGGGAGCGGCAGTCGCCCACGTTGGCCAGATGGCTGAACACCTTGAGCGACTCGATGAAGCGACGGCCCTGCTCGCGCGAGCCCTTGAGGTCGAAGCTGAAGACGGCGCCGGCACCGCGCGGCAGCAGGGTGCGCGCGAGGGCATGGCTCGGGTGCGATTCGAGCATGGGATGGCCCACCCGCGCGACGAAGGGCTGCGCGGCCAGGAACTCCACCACACGTGCGGTGTTGGCTATGTGCCGCTCCATGCGAAGGGGCAGCGTCTCGATGCCCTGCAGGATGAGCCAGGCGGTGTGCGGGCTCATGCACGCGCCGAAGTCGCGCAGGCCCTCGCGCCGCGCGCGCAGCAGGAAGGCGCCGACGGTGGACTCCTCGGTGAAGACCATCTGATGAAAGCCCGCGTAGGCCGCGGTGAGTTCGGCGAAGCGCCCCGCGGTGCGCGGGCCTTCCCAGTCGAAGCTGCCGCCATCGACCACCAGGCCGCCGATGACGGTGCCGTGGCCCGACAGGAATTTGGTGGCGGAGTGATAGACGAGGTCGGCGCCCAGTGCCAGCGGCTTCATCAGCCACGGCGAGGTGAGGGTGGAATCGACCAGCAGCGGCACGCCGGCCTCGTGGGCGATGGCCGCCACGCTGGGAATGTCCAGCACCTCCAGGCCGGGGTTGCCCACCGTCTCCCCGAACAGCAGCCGCGTCTCGGGGCGCACGGCGGCGCGCCAGCCGTCGATGTCACCGGGGCGAACGAAGGTGGTTTCGATGCCGAAGCGCCGCAGGGTGTAGTGCAGCAGGTTGTGCGAGCCGCCATAAAGCGCGGTGCTGGCCACGATGTGCCCGCCGGCGCCCATGAGCGTGGCGATGGCCAGGTGCAGGGCCGCCTGGCCGCTGGCCGTGGCGATGGCGCCGATGCCGCCCTCGAGCGCCGAGATGCGTTGCTCGAGCACCGCGTTCGTGGGATTGCTGATGCGCGAGTAGACGTGTCCGGGACGCTCGAGGTTGAACAGCGCCGCGGCGTGATCGCTCGATTCGAAGACGAAGGAGGTGCTGAGGTGGATCGGGACCGCGCGGGCGCCGGTGGCCGGATCGGGCGCGGCGCCGGCATGCAGCGCGAGGGTGTCGAAGCCGGGATCCGAATAGCCGGGCATGAACGTGTCTCCGCTCCTGATGGTTGTGCCCGGCATTGTGGGCTATATTCATCCGGACCGGCAGCGTGCTGCCACCCTGGAGACACCCCATGAAAGTCAGCGACATCCTGCGCGTGAAGGGCAATACGCTCTACACGGTCGCTCCCGACGAACCCATGGCCCGCGCGATCGAGATCATGGCCGAGAAGGACATCGGTTCCCTGGTCGTGATGGAGCACGGGGACCTCGTCGGCATGCTCACCTTCCGCGAGGTGATCCAGTGCATCGTCAAGAACAACGGCGGCGTGGGCAGCACGCTGGTGCGCAGCGCCATGGACGACCATCCGCTTACCTGCACCTCGGAGACCGAGCTCGACGAAGTCCGCCGCATGATGCTCGATCGCCATGCCCGCTACATGCCCGTCATGGACCGTCGGATGCTCATGGGGGTGATCAGCTTCTACGACGTCGCCCGGGCGGTGGTGGACAGCCAGAATTTCGAGAACCGCATGCTCAAGGCCTACATCCGCGACTGGCCCAGCAGCGAAGACGCACAGCCCTCTGCCCAGCTTTAGCAAGCCGCCGGGGCGGGCGCCCCGGGGATAATTCCGGCTCGGCCGAGATGGTCCGCGCCGGGTGAGCGCGGCCGCTGCGCCGAGCGCAACCTCTTCATCCTATGAGCGGCAACACCTTCGGCTCCCTGTTCGCGGTCACCAACTTCGGAGAATCCCACGGCCCGGCGATCGGTTGCGTGATCGATGGGTGCCCTCCGGGCCTGGCGCTGAGCGAGGCCGACATCCAGCCTGACCTCGACCGTCGCCGTCCGGGCACCAGCCGCCACGTCACGCAGCGCCAGGAGCCCGACCAGGTCGAGATCCTCTCGGGCACCTACGAAGGCCAGACCACCGGCACGCCCATCTGCCTGCTCATTCGCAACACCGACCAGCGCAGCAAGGACTACGGCGACATCGCCCAGACCTTCCGCCCCGGCCATGCCGACTACGCCTACATGCAGAAGTACGGCCTGCGCGACCCGCGCGGCGGCGGGCGGTCTTCGGCGCGGCTCACGGCTCCGATGGTCGCGGCCGGCGCCGTGGCCAAGAAGTGGCTGCGCCAGCGCTACGGCACGCAGTTCCGCGGCTGCATGCAGCAGATCGGCGAAATCGACATTCCGTTCGAAAGCTGGGATCACGTTCCCCGCAACCCCTTCTTCGCTCCGGTCGCCGACGTCTCCCGGCTGGAGGCCTACATGGACGCGCTGCGCAAGAGCGGCGATTCGTGCGGCGCGCGCCTGCGGGTCACCGCCACGGGCATGCCGGTCGGGCTGGGGGCGCCCCTGTTCGACAAGCTCGACGCGGACATCGCCTGGGCGATGATGGGCATCAACGCCGTCAAGGGCGTCGAGATCGGTGCGGGCTTCGCCAGCGTCACCCAGCGCGGCACCACGCACGGCGACTCGCTCACCCCGCAGGGCTTCGCCAGCAACAACGCCGGCGGCGTGCTCGGCGGCATCAGCACCGGGCAGGACCTCGAAGTCTCCATTGCCATCAAGCCGACCAGTTCCATCATCAGCCCGCGCGACACCATCAATGCGCGCGGCGAAGCCACGCAGGTGGTAACCAAGGGCCGACACGACCCCTGCGTCGGCATCCGCGCCACGCCCATCGCCGAAGCCATGCTGGCGCTGGTCGTCATCGAGCACGCATTGCATCAAAGGGCGCAGAACGGCGACGTCAATCCGCCCGTACCCGCGATCCAGGCGTCCTTCCTCTGATGGCGGCGCCTGCGCCGGCCGCGCCGCTGGTGCGGCAGCTCGCACCGTTCGCCGGGCTGTCGGCCAGCTATTTCGCGCACATTGGCTTCTTCAATCCCTACCTGCCGCTGTGGCTCAAGCACCTCGGGTTGCCGGTGGTCGTCATCAGCCTGCTGGTGGCGACGCAGTCGGTCACACGGGTGTTCGCGCCCTATGCCTGGGGCGCGCTGAGCGACCGCACCGGCGAGCGGGTGCGCCTGCTGCGCCTGAGCGCACTGGTCGCGCTGCTGGCGTCACTCGGCCTGTGGGTTGCAGGTGGGCCGGTCTGGATCGGGCTGGTGCTGCTGCTCATGTTCACGCACACCGGCTCGATGATGTCGCTGACCGAAGCCGCCATGGCGCAGCTCGTCGCCGGCGACTGGGGCCGCTACGGGCGCGTGCGGCTGTGGGGCTCGGTGGGCTTCATGGTCACCGTGTTCGTGGCGGGCGCCTGGTTCGAGCGTTTCGGCATGGGCCACTTTCCCGGCTGGACGCTGTTCACGCTGGGCCTGGTGCTGGCATGCACCTGGTGGCTGCCCGATACGCGCGACGCGCCGGTGGTCGGCTCGGCAGCCGGCGCGCCCATCCTGCCGGTGCTGCGCCAGCCGGCGGTGCGCTGGTTCTTCGCTTCACTGTTCTTCCACGTCACCGCGCACTTTGCGGTCTATGGCTTCATCTCCCTCTACCTCGACGCGCGCGGCTACAGCAAGGCCATGATCGGCGTGCTCTGGGCGGTTTCGGTGCTGGTCGAGATCCTGTGGTTCTACTGGCAGGGACGGCTGATCAAGCGCTTTCCCATGTCGCGCTGGCTGGTGATCTGCGGCGCCGCCACGGCGCTGCGCATGGCGCTGATCGCCGGCGCTGCCGACTGGCTGCTGGCGCTGTTCGCGGCGCAGGTGCTGCACGCGCTCACCTTCGCCACGCACCATACGGCCTGCATCGCCATGGTGACGCGGCATTTCCCGGGTCGGCTGCGCGGGCGTGGGCAGGCGCTGTTCACCGTCATCGGCTATGGCATCGGCGGGGTGGTCGGCGTGCTGGCGGGTGGGCAGCTGGTGTCGCGTTGGGGCTACGTGAGCATGTACGCGGTCGCCACCGTGCTGGGGCTGCTCGCCACGGCGTGTGCCCTGAAAGTGCTGCGGCTGGAGGAACGCGGCGCCGGCGTGGGTTGAGGCCGGGCTGGTGGCGACGCGGACCGACGTGAACGCCACATGCCGCACAGCAGCGCAGCAACAGGGCCGTGTGGATCGGATCCAGCCCCGGCTCGAAGTGACGCAATGGCACGCAGACGTATACCGCTCCACGCTGACGTAACCATGAGAGGTGGGCATCGTTTTCGCCAAAGGCGGGATACGGGGCGCTGGTTCGGTCACTGACCCGGGGCCTTTCACAGAAAGACCCACCATGCCAATCGATCCCCGCTCCACCAGCGTTTCCCAAGCGCGGCACCTGCAATCGCCTGCGGCAAGCCAGCCGCCGAAGGGGCTGCTCGCCCAGCTGCGACAGAGCTATGCGAAGTTCAGCGCCCGCCTGGTGGCGTTCCAGCGCCGGCTGCCGCGGCTCTCGCTCGACGCGCTGTCGCTGGTTCCGCAGAGCAGGGGGCAGCGGTTCACTGCACTGGTGCGAAAAGGCTTCGACGATATCGGGCGGGAGGGCCGGGCCGCCGTCAACTTCAAGGTGCCCGCGGCAGCAGGCCACAAGGGTATGGAGCTGCAGATCCACAAAGATTTCGTCAAGGACCTGGAGCGGGACACCTATCGGTTCGGACCGGATGACAAGCCAAGCTTGAACATCAACCAGACGACTTCGATCAATTCGCCCGAACGGACCGCCGCAGTTCAGGAGGCGCTGCGCGAGCTCAGGAACCATCTCGGAAGCGACGAGCTGCTGTATGCGGTCACCCACGTCGCGCACCAAGGCGGCATGGCACCCCTCCAAAAGGCATTGACGCACGAAACGACTCCGATTCTCGACAAGGAGCAACCCGTCGTGCTGATGCCTGCGGAGGAGGAATGCTCCTACTCGATTCAGCGCGTCGCACCAGGCCGCGCGCAGATCGACTTCGTTCTGACCCGCACCGCGATCGGCATGTACCCGGCCGGCCTGACCCAGATCGGCGGGGAGGACGTCACGGCACTCGATCCATCGCGATCGATGATGACCGCGACGATGTCCGTCATGGTCGGCGCCGACATGCCGCCACGGCTGCTCGGACCGATCAGGTTCACCCGGCACATCGAGCCCCAGCCCGTGCTACTCCACCCACCTGTGTGAGCGCGCCTCGCTCTACGCGGTGGCCGCGTCATCTGGCGGCCACGGCGACCGCTCAAGGCTGCAACCGCATCTGCTGCGCCACCGCCGCACCCAGCTCGATCACGGCCATGGCGTAGTAGCTGGACTGGTTGTAGCGCGTGATCACGTAGAAGTTTTCGGTGCCCGCAACGAAACTGGGGGGCGCTTCGCCGTTCTGCAGTTCGACCAGCGCCAGCGGTCCGGTGTGCTCGAGTGCCGCACCCTCCAGCAGCGCGCCTTGCGCCGTGAAGCGCGCCACCGGGAAGGTCGGCAGGATGTCCGGCGCCAGCAGCGCGTCCAGCTGTAGCCGCTCGGGATCGAAGCGGACCGGGTAGTGCGTCGGCATGCCGGTCTGCCAGCCGTGCCCCTTGAAGTAGCTGGCCACCGAGCCAATCGCATCGGCCGGGCTGTTGCGCAGGTCCACGGTGCCATCGCCGTCGAAATCAACCGCCCATTTCACCCAGCTGCTCGGCATGAACTGCGGCAGGCCCATGGCGCCGGCGAAGCTGCCCAGGGGCAGCAGCGGGTCGGCGCCGCGGCGGTGCTGGGTCGAGAGGAATTGCTCGAGCTCGCTTCGAAACCACGCCGCCCGCTCGGCCGCGCGCGGATGCTGGGGCGGGTGGTCGAACGCCAGGGTGGTGAGGGCGTCGATCACGCGGAAGTCGCCCATGTGGCGCCCGTACAGGGTCTCCACGCCGATGATGCCGACGATGATGTCGGCCGGCACGCCCCATTCGCGCTCGGCGCGCTCCAGCGTGGCGCGGTGCTCCTGCCAGAAGCGCACGCCCGCGTCGATGCGAACGGGGTCGATGAAGCGGCTGCGGTAGACCGCCCAGTTCTTGCGCGTGCCGGGCGCGGCGGGCTGCATCAGGCGCTGCACCACGGAGAGCTGGCGCGCCTCGCCGATGGCGCGGCGGGTCCATGCCGGGTCGAGCCCGCGCCGCTCGGCGACCTCCTCGGCGAAGCGCATTGCTTCCTCGCTGCCGGAGTAGGGAATGCCTTGCCGGGCGCCGCCGCTGCGACGCTCGGCGGCACTGGCGGCCACCTTCTTGGCGACCGGGCGGCCCTTGTTCTGTGGCGCGGCTGCCTGCTTCGGTGTGGCTTTCCTGCGCTCGGTCGCATGCGCGGCACCTTTGGAACCCGGAGCCTTCTGCGCCCCCGCTTGCTTGGGCGTCTGTTTGGGCGACGGCGTTCCTTGAGCGGGAACCCCGGTGGGCTGCGCAGTGCCTGGCAGGCACAGGGTGAGCGCGGCGGCGGCGATCAGGCTGGTGGCGAGGTGGCGGAGCATCGATCAGGTGGTCTGGGGCTGGGGCGGTGGCCGGTTTCCGGGCTGCGGCTCCGGCCATGGCAGGTGCTTGAACTCACGCCGCAAAGCGGCGAGGGAGGGGCCGGGTGTCGCAGCGTAGCGTTGCGCCTCGAGGCGTATCAACCAGTCTGCCAGCGGCGAGGCCGCTGCGCCGAAACGTGTGGTGGCGGCCGTGGCGAGCTGCCGGGGGCCGTGGGTGGCGGGCAACACGAGGCCGGCGCGGTGCAGGCGCTGGTGCGCACGCGCCAGCAAGCGCAGCCAGGGATCCTGGCGGTGCCGCTCCCAGGCAGCCCAGGCCGCGCCGGCGGCGGACACCGCGACCACCAGCAGGATCAGCGTGTAGGCCAGGTCGGCCCAGCCCGGTGCACGGAAGCCGAGCTTGCGCAGCAGGTCCATCTGGCGGCTGTGCGTGTAGTTCAGCACCCGCTGGTTCCAGGCGTTGTTGATGGCCTCCCAGCCCGCGCGCAGCGTGGCGGCGAGATCGGGGCTCATCGTGATCATGGCGCTGGCCAGCACGCCGGGCGGGGCTTGCAGGCGCTGCAGCGCGCCGATGCGACCCGGCGCAACGGCCGTGGTGGGATCGACCCGCACCCAGCCCTGACCGGCCAGCCAGACCTCGGTCCAGGCGTGGGCGTCGCTTTGCCGCACGACCCAGTAACCGTCGATCGGGTTGCGCTCGCCGCCCTGGTAGCCGGTGACGATGCGCGCCGGGATGTCCATGCCGCGCATCAGCACGACGAAGGCCGAAGCGATGTGCTCGCAGAAGCCCTCCTTGCGGTCGAACCAGAACTCGTCGGCGGTGTGCTCACCGTACAGGCCCGGCTCGAGGGTGTAGCGATAGCCGCCGGTGCGCAGTCGCTGCATCGCTGTGCGCACCAGCGCCGCCTTGTCTTCGGGCGGGGCGGGGGATTCGCGCATGAGGTCGGTGGCCAGCTGCAGCGTTCGGGGATTCATGCCGGGTGGCAGTTCGCGGTATTCGGGCGGCAGGGCCGCGGCGCTGCCCAGGGGCCCCTGCGTCCACCGCAGGTAGCTGTGGGCGTCGTAGCGCAGCAGGTCGGTCACCGGCCGGGGCAGCAGCCACTGCAGCTCGGGCGTGCCGATCGCACGCTGCCCTGCCACGTCCGGCGCCCCGCCTGCGACGTCGAGCGTGAGCAGCCAGGGACGGTTGTTCGGCTCGAGCGTGACCTGGTAGTGCAGCGGTTCGCCTGCGAAGCGTACTGCGCTGCGGCGTTCGACCAGACCGGGCGGCGGCAGCCGCGCCGCGGTGCCATAGAGCGGCTGCCAGTTGCGGCCGTCAAATCGCGTCAGGACGGGTCCGCGGAAATACAGCTCGCTGCGCGCGGGAGCCTCCCCGCGAAAGCGCACGCGCATCGCGATGCTGTCGTCCAGGGCCAGCCGTGCCACGTTGCCCACTTCCATGCTCGAGCTCAGGCCGCTGCGTCCGCTCATGGCGTCCGCGGGGATGCCCCACAAGGGTCCGAACCGCGGAAACAGCACGAACAGCACGGCCATCACCGGCAGCGCCAGCAGCGCCATCCATCCGGCGGTGCGGGCGGACTGCAGCAGCGGCGGCCGCCCCACCGGCAGGTGGGCGTTCACCAGCGCCGTGAGCAGCCCCATCAGGCCCACCAGCATCGCAATCGCCGTGGCGAGCGACTGCGAGAAGAAAAAGTTGGTGAGCATGGTGAAGAAGCCGAGGAAGAACACCACGAAGGCGTCCCTGCGCGCGCGCAGCTCGAGCGTCTTGAGCGACAGCAGCACGACCACCAGCGTCACGCCGGCATCGCGCCCCAGCAGCGTGCCGTGCGAGAGCGCCGCCGCCGCGACCGCCAGCGCCAGCAAACCTACCAGCCAGCGGCTTCGGGGCAGCGGCCGGCTCGTGACGGCGAGCCATCCGCGCCAGCCGAGCATCGCGATCACCAGCACGCTGCACCACCAGGGCAGGCGCGCGGTGTGCGGCAGCACGATCCAGCCGATCACGGCCAGCAGGAACAGGGTGTCGCGGCCTTCGCGCGGCAGCGCGGAAAATGGCCGGCCGAAGCGTGGCAGGGCAGCGGTCAACATAGGGCCAGCGCCTCCAGGCAGTGCCGCTTGTGGGCTTCGCCGGCGTCTGGCGCGATCTGGCGGCCCGGCACGCGCAGGCCATAGCGCAGCCCGAGGCGCTCGGCCTGCAGCACCCAGGCGGTCAGGCGTGCGAGGCGCTGCTCGATGTCGCCGTCGCCTGCGCTCGCGATATCCAGCCAGAGCTCGCCGCGGCGAGCCGGCTGGCTGTCGCGGCTGACCAGTTCGCCCGTGCGTGCCGCCTTCTTCCAGACCACCTGCCCCAGCGAATCGCCGCGGCGGTAGCTGCGCACGCCCTCGAACTCACCCACCTGACGGGCGCGGTGGGGGGCGGGAGCGCCGGATGCGCCGGGTGGCGGCTGGGGCAGCGGAGGAGGATGCGCCTCGGGCGCCGGCCACACGAGCACCTGGGCGGCCGGCTTCCACACCGTCCAGATGCGGAAGGCGCCCATCGGGAACCGCGTTTCGGCGACCAGTGGCGGCACCCGGTGCAGGCCGCGCCGCGTAGGCTGGAAGGACACGCGCACGGTGGCACTGGCCTGTGGCGCGACGTCGGTCCAGCTCCATCGATCCGCCGTGGGCGCATCGAGCAGCGCAAGGCCGATGGCGTGGCGCATGCGCCGGCCTTCGTTGGTGAGGACCACGCCGAGCACGGCGCTGGCCCCGGCAAACTGAGGCGCCGGCGTCTCCAGGCCCAGGCGCATCCCGCGCAGCGTGGCGTGCCCGAGGTGCATGCCGACCACGGCGCACCCGGCCAGCAGGAACGTGAACAGATAACCCAGACTGAGCTGGTAGTTGATCGAGGCGAGCAGCAGGACGGCGAGCGTTGCCAGCAGCAGCCAGCCGGCGCGCGAGGGGAGGACGTAGACGTTGCGCTGCGTCAGCAGCAGGTTGTCGGTCAAGGGCAGGCGGGCGTGCAGCCAGCCTCGCAGCGACGTTCGCGCGGGGAGGGAGCTCACGGCAGCGGCACGGCCTCCAGCAGGGCCCGCACCTGTTCCACCGCGCCGCGGCCGGCGCCGCCGACGGGCTGCAGCCGGTGGGCGATGGTCTGTGGCAGGACGGCCTGGATATCGTCGGGCGCCACGTAGTCGCGCCCGCCGAGCAGCGCCTGGGCCTTGGCCGCGCGCAGCACGGCGATGGCCGCGCGGGGCGACAGCCCCTGCAGGAACCAGCGGCCCGAGCGCGTGGCGGCCACCAGGTCCTGCACGTAGTCGAGCAGCTTGTCTGCGGCATGTACCTGCAGCACCCGCGCCTGCAGCTCGGACAGCGCCTCGGGCGTGAGCGTGCCGCGCATGCCGTGGACCATCTCGCGGCGGTCCTCGCCGCGCAGCAGCTCGCGCTCGGCGGCTCGGTCGGGAAAGCCCAGCGAGATGCGCATGAGGAATCGATCGAGCTGCGACTCGGGCAGCGCGAAGGTGCCGAGCTGGTCCATCGGGTTCTGGGTGGCGATGACGAAGAAGGGCGAGGGCAGCGGCCGCGTCTCGCCATCGATGGTGACCTGGTGTTCCTCCATCGCTTCGAGCAGTGCGCTCTGGGTCTTGGGGCTGGCGCGGTTGATCTCGTCGGCCAGGAGCACCTGCGCGAACACCGGCCCCGCGTGAAAGACGAAGTCTTCGCGCCCGCGGTCGTAGACCGAGACGCCGGAGAGGTCGCTGGGCATCAGGTCGGCGGTGAACTGCACGCGCGAAAACTGCAGACCGAAGGCCCGGGCGAGGGCGTGCGCCAGAGTGGTCTTGCCGACGCCGGGAACGTCCTCGATCAGCAGGTGGCCGCCGGCCAGCAGGCAGGCCACGCAGTCGCGGACCTGGTCCGGTTTGCCCACGATCACCGTGTTAAGCTGATCGAGCAGCCCTGCGAGTTGACGTTGCGCTTGCATGGCCCGACGTTATCCGAAAATGCCCGCATCTCCCGAGCCGTTGCCGATGCCAGCCCACAAGACCGGATATTTCACGCATCCCGATTGCCGGCGGCACGAAATGGGGCGAGGCCACCCCGAATGCCCCGAACGGCTCGACGCCATCGAAGACCGGCTGTTGCTGTGCGGCGTGGCCGATGCGCTCGATCGCCGCGAGGCGCCCCCCGCGTCCCTGGCCGACCTCGAACTCGCCCACGCGCACCGTCACGTGTCGGCCCTGCGCGGCCTCGGCCTCGAGCTCGACGAGCAGCGCGATGCGGGCGGTCCGCCCTACGTGCACGTGGACGCCGACACCTCCATGAACCCGCATACCTTCGAGGCGGCGCTGCGCGCGGCCGGGGCGGCCGTGGCGGCCACCGACGCGGTGATCGGCGGCGAACTCGAGAACGCTTTCTGTGCGGTGCGCCCACCGGGGCACCACGCCTGCCGCGACCAGGCCATGGGCTTCTGCTTTTTCAACAACGTGGCCATCGCCGCCCGGCATGCCTTGCAGCGGCATGGCCTCGCGCGGGTGGCGGTCATCGATTTCGACGTGCACCACGGCAACGGCACCGAAGACATCCTGGCCGGTGACGAACGGGTCCTCATGGTGGGCATCTTCCAGCAGGGGCTGTATCCGTTCAGCGGCGAGTCGCCGCGCGCGGACAACATCGTCAATCTCCCCGTGCCTGCCTACACCCGTGGCATGGAGGTGCGTGAGCTGGTCGAGCAGGTGTGGCTGCCGCGCCTGGAGGCCTTCCGCCCCGAGATGATCTTCGTGAGCGCTGGCTTCGATGCACACCGCGAGGACGAGCTCGGGCAGCTCGGCCTGGTCGAGAGCGACTACGCCTGGATCACCGGTCGCATCCGCGATGTCGCACGTCGCCACGCCAAAGGGCGCATCGTCTCCTGCCTGGAGGGCGGCTACAACCTCGATGCGCTGGGCCGCAGCGTCGAGGCGCACCTGCGCGCCCTGGCCGACCTGTGAACGGCGCGCTGCAGAGCCTGGTGCGCCAGGTGGGGCAACCGGCCTTGCTGTGGGAGCTGGGCGCGCTGCTGGCCTGCCTGCTCGCGGCAGGTGGCATTGCCTGGGCCATCGGACGGCGCAGCGGCAACGAATCCGTCTGGTTCGGCCGCTTCATCGTGGATGGCCTGCTGTTCCCGCTGGTCGCGCTGGCGCTGGTCTACAGCGCGCTGCTGGCGCTGGCGCGCGTGCAGGAAGTCGCGCTGCTGCGCATCGCCATTCCTGTATTGATGTCGTTGGCGGGCATCCGCTTTCTGGCGCGCGTGCTCACGCTCGGGTTTCCCACCTCGGGGCTGGCGCGGCTGGTCGAGCGGCTCTTCTCGTGGCTGGCCTGGATCGCCGCGGTGCTGTGGATCGCGGGCGTGCTGCCGCCGCTGCTGGCCGAGCTCGACGCCATCCGCTTCTCGCTGGGCAAGTCGCGCGTGAGCGTGCTGGGGCTGATGCAAGGTGTGCTGTCGGCCGGCGCCGTGCTCGTGCTGACCCTGTGGGTGTCGGCAGCGATCGAAAAGCGCGTGATGCGCCAGTCCACCGGCGATCTCTCCCTGCGGCGGGTGGCGGCCAACGTGGTGCGCGCGGCCCTGCTGGTGGTGGGCGCGCTGGTGGCGCTGTCCACCGTCGGCGTCGATCTCACGGCGCTGTCCGTGCTCGGCGGCGCGCTTGGTGTGGGCCTGGGGTTCGGGCTGCAGAAGCTGGCGTCCAACTACGTCAGCGGTTTCGTGATCCTGTTCGAGCGCAGCCTGCGCATCGGGGACATGGTGCGGGTGGACAACTTCGAGGGGCAGGTGATGGACATCAAGACCCGCTACACCCTCATCCGCGCAGCGAACGGGCGCGAGTCCATCGTGCCGAACGAGAAGCTGATCACCGAGCGCATCGAAAACCTGTCGCTGGCGGACACCCTGATCCTGCTGACTTCGGATGTTTCGGTGCCCTACGACAGCGACCCCGACGAGGTGCAGCGGATCCTGTGTGCCGCGGCCCAGGGCTGCGCACGCGTTCTGGCCTCGCCGGCGCCGGCGGCGCGGCTGGTGCGCTTCGGTCCGGACGGGCTCGAGTTCCAGCTGCTGTACTGGATCGCCGACCCCGCGAACGGACAGCTGAACGTGCGCTCGGAAGTCAACCTCGCCGTACTGCGGGGGCTGCGCGCCGCAGGCATCGAAATCCCCTATCCGCAGCGCGTCGTGCACCTCAGCAATAGCTGAGCTGGGGCGCTGCGCCCGCGACAACTGCCGCCAGCGGTGCGGCATAGAATCAACTGGTTTACGTAAACGTCAATCCCAACCTCAAGGAGCACCCCCAGCATGAAGGCCCTGGTACCGGTCAAGCGGGTGGTGGACTACAACGTGAAGGTCCGCGTGAAGTCGGACAACACGGGTGTGGACATCGCCAACGTGAAGATGAGCATGAACCCCTTCGACGAGATCGCCGTCGAAGAGGCCGTGCGGCTCAAGGAGAAGGGCGTGGTGACCGAGGTGATCGCCGTCTCCTGCGGCGTCGCACAGTGCCAGGAGACGCTGCGCACGGCCATGGCCATCGGCGCCGACCGGGCCATCCTGGTCGAGACCAGCGAAGAGCTCCAGCCCCTGGCGGTCGCCAAGCTGCTCAAGGCAGTCATGGACAAGGAGCAGCCGCAGCTGGTGATCCTGGGCAAGCAGGCCATCGACGACGACTGCAACCAGACCGGACAGATGCTGGCCGCGCTGGCCGACCTTCCGCAGGCGACCTTCGCCTCGAAGGTCGAGATCGCCGACGGCAAGGCCACGGTGACGCGCGAGGTCGATGGCGGTCTCGAGACGGTGGCGATCACGCTGCCCGCGGTGGTCACCACCGACCTGCGCCTGAACGAGCCGCGCTACGTGACGCTGCCCAACATCATGAAGGCCAAGAAGAAGCCGCTCGAGACGTTCAAGCCCGAAGACCTCGGCGTGGACGTGACGCCGCGCCTGAAGACGCTCAAGGTCAGCGAGCCGCCCAAGCGCGGCGCCGGCGTCAAGGTGCCCGACGTGGCCACCCTCGTGGACAAACTCAAGAACGAAGCCAAGGTGATCTGATATGCCAGCCCTCGTCATCGCCGAACACGACAACGCCTCCATCAGGGGAGCCACCTTCAACACCGTCACCGCCGCCGCAGCCTGCGGTGCGGGCGAGGTGCATGTGCTGGTCGCCGGCCTGAACGCCGGCGCAGCCGCCGAGGCGGCCGCCCGGATCTCCGGCGTCAGCAAGGTCATCCATGTCGACAGCCCGGCACTCGAGCACGGGCTGGCCGAAAACGTCGCGGCGCAGGTGCTGGCGCTGGCCGGCGACTACAGCCACATCCTGTTCCCAGCCACGTCCTACGGCAAGAACAGCGCGCCGCGCGTCGCTGCGAAGCTGGACGTCGCGCAGATCTCCGAGATCTCGCGCGTGCAGGGTCCCGACACCTTCGAGCGCCCGATCTACGCCGGCAATGCCATCGCCACGGTGCAGAGCCAGGACGCGGTGAAGGTGATCACGGTGCGCACCACCGGCTTCGACGCTGCGCCGGCCGAGGGCGGCAGCGCCTCGGTGCAGAAGGTGGATGCCGTGGCCGACAGCGGCAAGAGCAGCTTCGTCGGCCAGGAGATCGCCAAGAGCGACCGGCCCGAGCTCACCGCCGCCAAGGTCATCGTCTCCGGCGGCCGGGCACTCGGCAGCGCGGAGAAGTTCAACGAGGTCATGACGCCGCTGGCCGACAAGCTTGGCGCGGCGCTCGGCGCCAGCCGCGCCGCCGTCGATGCAGGCTATGCCCCGAACGACTGGCAGGTCGGCCAGACCGGCAAGGTGGTCGCGCCGCAGCTGTATGTCGCTGCCGGCATCTCGGGCGCCATCCAGCACCTGGCGGGCATGAAGGACTCCAAGGTGATCGTGGCGATCAACAAGGACGCCGAGGCGCCGATCTTCAGCGTGGCCGACTACGGCCTCGAAGCCGATCTGTTCACGGCGGTTCCGGAGCTCGTGAAGGCGCTGTGAGCGCCAGGCCGGATGGAGCCAACGCATCCATCTGGCCCCGCGGGTCCGCCGCCCGTGCCCTGAGACCGTCTCGCGCCACCTGCGGCTTCGGTGGCGCGGGCCTTCCGTATCAGAGTCGTCCTTGCGCCCCGCCCCCCGGAGAATCCGAGTACCTGCGTCTTCGACACCCGATCGCCCACCCAACATTCCGATCTCCGGCCCCTTCACCTCAGCTTCAAGGCCTTGCCCCGATGACCTACCACGCACCCCTCAAGGACATGCTGTTCGACATCCGCCACCTCGCGGACATCGATGCCATCGCCCGGCTGCCGGGTTTCGAGGACGCCGGGTTCGAGACGGCGCAGGCCGTGCTGCAGGAGTGCGCGCGCTTCAACCAGGAAGTGGTTGCGCCGCTGAACGTCGCAGGAGACCGCGAGCCCTCGCTGTGGCGGGACGGCGAGGTGCACACCACGCCGGGCTTTCGCGAGGCGTACCGGCAGTACACCGAGGGTGGCTGGCAGGGCCTGCAGCACCCCGCCGACTTCGGCGGGCAGGGGCTGCCCAAGACCATCGGCGCGGCCTGCGGCGAGATGCTCAACTCGGCCAACCTCAGCTTCGCGCTGTGTCCGCTGCTCACCGACGGCGCCATCGAGGCGCTGCTCACCGCCGGCTCCGACGAGCTCAAGGCCACCTACCTGCCCAGGCTGGTGAGCGGCGAGTGGACCGGCACCATGAACCTCACCGAGCCGCAGGCCGGCAGCGACCTGGCGCTGGTGCGCACGCGCGCCGAGCCGCAGGCGGACGGCAGCTACCGCATCTTCGGCACCAAGATATTCATCACCTACGGCGAACACGACATGGCCGCCAACATCGTCCATCTGGTGCTGGCGCGGGTGAGCGGCGCGCCCGAGGGCGTCAAGGGCATCAGCCTGTTCGTGGTGCCGAAGTTCCTGCCGCAGCCCGACGGTTCGCCCGGCGTGCGCAACGACGTGCACTGCGTGAGCATCGAGCACAAGATGGGTATCAAGGCCTCGCCCACCGCCGTGCTGCAGTACGGCGACGGCACGGCGGCCCAGGACGTGAACGGCGCCGGGCCCGGTGCCGTCGGCTGGCTGGTAGGCCAGGAAAACCGCGGCCTCGAGACCATGTTCATCATGATGAACGCCGCGCGCTACGCGGTGGGCGTGCAGGGCGTCGCGGTGGCGGAGCGCTCCTACCAGCAGGCTGTGGCCTACGCCCGCGAGCGCATCCAGTCGCGCCCCGTGGACGGCTCGCTCAACACCAGCGCGCCCATCATTCACCACCCCGATGTGCGCCGCATGCTCATGACCATGCGCGCCATGACCGAAGGCTGCCGCGCGATGGCCACCGTGGCCGCGGCGGCCTACGACGCCGCGCACCACCACCCCGACGCCGACAGCCGGCGGCAGAACCAGGCTTTCTACGAATTCCTCGTGCCGCTGGTCAAGGGCTACAGCACCGAGATGAGCCTGGAGGTCACGTCGCTGGGCGTGCAGGTGCACGGCGGCATGGGATTCATCGAAGAGACCGGCGCCGCGCAGCATTACCGCGACGCGAAGATCCTCACCATCTACGAAGGCACGACGGCCATCCAGGCCAACGACCTGGTCGGGCGCAAGACCGTGCGCGACGGGGGCCAGACCGCCCGGGCGGTGGCCGCGCAGATCGAGCGCACGCAGGCCGACCTGGCGCGCTCGGACAGCGTGGCCGCGCGCGCGGTGCTGCGGCGGCTCGACGCCGCGCGCCAGGCTTTCCTGGACGTGGTCGACTTCATGGTGCAGCAGGCCAGGACGGCTCCCAATGCGGCCTTCGCCGGCTCGGTGCCCTACCTCATGCTGGCGGGCAACCTGGTGGCCGGATGGCAGCTCGCGCGCTCCCTGCTGGCGGCCGAGCGCCTGGCCGCGGCGGGCGAGGACACCGAGTTCATGCAGGCCAAGATCGCCACTGCGCGCTTCTACGCCGACCACATCCTGGCCAAGGCCCCAGGGCTGCGGGACAGCATCGTCGAGGGCGCGGACAGCGTCACCGCGCTGGCCCTCGATTCCTTCTGACCGCCACCCGAGAGCACCGCATGTCCCGTCTGCCCGCCGCCCTGCGTTCCCTGCCCCTGCCCATCATCGGCTCGCCCCTGTTCATCATCAGCAACCCCACGCTGGTGATCGAGCAGTGCAAGGCCGGCATCGTGGGCGCCATGCCGGCGCTCAACGCGCGGCCTGCCTCCCAGCTCGACGAATGGCTGCACGAGATCACCGAGACGCTGGCAGCCTGGAACCGCGACCATCCCGAGCAGCCGGCGGCGCCCTTCGCCATCAACCAGATCGTCCACCGCAGCAACGAGCGGCTCGAGCACGACATGGAGCTGGTGGTCAAGCACAAGGTCCCGGTGGTCATCACCTCGCTGGGTGCGCGCACCGACGTCAACGAGGCGGTGCGCGGCTACGGCGGCGTGGTGCTGCACGACATCATCAACAACACCTTCGCGCGCAAGGCCATCGAGAAAGGGGCCGACGGGCTCATTGCCGTGGCCGCGGGGGCGGGGGGGCACGCCGGCACCAAGAGCCCCTTTGCCCTGATACAGGAGATCCGCCAGTGGTTCGACGGCCCGGTGGCGCTCTCCGGGGCCATCGCCACCGGCGGTGCGGTGCTGGCGGCACAGGCCATGGGAGCCGACTTCGCCTACATCGGCTCGGCCTTCATCGCGACCCACGAAGCCCGTGCCTCGGAGGCCTACAAGCAGGCCATCGTCGAGGGCAGCAGCGACGACGTGGTGTATTCGAGCCTGTTCACCGGCGTGCACGGCAACTATCTCAAGGCGTCCATCCGCGCCAGCGGCCTCGACCCCGACAACCTGCCTGAGAGCGATCCCACGAAGATGAGCTTCCAGAGCGGGGAAGGCTCGAAGAAAGCGTGGAAAGACATCTGGGGTTCCGGTCAGGGCATCGGTGCGGTCACCGAGATCACCTCGACCGCGCAGCTGGTGGCGCGGCTCGCGCGCGAGTACCGCGAGGCACGCAGCCGGCTTTGCGCCGGCTGAGGCATGGCCGTCCTGCGCGGCGCCGCCTGACCTTTTTCTCCTTCCAGATCAGGTCCCGCGCGACGCGGGCTCTTCACGTCCGGGCACCGGCAGGTAGCTCAGCGCCGTCGCCTTGCCCCAGAACACCCGGTACATGAACACCGAGTAGGCGACGATCACCGGCAGCGTGATCGCCACGCCCACGAAGATGATCACCAGCGACTCGTGGGCGCTGGCCGCTTCCCACACCGTCATGCGCTCGGGAACGATGTACGGATAGATGCTGTACGCCAGGCCCAGGAAGGCCAGGATGAAGATCAGCACCGTGCTCGCGAAGACCACCCAGCCGTAGCCGGCCGCCAGCACCGGCGGGCGCGACAGCACGTGCCAGGCTGCGAAGAAGGCCACCGCGCAGGCTACGGGGATCGGCAGCAGTCCGATGAAGTCGGGCATGGTGAACCACTTGTCGAACACCGCCTGGCTCACCAGAGGCGTGGCGGCGGAGATCGCCACCAGCGCCAGGCCCATGGGCCAGAGCGCGCGCCGCCCCCAGGTGACGGCCTTGCGCTGCAAGGCCCCGTCGGTCTTCATCAGCAGCCAGCCGGCGCCGAGCATCGCGTAGGCCGTGGGCATGGTGAGCGCGATCAGCATGGCGAAGGCGAGCGACCAGCCGGTGCTGCCGAAGCCGGTGAGATAGCTGCCCAGCATCCAGCCCTGCGCCATCGCGGCCATGAGCGAGCCGCCGGCGAACAGTGCGTTCCACATGCCCTTGAAGCGCGCGCGTCCCTTCACGCGGAAGTCGAAGGACACGCCGCGCAGGATCAGGCCCAGCAGCATCACGGCCACAGGCAGGTACAGCGCGGTGAGCACCATGCCGTGCGCGAACGGAAAAGCCACCAGCAGCACACCGATGCCCAGCACCAGCCAGGTCTCGTTGGCGTCCCAGAACGGACCGATGCTGGCGACCATCAGGTCTTTCTCCGCGTCGTCCGCCAGCGGCAGCAGGATGCCCACGCCGAGGTCGTATCCGTCGAGCACGACGTAGGCCAGGAGCGAGAGCCCCATCACGGCCATGAAGATCAGGGGGAGCAATTCGGGCCAGCTCAGGTCCATGGTGTCATCCTCGAAAAGTTCGGGCTCAGGCGATGCCGCCGATCGGGGTCGCTGCCCCGGCCGCCTGGGGGCTTGCAGGCACCGGCAGCGCCGGGTGGCTGGCCATGTACATCAGCACGACCACATAGGCGACGAGCAGGAAGGCGTACACCGCGAGATAGCCGATCAAGGTGGCCAGCACCATGCCGGCGGCGTGCGGCGCCACCAGGTCGGCCGTGCGCAGCACGCCATACACCATGAAAGGCTGGCGGCCGATCTCGGTCACGTACCACCCCGCCAGCGTCGCCACCCAGCCGGAGAACGTCATGCCCGCGAGCAGCCGCAGCTGCAGCCGGGAGAGGGCGAGCTGGCGCACCGGAGGCGACGGCAGCCCCCCGGTGGCCGGCTGCGCCACCACGCCCACCTTGTGGCGGCCGCGCCAGAGCGACCAGGCGCACCACCAGGAGGCAGCCAGCATCAGCATGCCCATGCCGACCATCACGCGGAAACTCCAGAACACCGGCGCCACCGGCGGGTGGGCACCGGCAAACTCGTTGAGCCCCTTCAACTCGGCGTTGATGTCGTGCGCGAGGATCAGGCTTGCCAGGCCCGGCACGGTGATGGCGTAGTCGGTGCGCCCGGCGATTTCGCGCGGGATGCCGAACAGGGTGAGCGCGGCGCCACGCTCGGTGTGCCAGATGCCCTCGATGGCGGCGATCTTGGCCGGCTGGTGCTGGAGCGTGTTCAGCCCGTGCAGGTCGCCCGCGACGATCTGCAGCGGAATGGCGATGGCCGCTGCCACCACGCCGGTGCGCAGCGCCTTCACCGTGCCTGCGTTCGTCGTGCGACGCAGCATCTGCCAGGCGGAGAGACCGGCGATCAGGAAGCTCACCGTCAAGGTGGACGCCAGCAGCATGTGCGCGAGGCGGTACGGGAACGACGGGTTGAACACGATCTGCAGCCAGTTGTCGGCGTGCAGCACCCCATCGACCACGCGATAGCCCGCAGGCGTCTGCATCCACGAGTTCAGGCTCAGGATCCAGAAGGCCGACAGCGTGGTGCCCAGCGCCACCATGAACGTGGCCAGCAGGTGCATGCGGTCGGATACCCGGCCGCGGCCGAACAGCATCACGCCCAGGAAGGCCGCCTCCAGGAAGAAGGCCGTGAGCACCTCGTAACCGAGCAGCGGACCGGCGATGTTGCCCACGCGCTCCATGAAGCCCGGCCAATTGGTGCCGAACTGGAAGCTCATGACCACGCCCGAGACCACGCCCAGCGCGAAGCTCAGGGCAAAGACCTTGGTCCAGAGGTAGTAGGCCTCCTCCCAGGCCTGCGCCTCGGGGCTGCCCTTGGCGGCGCTGAAGCGCAGGCGAAAGTACAGCAGGAACCAGCACAGCGCGATGGTGATGGTGGGAAAGAGGATGTGGAAACTGATGTTCGCGGCGAACTGGATGCGCGAGAGCAGCAGGGGATCGTCCATGGTTTTCAGGCCTCCTTGTCGCCTGTTTTCCGGGTGGCGGTGCGACCGGTCACGCGGTCCTTGAGTTCGAGCACGCGGGTGACGGTGCTGCCCATGCCCATGAGCTGCATCGCCGTCTCGGGCGAGAGCTTCTGCACGTCGTCGAGCCAGCGCAGCAGCCGGTCGATGAGGTCGTGCATCTGGCGCATGCGCTCCTGCGCATGGCGGTCCGCATCGCTCGCCGGCTCCTGCATCAGCGCGCTGCGCAGCATCGACAGCGTGGGCTCGATCTCGCGGCGGCGTCGCTCCTCGGCCAGCACGCGGAAGATCTCCCACACGTCGGCAGGCGCCTCGAAATACTCCCTGCGGTCGCCGGCCTGGTGCTTGAGCCGCACCAGCCGCCAGGCCTGCAGCTCCTTCAGGCCCATGCTCACGTTCGAGCGCGAGAACTCCAGCGTCTCTGCGATCTCGTCGGCGTTGAGGGCGCGCTGCGCGATGAAGATCAGGGCGTAGATCTGGCCCACGGTGCGGTTGATGCCCCAGCGGCTGCCCATTTCGCCGAAGTGGGCGACGAACTCGCGGCTGAGGGGAGGGAGGCGCTCGTGCAAGGACATGGCGGCGATTATCTTCTCGACCTACCGAACTTTCAGGACTTACTGAAAATTCAAATGCTCATGGAAGGGTTTCGCGCGGCCGCGCGTCACGGAAATGCAGCGGTCGCGCTTGCCCGGCGTCGCTCACATGGGAGATACTGTACGCATGCACAGTTCATCGGAGCACTCCGTCCAAGTAGCGGTTCCGCTTTCCGCCATCAAGGGCCGCGGCGCCGCGAGCCGGCTTGCGCACCGCTTCCAGAGCGAAGACCGGCGCGCATTCGACGACGGCTGGGAAAGCCTGGCCGAGGCGAGCGGGCAGCCGCCGCCGGCCACCGAGGTGATGTGGGAAGAAGCCCGCAGCGCCATCACCACCAACGACTCGCCCGACATCTTCTTCGACCGCTCGCTCAACCCCTACCGAGGCGGCGAGCACGGATGCATCTACTGCTACGCCCGGCCCACCCACTCGTATCTGAACCTCTCTCCCGGGCTGGACTTCGAGACCCGCATCGTCGCCAAGCGCAACATTGCCGAGCTGCTGCGCAACGAGCTGGCCCGCCCGCGCTATCAACCCGCGACACTGGCAATCGGCACCGCCACCGACTGCTACCAGCCGGTCGAACGCGAGTTGCAGCTCACCCGCTCGGTGCTGCAGGTGCTCGCGCAATGCGAGCACCCGGTGACGCTGGTCACCAAGTCGAGCGGCGTCGAACGCGACATCGACCTGCTCGCGCCCATGGCCGGCAAGCGCCTGGCAAGCGTGTTCGTCACGCTCACCACCCTGGACGCCGGCCTCACCCGCAAGCTCGAACCCCGGGCTGCCGCGCCCCATCGGCGGCTGCGCACCATCCGCACGCTGGCCGAGCAGGGCATCCCGGTGGGGGTGAGCCTGGCGCCGCAGATTCCCTTCCTCACCGAAGACATGGAGCAGGTGCTGGAGGCTGCGTGGGAAGCCGGCGCGCGCAGCGCCTTCTATCACGTGCTGCGCCTGCCCTGGGAGGTCGCGCCGCTGTTTCGCGAGTGGCTGCAACTGCACTACCCGCAGCGTGCCGCCCGGGTGATGGCGCGCGTGCAGGACATGCGCGGCGGCAAGGACTACGACAGCGATTTCGCCACGCGCATGAAAGGGCAGGGGGTGTGGGCAGACCTCATCGCGCAGCGGTTCCGGCGCGCCTGCGAGCGGCTGGGCTTCAATCGTGAGCGCGTGGCGCTCGATGCCTCTGCGTTCCGACCCCCCGCGCGCAACGGGCAGCAGGCGCTGTTCTGACGCGCGTGCGCCGGCGTGGCCGCGACCTGCGCCGGCCCGTTCGCGCTCAGCGCATCTGGTAGAGGAACGCGAGGCCGCCGAAGTACGCCACCAGCACCGCGATCGAATCCACGCCCATGCGCGCCACCGTACGGTCGCGCCGCTCGATCAGGCCCCCGAGGTAGAGCGCCGCCAGCAGCGCGCCCAGCAGGCTCGCGAACAACGAGAACCGTCCCACCTGGTTCAGCACCGGCTCGCCCTGGTAGGCCATATCGACTGCGAAGACGAGGCCGACGTTGAAGAGGTTGGTGCCGAAGATGTCGGAGATCGCCATCTCGAGCTGCCGCAGGCGCACGGACGCGATCACCGAGCTGAGCTCGGGCAGCGAGGTGGAGACGGCCACCAGCACCGCCCCGACGAAGCTCTGGCCCAGGCCGGTCTGCTGCGCGATCGCATCGCCGGTGCGGCTGAGGACATAGCCCGCCACCAGGATCGCCACGCCGCCCGCCACGAGCTTGACGACCAGCGCGCGCAGCGTGTCGTCTTCGTGCCGGGCCCGCGCCTGCTCGGTACGGCGGCGCTTCTCCTCTTCGCGCTTCCTGCGCTGGCCCGCGCTCATGTTCGCCACCCAGGTGTGCCGGTCCTGCGAGTGCGACACCTTCCAGATCGCGAACACGTACAGCAGCAGCAGCGCCCAGGACCAGGCGCCGGCGCCGAGCACCGGCACGTCGCCGACCATCAGCGCGGCGGCAAGGGCGAGCAGCAACAGCACGTTCAGGACGACCTGGAGCAGCACCACCGACGAGCCGGCGATGACGGTGAGCGCCTGCCTGCCGAACACCGCATCCGCCACCGCGAGGATCGCGATCTGCATGGCGATGCTGCCCAGCAGGTTGTTCACCGCAAGCGCCGGCGTGTCGCTGACGGCGGCGCTGAGCGAGACCGCCACCTCCGGCAATGACGTGATCCCTGCCAGCAGCACCAGTCCGACGGCCGCATGTCCGACGCCGGTGACCGTCGCAACGCGGTCTGCATAGGCCGCCACGCGGGTGCCCGCGATCCAGACCACGAGGGCCGCGGCCGCGAAGACGGCCAGGGTGGTGGTCAGCGAGCGATGGGAGAAGTCGAGGAGTTCCATGGGCGGTTGCGGCTGCTGCGCGTAGAGGCGAGCGACGCCCGGCAGGCGCTGCAGGCAGACTGCGCATGCTCGCCCGGCGCGCCGCGGCGTGCGGCTCGCGCTTGCAATTCGGGAACGCTGTTACCCGGCACGGGGCCGAGGCCCCCAGCGTGTGCCGCCACCCGCTTGTTCGCGCCCGTCGATCTGGCGAGGCGCCGGTGAGAAGCGCAGCACCGTGCTGCTTCAGGCGCCGGGCAGCGCGCGCAGCGTTGCGCCGGCAGCGACGAGCAGCAGCACCGACCACCCGATGCCCCGAACATTGGCAGCCCACTGGGATGGGCCGCTCAGGCGCCGCAGCTGGGTGTTCCAGGTGACCAGCATGGGCAGCAGGGCCAGCACGCACAGCATCAGGGGCACGCGCCAGCCGAGCAGGCTGGCCCATCCGGGGAACACCCACGGACCGCCGAGCTCCGAAACCGGAGCTGCGGCTCCATGGGACCACGCTCCCGCGGCGGCGGCCCCGGCCAACATCAGCAGCACCGTTGCCACGGGCTTGAAGGTGCGGCGCCAGCACAGCAGGCTCAGCACCGCGCCCAGCATGCCCGTGGTTAGCAGCCCGAGCGCCAACGCGCGCGCGAGGCCCGTCGGTTGCCAGTCGATCAGCGACCGCCAGAGAGCGACATTGCAGGCCAGACCCACCCATGCGCTGACGCCGGCCACGGCCCAGCGCGGATGCAGCGCGAGCCGCGCCTCGCCGGGTGCGAGCAAGGTCGAATAGCCCGTGGACCGGAACAGTTTCAGTGACATGCTGGTTACCCCACCCTCCTGGCGCGCCATTGTGCGCCTGCTGGCTCAGCAGTAAGGACGTTGGTCCGCGAAATACGTGGGGATTTGCCAACGGTGAGGCGCTGCACGGAACCACGGGAACGCACGACGAGCAATGCCGCTGGGACGCCCATCCGCAGGCGGCACCCCAGCCGGAACTCCAAAGAAAAAGGCGGCTGCGGCGCCAGCATGCCGCAGCCGCCCCTGTGTGCCGAAGGTCCTCCGGTCAGGCGCTGAAGAAACCCTTGAGCTTGTCGGTCCAGCTGCCCTCGCTGGGCGTGTGCTTGGTGCCGCCCTTGCGCAAGGAATCGTCGAGCTCCTTGAGCAGCTTGCGCTGGTGCTCCGAGAGCTTCACCGGCACCTCGACGCTGACATGGCAGTACAGGTCGCCCGGGTAGCTGGAGCGCACGCCCTTGATGCCCTTGCCGCGCAGACGGAACTGCTTGCCGTGCTGAGTGCCTTCGGGAATGTCGATCGCGGCCTTTCCCGAGAGGGTGGGCACTTCGATCTCGCCGCCCAGCGCGGCACGCGTGACGCTGACCGGCACCACGCAGTGCAGGTCGTCGCCGTCGCGCTCGAAGATGTCGTGCTTCTTGAGGCGGATCTCGATGTACAGGTCGCCCGGTGGGCCCCCGTTCATGCCCGGCTCGCCGTTGCCGGCACTGCGAATGCGCATGCCGTCGTCGATGCCGGCGGGGATGCGCACTTCGAGGGTCTTCTGCTTCTTCAGCCGGCCCTGACCATGGCAGGTGGTGCAGGGCTCGGGGATGATCCGGCCGGTGCCGCGGCACTGGGGGCAGGTCTGCTGCACGCTGAAAAAGCCCTGGCGCATCTGCACCACGCCCTGCCCCTGGCAGGTGGAGCAGGTCTTGGCCTGGGTGCCCGGCTTGGCGCCGCTGCCGTGGCAGGTGTCGCAGGACTCCCAGGTCGGGATGCGGATCTGCGCCTCCTTGCCGGCCGCCGCCTCTTCGAGGGTGACCTCCATGGCGTAGGACAGGTCGCCACCGCGAAACACCTGGCGCCCGCCCGGGCGGCCACCGCGGCCCTGGCCGAAGATGTCGCCGAAGATGTCGCCGAAGGCCTCGGCAAACCCACCGAAGCCTTCAGCCCCGGGACCGCCGCGCAGGTTGGGATCGACCCCCGCGTGTCCGTACTGGTCGTAGGCGGCACGCTTGTCCACGTCGGACAGCATCTCGTACGCTTCCTTGGCCTCCTTGAACTTGGCCTCGGCTTCTTTGGCGGAGTCCCCCTGGTTGCGGTCAGGGTGGTACTTCATCGCCAGCTTGCGATAAGCCTTCTTGATCTCGTCGTCCGAGGCGTTCTTGGTCACGCCCAGGATTTCGTAGTAATCGCGTTTGGTCGCCATCTTGTGTGTGGTGGGAAGGGCTTTGGAAACGGAGCGAGGGCTAGGGCCTGGAATCTCGGGACCAGCGGGCGCGGTTCACGCGCTCCGTGGTCCCGAGCCCCCGGTCCCTAGCCCCCCGGCGAGGCCATCAGCCCTTCTTGACTTCCTTGACTTCCGCGTCGACCACGTTGTCGTCCGCTTCACGTGCACCGCCGGAAGCGGAGCCCTGCGGGCCGCCTTGCGCGCCGCCTGCGCCTGCGCCTGCGCCGGCACCGGCCGCCTGAGCGGCCTGCGCCGCTTGCAGGTCGGCGTACATCTTTTCGCCGAGCTTCTGGCTTGCGGTCATCAGTGCGTTGGTCTTTTCCTCGATCTGACCCTTGTCCTCGCCGGCGAGCGCCTGCTCGACTTCCTTGAGGGCTGCCTCGATCTGCTCCTTTTCGCCGGCTTCGAGCTTGTCGCCGTGCTCGGCCAGGCTCTTGCGGACGCTGTGCATCAGGGCTTCGCCCTGGTTGCGGGCCTGCACCAGTTCCAGCTTGCGCTTGTCCTCGGCGGCATTGAGCTCGGCGTCCTTCACCATGTTCTGGATTTCCTCCTCGGACAGACCCGAGTTGGCCTTGATGGTGATCTTGTTCTCCTTGCCCGTGCCCTTGTCGCGGGCGCTCACGTGCAGGATGCCGTTGGCGTCGATGTCGAAGGTGACCTCGATCTGCGGCAGTCCGCGCGGCGCCGGCGGGATGCCCTCGAGATTGAACTCGCCCAGCAGCTTGTTGCCCGTTGCCATCTCGCGCTCGCCCTGGAAGACCTTGATGGTCACCGCGGGCTGGTTGTCGTCGGCGGTGGAGAAGGTCTGCGCGAACTTGGTCGGGATGGTCGTGTTCTTCACGATCATCTTGGTCATCACGCCGCCAAGGGTCTCGATGCCCAGCGACAGCGGGGTGACGTCCAGCAGCAGCACGTCCTTGCGCTCGCCGCCCAGCACCTGGCCCTGGATGGCCGCGCCCACGGCGACGGCTTCATCGGGGTTGACGTCCTTGCGCGGCTCGCGGCCGAAGAACTCCTTGACCTTCTCCTGCACCTTGGGCATGCGGCTCATGCCGCCCACCAGGATCACGTCATGGATGTCGGACACCGACACGCCGGCGTCCTTGATGGCGGTGCGGCAGGGCGCGATGGTGCGCTCGACCAGCTCATCGACCAGGCTTTCCAGCTTGGCGCGCGTGAGCTTGATGTTCAGGTGCTTGGGACCGGAGGCATCGGCCGTGATGTAGGGCAGGTTGATGTCGGTCTGCGAGCTGTTGGACAGCTCGATCTTGGCTTTTTCGGCAGACTCCTTCAGGCGCTGCAGCGCGAGCACGTCCTTGGACAGATCGACGCCCTGTTCCTTTTTGAACTCGCCGATGATGTAGTCGATGATGCGCTGGTCGAAGTCTTCGCCGCCCAGGAAGGTGTCGCCGTTGGTCGAGAGCACCTCGAACTGCTTCTCGCCATCGACGTCGGCGATCTCGATGATCGAGATGTCGAAGGTGCCGCCGCCCAGGTCGTACACGGCGATCTTGCGGTCGCCCTTTTCCTGCTTGTCCAGGCCAAAGGCCAGCGCCGCGGCCGTGGGCTCGTTGATGATGCGCTTGACCTCGAGGCCGGCAATGCGGCCGGCATCCTTGGTGGCCTGGCGCTGCGCGTCGTTGAAGTACGCGGGCACGGTGATCACCGCCTCGGTGACCGGCTCACCCAGGTAGTCCTCGGCCGTCTTCTTCATCTTGCGCAGCACTTCGGCACTCACCTGCGGCGGCGCCAGCATCTTGCCCCGCACCTCGACCCATGCGTCGCCATTGTCGGCGCGGGCGATCGAGTAGGGCATCAGGTTGATGTCCTTCTGGACTTCCTTTTCCTCGAACTTGCGGCCGATCAGGCGCTTGACCGCATAGAGGGTGTTCTTGGGGTTGGTGACCGCCTGGCGCTTGGCCGAGGCGCCCACGAGGATCTCGCCGTCTTCCTGGTAGGCGACGATCGAAGGGGTGGTGCGGGCACCTTCGCTGTTCTCGATGACCTTGGGGCTGTTGCCCTCCATGATCGCGACGCACGAGTTCGTGGTGCCGAGGTCGATGCCGATGATTCTTCCCATGTGTGTTCTCCTGGATGCTGTGGGGTGTGCTGGCGTCTAGCTGGTGGCGACGCGCCGATGTTTCAAGCCGTGACTCATTGCGAGGCGGTAACCGTCACCAGCGCGGGACGCAGCACCCGCTCGGCGATGGAATAGCCTTTCTGCAGCACCGTCACGACGGTGTTCGGCCCCTGGTCGCTGCCCTCGGGCAGCGGCACGACGGAGATCGCCTGGTGCTGGTGCGGGTCGAACCTGGTGCCTCCGGGCGGGGCAATTTCGAGGACCTTGTGCCGCTCCAGGGCGGTCTTGAGCTGGCGCAGCGTGGCCTCGGCGCCTTCGCGGATCTGCTCTGGCGTGGCGTCCTTGATCGCCAGGCCCGCCTCGAGGCTGTCGGCAACCGGCAGCAGGCTTTCGGCAAAGCTGTCGACGGCGAACTTGCGGGCCTTGGACACCTCTTCGTCCGCGCGGCGGCGGGTGTTCTGCACATCCGCCTGGGCTCGCAGGTACTGTTCGGAGAGTTCGGTGTTCTTGGCCGCGAGTTCGGCGACCCGCGCCTGCAGCGACTGGATCTCGGCCTGCAGCTGTGCGTTTTCGGCTTCGTTGGCCAGCTGCGCCGCCTCGCGCTCTTCCGGGCTGACATCCTCGGGCAGGCCGTCGGGATCGAAGGTGGGTTCGGTTCGTTGTTCGGACATTGGTTACGGATGCGCAAGCAACTTGCTACAGGATGGAGTCCGCAGCAGCTTGGGGGCACGCCAGCTCATTTCAAGCGCGAGCCCAGGAAAATTCGGCACGCGGGCGTGCCCCGGGGCGCAGCCGGCCCCGCCAGAGCCGCCCGGGCGACAGGCGTCAGCGGGTGCCCAGCAGCTCGACGTCGAACTTCAGCGTGGCATTGGGCGGAATGACGCCGCCGGCACCGCGGGCGCCGTAGCCCAGCTCGGGCGGAATGATGAGGGTGCGCTGACCGCCCACTTTCATGCCGGCGACGCCTTCGTCCCACCCGCGGATGACCATGCCGGCGCCCAGCGAGAACTCGAAGGGGTCGTTGCGGTCGCGGCTGGAGTCGAACTTGCGGCCCTGCTGGCCGTTCTCGAACAGCCAGCCGGTGTAGTGCACGCGCACCTGCTGGCCGGCGCGCGCTTCGGCGCCCTGACCTTCGGTCGTGTCTTCGTACTGCAGGCCGGAGGGAGTGGTGTTCATGCTGGTTTTCCTTGGCAAAGCCGGCCAGTTTAGCCGTGCAAGCCGGGGGCGGAGGGGCCGCACACGGCCTGCCGCGGCGGGCGTCAGGGCGCCGGCGCCTGCTTCTTCCGTGCCTTGGCGGGCGACCAGCGGGTGGCAAACCCCTGCAGTTCCGCGAGCCGTCGCACCAGGTCGGTGCCGGTCGCCGTGAGGTGGTAGCCCTCGCCCTCGTGGGCGAGCAGGCCGGCTTCACGCAGTTCCTTGATGCGGGTGTTGAGCGTGTTCGGCGTGATGCCGCCGACGCTGTCCTGCAGCAGGCGGAAGGTCTGCGGATGGCCGTCGCGCAGGGCCCACAGCACGCGCAGCGCGTACCGGGCCTCGAGCAGCGCAAGCAGCTGGGTGATGGCGGCGTTCTCCTTGGAACTCATGCGTATCGGGTCTCCGGGCCAGGCGAGGCTGCCCGGCGGCGCCCAGTGTACGCAGATGATGCTACATAAACAATAGCGAAAGAGCCGTGCTAGCCGGGCTGCATGTGGCGCAAGACGCCTGGCACAGCGGTCCGTCCGCGCCCCAGCGGCCCTGCCCGCACTGCGCCGCGCTGCCGCCGCGCCCTTACGTAACGCTCAGAGATAGACCTTCTTGAGCAGACGGATCAGCGTCTTCATCTCTGCCGTACTGAGGCGCCCGGCCGCCTCGGCTTCGAGCGCGGCGGCCGTGCGTTCGGCGTCCTCGGCCAGTTTCCGGCCCGCGGGAGTCAGATGCAGGCCCATCGCGCGGCCGTCCCGCGGATGGGGGTGTCGCTCCACGAGCTCGCGCTTTTCGAGGGTGTTCACCAGCCCCACCAGGTTGGGCGGCAGGATGCCCAGGCTGGCGCAGAGCTGGCGGGAGGTGATGCCCGGGTTGTGATGCACCAGGGACAACACCGAGAAATCGACCGGGCGCAGGCCGAAGGGAGTCATGCGTTCGACGAAGACCTCGATCACGGCCAGCGCGGCGCGGCGCGCGTTATAGCCGAGCAGGCCTTCCAGGAAGCCGGTGTCGACCTGCTCGACGCAGGGAAGATCGGAGCGCGGGACCATGGGCGTCAGGCGGTGCGGTCGTCGAGCATCGACAGGCGCATCGACAGCTCCGGCAGGATCCAGCGGCCGAAGGCCTCGGCCGGCAGGCGCCAGCGCGGCTGCGCGGCTGCGCCGTGCCGTGCGACGCGCGACCAGGCCCACCCCATCAGCACCAGCGCGGTGGCGCGCAGGAAGTCGCCGGCGACCCAGTAGGCGTGTTCGGGATCGGAGCGGGCGCGCTCGGTCACGGCGGTGGTGGCGGCCCGCAGGCGCTGCACAGACGCCAGCAGCGGTGCGTCGCGCGCGGCGTCCAGGTCGCCCGCCAGCCGGTCCAGCACGGCGCCCAGCGACGCGCCGCCATCGGGCAGCACCTTGCGCACCAGCAGGTCGATCGCCTGGATCTCGTTGGTGCCCTCGTAGATCATGGCGACGCGGGCGTCGCGCACGATCTGCTCGATGCCCCACTCGCGCACGTAGCCATGGCCGCCGAACACCTGCAGGCAGTCGCTCGCACCATGGAAGCCCTGCTCGGTGAAGGCCGACTTGAGCACCGGCGTGAGCAGGCTGCACCACTGCTGCGCCGCCTCGCGGCGCGTCGGATCGGGGTGGCTGCGTGCGAGGTCGAGCTCGATGCCGGTCTGATAGGCCAGCACACGTCCGGCGTCTACCCAGGCCTGCTGCGTCTCCAGGATGCGGCGCACGGCGGGGTGTCCCGCGATGGCGTCGGCCGGCTGGCTCGCGTCACGCGGACCCGGCACCCGCATCTGCCGGCGCTCGGCCGCATAGCCGCGGGCCAGTTGCAGCGCGGCGTCGAGCAGGCCCACGCCCTGCAAGGCGACGTGCAGGCGGGCCGCGTTCATCATCACGAACATCGCGGCCAGTCCGCGGTGCGCCTCGCCCACGAGCCACCCGGTCGCTTCGTCGAAGCGCATCACGCAGGTGGGGCTGCCGTGCAGGCCCATCTTTTCCTCGATGCGCTCGCAGTGGGCCGCGTTGCATTCGCCGTCCGGCAGCAGCTTGGGCACCAGGAACAGCGACAGCCCCTTGGGCCCGGCGGGCGCATCTGGCAGGCGCCCCAGCACCAGGTGGACGATGTTGTCGCTGAGGTCGTGCTCGCCGCCGGAGATGAAGATCTTGGTGCCGGACACGCGCACGCTGCCATCGGCCTGGGGCGTGCCGCGCGTGCGCGCGAGGCCGAGGTCGCTGCCGGCGTGCGGCTCGGTCAGGCACATGGTGGCCAGCCACTCGCCGCTGGCGATCTTCGGCAGGTATTGCGCCTTCAGTGCGTCGCTGCCGTGGTGGCGCAGGCATTCATAGGCGCCGTGCAGCAGGCCGGGCGCCATCGTCCAGCCGTGGTTGGCGGCGCTGAGCCATTCGTACAGCACACCCTCGACCACCCAGGGCAGGCCCTGGCCGCCGTCCTCGGGCGCGCAGGACAACGCCGGCCAGCCGGCCTGCCAGAAGGACCGGTAGGCCTGGCGGAAGCCGGGCGGCGTCTCGACCCGGCCGGCCTCGAAGCGGCAGCCGGGCGCATCGCCGGTCGCCCGCAGCGGCGCGACCACGCCGCCGACGAAACGCGCCGCCTCCTCGAGCACCTGCCCGAGCAGTTCGGGGTCGGTGCGCTCGTCGCCGCAGGCGGGGCGCAACTGGCCCGGCGCGTCGAGCACCTCGAGCAGGAGGAAACGGTTGTCGGCGAGGGGCGGCTGGTAGTGCATCGTGCTGCGGCGGAGCGGAGGCGCAAGGCCGTATCAGGAGTCGGCGGTGAAGCCGATCTGCTTGACCAGCGGGCCCCAGCGCAGGTTCTCCTCGCGCTGGCTCTTGTCCATCTCGGCCGGCGTGGAGCCCTGGGCCACCAGGCCCATCAACGCCAGCGAGTCGATGACGCTCTTTTCCTTGAGGGCGGTGTTGATGGCGGCGTTGGCGCTGGCGATCACGTTGGCCGGCGTGCGTGCGGGCGCATAGAAGCCGAACCATTCCTCGGTGGTGAGCTCGGGGAAGCCCTGCTCGGCGTAGGTGGCGACGTCGGGCGTGAAGGGCGTGCGCTGCGCGCCCGAGGTGGCGATGATGCGGATCTTGCCGGCGCGGTGGTTGGCCAGCGCATCGCCGGTGGGCGTGGAAGTGGAGGCGAGCTGGCCGCCGATCATGTCGGCAACCGCCGGCAGCGAGCCGCGGTAGGGCACGTGCTTGAGATCGACCTTGTTGTTCAGGCCGAGCAGCGCACCCAGGAAGTGCGGCGTGCTGCCGGCGGCCGGCGAGCCGTAGCTGGCCAGGTTGGGGTTGGCCTTGGCCCAGGCGAGGTAGTCCTTCACCGTCTTGACGCTCGCCGGCACCATCGGGCCCACCGCCAGCGCGTGCGTCATCACGGCCGCGATGGATACGGGCATCAGGTCCTTGAAGGGGTCGTAGCTCAGGCGGCTGTAGATGTGCGGGTAGATCGCCGTGCAGGAGAAGGGCGTGAGCAGCAGCGTGGAGCCGTCGGGCGCGGCGTTCTTGACCACTTCGCAGGCGATGCGGCCGCCGGCGCCGGGCTTGTTCTCGATCACCGCGGCGTTCTTCGAGTAGGCGGTGCCGCCCATCTTCTCGCCGATGCGGCGGCTGGTGGCGTCGGCCGTGCCGCCCGCCGGGAAGCCGTTGACGATGCGCACCTGCTCGAAGGCCTGCGCGAGGGCGGACAGCGGGAATGCCGAGAGGGCAGCGGCCGAAGCCGCCCATTGGGTGAACTGGCGACGCGTGGTCATGCGGTGGTCTCCGAAGTGTCGTGGTGGTGGTGGTGGAAAGCCGGTGGGCGAGGTGTGCAACTAGCGCGGCGCCATGCGCAGCGCCCCGTCCAGCCGGATCACCTCGCCGTTGAGATGGGCGTTGCCGACGATATGCGCTGCGAGCTGGGCGAACTCTTCGGGTTTGCCCAGGCGTGGCGGGAACGGGATGGATGCGGCCAGCGACTGCTGCACCGCCTCGGGCAGCTCCTGCATGAGCGGTGTCGCGAACAGGCCCGGTGCGATGGTGCACACGCGGATGCCGTGCTGCGCGAGGTCGCGGGCCATCGGCAAGGTCATGCCGACCAGGCCCGCCTTGGATGCGCTGTAGGCCTGCTGGCCGACCTGCCCGTCGAACGCTGCCACCGACGCGGTGAACACCATCACGCCGCGCTCGCCGTCGGCCAGCGGGTCGAGCCGGGCGCAGGCGGCCGCGAACAGCCGCGCGGCGTTGTAGCTGCCCACCAGGTTCACGGTGACCACACGCGTGAAGTCTTCGAGCGGTGCCGGGCTGCCGTCGCGCTGGACGATGCGCTTGGCCGTGCCGATGCCGGCGACGTTCATCAGGATGCGGGCCGGGCCGTGCGCGGCGGCGGCCTGCTCGATCGCCGACTGCAGGCTCTCGGTGCGGGTGATGTCGCATTCGCAGGCGATCGCGCGGCCGGCGCCGTGCTGCGCATTGATGTCGGCGGCCACCCGCTCGGCGCGCTCGCGTTGCATGTCGAGCACGGCGACGCACGCTCCCAGGCGCGCGAGTTCGCGGGCGGTGGCCTCGCCGAGTCCGGAGGCGCCGCCGGTGACGAGGGCGGCCTGGTCCTGGGCGTTCATGGCGTCTTCAGCGGGGCGTGAGGGTGAAGGGAAGCTGGCCGTCGTGGAAGGCCTGCACGAGTGCGTCGCGGTGCTTGAGCACGCTGCGCTGGTTGATCGAGCCCTTGTCGGTGACCTCGCCGAGGTCGATCGAGGGCGGCTCGTGCAGCAGGTGCATGCGCGCGACGCGGCTGGCGCTGCCGGTGCCGGAAGCCGCGAGCGTGTCCAGCACCTGCTGGAAGTGGGCCTGCACCGGCGCGCTCTCGAGCACCTCGCGCAGGGAGGCGTCGGCACCGAGCCCGGCGAGCTGGCGCACCGCCAGGGTGGGGAATATCAGCGCGCCGACTTCCTTGCGGTTCAGGCCCGTGATCACCGCATCCTGCACATACGGGGCGCCGGCCGCGATGATCTTGGCGCGCAGCGGCCCCACGCTCACGAAGGTGCCGGTGGCGAGCTTGAAATCCTCGGCGATGCGGCCGTCGAACTTCAGGCCCTTGTGCGGGTCGGACTCGTCGATCCACAACACGGCGTCGCCGGTGCAGAAGAAGCCTTCCTCGTCGAAGCATTCGCGCGTGGCGGCCTCGTTGCGCCAGTAGCCGGGCGTGATGTTGGGGCCGCGATAGCGCACCTCGGTCTTGCCGTCCACCGGCACCAGCTTCAGCTCGACCCCGGGCGTGGGCACGCCCAGGTAGCCCGACTTCACCTCGGGGCTGGTGACGAACACCGCGAAGGGCGCCGACTCCGTCATGCCCAGGCCGGTGCCCATCACGATGCGCTCGCCGATCTCGCGCTCCTGCACCTCGTGCAGCGCGTCCCAGACCGGCTGCGCGAGCGCTGCGCCGGAGTAGAAGAACATGCGCACGCGCGACAGCAGGTTGCGCCGCAGAACGTCGTCCTGCTTCATGGCGTTGGCGATGGCCTCGAAGCCGGTGGGCACGTTGAAGTAGATCGTGGGGGCGATCTCGCGCAGGTTGCGCAGGGTCTCGCCCATCAACGCCGGCGTGGGCTTGCCGTCGTCGATGTAGAGCGTGCCACCGTTGTAGAGGGTGAGGCCGACGTTGTGGTTGCCGCCGAAGGTGTGGTTCCAGGGCAGCCAATCGACCAGCACCGGCGGCTCCTCGGCCAGCAGGGGCATGCTCTGGCGCATCTGCTGCTGGTTGGCGCACCACATGCGGTGGGTGTTGACCACGCCCTTGGGCAGCTTGGTCGAGCCGGAGGTGAAGAGGAACTTGGCGATGGTGTCGGGGCCGGTGGCCTGCATCGCCGCATCGACCGCGGGCGTTGCGGGCGTGGCGAGCAGCGCCGAGAACGCGGTGGTCGGCCGCGCGAGCTCGCCGGCAGCGAGCACCACCTCGACATCGTCGCCCACCGCCGCGGCGATGGCGCGTCCATAGCGCTGCGCATCGGCTGCAAACACCAGCCCGGGCGTGAGCGTGGACAGGATGTGGCGCAGCTTGTCGTAGTCCTGGCTCACGGTGGAGTAGGCCGGCGAGGCCGGGCACCACGGCACGCCGGCATAGAGGCAGCCGAGCGCGAGCAGGGCGTGCTCGAGGTCGTTCTCGCTCAGGATCACCACCGGGCGCTCGGCCGACAAGCCGCGCTCGAGCAGCGCCTGGCCGATGCTGCGCGCCGCGTGCAGCGCCTCGGCATAGCTGATGCGGCGCCAGGGGCCGCTGCTGCCGTCGGGCTGCTTCTCGCGTCGGGCGATGAAGGTGCGCTGCGGCTCGGTTTCGGCCCAGTGCACGAGGCGGTCGGTCATCCGGTGGGCGTAGGGCTGCAGCTCCTGGTCGGCGCGCACGTAGCGGATGCCCTGCAGGCCTTCGCGCACTGCGACCCGGGTGACGCCGAAACGCAGGGGACGGTAGCGGGGGGCGGAGTTGGCGGTGTCCATGTCAGTCCGCCCGCTTGACCTTGTCGGCCCGCTTCTCGAGGAAGGCGCGCACCCGCTCCTTGGCCTCGGGTGCGCTCTGCGCGATGGCGGCCATCAGCGCTTCGGTGAAGAAGCCCTGGTCGGCCGGCTGTTCGGCGATGCGCGGCAGCGCATGCATGAGGGCGTAGTTCGTCAAGGGGGCGTTCTGCGCAATGCGCTCTGCGAGCTCGAGGGCCTTGTCGAAGGCGGTGCCGGCCGGCACCAGGTACTGGGCGAAGCCGATGCGCTCGCCCTCCTGTGCGTTGTAGACGCGGCCGGTGAGCATCATGTCGGTCATGCGCGCGGCGCCGATCAGCCGCGGAATCCGCACCGCCCCGCCGCCGCCCACGAAGATGCCGCGCGAGCCTTCGGGGAGTGCGTAGAACGTGGACTCGTCGGCCACGCGGACATGGCAGGCGGAGGCGAGCTCGAGGCCGCCGCCGACCACCGCCCCGTGGAGGGCCGCCACCACCGGCACGCGTCCGTACTGCAGGCTGTCCAGCGCCTTGTGCCACATGCGCGAGTGGTGCAGCCCGGCCCCGGCATCGCGCTCCTGCAGCTCGGACAGATCCAGCCCGGCACAGAAGTGCTCGCCGGTGCCGTCGAGCACGGCCGCGCCGACCTCCGCCGGCAGCTGGTCGAAGGTATCGCGGATGGCCAGCACGAGCCCGTCGGAGAGGGCGTTGCGCTTGGCTGCGCGGTTGAGGCGGACCACGGCGACCTGGCCGCGGACCTCGAGCTGGATGTCTTGCGTTGTCATATGAGGGTTTTGCCTGTGGTGGCGATTATTGTTATGTACGATAACCAAATCAAGACCCGATCCCTCTGGGATTTACCCTAGGAAACCCGTCCATGGACCACCACAACCTCATCGCCATCGACATCCACACGCATGCCGAGGTGAGCTGCTGGAACCCTTTCGACAACTACGGCGAGGAGTACGACCGCGCGGCCGACAAGTACTTCCGCTCGAGCCGGCGCCCGACCATCGCCGAGACCATCGCGTACTACCGAGAGCGCAAGCTCGGGCTGGTGATGTTCACGGTGGACAGCGAGGCCAAGCTGGGTCGACGGCGCATCCCCAACGAGGAGATCGCGCAGGCCGCGCGCGAGAACGCCGACATGATGATGTGCTTCGCCAGCATCGATCCGCACAAGGGAAAGATGGGGGCGCGCGAGGCCGAGCGGCTGATCGCGGAACACGGCGTGAAAGGCTTCAAGTTCCACCCCACGGTGCAGGGCTACCACCCTTACGACAAGATGGCGTGGCCGATCTACGAGGTGATCAACGCGCACAAGCTGCCCACGATCTTCCACACCGGCCACAGCGGCATCGGTTCGGGCATGCGCTGCGGAGGCGGGCTGCGCCTGGAGTACAGCAACCCCATGCACCTCGACGACGTCGCCATCGACTTTCCCGACATGCAGATCGTGATGGCGCATCCGAGCTGGCCGTGGCAGGACGAGGCGCTCTCCGTGGCGACCCACAAGCCCAACGTCTGGATCGACTTGTCCGGCTGGAGCCCGAAGTACTTTCCGAAGCAGCTGGTGCAGTACGCGAACACGCTGCTCAAGGACCGCGTGCTCTTCGGAAGCGACTATCCGCTGATCACGCCGGAGCGGTGGATGAAGGACTTCGAGGAGGCGGGCTTCAAGCCCGAAGTGATGCCCGGCATCCTCAAGGGCAATGCGGTGCGTCTCCTCGGTCTCGCATAGCACGCGCAGCACTTCGCAAGCGGGTTTTTCGCGCCCGTTGCCCGGAAGCAGCGGGTGTGTGTAAAGGGTTTTCCGGGGGAACTTGCGCGCTTCTCATTTGTCTGTCGTTCACCTACATTGATGACAGGTGCCGACTGACAGTGGGCAAGCGGGGCCGCAAACCCTGCTGCGCTAAAGTGGGACGCACCAGTGGGCACCGCAATCTGCAGTGCATCACCGTGTAGTTGGAAGGAGGTTCCATGGACGTGATCCGCAACTTCCTGGCGCGTTATGAACAGACGCGCGAGGAGGAGATGTCGCTCGAGGAGTACCTGGATCTGTGCAAACGCGATCCCCTCGTCTATGCAACGGCCGCCGAGCGCATGCTGGCTGCCATAGGCGAACCCGAGGTCATCGACACCCGCCACGACCCGCGCCTGTCGCGCGTCTTCGGCAACAAGATGGTGCGCATCTACCCTGCGTTCAAAGATTTCTACGGTCTCGAAGAGCCCATCGAACAGGTGGTCTCGCACTTTCGCCATGCGGCGCAGGGTCTCGAGGAAAAGAAGCAGATCCTGTATCTGCTCGGTCCGGTGGGCGGGGGCAAGTCCTCGATCGCCGAGCGGCTCAAGGCGCTCATGGAGCAGGTGCCGTTCTATGCGATCAAGGGCTCGCCGGTGAACGAGTCGCCGCTGGCGCTGTTCAACAACGCCGAGGACGCGCCGCTGCTCGAGCAGCAGTTCGGCATCGCGCCGCGCTATCTGCAGCGCATCATGTCGCCGTGGGCGGTCAAGCGGCTGCAGGAGTACGGCGGCGACATCCGCAAGTTCCGCGTGGTCAAGCGCTACCCCTCCATCCTCAAGCAGGTCGCGATCGCCAAGACCGAGCCGGGTGACGAGAACAACCAGGACATCTCCTCGCTGGTCGGCAAGATCGACATCCGCAAGCTCGAGTCCTATGCCCAGGACGACCCGGACGCCTACAGCTACTCCGGCGGCCTGTGCCTGGCCAACCAGGGCCTGCTCGAATTCGTCGAGATGTTCAAGGCGCCCATCAAGGTGCTGCACCCGCTGCTCACCGCCACCCAGGAAGGCAACTTCAAGGGTACCGAGGGCTTCGGCGCCATCCCGTTCGACGGCATCGTGATGGCCCACTCCAATGAGAGCGAGTGGAAGGCCTTCCGCAACAACAAGAACAACGAGGCGTTCCTCGACCGCATCTACATCGTCAAGGTGCCCTACTGCCTGCGGGTCACCGAGGAAGTGAAGATCTACGAGAAGCTGATTCGCAACTCGTCGCTTAAGGACGCGGTCTGCGCGCCGGGCACGCTCAAGATGATGGCGCAGTTCGCGGTGCTCACGCGGCTGAAGGAGCCCGAGAACTCCAGCATCTTCTCCAAGATGCAGATCTACGACGGCGAGAACCTCAAGGACACCGACCCCAAGGCCAAGAGCTACCAGGAGTACCGCGACTATGCCGGCGTCGATGAGGGCATGACGGGCATCTCCACGCGCTTCGCGTTCAAGATCCTGTCGAAGGTCTTCAACTTCGACTCCAACGAAGTCGCGGCGAACCCGGTGCACCTGATGTACGTGCTCGAACAGCAGATCGAGCGCGAGCAGTTCCCGCCCGAGACCGAGCAGAAGTACCTCTCCTTCATCAAGGAGCACATGGCGGCGCGGTACGCCGAGTTCATCGGCAAGGAGATCCAGACGGCCTACCTGGAGTCGTATTCCGAGTACGGCCAGAACATCTTCGACCGCTATGTGACCTATGCCGACTTCTGGATCCAGGACCAGGAGTACCGCGACACCGACACCGGCGAGATCTTCGACCGGGGGGCACTGAACGCCGAACTCGAGAAGATCGAGAAGCCCGCGGGTCTGTCCAATCCCAAGGACTTCCGCAACGAAATCGTCAACTTCGTCCTGCGCGCTCGGGCCAACAACGCCGGGAAGAACCCGGTGTGGACCAGCTACGAGAAACTGCGCACCGTGATCGAGAAGAAGATGTTCTCGAACACCGAGGACCTGCTGCCGGTGATCAGCTTCAATGCCAAGGCCAGCGCCGACGAGCAGAAGAAGCACGAAGACTTCGTCAACCGCATGGTTGAGAAGGGTTACACGCACCGCCAGGTGCGCCTGTTGTGCGAGTGGTACCTGCGGGTGCGCAAGAGCTCGTGACATCCTTGAGGCAGAGGGGCGCCAGTGACGGGGCCGAGCAAAACACCAGGGGAGCGCAACGCGCTCCACCAGATCATCGACCGCAGGCTGTCGGGCAAGAACAAGTCCATCGGCAACCGTGAGCGGTTCCTGCGGCGCTACCGCGAGCAGATCCGCGATGCGGTGCGCAAGGCGGTGGGCGACCGCAGCATCCACAACATAGAGGAAGGCGCCGACATCAGCCTTCCCAAGCGCGACGTCTCCGAGCCGGTGTTCCACCACGGCTCGGGGGGCAATCGCGAGATGGTGCATCCGGGCAACCAGGAGTACGTGCGCGGAGACCGCATACCGCGGCCGCGCGGCGGCGGTGGCGGCAGCGGCAGCGGCGACGCCTCGCCCGACGGCAGCGGCGAAGACGATTTCACCTTCCGCATCACGCGGGAGGAGTTCATGAACTACTTCTTCGACGACCTGGCCTTGCCGCGCCTGATCCGCACGCAGCTGCTGGCCGATGCGCCCGAGTGGAAGACCCGGCGAGCGGGCTTCATCTCCGAGGGCAACCCGACCAGCCTGCACGTGGTGCGCTCGATGCGCGTGGCGCTGGGACGGCGCATCGCCATGGGCGGCGAGGCCCGCCTCGAGTTGCGCCGCGCCGAAGAGCACCTGCGCCTGCTCGAGCAGCGGCCCGACACGCCGGCGGCCGAGATCGACATGCTGCGCGCGGAGGTCGAGGAGCTGCGCAAGCGGCTGGGGCGCGTGCCTTTCCTCGATCCGTTCGACCTGCGCTTTCGCCACCGCATCCGCGAGCCGCTGCCCACCAGCAAGGCCGTGATGTTCTGCCTGATGGACGTCTCCGGCTCGATGGACGAGGCGCGCAAGGACCTGGCCAAGCGGTTCTTCATCCTGCTCTACCTGTTCCTCTCGCGCCACTACAAGCAGACCGACGTGGTGTTCATCCGCCACCACACGCAGGCGGCCGAAGTGCAGGAGGACGAGTTCTTCCATGCGACCGAGAGCGGCGGCACGGTGGTCTCGAGTGCGCTGACGCTCATGCACCAGGTGATCCGCGAGCGCTACATGGGCAGCGAATGGAACATCTATGGCGCGCAGGCTTCCGACGGCGACAACTGGCAGCAGGACTCGTCCAAGTGCCGCGACATCCTCGAGAACAAGCTGCTTCCGCTGGTGCGCTACTTCGCCTACGTGCAGGTGGCCGACGAAGACCAGAACCTCTGGGAGGAGTACACCCGCGTGCGCGACGCCAACGCGCACTTCGCCATGCAGAAGATCGTCACGCCAGCCCAGATATTCCCGGTGTTCCGTGACCTCTTCAGAAAGAGCCCGAACGGAGTGATCACATCATGAATGCCGTCCTGCAGCAGCGCCGCCCCCGGCTGCCCGCCGCGTCGGACTGGAACTTCGAGCTGCTCGAGACCTACTTCGACGCCATCCGCCGCACGGCGGAGCGCTACAAGCTCGACACCTATCCGGTGCAGCTGGAGCTCATCTCGGCCGAGCAGATGCTGGACGCGTACGCATCCGTCGGCATGCCGGTCAACTACCGCCACTGGTCCTTCGGCAAGCAGTTCATCTCCAGCGAGAAGAACTACCGCCGCGGCCACATGGGCCTGGCCTACGAGATCGTCATCAACTCCGACCCGTGCATCGCCTACCTGATGGAGGAGAACACGATGCCCATGCAGGCGCTGGTCATGGCCCACGCCTGCTTCGGACACAACTCGTTCTTCAAGGGCAACTATCTGTTCCGCATGTGGACGGATGCGAGTTCGATCATCGACTACCTGGTCTACGCCAAGGGCTACATCGCCGACTGCGAAGAGCGCCATGGCCTGGAGGCGGTGGAGGAGGTGCTCGATGCCTGCCATGCCCTGATGAATTACGGCGTCGATCGCTATCGCCGCCCGCAGAAGATCTCCATGGTGGAGGAAGAGCAGCGGCGCAAGGAGCGCGAGGCCTATCTGCAGCAGCAGGTGAACGATCTCTGGCGCACCCTGCCGCGCACGCCCGGCAAGCAGCAGCGCAAGGAGCACAAGCGCTACCCCGAGGAGCCCCAGGAGAACCTGCTCTATTTCATCGAGAAGAATGCGCCGCTGCTCGAACCCTGGCAGCGCGAGATCGTGCGGATCGTGCGCAAGGTCGCGCAGTACTTCTATCCGCAGCGCCAGACGCAGGTGATGAACGAGGGCTGGGCCACCTTCTGGCACTACAACCTGCTCAACACCATGTACGACGAAGGCCAGCTGGCCGACGGCTTCATGATCGAGTGCCTGGCTTCGCACACCAACGTGGTGTTCCAGCCGCCGGTGACCGACCCGCGTTACTCGGGCATCAATCCGTACGCGCTCGGGTATGCGATGTTCACCGACCTGCGCCGCATCTGCGAGCACCCCACGGCGGAAGACCGCGAGTGGTTTCCCGACATCGCGGGCAGCGACTGGCTCAAGACGCTGGACCATGCCATGCGCCACTTCAAGGACGAGAGCTTCGTCGGCCAGTTCCTCTCGCCGCACCTCATGCGCGAGTTCCGCCTCTTCTCCATCGTCGATGACGCTTCGCGCAAGGAGCTCGAAGTGGCCGCGATCCACGACGAGACGGGCTACCGGCGGGTGCGCGAGGCGCTCTCGCGCCAGTACGACCTGAACTTCCGCGAGCCGAGCATCCAGGTCTGGAACGTCAACCTGCGCGGCGATCGATCGCTCACGCTGCGCCACGTGCGCCAGAACGACCGTCCGCTCGACAACAGTGCCGAAGAGGTGCTCAAGCACGTGGGGCGGCTGTGGGGTTTCCGGGTGCGCCTGGAGAGCGTGGACAGCCATGAGCGCGTCCTGCAGCACTGGGAAGTCACCCCCATTCCGCACGGCTGAGCCTCGCGCCTGAGCTGCCGCGCAGGCTCGGGGGGCGCGCTCCTGCTGAGGCTGAGGCGGCGTCTGACTGGCGATGTAGGTTGACGCTGACGTAAGCGTTCCGCGCTGAAGCACAGCATTGAGGTCTCAGAAATCAACGGGAGACACAATGAGCAACACGCGCAGCCGCCACCGCCTCCCGGGCTCTTTCAATCGTTGAGGCGGCCCATGCAGGCAGTCATCCTTGCTGGCGGCTACGGCACCCGCATCAGCGAAGAAAGCGCAGTCCGTCCCAAGCCCATGGTGGAGATCGGCGGGCGTCCGATCCTCTGGCACATCATGAAGATCTACCTGGCCCATGGGATCAGCGACTTCGTGATCTGCTGCGGCTACAAGGGCCACGTCATCAAGCAGTTCTTCCGCGACTACGCACTCGATGGCGCCGACGTGCGCTTCGACATGCGGGAGAACACCACCACGCTGCTGCGCACCTCCAACGAGCCCTGGCGTGTCACCCTGGTCGATACCGGCCTGGAGACCATGACCGGCGGGCGCCTGCGCCGTGCAATGCCCTACCTGACCGACGGGCCGTTCTGCTGCACCTATGGCGACGGCGTCGGCAATGTCGATATCCGGGCCCTGGTCGCCTTCCACAAGGCCCAGGGTACGCAGGCTACCGTCACGGCCGTGCAGCCGCCGGGCCGCTTCGGTGCCTTCACCCTGCACGCGGACAGCGCGCGCATCGGCAGCTTCAAGGAGAAGCCGGGCGGCGATGGAGCCTGGATCAACGGCGGCTTCTTCGTGCTCGAGCGCGAGGTGCTGGGGCTCATCGATGGCGACGACACCGTTTGGGAGCGTGAGCCGATGGAGCGCCTGGCCGCCGCCGGCCAGCTCTCGGCATACCGCCACGAGGGGTTCTGGCAGCCCATGGACACCCTGCGCGACAAGCAGACCCTCGAAGCGATGTGGACCAGCGGCCGCGCGCCCTGGAAGCTCTGGTAAGGAGGACTCGGCGATGATCTTCACCCCCACGCCCCTGGAAGGCGCCATGCTGGTCGTGCCCGAGCGCCGCCAGGACGCGCGCGGCTGGTTCGCGCGCATCTACTGCGAGAAGGAGTTCGCCGAGCGCGGGCTGCCCGAGCGCATGGTGCAGACCAACCTCTCGCTCACCCGCAACGCCGGCACCATGCGCGGCATGCACTTCCAGAAGGCGCCCCACGCCGAGGACAAGCTGGTGCGCTGCGCCCGCGGCGCCATCTGGGACGCCATCATCGACCTGCGGCCGCAGTCGCCGACCTACTGCCAGTGGTTCGGAGCCGAGCTCAGCGAAGATAACGGCCGCATGCTGCTGGTGCCCAAGGGCTTTGCGCACGGATTCGTCTCGCTCACCGACGACGCTGCCGTCACCTACCAGGTCTCGGCCTTCTACACGCCTGAGGCCGAGGGCGGCCTGCGCTGGGACGATCCGGCCTTCGGCATCGAGTGGCCCGTGCCCGTGCGCGACGCCTCCGACAAGGACCGCAGCTGGCCCCCCTTCCAGCGGGAGGTTCAATGATCCTCATCGACAAGGCGCTCGAACAGCGCGCCCGAGAGGGCCGCCCCATCCGCATCGGCCTGGTGGGCGCAGGCTTCATGGCCCGCGGGGTCGCGCTGCAGATCGCGCTGTCGGTTCCGGGCATGCGGGTCGCCGCCATCGCCAACCGCACGCTCGAGACGGCCGCACGGGCGTACCGTGAGGCTGGCCAGGAGGGCGTACGCACCGTGGAGTCGGTGGCTGCGCTGGAGCAGTGCATCCAGGCGGGAACGCCCGCCATCACGCAGGATCCGCTGCTGCTGTGCCGCGCCGAAGGCATCGATGCCATCGTCGAAGTCACCGGCACCATCGAGGAGGCCGCCGCGGTCACGCTCGAGGCCATCGGCCACGGCAAGCACGTGGTCCTCATGAACGCCGAAGTGGACGGCACCGTCGGACCGATCCTCAAGACCTATGCCGACCGCGCTGGCGTGGTGCTCACCAACGCCGACGGCGACCAGCCCGGCGTGATGATGAACCTCTATCGTTTCGTGCGCGGCATCGGGGTCAAGCCGGTGCTGTGCGGCAACATCAAGGGCCTGCACGACCCCTACCGCAACCCGACCACGCAGGCCGGCTTTGCCAAGCAGTGGGGGCAGAACCCGTCGATGGTGACCTCCTTCGCCGACGGCACCAAGATCTCCTTCGAGAACGCCATCGTCGCCAACGGCACCGGCATGCGCGTGGCCAAGCGCGGCATGCATGGCCCCACCGTCCCCGCAGGCACGCCGATCCAGCAGGCGGTGGAGCTGTATCCGCTGCAGGACCTGGTCGAGGGGCCTGGCATCGTCGATTACGTCGTGGGCGCCATGCCCGGGCCGGGCGTGTACGTGCTGGGCACGCACGACCATCCGCAGCAGCGCCACTACCTGGACCTCTACAAGCTGGGCAAGGGGCCGCTCTACTGCTTCTACACGCCCTACCACCTGTGCCACTTCGAGGTGCCCAACACCGTGGCGCGCGCGGTCCTGTTCGGCGACGCCGCGCTGACGCCGCTGGGAGCACCGCTGGTCGAGGTGGTGGCGACCGCCAAGACCGAGCTGCGCGCCGGCGCCGTGCTCGACGGCCTGGGCTGCTACATGACCTATGGCCTGGCGGAGAACGCCGACGTGGCGCGCCGGCAGAACCTGCTGCCCATCGGACTGGCCGAAGGCTGCCGCCTCAAGCACGACATGGCGCGCGACGAGGTGCTGACCTTCGACGACGTCGAACTGCCTGCGGGGCGTCTGGCCGACCGGCTCTGGCGCGAGCAGATGGACCGCTTCTTCCCCCAACTTTCTCCCTGCACGAGGAACGCATGAAACTGCTCGTCACCGGCGTCGAAGGCTACATCGGCTGCCTGCTCGCTCCGTATCTGCAAGCCCGCGGCCACGACATCGTCGGCCTCGACACCGGCTACTACCGCGACGGCTGGCTATTCAGCGACCGCAGCCTGGTGCCGGGCTTTCCGCGCACCGTCAACCGTGATATCCGGCAGGTCGGCGCCGAGGACCTGCAGGGCGTCGATGCGGTGGTGCATCTTGCGGAGCTGTCCAACGACCCGCTGGGCGAGAACGTTCCCGAGCTCACCTACGAGATCAACCACCAGGCCTCGCTGCGCCTGGCGGAGCTCGCGCGTGAAGCCGGCGTGCAGCGCTTCGTCTACACCTCCTCGTGCAGCGTCTATGGCGTGGCCGACGGCGGCGCGCCCATGACCGAGGAGTCGCCGACCAATCCGCAGACCGCCTATGCGCGGTGCAAAACCTTCGTCGAGCGCGACGTCGGCGCGCTCGCCGCCGACGGCTTCTCGCCGACTTTCCTGCGCAACGCCACCGCCTATGGCGCCTCGCCGCGCATGCGCTTCGACATCGTGCTGAACAACCTGTGCGGCATCGCCGCCACCAGTGGCCGCATCGCCATGACCAGCGACGGCACGCCCTGGCGGCCGCTGGTGCACGTGCTGGACATCTGCGAGGCGGTGGCCTGCGCACTGGAGGCGCCCCGTGATGCCGTGCACAACCAGGTCTTCAACGTCGGTCACGACGCCGACAACTACCAGGTGCGCGAGATCGCGCAGATCGTGGCCGAGGTGTTTCCCGGCTGCGAGCTGAGCTTCGGCCAGGCGGGCGCCGACAACCGCAGCTACCGCGTGAGTTTCGCCAAGATCCACGAGCAGCTGCCGGGCTTTCGCTGCAGCTGGGACGCGCGCCGCGGTGCGCGCCAGCTGCACGAGGTGTTCAGCCGCATCCAGCTCGACGCGGCGCTGTTCGACTCGCGGCCTTTCACGCGGCTCAAGCAGCTGCGCTACCTCAGCCAGAGCGGCCAGCTCGACGAGCGCTTCTACTGGAAGCACTGAGCCCCGGAGAACGCACGCGTGTACCGGGATTCCATGCAGGGCGCAGCGCCCCACCAGCCTCGCATCGTGTTCGCCCTCATGTCGGCGGTTGCGCCGGCGGCCGGAGTGGACCAGCTGGTGCGGGCGCTGGCCCCGCACACGGTCCTGGTGCACCACGACTTCAGCCAGCAGCCGGAGTTCCGCCTCACGGCACCCAATGCCGTCTTCGTGCCCGAGCCGGTGCCCACCGGCTGGGCGGTGTTCGGTTTCGTCGATGGCATCTTCCATACGCTTAGGCACGCGCTGGCCGAGCACGATTTCGATTACCTCCAGCTGCTCAGCCCGAGCTGCCTGCCGATCAAGCCCATGGCGCAGTTCGAGCAGCACCTGTGCGGCCCCGCCGACGCGCACTTCGATTGCATCGATCTGCTGGACGACGTCGATGCGCTGATGTCGGTGGGCTACCGGGCGTTCACGCCCGAGGGCAGCCTGCGTCACCGATTCACGCGCCGACTCACCTGGACCTACTTCGGCCGCGAGCATGCACGGCGCGACGAGGCCGGCATCTGGATCCGAAGCGGCGGGCGCTCCGGTGTCCTGCCCAAGCTCGCGCTCGGCACCATGCGGGCGGTGAGCCGGCCCGCCCTGGGCCGGCACCTGTTCGACCGCGACTTCCGCCCGTACTACGGCTCGGTGTGGTTCGGCGCGCGACGTTCGGTGCTGCGCTCGCTGGTGGACGGCTTCGACCGGCAGGGCGTGCGCGCCTACTTCAGCCGGCTGCGCATCGCCGAGGAGTTCCTGATTCCGACCCTGCTGATGCAGGCCGGCGCGAGCAAAGGGCCGATCAACCACTACGTGCACCGGTTCAACGAGGCGCATCCGGGCTTGCTGCTCGAGGAGCACCTGGAAATGCTGCGCGGCCAGCCGGCCTTCTTCGCGCGCAAGTTCCCGGTCGATGTCGATGCGCGGGTGCGCCAGCGGGTGCTGCAGGAGTTGTGCACCGGCGGCGCACCGGGCGCCGGTGAATCCGTCGCTGCGCCTGCGCCCCTCGAGCAGCACCCGGCGCGTGGGCCAATCGCCGCCGAGCCGGTCGCCGACGCCGCGGCGGCAGCCATGATCAAGGGCCGGGCGATCGGGCGCGCCTGAAGGTGCGCGGCAGCCTGGCCGGCAGGGCGTTGCGCCGCAAGTTTGAACGTCCTCGTACCTTGCGCGGCAGCTCGTCGTGTCTGCGCCTTTCCTGCGCCTTCCTGCGCCGGTGCTTCCCCTGCGTCCTAGCGCGGCTCGCGGACCGGCGCCGTCCGGCCGCGCGCGGTGGTGTTTCCGCTTTCCAGCCAGGAGGCGAACAGCACCAGCGCAGCCGCCAGGAACACCATGCCGCCGGGCACCCACATGATGAGCCCGCCCAGCTGCTGGTCTTCGAGCGCGGTGAGGCCCCAGGCCTGGGTGCGCCCCTCGTAGACGGGGTACCAGACGCGGCGCGAAAACGTGAGCAGCGCGCCCAGGGCCGAGGTGTGCAGCAGCGTCGTGAACAGATAGAAGATCGCGGCCCCCTCGCGCTCGCGTCCCCCGCGTCCCTGGAACAGCGCCCACCAGAACACCAGCGACGCCAGCAGGAAACTGGTGTGCTGAAGATCGTGTACCCACTGGTGGCGCACCGCGGCGTCGAACAGCACGGGCACGTGCCAGCCCCACAGGATCACGGCGTGCACCCACCAGGCGGTGAGCGGCCGCGTGGTGATACGCATCGCCCACTGCAGCCCGAGCCCGCGCGCCAGCTTCGCGGCGCCGGGACGCCAGGCCGCGGGCAGGCCCCACACGAGCGGCCCGAGCGGGCGGCTGAGGACCAGCAGCGGCGCCGCCACCAGCAGCACGACTTCGTGCTGCACCATGTGCGCCCAGAACAGCACTTCGCCGAACGCATCGAGCGGCGACAGCAGGGACGCCCCGAGCGCCAGCCATCCGGCGACGAAGCAGCCGGCCTGCGCGAAGCTCACGCCGGCCCCCCACCGTGCCTGCCCCCACAGGCGCGCGATGCCACCCACCACCAGCAGACCCGGCAATCCCCACAGCAGCCACAGCCAGAGCTGGTCGCTCCACGCGTGCCAGAGGTCATGGCCCTCGAGCCCGGCCACCAGGTGCGCGCGGGCAGGAAGCGCAAGGCAGCCCAGCGCCGCCAGTGCGGCGCCCGTCCTCAGGCGCCCGCACTGCGGCGTGCGTGGGACCGGCGGTGCTGGGGGACGACTGTTCCGGCGGGGCATTGCGCTGCAGAGGAATGCGTGCGGTACGAAAGGGGGCGCCGAGGAGGCGAAGCCGATCATTGTGCGAGCGCCGAGCGCGACAGGCCGTAGGAGAGTGGCGATTGCCGCGCCTTGCCGTGGCGGTGGAGGCCCCGGCGCACACCCACCGACGGGCGGGGCCACGCGATGGTGAGGCGCCAGCCGTGCACGAGGCGCGACCGGGGGAGGGCCCACTCAGTTATCGGTGCCGGCGTTCGGAAAGAACAGCCGTTCGCCACCGATGCGATAGGCGGAGATCGCCTGCTGCCCTTGCGGCGAAACGATCCAATCGACGAACTTCTGCGCCTCGGCCGCCTTGACGTGCGGGTGCTTGTTCGCGCTCACGGCCATCACGCCGTACTGGTTGAACAGGCGCTTGTCGCCTTCGACCAGAACGGCGAGGTCGGCGCGGTTCCTGAAGTTCAGCCAGGTCGCACGGTCGGCGAGTGCGTAGGCGCTGCTCGAGGCGGCGATGTTCAGCGCCGGACCCATGCCGCAGCCGCACTCGCGGTATCCGACGGTCTTGCCGGCCTCGAGGCCGGCCTGTTTCCAGTAGCGCAGCTCCGCGGCATGGGTGCCGCTCTTGTCGCCGCGGGAGATGAAGGTCGAGCCGGTGGTCGCGACCCTCCTGAAGGCCTCCTGGATGTCGGCCCCCGAGGCGCGCGCCGGGTCGGAGCGGGGGCCCACCACGACGAAGTCGTTGTACATGACCGGGTGGCGCCGCGCCGCGAACCCGTCCGCGACGAATCTCTCCTCGGCCACGCGGTCGTGCACGAACAGCACGTCGGCGTCGCCGCGTCGCGCCATGTCGATCGCCTGGCCGGTTCCGACGGCCACCACCTTCACGTCGATGCCCGTAGCCTTCTTGAACGCCGGCAGCAGGTGGCCGAACAGGCCCGACTGTTCCGTGGAGGTGGTTGACGCGACGACGATGCTGGACTGGGCGTGCGACCAGGTGGCAGCTGCGAAGCTCAGTGCGGCGATGCAGAAGGCGCGGGCGAAATGCATGGTGTGTTGCTGCCCGGTGTGAGGCAGGGATGAGCGGCAGGGGTGAGGGACAGGGACCGCATGCTAGGGCCCGCATGGCGCGAGCGACTCGGGACTTGCGAGCTATGAACGCGCCAGCATAGAGCTGCCGCGGCGACGACGCCGGCGGTGGGCGGACCAGCAAAAAGGCCCGCGATAGCCGCGGGCCTTGCGTCGTCGGGTGAGGCGTCAAGCGCCAAGCGCTCAGGCGCCGCCCCAGACCTCCTGTGCGGTCTCGATCACCAGCCGCAACTTGGTGCGCTGGGCCTCGACGGCGATGTTGTTGCCGTGCACGGTGCTGGAGAAGCCGCACTGCGGCGACAGCGCCAGCTGTTCCATGGGCGCGTACTTCGCCGCTTCGTCGATGCGCCGCTTGAGCGCATCCTTGCTCTCGAGCTCGCCGAACTTGGTGGTGACCAGTCCGAGCACCACGGTCTTGCCGGCCTTCAGGTAGCGCAGCGGGCGGAAGTCGCCCGAGCGCTCGTCGTCGTACTCCAGGAAGAACGCGTCGATGTTCATCTCGGACAGCAGGGCCTCGGCGACCGGCTCGTAGTTGCCGGCTGCCGCATGGGTGCTCTTGAAGTTGCCGCGGCACAGGTGCATGGCCAGCAGCATGCCTTCGGGCTTGCGCGCGACCACCTTGTTGATGAAGCCGGCATAGCGGTGCGGCAGCTCGTTCGGGTCGTCGCCGCGCTGGCGGGCCGCCTCGCGCATCTTCTCGTCGCACAGGTAGGCGAGGTTGGTGTCGTCCATCTGCACGTAGCGGCAGCCGGCGTCGTAGAGCGACTGCAGCTCGTCGCCGTAGGCCTTGGCCACATCGTCGTAGAAGGTGGGGTCGAGCTCGGGATAGGCCTCGCGGCTGATGCCGGCGCGGCCACCGCGGAAGTGCAGCATGGTGGGCGAGGGGATCGTCACCTTCGGCGTGCAGCCGGCAGCCACCTGCGACTTCAGGTACTCGAAATCGGCCTTCTGGATGTCCTTGGCGTGGCGCACCTTGTCGGTCACGCGGATCACCGGCGGCGCCAGCTCCTCGCTGCCGTCGGGCTTGCGGATGGTGACCGGCACGTCGGTCTTGACGCCCCCTAGCTGCTCGAGGAAGTCGATATGGAAATAGGTGCGGCGGAACTCGCCGTCGGTGACGCTCTTGAGGCCGACGTCCTGCTGGAACTGCACGATCTCTGCGATGGCCTTGTCTTCGACGGCGCGCAGCTGCTCGGGTGAGATCTCGCCACGGGCCTTCTGTTCGCGCGCGTCGAGCAGGTACTTGGGCCGCAGGAAGCTGCCGACGTGGTCGTAGCGGGCAGGGAGTTGCTTCATGATTGTGTCGTCCTCGTTGTGTGTGCCGGGCGCGATATTAGCGGCTGGCTGCAGTGCCAGCCGTGGCTACAGGTCCAGCACGAGCACCGCGCTTTTCGCGCGCGAGCAGCAGGGCGTGAACTGGTCGTTGCGCTCCTTTTCCTCGTCGGTGAGGTACAGGTCCCGGTGGTCGCACTCGCCTTCGAGCACGCGGGTCAGGCAGGTGCCGCACACGCCCTGCTCGCAGGAGACCAGGATCTCCACGCCCTGCTCGTGCAAGGCGCTGGTGACGCTCTTGTCGGCGGGGATGGTGTAGGTCTTTCCGGTGCTGGCCAGGCGCACCTCGAAGGCGCCGTCGCCCGCGGTGTCCTGCGGCGCGGCGCCGAAGTATTCCAGGTGAATGCGGTCGGCCGGCCAGCCGCGCGCCTTGGCGGCCTGCACCACGAAGTCGATGAAGCCCGCAGGGCCGCAGACGTACAGGCGCGTGCCGGCCGGCTGCGCGGACAGCACCGCAGGCAGGTCCAGCTTCTGTGCGGCGTCGCCGTCGTCGAGGTGCAGCCGGGTGCGCTCGCCGAAGGCGGTGACCTCGTCGCGGAAGGCGGTGCGCGCGAGCGAGCGCGTGCAGTAGTGCAGCTCGAAACTGGCGCCGGCCGTGGCCAGCCGCTGGGCCATGCACAGCAGCGGCGTGATGCCGATGCCGCCGGCCAGCAGCAGGGTGTGGGGGGCGTGCTCCAGGGGGAAATGGTTGCGCGGCTCGCTCACGGTGATGCGGTCGCCCGGCTTCACGCGCTCGTGCATGGCGACCGAGCCCCCGCGCGAGGCCGGGTCGCGCAGCACCGCGATGCGGTAGCGGTGCTGTTCGGTCTGGTCGTTGCACAGCGAGTACTGGCGCACCAGCCCGCCGGGCAGGTGCACGTCGATGTGCGAGCCGGCACTGAAGGCCGGCAGGGGCCCGCCGTCGGCGCGTGCGAGTTCGAAGCTGTCGATGCCCTCCGCCTGCGGCGTGCGGCTCACTACGGTCAATTCCATGGTTCCCATTCCAGGTTCAGGCAGCCTGCTGCAGGGGCGGCTGCCCCTGCGCCTGTTCCTTCGCGATCAGGCGCTCGACGATGCGGCGCGACTGCACGCCGCCGGCGTCGATGTTGAGCATCAGCAGGCGCCGGTCGGGATATTTGAGCAGATTGCGCTGCTGTGCCTCCAGCACCTGGGTGTCCTCGGCGAACACCTTGCCCTGGCCTTCGCGGATCTGCGCCGTGAGGTTGCGGTCCTTCACGTTGAAGTTGCGCGCCATGCCCCAGAAGTACCACATGGAGGTCTCCGTTTCGGGCGTGAGGAAGTCCACCACGATGCTGGAGGCCTTGTACTTCGCCTCGGCGTGGTAGCCGCCGTGGCCGGCCAGCGCCACGCCGACCTCGATCAGGATGTGGCTGGGCGGATAGAAGTGGCACACCTGCCAGCGGTCCACCGGCTGGTCGTCGGGCAGGCCGTTGCCGCGCAGGTTGGCACGCCAGAAGGGCGGGGCCATCACCTTGTCCATGAAGCGGCTGGTGACGACGTGATCGCCTTCGGTGCGCGTGCTCACCGGGGTCTCGTCGATCTCCTTCTGGCCGATGCTGGTGGTGTGCACGTAGGTCTCGTGCGTCAGGTCCATCAGGTTGTCGATCATGAGGCGGTAATCGCACTTGACGTGGTAGAGGCCGCCGCCGTAGGCCCACTCGGGGTTCTCTGCCCACTCGAGGTGGTGCATGGCGGCGGGGTCGGCCTGGGCCGGATCGCCCGGCCAGACCCAGATGAAGCCGTAGCGCTCGACCACGGGGAAGCTGCGGATCTTCGGAAAGCCGCCCACCCGCTGGCCGGGCATCGACACCGTCTTGCCGTCGCAGCCCATCACCAGGCCGTGGTAGCCGCATACCAGCTTGCCCTCGCATACGGTGCCCAGCGACAGCTGCGCGCCGCGGTGGGGGCAGAAGTCCTCCACCGCGGCAACCTTGCCTTCCTCGGCCCGGTAGAACGCGATCTGCTCGCCGCAGATCATCCGGCCAAGGGGTTTGCTGTCGATTTCGTCGGGGGTGCAGGCGACGTACCAGGCGTTCTTGGGGTACATGGTTCGGTCCGGGAGGTGGAGGTGGAGGTGGGTGGAGGAGGTCGGAGTGGAGGATTTCGGCCCAGATTATGCGAGGCTGGATTCTCGTTGTATACATTCGAGCAGTCCGACATCCCGACAATCGGCGGAAACTCGGGTAAACCACGGGTTCTATGCCGGTTCGTTCGGCTACATTGCATACATGACAGCCCAGCTTGAACGCGAAGAAGCGCGAGCGCCCGAAGTGGAGCCCTCCGGCTCGCAGGCCGTGCGCGCCCTGCTGAGACTGCGCGAACTGGTGTTGGCGGGTGACCTTCCGGCCGGCGCGCGCATCGCCGAACTGGCCATCGTGGACAAGCTCGGCATGTCGCGCACGCCCATCCGCGCGGCGCTCATGCGCCTGGAGCAGGAGGGTCTGCTCGAAGCGCTGCCCAACGGGGGGTTCGCCGTGCGCACCTTCTCCGAGCGCGACGTCCTCGACGCGATCGAGCTGCGCGGCACCATCGAGGGCCTGGCCGCACGCATGGCCGCCGAGCGGGGGGTGGCGCCGGTGGTGCTGGCCGAGGCCCGCGCCTGCCTCGACGGCATCGACGCACTGCTGCGCGCAAGCGCCCTGGAAGGCGAAGCGTTTTCGCGTTACGTCGGCCTGAATGCCCGCTTCCACCAGCTCCTGTCCGAGATGGCCGGCAGCGGCACCCTCGCGCGCGAACTGGAGCGGGTGGTGCGCCTGCCCTTCGCATCCCCCTCGGCCTTCGTGGTGCTGCAGGCCGAGACGCCGCAGGCGCGGGACATGCTGGTGGTCGCGCAGGACCAGCACCGCCAGGTCCTCGAAGCGATCGAGCAGCGCGCCGGCAGCCGCGCCGAGGCCATCATGCGAGAGCACGCGCGGCTGGCCCAGCGCAACCTGCACGAGGCCGTCCGCAGCCACGACATGAGCCGCATGCCCGGCATGCGCCTGATACGGCAGCGTTCCTGACAGGAGTACCATTCGCCCCGTTTTCATCTAGCCGGCCCCCATGCGCGCAGCTGCATCGCTGCGAGAAGCCGCGCCTCTTCGTGCCTGCGGCGCCTCGCGACACGATGCGTCCACGGCGGGGCCGTTCCGTGTTCCAACCGTCGAATCCATCGAACCACCGAGCCAGGAGACTTCCATGAAATCGCGTTCCCGCCCCGCCTTGTATGCAGCAGCCGCGCTGGCCCTCGCCGCCGGCTCCGCCTCCGCCCAGGAGGTGGTGCTCAAGTTCCACCACATCTGGCCCACCGCGGCCATGGCGCCGCAGAAGGTGATCGGCCCCTGGTGCGACAAGATCGCGGCCGAGTCCAACAACCGCATGCGCTGCCAGCTGCTGCCCGCAATGTCCGGCGGTGGCACCCCGCCGCAGCTGGTGGACCGGGTGAAGGATGGCGTGGACGACCTCGTGGTAACCCTGCCGGGCTACACCGCCGGCCGCTTCCCCCGCATGGAGGTGTTCGAGCTGCCGTTCATGGTGAGCTCGGCCGAGCAGGGCGCGCAGGCGTCCTGGGACTACTACCAGAAGCACGCCAAGGAAGAATTCCCGGGCACCAAGATCCTGGCCACCTGGGTGCATGACCCGGGCTTCGTGCACACCTCGTCCAAGCCGGTCAACAAGCTCGAGGATTTCCGCGGCCTCAAGATGCGCGCTCCCACGCGGCAGACCAACAAGCTGCTGGGCAAGCTGGGCGCCACGCCGGTCGGCATGCCGGTGACCGGCGTCGCCGATGCACTGTCCAAGGGCACCATCGACGGCTACGTGCTGCCCTGGGAGGTGATCCCCGCCTTCAAGCTGCACGAGATGAGCAAGTACCACACCGAGACCGACCCGGGCCACCCGGCGCTCTACACCGCCGGCTTCATCTTCGCGATGAACCAGGCCAAGTACGACAGCCTGCCGGCCGACCTCAAGAAGGTGATCGACGACAACTCGGGCGCCCAGCTGTCCCGCCAGATCGGCAAGGTCTGGGACGAGAGCCGTCCCGCGGCGCGCAAGCTCGCCGAGGCGCGCAGCAACAACTTCATCCAGCTGTCCCCGGCCGAGACCGATCGTTGGGTGAAGGCCAGCGACAGCCTGTACCAGGAATGGGTGCGCGACCTCGAAAACCGCAAGCTTCCGGGCAAGGAGATGCTCAAGGACGCCCGCGACCTGCTGGCCAAGTACAAGGGCGACGCCGCCAAGAAGTAACCGGCGGGCCGACGGCCTGACCGCAACGCCGGCCGCGATGCCGGCGTTTTTCGTGTCTGCAGGAGTGCGAGGATGTTCAGAGCATTGAGGGCGTTGACGCTGTGGTTCGCCCTGTTGGGGTCGGCCGTGGCATTCGGGGTCGCCGTGCTGGTGACCTGGAGCGTCGTGGGGCGCGCGATCTGGCTGGAGCCGATCCAGGGCGACGTGGAGCTCACGCAGATGGGCATCGCGCTCGCCATCTCGCTGGGCATCCCGTGGTGCCAGCTCAAGGGCGCCAACATCATCGTGGACTTCTTCACCCAGCGCCTGCCCGCTCCCACCATCCGGCGCCTGGACGGCATCGGCACGCTGCTCCTCGCAGCCACCTACGCGCTGCTCGCCTGGCGCACCAGCGTCGGTGCCTTCTCGGTGCACGAGGCCTACGAGTCCACCATGATCCTCGGCCTGCCCATGTGGTGGTCGTACGCGGCCCTGGCGCCCGGACTGGGACTGGCCTGCCTGATCGCGCTGGTGCAGACCGCCATGCATTTCGCGCAGCGTCCGCTGGCGGCGCTCGAAGGAGGCGCGGCATGAGCGCCACCGCCATCGGACTGTCCATGTTCGGCGCCATGCTGCTGCTCATGGCGCTGCGCACGCCCATCGCGGCGGCCATGTTCGTGCCCGGCGCGCTGGGTTACTTCGTACTCACAGGCGCCGATCCGCTGCTCAATCTGCTCAAGGGCAGCGCGGTGGCACGGCTCACCGTGTACGAGCTGAGCGTCATTCCGCTGTTCCTGCTGATGGGGCAGTTCGCCACGCAGGGTGGCCTCAGCCGCGATCTGTTCCGTGCGGCGGCGGCCTTCATCGGCCACATTCGCGGCGGCCTGGCGATGGCGGCAATCCTGAGCGCCGCCGCCTTCGGCGCGGTGTGCGGATCGTCGGTCGCGACCTCGGCCACCATCACGCAAGTAGCCTACCCCGAGATGAAGCGCCACGGCTACCACGGCCGGCTGTCCACCGCGTCGCTGGCCACCGGCGGCGCGCTGGGCATCCTGATCCCGCCGTCCGTGCCGCTGGTGGTCTACGCCATCCTGACGGAGCAGAACATCGCCAAGCTGTTCGCCGCGGCCATGATCCCCGGGCTGCTTGCCATGCTCGGCTACATCGTGGTCGTGGCGCTGTACTGCCGCGTCCGGCCCGAGTTCGCCACCCCGAGCGAGCCGGTGGGCTGGGGCGAGCGCCTGCGCGCCCTGGGCTCCATCTGGCCCATCGTGGTGATCTTCCTCACGGTGTTCGGCGGCATCTACGGCGGCGTCTTCTCGCCCACCGAGGGCGCGGCCATCGGCGCGCTGCTCACCTTCGTGGCCGGCGCGCTGCGGCGCGAGCTGGGGCGCAAGGCGCTGGTCAGCGCCTTCGTCGCCACCTCGGAGACCACGGCCATGGTGTTCCTGATCTTCCTGGGCGCGGACATGATGAACACCTCGCTGGCGCTCACGGAAATGCCGGCCCGCGTGGCCGACTGGGTCACGACCTTGCCGGTATCGCCCCTGGTCGTGGTGTCGGCGGTGCTGCTGCTGTACGTGGTGCTGGGCTGCGTGATGGACGAGCTGTCGATGCTGCTGCTCACCATTCCCGTCATCTTCCCGGCCGTCATGGGCCTCGACCTGTGGGGCCTGGCGCCCGACCTGAAGGCGATCTGGTTCGGCATCCTGGTGCTCATGACCGTGGGCATCGGGCTGATCGCGCCGCCCGTGGGGCTGAACGTCTACGTGGTGAACAACCTGGCGCCCGACGTTCCGATGGTGGAGACGTACAAAGGTGTCCTGCCTTTCCTCGCCTGGGACGTGATGCGGGTCGTGCTGCTGCTGTTCTTCCCGGGAATTTCGCTGTACCTGATCCAGGTTCTGTTCTGACGAGCGGAGAATTTTCATGGCCCGACTTCGACGTGACTTCCTGCAGGCGGCCGCCTGCGCAGGCGCCGGCGTGCTGCTGGCACCGGGTGCCTGGGCGCAAGGCGCGGCCGCGGCCTTCCCCACCAAGACGCTGCGCATCGTCGTGCCGCTCGCGCCGGGCGGTGCGGCCGACATCACCGCACGCACCATCGCCCAGGCCATCTCCGGCCCGCTGGGCCAGCCGGTGATCGTCGAGAACCGGCCCGGCGCCGGCGGCGTCATCGCCGGCGAAGCGGTGAGCCGGGCCGAGCCCGACGGCCACACCATGCTGCTGGTCTCCAGCGGCACGGCGGTGAGCGCCAGCCTGTTCAAGCAGCTGCCCTTCGACACCCTGCGCGACTTCGCCCCGGTCTCGCAGCTGGCCACCTTCAACCTCGCGCTGCTCGTGCCGCAGGACAGCCGCTTCAAGTCCCTGTCCGAGCTGCTGGCCCACGCCCGCGCGAACCCGGGCAAGCTCAACATCGGCTCGCCCCAGCTGGGCACCACCCAGCATCTCGCGGCGGAACTGTTCAAGAGCGCCGCGGGCATCGATGCGCAGACGGTACCCTTCAACGGCACGCCCGCGCTGATCAATGCGCTGCGCGGCAACCAGGTCGATGTCGGCGTGGACATCCTCGGGCCCGTCATGGGCCAGATCAAGGCCGGCGCGTTGCGCCCGCTCGCGGTGCTGGGCGACCGGCGCGAAGCAGGCCTGCCGGGCGTGCCCACCGTGGCGGAAACGGGCGCAAGCCTGGCGGGTTTCAACGCCTCTTCGTGGAACGGCCTGTCGGTACCTGCCAAGACGCCCGAAGCGGCTATCGAGCGCCTGAACAAGGCGATCAACGGCGCACTCGCCCAGCCCGAGGTGCGCCAGCGCCTGGCCGACCTCACGCTGCACGCCCAGGGCAGCACGCCGCGCGAGCTGGGCGAGCTGCTCGCACGGGACGTGCGGCGCTGGGGTGAGGTGATAGCGCGCGCCAGCATCCCCAAGCAATGAACGACGGGCCGCGTCCGCGCGGCCACAAGGAGGCACCCGCATGAACATCCGTCACATCGGCCTGGTCGGCTTCGGCGAAGTGGGCCAGATCTTCGGTGCGGGCCTGCGCCCGCAGTCCGGCATCGAATCCATCGCGGCATGGGACCTGCATTTCGCACCCGGCGCACCGCAGCGCGACGCGGCGCTTGCACGCGCCCGCAGTGCGGGCATCGAGGCGCGCGAGTCGATGCAGGCGCTGTGCGCGTCCTGCGACCTCGTCATCTCCGCGGTGACGGCGTCGAACACGCTGGCCGTTGCGCAGGAAGCGGCGCCCGCCATGCAGGCCGGCGCCGTCTTCCTGGACCTGAACTCCGCATCGCCCGGCACCAAGCAGCAGGCGGCCGCGGCCATCGAGGTAGGCGGTGCGCACTATGTCGAAGCCGGCGTGATGACCTCGGTGCCGCCCTACGGCATCCGGGTGCCGATGCTGCTGGGCGGCGCGCAGGCCGCAGCCCTGGCGCCGGTGCTGGCAGGCTGGGGCATGGACGCGCGCTGCGTGTCCGACGCCCTGGGCGTGGCCAGCGCCATCAAGATGTGCCGCAGCGTGATGATCAAGGGCCTGGAGGCGCTGGTCATCGAGAGCTACGCCACCGCGCGGGCCTACGGCGTCGAGGACCACGTGCTGCCCACGCTGGCCGAGACCTTCCCGTCGATCGACTGGAACGCCCAGGGCGCCTATTTCTTCAGCCGGGTCGTGCAGCACGGCAAGCGCCGCGCCGAGGAGATGCGCGAGGCGGCCAACACGGTGCGTGAAGCGGGTTTCGAGCCGCTGATGACGGCGGCCATCGCCGACAAGCAGCAGTGGGTGGCGGACGGCGCTGCGCGCGGCGTTTTCCAGGACATCCCGAAAGGCGCGCGCTGGCAGGACTACGCCGACCGGCTGCTGGGCGAACGCGAGCAGCCCTGAGGCGAAGAAGCCTCGTGGCCGCTCGAGCGCGGTGCAGAGGCGGCGCTAGCTGGTTCCGGAGCCGGCGTCCGTGCCACGCCTGCGCCCGAAGTGCCACCAGGGCAGCTGCGCACTCAGGCTCAAGACCTCGCCGCTGCGCGCGGGCGCATAGCCGGGCAGGGTGGCCAGGCGCGCCTGCCAGGCAGGATCGGCGAGCGCCGCACGCAGCGCGCGCACCGGCGACTCCTCCAGGGTCGATTTCAGGCACACCAGGAAGTAGTCCTCAGCCAGCAGCGGCACGAACCCCAGCGCGCGGCCGTGCGCCGCACTCTCGATGGCGAGGCCGGCGTCGGCCGTGCCCGAGGCGACCGCCTCGGCTACCGCAGCGTGCGAGGGCTCGATGCGGTCCCACCCGGTGATCTGTCCGGCGCGCAGCCCGGCGTCCAGCAGCAGCTGCTCGGCCAGCAGCCGCGTGCCGCTGCCCAGCGGGCGGTTGACAAAGCGCAGACCCCGCTGCGCCACGTCGGCGAGGTCGCGCACGTCCTGCGGGTTGCCCGCCGCCACGAGCAGCCCCTGGCGTCGCCGGGCGAATCCGATGATCTTGTGCAGCCCTGGCCGCAGCAGCGGCTGGTAGATGCGCTGCGCGAGCGTGCCCTCGGCGGGCGAGGGCGGCGTGTGAAAGCTCGCGAGCGTGCAGCGGCCCTCGTTGAGTGCGGCGATCGCATCGACGCTGCCGACGAAGCGGATGTCCAGGTGCAGCCCCTGCACGGCCGTATGGTCGCGCAGCGCTGCAATGCCGTCGTCGTGGCTCGCCCAGAGGGTGAGCACCTGGGTACGGTCGTCGAACACCACCGCGAAGGCGCGCTCGAGATCGGCGTGCAGCGCCTCGATCTGCGGTGCGAGCCGGGCCTGCGCCTGGCGCTCGGCCCACAGCAGTTTCTCGCCGAAGGGCGTGAGCCGCGCCGGCTGCCCCTTGTCCCAGACGATCAGACCTCGCCCGAGCTCGGCCTCCCAGCGGCGCAACTCACCCCAGACGTGGCGGTAGGACTGTCCCAGCAGGCGCGCCGCGCCCGAGATCGAGCCCTCCTGCCGCACGGCCTGCAGCAGGCCGATCAGGGGATTGCGGATGCCGCGCTCGCCCGTCTCGGTCGTGAGCGCGTACGAGAGTTCGATCTTGTGCACGGAGCGCGAGTATGCCGCTGCGAACGAGCAGGTCGGCACGGGTGCCCGGCAGCTATGTTCGCGGGTTCATAGCGGAAGTCACTTACCGGATGGGGTGCGGGACGGCCCTAGCATGGCGGCCCATGAGCAGCTTTTCGGACAGCGCCCTGGCGGCGTGGGACCTCATCGTGCGCGGCGACGCGGCGCTGTGGGCGATCGTGGCGCGTTCGCTGGGCGTGAGCGCCGCGGCCTGCGCGCTGGCGTGCGGGTTCGGCGTGGCGCTGGGCGCGCTGCTGGGGGTCGGGCGCTTCGCCGGTCGCGGCGCGGTGCTCACCGTGCTGAACACGCTGCTGGCCGTGCCTTCGGTGGTCGTCGGTCTGGTGGTGTACCTGCTGCTGTCGCGTTCCGGGCCGCTGGGCTTCCTCGGGCTGCTTTTCACCTTCGAGGCCATGGTGCTGGCGCAGTCGGTGCTGGTGCTGCCGGTGGCCGCCGCGCTGACGCGCCAGGTGGTCGAGGACAGCGAACGCCCGCACGGCGAGCAGCTCGCCTCGCTGGGCGCCGGCACCGCCTTGCGTGCGCTGCTGCTTGCCTGGCACGAGCGCTATGCCCTGCTCACCGTGGCAATCGCCTGCTTCGGCCGCGCCGTCTCCGAAGTCGGCGCGGTGATGATCGTGGGCGGCAACATCGATGGCTTCACCCGCGTCATGACCACCGCCATCGCCCTGGAGACCAGCAAGGGCGACCTGGCGCTGGCGCTGGCGCTCGGCATCGTGCTGCTGGCGGTGGTGCTTGCGCTGAATGCGCTGGTGGCGCTGCTGCGCCGCTGGCGACTGTCGCGCGGCGACGCAGCCGTGCTGCCGCGCGCCGGTGCCGAGGTGGCGGCATGAAGCCTGACGCCGCATCCCCGGTGCTCCACGGTGCACCCGCTGCGGGCGTGGCAGCTGCGGCGGCCCGGCACAGCGCCTCGACCCCACGCAACGCCTCGTCGCTTGCCGGCCTTGAGGCGCCGCAGGCGGCGACTGCGGCGGGCTGCGAACCGCTGCTCGTGCTGCAGGACGTGTCGGTGCGCTTCGGGCCTGTCATGGCGCTGCACGCCCTCGATCTGCGCATCGACCGCGGCGAGCGGGTGGCGCTCATCGGCTCCAACGGCAGCGGCAAGAGCACGCTGCTGCGCGTGCTGCACGGGCTGGTCCGCCCCAGCACGGGCAGCCGCCGGCGCGAGGCCCATGCGCGCGAAGCCATGGTGTTCCAGCGCCCGTTCATGCTGCGCACCAGCGCCGTCAACAACGTGGCGCTGGGGCTGTGGCTGCGCGGTCTGCGCTGGCGCGATGCGCGTGCGCGTGCGCTCGACGCCCTTGGGCGCGTCGGCCTCGCCCCGATGGCGCAACGCCACGCGCCCGCGCTCTCCGGCGGCCAGCAGCAGCGGCTCGCGCTGGCCCGGGCCTGGAGCCTCGCGCCCGACGTCCTGTTCCTGGACGAGCCCACCTCGAGCCTGGACCCGCATGCCAAGCGCGAGGTGGAGAGTCTGGTCGCCGCCTTCGCGCAGTCGGGCACCACGCTGGTGTTCGCGAGCCACAACCTCGGACAGGTGAAGCGCCTCGCCACGCGCGTGCTCTACCTCGAACAGGGGCAGCTGCTGGCCGACCTCCCCGCCGAACGCTTCTTCGACCGTGAGGTCTTGCGGGGGGTCTCGCCGCCGGCCGAGCAGTTCCTGCGGGGCGAGAGCTACTGATCTATCGGCCGCGCCGCTGCGGCGCTCGCACTACTTTCGGTAGGCGTTCACCAGTTGCTGCCCTTCGGGGCCGGCCTTGTCGAGCCACTCCTTGAGCATGGTCTCGCCGACCTTCTGCATGTCGGTCTTCAGCTGCGCCGGAGGCTCGACGATCTGCATGCCGTTGGCCTTGAGCTTGTCGAGCGACTCGCGGTTCGTGCGCTGGCTTGCGGCCCAGCCGCGCTTCTCGGCGTCGGCGCCGGCCTTGAGCAGCGCGTCCTGCGTGCCCTTGTCGAGGGCGTTGAACGCGGCCCGGTTCACGATGACGGCGTTCTTGGGCAGCCAGGCCTGGGTGTCGTACCAGCGCTTGATGTGCTCGTAGGTCTTGGTGTCGAAGCCGGTGGAGCCCGAGGACATGTAGGAATCGACCACGCCGGTGGCCATGGCCTGCGACAGTTCCGCGGCCTGTACCGTCACGGGCTGCGCGCCCACGAGTTCGGCGATGCGGGCGGTTGCCGGGCTGTAGGCGCGCCACTTCAGGCCCTTCATGTCGGCGGCCGAATTGAGCGTGCGGTTGGTGTAGATGCCCTGCGGCGGCCAGGCCACCGCGTAGAGAAGCATCATCCCCTGCTCGCCGAGCTTCTTGTCCAGCAGCGGACGCTGGGCCTGGTAGAGCTTCATGGCGCCGTCGTAGCTGTCGGCCAGGAAGGGAATGCCATCGGCGCCGAACAGCGGCCACTCGTTCTGGTAGTTGACCAGCAGGATTTCGCCGATCTGCGCCTGCCCGCCTTGCACCGCGCGCTTGATCTCCGGCGCCTTGTACAGCGACGCGTTCGGGTGCACCGTGATCTTGAGCTTGCCCCCGGTGGCCTTGTCCACGTCGTTGGCGAACTGCACGAGGTTTTCGGTGTGGAAGTTGCTGGCGGGGTAGGCCGCCGGCAGGTCCCACTTGGCCTGCGCGAAGGCCTGGCCAGAGGCGAATGCCAGGGCGGCGACGGAAAGCGCGAACTTCAGTTTCATCGGTGCTCCGCAAGGGGTTGCGTTGGGAGCAGCAGGGTACGCGCGCGGCGCCGTGCGCGTGATGCGGTATTACCCGGGGCGCGCGGCTGCTCCGCGCTGCGCCGCCGTCTCCGGTGCGCTGGCATCGGGCGAGAGCCCCAGGCCGGCCAGGTAGGCGTGCAGCGCCTGCGAACCAATGCGTTCGAGGTCGAATGCGGTCGGCGCCAGCAGCCAGTTCTGGATCAGTCCATCGACCAGCGCGTGCAGGCCGCGCGCAGCGGCGTCGAGGGGCACCGGCAGCGTCACGCCACGCCAGCGGGCCGCGCGGCCCAGCACCTCCCGCACCACCAGCAGGCACTCGTCGCGCACGCGCACGTGCCGCGCGCGCACCGATCCCATCACGCCGTCCACGTACTCCACCTTGTGGGTCGCCACCTCCAGCACGCGCCGCGTGCGCGGGTCGTTGGCTACCCGGGCGAGCACGGCAAGCAGCGCGGCATGCAGCGCCGGCAGCGGATCCCGCGCCTCGCCGGTGTCGGCGCCATGCAGGGCATGCTCGAGCGGCAGGCTGACCCGCTCCATCATCGCGTTGAAGAGATCGGCCTTGTCCTGGAAGTGCCAGTAGATGGCCCCCCGGCTCGCGCCCGCCTCGGCCGCGATGTCGGCGAGCGAACTCGCCGACACGCCCTGGCGTTGGAACACATGCTCGGCGGCGTCGAGCAGCGCGGAGCGCGTTGCGAGAGCTTCTTCCTTGGTACGTCGGGCCATCGCCGGACTATACATGCACGCATGTATGTATACTGCGCGGCTTGCTTCATTTCTTCCCAAGGCGATCCATGGCCCTGCCGTTGCCGCTCTTCCGCTCGCTCGTACTTTCCCTTGCCGTCGCCAGCGTGCTGGCGGGCTGCGGCCGTCAGGAGGCGGCGCCACCGCCGGCCGCCGCCGCACCGCCGCCGCCCGACGTGGGCGTGGTGACGGTCAACCCCGGGCCGGTGGGGCTGGTGACTGAGCTGCCGGGCCGGCTGGAAGCGTCACGGGTGGCCCAGGTGCGGGCACGCGCGGCCGGCATCGTGCAGGAACGGCTGTTCCGCGAAGGCTCCGACGTGAAGGCCGGCCAAGCGCTGTTCCGCATCGATGCCGCGCCCTACCGCGCGAGCCTGGCCAGCGCCGAGGCGAGCCTGGCCCGTGCGCAGGCGAGCCTCGGCAACGCGTCGGCCACGGCCAAGCGCTACAAGCCGCTGGCCGAGGCCAACGCCATCAGCCAGCAGGAGTACGCCAACGCGCAGGCTGCGCAGAAGCAGGCCGAGGCAGAGGTCGCCGCCAGCCGCGCCGCCGTCGAGACGGCCCGCATCAACCTCGGCTATTCCGAAGTGGTGGCACCGATTTCCGGGCGCATCGGCCGGGCGCTGGTCACCGAAGGCGCGCTGGTGGGGCAGGGCGAGCCCACGCCGCTGGCCGTCATCCAGCAGATCCAGCCGCTCTTCGTGAACTTCACGCAACCGGCCAGCGAGGTCCTGGCACTGCGCCGGGCGTTCGAGCAGGGCAAGCTGCAGCGCGCGGGCGAGGGCGGTGCGCTGTTCCGCGTGCTGCTGGAGGACGGCAGCGAATACCCCCATCCGGGCCGGCTGCTGTTCTCCGACCTGTCGGTCGATCAGGCCACCGGCCAGGTGAGCCTGCGCGGCGAGGTGCCCAACCCCCGCGGCGACCTGCTGCCGGGCCTGTACGTGCGCGTGCGGCTGCAGCAGGCACAGGCCCAGAACGCGGTGCTGCTGCCCCAGCAGGCGGTGACGCGCGGCGGCCAGGCCGACACGGTCATGGTGGTCGGTGCCGACGGCATGGTGTCGCAGCGGCAGGTGCAGGTGGGGGACTCGCAGGGCAACCAGTGGGTGATCCTCGAGGGGCTCAAGGCCGGCGAGCAGGTGATCGTGGACGGCTTCCAGAAGCTGCGCCCGGGCGCTCCCGTCAAGCCGGTGCCCTGGCAGAACGGCACGCCGGCCAGTGCGCCGGCGCCGGTGGCCAACAAGCAGTCCTGAGGAGCGGCAGTTCATGGCCCGCTTCTTCATCGACCGGCCCATCTTCGCGTGGGTCATCGCACTTTTCCTCATCGTCATCGGGACGGTCGCCATCACGCAGCTGCCGGTGTCCCAGTACCCGCCGGTCGCGCCGCCGTCCATCGTCGTCTCGGCCACCTACCCCGGCGCTTCCGCGCGCACGCTGGAGCAGAGCGTCATCAGCGTGATCGAGCAAGAGATGAACGGCGCCCCCGGCCTCATCTATATGGAATCGGTGGCGCAGGCCAACGGCAGCGGCCAGATCACGCTGAGCTTCCAGCCCGGCACCAACCCCGACCTCGCGCAGGTCGACGTGCAGAACCGCCTCGCCCGTGCCAGCCCGCGGCTGCCGCAGGCGGTGACGCAGCAGGGCGTGCGCGTCGACAAGGCCCGCTCGAACTTCCTGCTGTTCGCCATCCTCAGCTCGGACGATCCGAACTTCACGCCGGTGGACCTGGGCGACTACGCCTCGCGCTCGGTGCTCCCTGAAATCCAGCGCCTGCCCGGCGTGGGCCAGGCCCAGCTGTTCGGCACCGAGCAGGCGATGCGCATCTGGATCGATCCGCAGAAGCTCGCGTCCTTCAACCTGTCCACCGCCGAGGTGAACGCCGCCATCCGCGCCCAGAACGCGCAGGTCTCGTCGGGCACCATCGGCGATCTGCCCAACATCGCCGGGCAGGGCATCGCCGCGACGGTGATCGTCAACGGGCAGCTCGGCACCGAGGAGCAGTTTCGCAACATCGTGCTGCGCGCCAACCCCGACGGCTCGACCGTGCGGCTGGCAGACGTGGCCCGCGTCGAGCTGAACGCCCAGAACTTCGCGACGTCCGCACGCCTGAACGGCAAGCCCTCGACCGGCATCGGCGTGCAGCTCGCGCCCACCGGCAACGCCCTCGCCACGGCCGACGCGGTGCGCGCCCGCATGGCCGAGCTGGCGCCCTATTTCCCGCAGGGCATGAGCTGGGAGATTCCGTACGACAGCTCGCGCTTCGTGCGCATCTCGATCCAGCAGGTGGTGGTCACGCTGCTGGAGGCGGTCGCGCTGGTGTTCCTGGTCATGTTCCTGTTCCTGCAGAACTGGCGCTACACGATCATCCCGACGCTGGTGGTGCCGGTGGCCCTGCTGGGCACCTTCGCCACGCTGCTGGCGCTGGGCTTCTCGATCAACGTGCTCACCATGTTCGGCATGGTGCTGGTGATCGGCATCGTGGTGGACGACGCCATCGTGGTGGTCGAGAACGTCGAACGCATCATGAGCGAGGAAGGCCTGCCGCCGCGCGAGGCCACGCGCAAGGCGATGGGACAGATCCAGGGCGCCATCATCGGCGTCACGGTGGTGCTGATCTCGGTGTTCGTGCCGCTCGCGTTCTTCGCCGGCTCCACGGGCAACATCTACCGCCAGTTCGCCGCGGTGATGGTGTCGTCCATATCGTTTTCGGCGCTCATGGCGCTCTCGCTCACGCCGGCGCTGTGCGCCACGCTGCTCAAGCCGGTGGCTGCGGGCCACCACCATGAGAAGCGCGGCTTCTTCGGCTGGTTCAACCGCGGCTTCAGCCGTACGGCCAAGGGCTACGAAGGCGTGGTCGCGCGCATGCTGCGCCGGGCGCCGCGCTGGCTGGTGCTCTACGGCGTCATCGCCGCCACCGCGGCGTTCGTCTACACGCGCCTTCCGACCTCGTTCCTGCCGGCCGAGGACCAGGGCAACATGCTGGTGAACGTGCAGCTGCCGCCCGGCGCGACTCTCGAGCGCACCCGCGGCGTGATGGAGCAGGTCGAGGCATTCGTGCTCAAGCAGCCGGAGGTGCAGAGCATGGTGAGCGTGCTGGGCTTCTCGTTTTCCGGACAGGGGCAGAACGCCGCGCTGGCCTTCGTCACGCTCAAGCCCTGGGACGAGCGCACCGAGCCGGGCCAGTCGGCGCAGGCGCTCGCGGGCCGGGCCTTCGGCGCGCTCGCGGGTATTCGGGACGCCTTCATCTTCCCCTTGAGCCCGCCGCCGATTCCCGAGTTGGGCACTGCTTCAGGCTTCACCTTCCGCCTGCAGGATCGAGGCGGCGCGGGCCGCGAGGCGCTGATCGCAGCGCGCGACCAACTGCTCGGGCTGGCGGCCAAGAGCCCCATCCTGGCGCAGGTGCGGCCGGACGGGCTGGAGGACGCGCCGCAGCTGCAGCTGGACATCGACCGCGACAAGGCGCAGGCGCTGGGCGTGTCCTTCGACGCGATCAATTCGGTGATCTCCACCGCACTTGGTTCGAGCTACATCAACGACTTTCCCAACCGCGGGCGGCTGCAGCGGGTGATCGTGCAGGCCGATGCACCGGCGCGCATGCAGCCGCGCGACCTGCTGGAGCTCAACGCAATCAACAACCAGGGACGGCCGGTTCCGCTGTCGGCGTTCGCCACCACGCGCTGGGTGACCGGCGCCATGCAGACCGTGCGCTACAACGGCTACCCCGCCATGCGCATCTCCGGCGCGCCCGCGCCCGGCTACAGCACCGGAGCGGCCATGGACGAGATGGAGCGGCTGGCCGGGCAGCTGCCCACCGGCTTCGCCTACGAATGGACCGGCCAGTCGCGCGAGGAGAAGCTGGCCGGCGCCCAGGCCATGATCCTGTACGGCTTTGCCATCCTGGCCGTGTTCCTGTGCCTGGCCGCGCTCTACGAGAGCTGGTCGATCCCGCTCGCGGTGGTGCTGGTGGTGCCGCTGGGGGTGCTGGGCGTACTGCTCGCGACCTGGCTGCGCGGCTATGCCAACGACGTGTACTTCCAGGTGGGGCTGGTGACCATCATCGGGCTGTCGGCGAAGAACGCGATCCTGATCATCGAGTTCGCCAAGGACCTGCAGGCGCAGGGCAGGAGCCTGGTCGAATCCGCGCTGGCCGCGGCGCACCTGCGCTTTCGCCCGATCGTCATGACCTCGATGGCGTTCGGTCTGGGCGTGGTGCCGCTGGCCATCGCCACGGGCGCCGGCTCGGCCAGCCAGCGCGCGATCGGCACGGCGGTGGTGGGCGGCATGCTCACCGGCACGGCGCTGGCGGTGTTCTTCGTGCCGGTGTTCTTCGTCGTGGTGCGCCGCCTCTTCCGCGGCAGCGACCGCCAGCGCAAGCTGCACGCGCACGAATACGGGCACGACATGCCGCGCGGAGCGACGGCAGGAGACCAGGTATGAGGAAGATGCACGCGTGGCGCCGCACGATGGCGCCGCTGTCGGCGGGACTGCTGTTGTCGGCCTGCTCCGTGATGCCCGTCTACGAGCGGCCGGCGCTGCCGGTGCCCGACCGCTTTCCGCACGCCGCGCCTGCGGTGGGGGATGCCGAGGCGGCCAGCCTCGAATGGGAGCGGTTCTTCGCCGAGCCGCAGCTGCGCGGCTTGATCGCCACGGCGCTGTCCAACAACCGCGAGTTGCGCGCGGCCATCGCCAACATCGAGCAGGCGCGCGCGCAGTTCGACATCCGCAATGCCGAGCGCGTGCCGAACGTCGGCGTGGGCGTGAACGCCAGCCGCGCGCGTGGCGTCACGGGCGACCCGGTCACCACCTACAGCGCCGGGCTGCTGGTGACATCCTGGGAGATCGACTTCTTCGGCCGCATCGCGAGCCTCGGCGAGGTTGCACGCGCGCAGTTCCTGGCCACCCGCGAGGCCGCCCGGGCGACGCAGGTCGCACTGGTCGGCTCGGTGGCCACGGCCTGGCTCAACCTGCTGGCCGACGAGGAGCTGCTCGCGCTGGCGCGCAGCACGCTGCAGACGCGCGCGGAGTCGCTGCGGCTGGTGAAGCTGCGCTTCGACAACGGCGCCTCGTCCGAACTGGACCTGCGGCAGGCCGAGTCGCTGGCCGAATCTGCGCGCGTGGTGCTCGCGCAGGCGCAGCGCCAGCGTCTGCTGGACCAGCACACGCTCGATCTGCTGCTGGGCCAGGCGCTGCCGGCCGATTTCCGCGCGGCGACCACGCTCGACGGTGTGGCATTGCCGCAGCTGCCCGCCGGGCTGCCCTCGCAGGTGCTGGTGCAGCGGCCGGACGTGCGCCAGGCGGAGATGCAGCTGGTGACGGCCAACGCCAACATCGGCGCGGCGCGCGCCGCCTTTTTCCCGCGCATCACGCTCACCGCGGGGCTGGGCTCGGCCAGTGCGGAGCTCGGCAGCCTCTTCCAGGGCGGCACCTGGGCGTTCACTGCGGCGCCGCAGTTGCTGCAGACCGTGTTCGACGCCGGGCGCAACCGATCCACCTTGCGTGCGTCCGAGGCCGCGCGGGACATCGCGGTGGCGCAGTACGAACGGGCCATCCAGGCAGCTTTTCGCGAAGTGGCCGACGGATTGGCGGGCCGCAGGCTGCTGGCCGAGCAGCTCGCGGCCCAGCAGCGCGTGGCGGAGGCCGAAGCGACGCGGCTGCGGCTGTCGCAGCTGCGCTATGACGCGGGTGTGTCCAGCAGCCTCGAACTGCTCGACGCGCAGCGCAGCACCTTCACCGCCCGGCAGGCGGTCATCCAGAACCGCCTGCAGGTGCTGCTCAACCAAGTGGCGCTGTACCGCGCGCTGGGCGGCGGCTGGACCGAACTGGCGCCCTAGGCTGTTGACGCAGGACTGGTGCTGCGAGCCACGGCATCCCTGCCGCCGGCCCCGGTGTGGGGCGGCCTTCCCGAACCCGAGGGCGACGGCCGTACTTCGGCCAACAAAGGAGCCGGCACAGGCCTGGCCCATCCGCAGGCACTTTTCTGCCGCCGCGGCATCCCACCGGCATGCGACTTCCTGCTGCTGCTGCTGCCGTCTTGTGGGGTCTGGCCCTTGCCGTCCCCGCGTCCTTTGCCCAGAAAGAGCCGCCCGGCGAGGAGGGCCTGGCCCAGGCGCTCGCGCAGGCGCGCAGCCAGGGGTGCGGCGGCAAGCAGGGCCTGTCGGCTCCGCTGCGCACCGTGCCCGCCTTGTCCGCGGCGGCCCGGCGGATGGCCCAGGGCACCGGCCTGCAGCAGGCGCTGCAGCAGGCCGGCTACCGCGCCGACCGCGCGTTCCAGATCCAGCTGAGCGGACACTCGGACGTGCCCGCGATGGTCGAGACGGTGCGCCAGCGCTATTGCGAGCCGCTGCTGAACGGGCAGCTTTCCGAGGTGGGGATCCACCGCGCGGGCAATGCCACCTGGATCGTGCTGGCCGACCCGTTCAGCCCGCCCTCCCAGCAGCAGGCGCCGGATGTCGCCCGCCGGGTGCTCGAGGGGGTGAACCAGGCACGCTCCGAGCCGCGTCGCTGCGGCAACGAGCGCTTCGAGGCCGCTGCGCCGCTGCAGTTGAATCCGCGACTGAACGAGGCCGCCGCGGCGCATGCGCAGGACATGGCCCGCAACAACTTCATGGACCACACCGGCAGCCAGGGCAGCACGGTGGACCAGCGGGTGGACCGCACCGGCTACGACTGGCGCCGGGTGGGCGAGAACGTGGCCGCGGGGCCGCAGACGGCCGAAGCGGTGGTGCAGGGCTGGCTCGACAGCCCCGGGCATTGCGCCAACATCATGCAGCCCGCGTTCACGCAGATGGGCGTTGCGTTCGCGACCGAGCGGGCCAGCCAGCACGGCATCTACTGGGCCCAGGTGTTCGCCACGCCGCGCTGAGCCCGGCGCGCAGCCGCGTCACATCTTGCCGGGCAGCCACAGTGCGAGTGCGGGCACGAACCACAGCAGCAGCGCCATCGCCACCATCAGCAGGAAGAAGGGCAGGGTCGCGCGTGCGATCCAGGTGATCTCGCGTCCGGTCATGCCCTGCAGCACGAACAGGTTGAAGCCGACGGGCGGAGTGATCTGCGCCATCTCCACAACGATGACGAGGAAGACGCCGAACCACACCAGATCGATCTGCGCCGCCTGCACGGTGGGCAGGATCACGCCCATGGTCAGCACCACCATCGATATCCCGTCCAGGAAGCACCCGAGCAGCACGTAGAACGCGGCCAGCGCGATGACCAGACCGAAGGGGGAAAGCCCGAGCGAGCCCACGAACTCGGCGAGGTGGCGCGGCAGCCCGATGTAGCCCATGGCCAGCGTGAGGAAGGCGGCCCCGGCCAGGATCAGCGCGATCATGCAGTACAGGCGCGTGGCGCCGAGCAGCGACTCGCGAAAGGTGTGCCAGGTGAGCGAGCCCTGCACGGCGGACAGCGTGAGGGCGCCCACCACGCCCACGGCGGCGGCTTCGGTGGCGGTGGCGACGCCGGTGTAGATGGAGCCCAGCACACCGCCGATCAGCAGCACCACCGGAAGCAGGTGCCGTCCTTCCATCAGCCGCTGGGCGATCGACATGCCGCTGTCGGGCTGCGGGATGCGCCCCGGGTGCAGCAGCGACCAGGCCGCGATGTAGGCGGAAAACAGGCCCGCCAGCACCAGGCCGGGGATCAGGCCGGCCACGAACAGGCGGGCGATCGACACGTCGGCCGAGACGCCGTAGACGATCATGATGATCGAGGGCGGAATCAGCAGGCCGAGCGTGCCGGCCCCGGCCAGGGAGCCCACCGTGAGCTGCGGTGGATAGCCGCGCCCATCGAGCTCCGGCAGCGACATCTTGCCGACGGTTGCACAGGTGGCCGCCGAGGAGCCGGAGACGGCCGCGAAGATGGTGCAGCCGATCACGTTGGTGTGCAGCAGCCGGCCCGGCAGGCGGCTCACCCAGGGAGCGAGTCCGCGGAACATGCTCTCGCTCAGTCGGGTGCGAAAGAGGATCTCGCCCATCCAGACGAACAGGGGCAGCGCGGTGAGCGTCCAGCTCGACGACGCGCCCCAGATGGTCACGGCCATGGCGTCGCCGGCCGGGCGCGAGGAGAACAGCTCCATGCCGATCCATGCCACGCCGGCGAGCGTGAGGCCGATCCACACGCCGCTGCCCAGCAGCGCGAACAGCGCCACGATCAGCAGCGCCGTGACGACGAACTCATTCATGGCGTTGCCCCTCGGCCACTGCTTCCACCGTGCGCCGCCGGCGCAGCTCCAGCACCCACTCGTCGCACAGTGCGACGAAGAGGATCAGGGTGCCCAGCGCCATCGTCAGCTGCGGAATCCACAGCGGCGTGGCGTCGTTGCCGGTCGAGATGTCGTTGAACAGGTGCGACTGCCACGCGAGGCGCACCGAATAGAAAGCGAACAGCCCCGACAGCGCCACGGCCGCCGACAGCGCCCACAGCTCCAGCAGGTGGCGCGCGCGCCCGTGCAGCCGCCCCAGCACCAGGGTCACGCGGATGTGCTCGTTGCGCTTGAGGGTGTGGGCCAGCGCCAGGAAGCCGGCGGCTGCCATGCAGTAGCCGGCGTAGGCGTCGGTGCCCGGGACATGGAAGCCGAGTTGCCGGCTGACGATGGACAGCAGGACCATCAACAAGGTGCCTACCAGTGCGAGCGCCGCGAGCCAGGCGGCGCCGTCGTAGAGGAAGTCGAGGAAACGTCGCATGGGGCTCCCGGGTGTGCGGTGCATGAGCTTAAGCGGCTTGCGCCGTTTGGCACTCGGGGATTCCAGGATCGGCGACGCCGGCCTCCGCAAGCGCGTTGGGGGGCGAGGCGCCGCCGGGGCCAGGCCGGCCGCGGCGCCTGCGGTGGCGCGTCAGCGCGCGAAGGTGTCCTTCAGGCCTGTGGCGCGGTTGAACACCAGGCTGCCGGGTGCGTGGTCCTTGCGGTCGGCGACGAAGTAGCCGTGCCGCTCGAACTGGAACTTGTCGTCGGCGCGGGCCTGCGCAAGCGAGGGCTCGACCTGCGCAGCCACGACCTTGAGGCTGTCGGGATTGAGCTCTTCGAGGAAATCGCGCTCGCCGGTATCGGGCTGCGGCACGGAGAACAGGCGCTCGTACAGGCGCACCTGCGCGGGCACGGCGTCGGCTGCGCTGACCCATGTGATCACGCCCTTGGCCTTGACGCTGTCGCTGCCGGGGGTGCCGCTCTTGGTCTCGGGAAACACGCGCGCGTGCACGGCCACCACCTCGCCGCGTTCGTCCTTGTCGGCACCCACGCACTCGACCACGTAGCCGTACTTCAACCGCACCCGGCTGCCGGGGTAGAGGCGGTTGTAGCCCTTGGGCGGCACCTCCTCGAAATCGCCGCGCTCGATCCAGAGCTCCTTGCCGAAGACGAAGCTGCGCTGCCCGCGCTCGGGCTGGTGCGGGTGCACCGGCGCCGTGCAGGGTTCGAGGTGCCCGAGGCCGAAGGCCTCGTCCCAGTTGTCGATCACGAGCTGTACCGGATCGAGCACCGCCATCGCCCGCGCCGCCTTCGGATCGAGGTCGTCCCGCAGGGCGATCTCCAGCGTGCTGAAGTCGATCCAGCCGTTCGCCTTGGTCACGCCGATGCGCTCGGAGAACAGCTGCAGGCTCTCGGGCGTGTAGCCGCGCCGGCGCAGCCCGACGATGGTGGGCATGCGCGGGTCGTCCCAGCCCTGCACGTGGCCTTCATCGACCAGCTGCTTCAGCTTGCGCTTGCTGGTGAGGACATAGGTGAGGTTCAGCCGCGCGAACTCGTACTGGCGCGGCTGCGGGGCGTTGATCAGGCCGCCCTCGCGCAGGCGGTCGAGCAGCCAGTCGTAGAACGGTCGCTGGTCTTCGAATTCGAGCGTGCACAGGCTGTGCGTGATGTTCTCCAGCGCATCCTCGATGGGGTGCGCGAAGGTGTACATCGGATAGATGCACCAGCGGCTGCCGGTGTTGTGGTGCTGGGCGTGCTTGATCCGGTAGAGGGCCGGGTCGCGCATGTTGATGTTCGGGCTGGCCATGTCGATGCGCGCGCGCAGCACGGCCGCACCGTCGGGCAGCTTGCCCGCGCGCATCTCGCGAAAGCGCTGCAGGTTTTCCTCGGGGCTGCGGTCCCGGAAAGGGCTGTCGGTGCCGGGGCGGGCGAAGTCGCCTCGGCTGGCACGCATCTCCTCGGGGGTCTGCTCGTCCACGTAGGCCAGGCCGGCGCCGATCAGGTATTCGGCCGCGCGGTACATGAAGTCGAAATAGTCGCTCGCCTGATAGAGGTGGCTGGTGCCGTGCGCATCCCAGGAGAAGCCGAGCCAGTGCACGGCGTCGAGGATGGCATCGACGTACTCCTGCTCCTCCTTCTCGGGGTTGGTGTCGTCGAAGCGCATGTGGCACACGCCGCCATAGTCGCGCGCCAGTCCGAAGTTCAGGCAGATGCTCTTGGCGTGGCCCACGTGCAGGTAGCCGTTCGGCTCGGGCGGAAAGCGGGTGCGGATGCGGGCCGGATCGAGCGGCCCCGACTGGTGCGTTGCCGCGTCGCCGGGGCGGCCGGCCCAGTGCCGCTGCGCATAGGTGCCCTGGCTCAGGTCGCGCTCGATGATCTGGCGCAGGAAGTTGCTGGCTTTCGGGCTGTCTTTATCGGTCGGCGCGCTCATAGGCGGTCGATTCTAGGCGCGGCTGCTGCATCGTTACGTCTGGCTACGCGTTTGACCCGGCCGTTGCCAACGCCTGCGTGGCCAGCCCTTCCAATCGGTGGATGGGAGGGCACCGGGCTCGCCCGCGCAACCGCCACAGGAGTCGAGCCATGAATTCCATCCGATCCACAGGACTTCGTTGGGTCCTCGCCTGTGCGGCGCTTGCTGGTGGGGCCGGTGCAGCGCATGCCGGCTCCGACGTCTACTGGTCGCTCGGGGTATCGCCCGCGCCCGGCGTATCGATCGGCGTCGGCAACGTGGCACCGGTGTACGTGCGCCCCGCGCCGATCTACGTGCAGCCAGCCCCGGTGTATGTGCAGCCGGCGCCGATCTACGCGCACCCGCCTGTCGTCTACAGCCCGCCGCGCGTGGTCTATGGGACTCCCGGCTACTACGTCCAGCCGGCGCCCGTCATCCATGGCTGGCATCCGGGGCCGCAGTTTCACGGCAGGCCCCACCGGCATGGGCACGGGCACAAGCACCCGCACCGCGGCGGCGGACGAGGGCACGGACACGGGCACGGACACCACCGTCGCTAGTTGCGTGAGTCGCTCTCCGGCTTGCGGACGCGACACGGACAAACGCCTCGCCTGCAATGCAGCCGAGGCGTTCTTACTTGCGGCCGAGCGCGCGGACGCGGGGGTCTTACTCCTTCGCGCGCGGCTTGGATTCGCCGTTGCCCGCCCAGGTGGCGGATCGCATCAATTCACTGTGCGCAAGCTGCTCGCGCAGGTAGTGGCGCAACGTTTCGGTCCCGTAGCCGCTCCGGCCGCCCGGCGCGGCGCGCGCGGCCGGCGCATCCGTCCGGGACGGGCGGTCGGTGCTGCGGCGCTCCTGGAGCTCTCGCGCGGACGGCGAATCTTTCATGCCGTACAGCGTAGTGACTGCCGCGCACATCTGCTGACCGCCGGCCACGGACGCGACGGTAGGAGCCGCCCTACCCGTGCCGGCGGCAGCCGCACGGCGGTGTGGGCCGTGGCGTACGGCGGTGTGGGCCGCGGCGGGGCCGGAAGCGGGGCGAGGCAACGGCGACGAACTTAGCGCGACACGGTGCGACGCCTACCAGACCAAAAAAAAGCCCCCAGGTTGTGGCCTGGGGGCCAATATGCCAGTCGCGGGACGGAGGGCCGGACCAGCTCACCCCGGAGGAGGAGGGGACTCAGAGGAGTCGGGGTGATTTCCCTGGGAGGCGCCGCCTGCATGTCTGCACTGCGCCGCCTCGTGCATTCGCTATGGAGCTAGTAGACGGGCGGCGCCTCAGCCGTCTTGTAGGACGGCGCCCCGACGTCGTGCCGGAATGTCACCACCTGATAGGTCGGCGTCCGGCGCCGCCGCCGACTACATCGGCTTGAACAGGCCGGCGTGCAGGCGACTCACGGGCACGCGCTGCTTGCATCCGCGCAGCGTCAGGTGCATGCGACCCGATGCGTCGCGATCGACAGCCTCGATGGCGCTTGCGCGCACCACGCTGCCGCGGTGCACCTGCCAGAACTGCTGCGGATCCAGGCGCGCAAGCAGCTCCTTCAAAGGCGTGCGAATCAGGTATTCACGCTCGGCGGTCAGGACGCGCACGTACTTGTCGGCCGCCTCGAACCAGAGCACCTGTTCGACGGGAATGACGTGCAGGCCATGGGCTCCGACGGCGGCCTGGATGGTGCTCAGGTACGGTGTCGCGGCCGCTGCGGGCGCGCTTGCGGACAGCAGCCTGCGCAGGCCGTCGAGCACTGCGTCGGGGTCGGCATGCCGGTTTTCCACGCTGCGGCGCAGCCGGTCCACGGTCGATTGCAGCCGTGCCGGCGACACCGGCTTGAGCAGGTAATCGACGGCCTGCAGTTCGAAGGCCTGCACGGCGTACTGGTCGTAGGCGGTGACGAACACGATGGCAGGAAAGGGCGCTTGCGCGGGCCAGTCCTGCGCCAGCTCGCGGGCAGCCTCGAGCCCGCCGAGCCCGGGCATGCGGAAGTCCAGGAACAGCAGGTCCGGTCGCAGCGCCAGGGCGCGCTCGACTGCGGCGACGCCGTCGGCCACGTGCTCCAGCACCTGCAGCTGCGGCCAGATGTGCGCGAGCTCGGACGAGAGGGCCTGCGCCAGCAGCGGCTCGTCGTCGGCAATCAGGGCGGTGGGCATGCGTGGTTCTCCTGGAAGGTGCTTGCGGGCAGCCGCACCAGCGCGTGCGTTCCGCCCCCGTCGCGAGGCTGCAGCGTCAGGTCGGCACGGTCGCCATAGAGCGTGCGCAGGCGCTCGCGCACCTGCTCCAGTCCGAATCCGGCCGGGGTGCGCTCTCCGCGCGGCGGCAGGCCCGACCCCGAATCTGCCACCTCCAGCAGCAGCATGTCGTGCTCGCGCCGGGCGCTTACCTCGATGCTTCCGCCTTCGCGCAGCGACTCCAGACCGTGAACGATGCTGTTTTCCACCAGCGGCTGCAGCAGCAGCGTCGGGACCGCGCAAGACGCCAGGTCGTCCGGCAGCAGCAGCGCGCAGCGCAGGCGCGGCCCCATGCGTATCTGCATCAGGGCCAGGTAGTCGCCCAGGCGCGCGAATTCGTCGGCAAGCGGCTGCGTCGGCGCGCGCGACGCACTGAGCGTCGAGCGCAGGTACGCGACCAGCCGGTCGAGCATCTCCTGCGCACGAGGCGGATCGGCGGCGATCAGGGCGCGCAGGTTGGCCAGCGTGTTGAACAGCATGTGCGGCTGCAGCTGCGATTCCAGCAGGCGCAGGCGCGCCTGCATCGCCTCGCGCCGCAGCGCGGCTTCTCGTTGGCGCGCCTGCCGTGCCTGCTCGCGGCTCGTGAAGTAGTAGGTGGCTGCGGCGGCCGCCGCCATGCTCAGGACCAGCAGGCCAAGCGTGCGCCGCGGCGCACCCAGCATCAAGGCCAGCGGCGGCCGGCCGGAGATCGCGTCGGCCAGCGCCGTGCCGAACAGGAAACCCCACACGATCCCGAGCGGCACCAGGACGGCGATACGGCGCCACTGCACCTGCCAGTCCGGGATCAGGAGCGCCTGCCCGAGGTCGATGGCTGACCAGATGCCCAATCCGATCAGCTGCGAATACAGCAGGTTGGTGGCGAAGCCTTCCGGCCCGGCGACGGTGAGCCCCAGGGCGATGGCGGTGTTGAGCGCGGCCACCTGCAGGCCGCGGCGTGCGAGGCTGGAAGGATTCAGCGCGGCGGGCGGCATGGCAGCGAGTATGGCGCTGCACTCAGGCGCCGAACACCACGCCGTGGAGCAGGCGTCCCGGCAGCAGCGTGAACGCACCGGCGACCACACAGGCGCCGAGGTAGAGGCTTTGCATGATGCGCCGGTGCAGCACGAAGTCGCGGCGTGCCAGCGCCCGGAAGGCGCCCCATAGGCTTGCCAGCGTGAGCGGCACCAGCAGGTGGATGGGCGAGAACCCGGCGACGTTCGGCAGGCGGCCCTCGCGTATGAAGAGCGCGCTGAACGCCGCGACCAGCATGAAGGTGACCCAGGCGTAGCCGGCCGCACGGTGCAGCCACGGGCGCTGCGTGCGGCCGCGGCGCGCCCAGAGGGCGACCGGCCCGAGCGCCAGGGCCGCGAGCGCGGCGCTGAGGTGGATCGCGACAACGATGTTCAGGGTTTGCATGGCAGGAGCTTCCGTGACGTAGTGGGAGCCACTGTGCTTTCCGCGGGACGCCGCGGCCACCGCCATGCGACGAGACGCACGGAGGCGGCGCCAAACGCCCCCGTGGCGCCGCGAACGGCGGCGATAATCCGCGTCTTTTTCCGAGGGAGAGTGCGTGGACGTCGTGACGCTGGCCAAGGCCGCCATCATGGGCATCGTGGAGGGCCTGACCGAGTTCCTGCCGATCTCCAGCACCGGGCACCTGATTCTTGCGGGCGCGCTGCTCGATTTCACCGACGCCAAGGCCAAGGTGTTCGAGATCGCCATCCAGACCGGCGCCATCGTCGCGGTGATCCTGGTGTACTGGCAGAAGCTGCGGGCCACCGCGGTGGCCGTACCGTCCCAGCCCCATGCGCGGCGCCTGGTGCTGAACGTGCTCCTTGCGTTCACGCCGGCGGTGTTGCTGGGGCTGCTGCTGGGAGGTTTCATCCACGCGCACCTGTTCAATCCCGTGGTGGTGGCGATCGCGCTGATCGTCGGCGGCTTCGTCATCCTGTGGGCCGAGAAGCGGCCCCAGAGCCTCGCGCGCATCCAGGACGCGGACCACCTAGGCGCCGTGGACGCCCTGAAGGTGGGCCTGGCGCAATGCGCCGCGCTGGTGCCGGGCATGAGCCGCAGCGGCGCCACGATCATCGGCGGCATGCTGTTCGGGCTGTCGCGCCGGGCCGCCACCGATTTTTCGTTCTACCTGGCCATCCCGACCCTGATCGGCGCAGGGGCGTACAGCCTCTGGAAAGAGCGCCAGCTGCTGACCATCGCGGACCTCCCGATGTTCACCATCGGCCTGGTATTCGCGTTCGCCAGCGCCTGGGTGTGCGTGCGCTGGCTGCTGCGCTACATCTCCAGCCACAGCTTCGTGCCCTTCGCCTGGTATCGCATCGTGTTCGGCACGGTGGTGCTGCTGGCCTCCTGGGCCGGCTGGCTGGGCGCCTGAACGGCGCGCCGCCTGCGCCGTTCAGGCGCCCAGTGCCAGCAGCGCCGCTTCGATGGCGGCGGCCGTCGCCAGGGGTTTTTCCATGGGAAAGAGGTGGCTGCCGTCGAGCATGGTCATGCGCCCGTGCGTCACCTGCTGCGTCATCGCGAGCCCCACCTGCCGCAGCTCCAGGGACTGCAGCCCGCCGATGAAGGCGGCCGGGCACTTGAGGGGCCGGCGGCGCAGGAGAGCGGGCAGGTTGTCCGGCAGCGTGTTGTAGATGGCGGTCTCGACCTCCCGATCGAAGCTGAGCACCCGGTGCCCGTCCTCGTCGTGCGTGCCGTGGGCGATGTAGTCGCGCAGCACCTGTTCGTCCCAGCGCGCAAAGGCCTTCTTCTGCTGGAAGTGCTCCAGCGCCGCCTGCTGCGAGGGCCAGCGGTTGCGGCGCCTGCGGCTGACCGCGCCCGGCGAGATGGCGCCCACGAGCTGGGTGCGCTTGATGGCGCCGAAGGCGGTGGCGCGCCAGCCTCCCAGAAGGGGCGAATCGAGCAGCAGCACGCCGCGCGCGAGATGCGGATGGCGCGCCGCGCACATCAGGCTGAGGAAGCCGCCCAGCGAGTGGCCCACCAGCCAGGCGGGTTCCCCCGCCTGCACCACGCGCTTTTCGGCGAATTCGCGCAGTTGCTCCACCAGCTCCCACCAGTTGTTGCGCACCGGGAAGCGCGCGTCGTGGCCGAACTTGTCCAGCGCACCGACGCTGAATCCGCGTTTGCGCAGCTGAGCGAAAAGCTGGGTGTAGGTGCCTGCGGGAAAGCTGTTGGCGTGCGAGAAAACGATGAGCGGCATGGGTGCGTGCGAGCGTGCAGCCGCGCTCAGATCAGCTTCTCATCGACGCGCGTGATCTTCTTCAGCGGCTTGCCGCGTCGGCATTCGACGTTGATCGAGTTCGCCTGGCCGGGGTCGTCCCAGACCGGGTCCTCGAGGCTGTCGAAGGCCTCGCGCAGCTTCTCGCCCCAGCTGCTGTTGATCATGCGGTAGTACGGGTTGGCCATGTCGATGCACACCAGCCGCTCCGAGCGGAAGGTGTCCGCCTCGTAGACCACCAGGTCCAGGGGCGGGCCGACGGAGAGGTTGGACTTCATGGTGGAGTCCATGGACACCAGTGCGCATTTGGTGGCCTCCTGCAGCGGCGTCTCGGGCGAGAGCAGGCGATCGAGCACCGGCTTGCCGTACTTGGATTCGCCGATCTGGAAGTAGGGCGTCTCGGAGGTGGCCTCGATGAAATTGCCCGCCGAATAGACGCTGAACAGGCGCATCGCCTCGCCCCGGACCTGGCCGCCGAAGATCATGGAGACGTTGAACTCGACCCCGGCGTGCTGCAGGGCCTGCGCGTCGCGGTGGTAGACGTGGCGCACCGCCTGGCCCAGCACGCGCGCGGCATCGAACATGCTGCGCGCGTTCCAGATGGTGATGGGCGCGCCGCCGTCCGGATCGTTGAGCTCTTCGGACTGCAGGACCTCCCGCACCGACTGCGCGATGGAGAGGTTGCCCGCCGTGAGCAGCACCATGAAGCGGTCGCCGGCCTGCTCGTACACGATCATCTTGCGGAAGGTGCTGATGTGGTCCACCCCGGCGTTCGTGCGGGAGTCGGACAGGAACACCAGCCCGGCGTTGAGCTTGATGCCGACGCAATAGGTCATGGCTTGAGTTTCTTCAATTGGTAGAGGGCGTCGAGCGCCTCGCGCGGGCTCATCGCATCGGGGTCGAGCGCCGCCAGTGCAGCCTCCACCGCACTCGGCGCGGCTGCCTGGACCTCGGGCGGGGGCGCGAACAAGTCTACCTGCTCGCGCGACTGCAACTGCTGCGTCTCCAGCGCCGCCAGGGCGTGCCGGGCGTGGTTCACCACGGCGGCCGGCATGCCCGCGAGCCGCGCCACCTGGATGCCGTAGCTGCGGCTGGCGGGCCCGGGCTGCAGCTCGTGCAGGAAGACGATGTCGTGCCCCGACTCGGCCGCGCCCACGTGCCAGTTCACTGCCGCGCGGTGCTGTGCCGGAAACTCGGTGAGCTCGAAATAGTGGGTCGCGAAGAGGGTGTAGGCCTGGCTGCGGTCGTGCAGGTAGGCCGCGATGCCGGAGGCCAGTGCAAGACCGTCGAAGGTCGAGGTGCCGCGGCCGATCTCGTCCATGAGCACCAGGCTTTGCGAGGTGGCCGCGTGCAGGATCTGCGCCGCTTCGGTCATCTCCAGCATGAAGGTGGACTGCGCGTTGGCGAGGTCGTCGGCCGCACCGATGCGGGTGTGGATCGCATCCATCGGTCCGAGCCGGCAGGCCTGCGCCGGCACGTACGAGCCCATGGCCGCCAGCAGGCAGACCAGGGCCACCTGGCGCATGTAGGTCGACTTGCCGCCCATGTTCGGCCCGGTCACGATCTGCATGCGCTGGCGTGGACCGAGGCGCGTGTCGTTGGGAATGAAGGCGCCGCTGGAAGTCTCCGCGAGCCGCGCCTCGACCACCGGATGGCGGCCCTGGACGATCTCGATGCCCGGTTCGCGCGTGAAGACCGGGCGCGACCAGCGCAGGGTGAGCGAGCGCTCGGACAGGGCGCACAGCGCGTCCAGCGCAGCGAGCGCCTGCGCGAGCCGCGTGAGTGCGGGCACGTGCGCCTGCAGTGCCTCCAGCAGTTGCTCGTACAGCCACTTCTCGCGCGCAAGCGCACGTTCCTGTGCGGACAGTGCCTTGTCCTCGAACGCCCTGAGCTCGGGGGTGATGAAGCGCTCGGCGTTCTTGAGGGTCTGGCGGCGACGGTAGTCGGTCGGTACCTTGTCGAGCTGTCCCTGCGTGACCTCGATGTAGAAGCCGTGCACGCGGTTGAACTGCACCCGCAGGTTGGCGATGCCGGTGCGTTCGCGCTCCTGCGCCTCCAGCCGCAGCAGGAAGCCGTCGGCGTTGTCCTGGGTCGCGCGCAGCTCGTCGAGCTCGGCGTCGTGGCCGGCGGCGATGACACCGCCGTCGCGCACCAGCGCCGCCGGCTCTTCGAGCAGGGCGCGCGCCAGTAGCGGCGCACAGCCGTGCGGCGGCTCCAGATGCTGCGCGATGGCCGCCAGCTGGCCGGGCTGGCCCGCGAGCACCGGAGCGAGCTGCTGCGCCTGCGCGAGCGACAGTCGCAGGCCCACCAGTTCGCGCGGGCGCACCTGGCGCAGTGCGATGCGCGCCGTGATGCGTTCGACGTCGCTGATGCCCTTGAGGCAGCCACGCAGGGTATCCAGGGGCCCGTCCCGCAGCGCCGCCACGGCTTCGTGGCGCGCAACGGCCTGCGCGCGGTCGCGGCGCGGCTCGAGCAGCCAGGCGCGCAGGGCGCGGCTGCCCATCCCGGTCATGCAGGTGTCGAGCAGCTTGAACAGGGTCGGGCCGTCGTCGCCGCGCAGGGTCTGCACCAGCTCCAGGTTGCGCCGCGTGGTGGGAGGCAGGGCAATCAGCTCGTCGTCTCGCTGCACCCGCAGGCCGTGCACGTGCGTGAGCGCGCGGCCCTGCGTGTGTTCGCAGTAGCCGAGCAGGGCCGCCGCCGCGGCATGCGCCTGCGCCAGGGCCTCGGCGTCCCAGGCCCCCAGGCTGGCCGCCCCCAGGTGCTCGAGCAGCTTGCGCTCGCCGAGTCCGGCGTCGAACTGGAAGGCCGGACGCAGCGCGAGCGAGAGCTGGCCGCCGGTGTCGAGCGCCTTCAGGCGCTGCTCGAAGGCGGGCGTGACCTCGGCGCTGTAGACCAGCTCGCTGGGGGCGATCCGCCCCACCCAGGCCTCGAGCTCGTCACCGGCGCACTCGGCCAGCTGCAGCAGGCCCTGCGTCACGGCCATCCAGGCCAGGCCCAGCCTGTGGCGGGGCCCCTGGTGCACGGCCAGCAGCACTGCTTCGGCCTTGTCGCTCAGGAGCGCGGTGTCCGTCAGCGTGCCGGGCGTGACTACGCGCACGACCTTGCGCTCCACCGGCCCCTTGGTAGCGCCGACCTCGCCGACCTGCTCGCAGATGGCCACCGACTCGCCCAGCCGGATCAGCCGCGCAAGGTAGGTCTCGACCGAGTGGAAGGGAACACCCGCCATGGTGACCGGCTGCCCGGCCGACTGACCGCGCCGGGTAAGGGTGATGTCCAGCAGCCGCGCGGCCTTCTCGGCGTCTTCGTAGAACAGTTCGTAGAAATCTCCCATCCGATAGAACAGGAGCGTGTGCGGGTGCTCGTGCTTGATGGCCAGGTACTGCGCCATCATGGGGGTGTGCTTTTCGAGCGCGTCGCCGGGCGGCTGCGACGGCCGCGGCTTGTCAGAGGTTTCCATGTGCAATCAGGTGCTCAACGTGCGAGGTGCGAGCGCGTCGCCGTCATCTGCCGTCGCGTGGCCGTCCATCGTTGCGGTCTTGGTGGGCTGTCGTGGTCTGCCGGTCGTCGGCTGCCGAATGGCAAGGCCATGGCTACACCGCGAACGGACGACATCTTATGGGACGCCAGCCTCGCGCCCCGGGCTGAGGGGTACGTGCCTTGATGGGGCGATGGACTCAGGAATCGCGGGCGCGTCCCGTTCCGAGCCCGCCGGACCGGGGCGCACAGGCGTCCGGCGCGTCTTCGCTGTGCGCCCCGTGTTCGAGCCACGCTGCAAACCATTCCGTGCGGTGCGCGAGGCGCCATTCGTCGAGCACCGTGCGGGCCATCGCGCGTGCCGCACCGGGACTGGGGCTGGCGTCGATGTAGTCGAGCAGCCACTGCTCGAACCCGTCAGGCTCGGGGTCGTCGCGCGCGGCCCGCTCGAGCAGGTCGCGCCGGATGGCCAGGCCGATCGCGTCGGGGGTCTGGTCGCGCTTGCGGGCGCGGCTGCGCCCTTCGGACGCATCGAGGGCGGCGAGCAGCGCCGTGCATACCCGGGCCGGCCGCAGCGTGGCCATCACCGCCACCAGCGTCGCGCCGGCATCGACGCAGCTTCGACGGAGAGCGTCGCGCGCAGCGCGACGCCAGGCCCCGGCGGCCTCAGGAAGCCGCGCTCGAGCGCGACCAGATCGAACTCGACGCTCGCAAGGTCCGCCGCGAGGAGTTCGTCGGACGGCGTCGCCTGCAGCGTCGTGCACGACTTGAGATAGCCCGAGCAGCGATGGCAGACATCGACGGAAAAGTGGGCCTTCTTGTCCTCCGCGACCAGCGCGCCGAGCGTGTCGTGGTCCGTCGTTGCGCAATAGGTGCAGGCAAGGACCGGCATAGGCCAGCCGGCGCCGCAGCGTCCGCAGCGCAGGTGGCGCGCCCGCTCCACGCCACGCAACTCGGCGAACGTCGGCCAGGCCCCGCACACCGGGCAGTAGCCATGCGGCCAGGCGGCACGTGGGCCGGCAGCCCAGCGCCGCGCGCAGGCGTGCAGGTGGGGCATGGGCAGCAAGCCGGCGAGCGTGCGCCAGCCCTGCGCCGAGGCGCCCGCGCGCGAGGCCTGCATTGCCAGTGCCGCGTCGTCGTCGTTCAGGGCCGCCATGAACACCGCAAGTGCGTCGGCCGGCGTCCCCGGCGCCTGCCTCGGCTCGCCCGCCATCGCATGCAGTCCCTGCGCGCGCGCCACGCCGGACAGACGCTCGAGCAGCCGCGCGATGGCACGGGTGTCCGGCCGCATCTCGGCACCGGCGAGCAGCGGCGCCCGATCGGACGCCGGCGCCGTGCGCGGCGGGTTCGCATCCCACGCCGGATCGGAAAGGTCGGCGGCGAGCTCGCGCACGACGCGCAGCCACGCCGCCCACTCGGGGCGCGCCTGGGCCAGGGTGTCCAGCCGGGAGCGCGCGCTCATCGGGCGTTGCCCGCTATCGAAGCGGCGCTCATCGCCGGCCGAACTCCCGCGCCTGGCTCGCGGATTCCCGTGCCGGCGCAGCACCGGGCACCAGGTGCGGCGTGTCGTGGTAGGGGCGCGAGCCCTCATGCATCCGCACGATCTCAGGGCGGTTTCCGATGTCGCCGCCAGGCCCCCCGCCCTGCGTGCGCTCGGCCTCCGGGCTGCCGCACGCGGCAAGCAGCACGCAGAGAAAGCCCGGCAGCCGCTTCATGGTGCGTTGACCTCGGGGACGAACACGATCGCCGTGCGCACGAGAAAGCCTCCGGCGAGCACCAGGGCGGCGGCGACCGGCAGGCCGTGGGAGACATGTCGCCTGCGGCTGAAGGCCACCACCAGCGGCACCACGATGCCGATGGCAATGCCGATCGCGAGCACGAGTCCCCAGACGTTGAGCCAGCCCCGGGCGGCCGGCCCGAGCGAGATGAACAGCGCGATCAGCACGAGAATCTGCACCCCCAGCAGCCAGACGCAGATGCGCTGCAGCGCCCCTACTGCAGCGCTTTGCCAGCCCATCGTGCGGGCCCCCAGCACCAGCAGCGCAGCGGCCATGGTGACGGCAGAGACCAGGAACAGCATGCCGAAGAGCGACGTGTCGGACCAGACCGGACGATTCAGCACCGACAGCATTACGCCGGTATAGCCGGTGACCACGAGGGCGAGCAGGGCGCCGGGAATGGCAACGAGCGCGCCGAGGACGCCTGGCGGCCGCAGCCGCCGCGCAAGGTGCCAGTGCGGGCGGCGGTGCTCGGCAAAGGCGGCAATGCACGACAGCAGCGCGAAAAAGCTGAACAGCGGGACCGCCCACGATCCGATCGACATCGGCACCCAGTACTTGAACATCGGCAGCAGCGTGTGATTTGCGACGAGCAGGTGCCAGAAGCGGTCGGGCCGCGACAGATCGACGATCAGCACCACGCCGATCACGACCAGGAGCGGCAGCGTGATGAAGTAACCCAGCCGCGCCAGCCGCCGGTCGCTTTCGCGTCCTGCCAGGTCGATCATCGCCGAGAGGAAGTAGGTGCCGCCGGCCAGTGCGCCAAGGATGAAGTACAGGACGATGAGCCAGTGCCAGTGCGGCGAGGCGCTGAACCAGGTGCTGCTCGGAGCGTCGATCATCGTCAGGCTCCGTCGATGTCGTCCGCGCGGCGATCGCGGAAGTTGAACACGCTGACCAGACCGACGACGATGGCGCCCAGCACGCTGAACCACGCGCCGGGAGCCAGGTTCCGGCTCGGCATCTTCGGGTCGGGCGGCAGTCCATAGACTTCCGGCCGGTCCACCAGCAGGAAGAAGGCGTTCAGGCCGCCCAGCATCTTGTCGTCGGCACCGTACAGCACCGCCCGCTTCTCGCCGGCCGCATGGAGCTGTTCCACGCGGCGCGCCGCGCGCTGCTTGAGTTGCCACACGGGGCCGAACACGATGGAGTCGGTCGGGCAGGCCTGCGAGCAGGCGGGCTCCATGCCGGCCTGCAGGCGGTCATAGCACAGGGTGCACTTCTGCGCGGTGTTGGACACCGGGTTGATGTCGATCACGCCGAAGGGACACGCCGCGAGGCAGGCCTTGCAGCCATTGCAGGTGTCGGACTGGATCACGACCGTGTCGAATTCGGTGCGGATGATGGCGTTGGTCGGGCACACCTCGAGGCAGCCCGCCTGCACGCAGTGCTTGCACACGTCGCTCAACATGGTCCAGCGGCCGTCGCGGCGGTCGTCGTCGAACTGCTCGATGAACTTCACATGCCGCCAGTGCGTCCCGTCCAGCTTGCGCGTGTTGTCGTAGCTGTCGCCGGACAGCGTGCTGCGCTCGTCGTCCAGCGCCGGCAGCTGGTTCCACTGCTTGCAGGCGACTTCGCAGGCCTTGCAGCCGATGCAGACGGTCGGGTCGGTGAAAAAGCCCATCGGTTCGGCCATGGTGCGCTCCTGCTCAGGCTTTCTGGATGTTGCACACGAAGGACTTGCCCTCGTGCATGGATACGTTCGGATCGCCCACCAGCGCGCTCATCTCGTTGACGACGTCTCCCGTGGTCAGCCCTTCCCAGCCCCAGTGGAAGGGCATGCCCACCTGGTGCACCGTCCGGCCGGCAACGCGCAGCGGCTGCATGCGCTTGGTCACCAGCGCCTTCGCGACCACCGAAGCGCGCGGGCTGATGACGCGCACGCGGTCGAGGTTGGCAATGCCCTTCTCGCGAGCCAGCTCGGGCGACAGCTCGACGAAGAGCTCGGGCTGCAGCTCGGTGAGCCACGGGTTCCAGCGGCTCATGGCGCCAGCCAGGTAGTGCTCGGTCAGGCGATACGTGGTGATGACGTGCGGGTAGCTGGGGTCGGCCAGGGTGGCCAGCGCGTTGCCGGCCAGCTTCCAGTGCTTGAGCACCGGACTGGACTGCTGCTTGTACAGCGGATTGCGCACCACCGACTCCGCGGGCTCGTAGTGGGTGGGCAGCGGGCCATCGACCAGGCCCTCCGGCACGAAAAGCCAGCCGACGCCGTCGGGCTTCAGGATGAAGGGGTCGCTCCCCGAGAGGGCATCCATGCCGGTCGCGTCGGGCCTGGCCGGGTCGGTGGGCGGCTTGGTCTCGGGGAAATCGGGTACGTCCAGGCCGGCCCATTTGCGCTGGGCCTCGTCCCACCAGACGTACTTCTTGCGTTCGCTCCAGGGCCGGCCCTGCGGATCCGCGGATGCGCGGTTGTAGAGGATGCGCCGGTTCGCCGGCCAGGCGAAGCCCCAGCCCAGGTGCGCGCCGGGAACGCCCGGCGGGTCGGCCTCACGATTGGCCGACCGGTTCTTGTCCGCCGACGGGAACACGCCGCAGTAGATCCAGGACGCGCAGCTGGTCGAGCCGTCGTCGGCCAGGTCTCCGGCGCTCGCCACGTGGCGGGCAGGATCTGCGCTGTAGTAGCCGTTGATCTCCTTGAGGATCTTCTCGGACGAAGGCTCGCCCCGCTTTCGCTCGCGCGGGTCCTCGGCTTCGAAGTCCCACACCAGGCGCTTGAAGCCCTCGTCGCGAGGCAGCGTCGAGTCGGCGTAGAGCGCCTTCAGGCGCTTGCCGAGTTCGTAGGTGAAGTACATGTCCGAGCGGCAGTCGCCCGGCGCCTCGGCGGCCTTGTAGTGCCACTGCAGCAGGCGCTGCGTGTTGGTGAAGCTGCCGTCGTACTCCGCCACCTGCGCGGAGGGGAAGAAAAACACCTCCGTGGCGATGTCGGCGGTGGCGATCTCACCGGAGCGCACCTCCGGCGCCGTCTTCCAGAACATCGCGGTCTCGTGCAGCCAGTTGTCCTTCACCACCAGCCACTCGAGCTTGCGCAACCCCGCGCGCTCGACCTTGGCGTTCAGCGAGGTGGCGGGGTTCTGGCCGATGCAGAACATGCCTTTGACGCGACCCTCGTTCATCGCGACGAACATCGGCATATGTGAATGGTCGCCGATGATCTTCGGGTGCCAGCGATAGCCGAAGTCGTTCTCGCGCGTGGCCGCGTCGCCGTACATCGACTTCAGGTACGACACCATGAACTTCGGCGTGTTGGCCCAGTAGCCGGTGGGCTGCGTCTCTTCGGCCAGCCACTCGGCGAGCGACGCATGCGGCTTCAGCGCCGACGGATGCGCCATGTAGCCGTGGATCGAGTGGTACAGGGTCGGAATATCGGTCGATCCCTGGATCGATGCATGGCCGCGCAGGGCCATGACGCCGGCGCCGGGCCGCCCCACATTGCCCAGCAGCAACTGCAGCAGCGCCGCGCAGCCGATGATCTGCACGCCGTAGGTGTGCTGCGTCCAGGCCACGGCATAGGCGAAGGAGGTGGTGCGATCGGCGCCCGAGTTGTCCAGGATGGTCTGCGCCACGCGCAGGAACACGTCGCGCGGGCAGCCGGTCACCTGCTCGACCATCTCGGGTGTGTAGCGCGAGAAATGGCGGCGCACGATCTGCAACACGCTGCGCGGATGGGCCAGCGACTCGTCGCGCTGCTCGGGCGGCGTGACCAGTGCCTGCACCATCCTGTCGTAAGGCGGGCCGCCCTCTGCCGCTTTCACCGCGCGCTTGGCACGCTCCTCGCGCTGGTCATAGGTCGCGTCGCCGCTCCCCTGGCCGCCTTCCCCGCTCTGCCCGCCTTGCGCGCCTTGCCCGCCTTGGCGCGAGGCATGGTCCTGCTCGCCCGAGCGTTCGGTGTCGGCGACGCGGCCACGCGACTGCATGTCCGTGCCGGCGTAGTCCCACGACCGCGTTTCGTATTCGCCGACGAAGCCGTTGAAGGGCCACTCCTTCGCTTCGCCGGTATAGGCCATCAGGCCCGAGAACACACCGTCGAGGTCCTCGGTGTCCCGGAACTGGTCGGACACGATGGTCGCGGCATTGGTGTACGTGGTGACGAAGGTGCGAAAGAACGGATCCTTGTTCCATCGCTCGCTGTTCAACACGAAATTGACCAGCCCGCCCAGGAACGCGATGTCCGATCCGGAGCGCAGCGGCGCGTAGATGTCGGCCATGGCGCTGGTGCGCGTGAACCGCGGATCCACGTGGATCAGCTTGGCGCCATGCTCGACCTTGGCCTTCATCGGCCAGCGGAACGCGACCGGATGGTTCTCCGCCATGTTGGAGCCCATGACGACCACGCAGTCCGAGTCCTCCATGGCTCTCGGATACATCGTGGCCGCGCCGCGGCCTAGCCTGGTTCCCAGACCGGGAACACTGGAGCTATGTCATATTCGCGCCTGGTTTTCGATGGGCACGATGCCCAGGCCGCGCATCAGCTTCTGCTGGATGTGGTTCCACTCGTTGTCCAGCGTGGCCCCACCGAGCGAGAAGATGGAGGTGGTGGAGTTGACCTCCTTGCCATTGGCGAGCCGTTCGACGAACGTTTCGTCGCGCGTCTTTTTCGTCAGCTCGGCGACCCGGGCCATCGCCCGCTCCAGGTCCCACACTTCCCAGTCGGGCGCACCAGGCGCGCGGTGCAGCACCTGCTTCGGTCGGTTGGGGTTGACGTGCAACTGGAAAATGGCCGCGCCCTTGGGGCACAGCGTGCCTTCGTTGACGGGGCTGCGCGAGTCGCCCTCGATGTTGACGACCTGGCCATCGACCGTGTGGACCAGGGTGGCGCAGCCCACCGCGCAATACGGGCAGATGCTGGGCGTGGCCTTTGCATTGGCGATGCGCAACTGCTGGGCGCGAGCGGCGGCTGGCGCCAGGCTCATGCCTGCGCCCACCAGTGCGCCGGCAGCCGTTCCGCCGCCGGCGAGCAGGCGTCCAAAGTCGCGTCGTGAAATGTCCATCTCGCGCTCCTGGCGTGGTGAGCCGCCGTAGTCGAATCGACCGGTGCCGCTCGGTTTCGCGGCAAGCGCGCGTGCACGCAGCGCTCGCAGAGGTTCCCAGCGTACCGACGCAGGCAGCTCCTGGGGGTGACCGAAACGGTTGACCTGTAAGAGATGGCTAGCAGGAGCACTGCGCACCGGGGCTGCGGCGGGCGTGACGGCGACACGCGGTGCCAGAGGCAGGCGCTGTAGCTCAGAAAGCCGATGCCCGCCAGCACCCGGCATCCGAGCAGCCGGCCGGTCCAGGTGCTTGCGCTTGCCAGCGTACCGCTGTTCGCCGCCTCGGGGCGCCCGACCCGTACCGATGGCCTCGTCCGTGGAGCCGGTCGAATGCCCTCGATGCCGCGACGTTCTTTTTGCCGCTGCTGAGATGAACCGCTGCGGCGGCGGGGGTACTCAGCCCGCTTGTCGGTGCGCTGTCACGCACCACCACGTCCGGTCACCCAGAAGGGGAGTCATGAACACAGTACACGGCCGTTCCGTGCCGGCCCGCGCCAGCGCGTTCGAGAAGGTGAGTTCCGGCTGGATCGCCTTCACCAGGAGACAGCGGCCGGGCATCCGGACGCGCGTCATGGGCTCCCTCGCCGAAATGCCGGGCGGCAAGACCCTGGCAGGAGCCTGGTCCAGCCTGGGGGCGGCGGCGCAGACCTGCGCCAGCTATCGCAAGGCCAACGACGAGTGGCAGCGGGCCTTCGCCACCGTGCTGCAGGACCGCTGCCCGGCGCTGGGGCGACAAGACGGCGAGGCCCTGGTGAAGTCGATGGTGGGCGCCATGGACGTCGTGAACGAATCGACCCTGCTCGCGATCGTGCAGCGAGCGTCGCAAGAGAACCTGCGGCGTGCCGCAGCCGATGCTTCGGCCGCCGCGGTGGAGCGGCTTCCGGGCTTCGAGCAGCTGGACGAGGACAGCCAGGCGGCGCTGCGCCGTCTCCTGGAGCAACAGGTGCGAGAACTGCTGGAGCACAGCGGCGGTGCATCGCGGGGCGAAGACGTGATCGACGGGTCCCGCCGCGCTGCCAACGAGGCGCTGGGGACGCTGGACCTCGAAGCCTGCAACCTGCTCGCCGGGACCCAGCTCCAGGAACGCGCCCCGATCGCGGCCAAGGCATTCGCAAACCTGCGCACCTGGGCGGCCGTTCAGGTGCTCGACGGTTCCTCGCCGCGGACGAGTCTGGGCGAGGCGTGGTGTGCCTTCATCAAGCGCGAAGCGGAATTCGCCGCGGACCGCCGACGCCGGCCTGTGCGGAACTGGGACAAGCCGTTCGAGACGCACGCCAGCGCCGCGTCCGACGCACGCGGTCGCCGCCACCACGGGCGCGAGGCGCACGCACGGGCCGCGGCCCTGCCCATGCACCACCGGGACCGCATCACAAAGGGCAACGATGGCGACGCGCGCGTACGAGCCGAGCTCGCGCCAGCACGCAAGGCTTCGCGCCCTTGAGGGCGTCGTTTCGCTCACCACTCCTACAGCGCCGTCGGACCGCATCCACTGGCGCGCTGCCGGCAAGACACCGCCAATGGGTTCCGGCGCCGTTCACGTGCGCCGATCACGCAAGCACCGATGTAGAGGCCAGCACCATGAAATCTTCAGGCACCAAGAGCACATCGTCCTCCAACCGCCCGAGCGGAGATCGCGCCAGCGCGTCCAGCGCGAGCAAGACGGCCAGCAACGCGAAGGCTTCGCAACGGCAGCCGCGGCGCGCGGCCGACGCCAAGGCCAACGACGTGCGCGGCGCTGCGGACGCACCATCCGACAAGAGCGCCGGCAGCAAGCGTCGCAGCTGAACGCGCGACGCTTCTTTCTACTCAGGCGCGCGGGGTGCCCGGCGCCTCGGCGCCGGACCCGATGCCCAGGACCGCGCGGCCCGTGCCGGTTGCCGGCGCCTTCGCGCCGGTGCCGGTCACGTCCTGACCGGGCACTGACGCATCGTCGCCGACGGCGGCGTCTGAGGCGGACGTGTCGGAAGCATCGCTCGGCGGGTTGGCCGCTGCACTTTCATCGGCAAGCGCCTGACGGTCGATTTGTGCCGCCTGCCGCACCTGCGCCTTCTCGCCTGCGCTGGCGAATCTGCTGTACTTCTGCAGGATGGGCACGAGCTGCCCGTACACCCGCGGTGCACCAGCCAGGCACTCGCGCTGCTCCAGGAACTCGGGCTCGCCGGTGAAGTTGCCGATCAGGCCGCCGGCCTCGGTCACCAGCAGCGAGCCCGCCGCGACATCCCAGGCCGAAAGCCCGGTCTCGAAGAACGCGTCGGTGAAGCCGGCCGCGACATAGGCGAGATCGAGTGCCGCGGCACCGGGCCGCCTGAGCCCGGCGGTGCGCTGCATCACGTCGGCCATGATGCGCAGGTAGTTGTTGAAGTTGTCGCCCGGGCGGAACGGGAACCCGGTAGAGATAAGGCACTGTCGCAAGTCGGTGCGCTTGCTCACGCGGATGCGGCGCTCGTTGAGGTAGGCGCCGCGGCCGCGGGTGGCGGTGAACAGGTCGTTGCGGGTCGGGTCGTAGATCACCGCCTGCTCGATCTTGCCGCGCACCGACAGCGCGATGCTCACGCAGTAGACCGGGAAGCCGTGGATGAAGTTGGTGGTGCCGTCCAGCGGATCGATGATCCAGACGAAGTCGGAGCCCTGGCGCCCCTGGGTCTTGCCCGACTCCTCGGCCCAGATCGCATGGTCGGGGTAGGCCGTGAGCAGGGTTTCGATGATGGCCTGCTCGGCAGCGTGGTCCACTTCGGTGACGAAGTCGTTCACCTGCTTTTGCGAGATGCGCACCGATTCGACGTCGAGTGCGGCGCGATTGATGATGGCGCCGGCGGCGCGTGCGGCCTTGATGGCCACGTTGAGCATGGGGTGCAGGTTGGACGACATCGGTTGTGAAGGAGAAGGAGCAGGCTCGGCGCGGCGGCGGGGCACCGGCGAGACGCGGGGAACGACCGGCGATGCGGTCGCACGACAATACCGCCATTCTACTTTTCCCGCCGTGAAGACACGTTTCATCCTCATCCAGACCAGCCATGCCGGCAATGTCGGTGCCGCGGCGCGCGCGATCAAGGTGATGGGCTTCGACGACCTGGTGCTGGTGGCGCCGCGCTGGCCCGACGTGCTGGAGCGCGAGGAGGCCGTGCAGCGCGCCAGCGGCGCGGTCGATGTGCTGCAGCGCGCGCGCATCGTGGCGACGCTCGACGAAGCACTCGAGGGGGTGTCGCACCTGTGCGCCACGGCCATGACGCCGCGCGACTTCGGACCGCCCACGCGGGCACCCCGCGAACACCTGGCGCAGCTCGCCGCAACGCACCCGCAGCCTGCCGGCGTGGCGTTCCTGTTCGGACCCGAGCGCTTCGGCATGGCCAATGCCGACGTGTACCGCTGCCATGTGGCGCTGCGCATCCCGGTGGATCCGCAGTTCGGCTCGCTCAACCTCGCCGCGGCCCTGCAGGTGATCGCCTACGAGTGGCGGCAGGCGCTCGGCGGTTTCGACAGCGGGCGTGCGGTGCCGGCTGCCGCGCAAGCGGCCCCGCAACCCGCCGATGCCCAGGCGCTGGCCGGCATGCTGGCGCACTGGGAGCGCGCGCTGGTGGACATCGGGTTCCTCGACCGGCAGGCACCGAAGAAGCTGATGCCGCGGCTGCACCAGCTGTTCAACCGCGCCGCTCCGACGCCGGAAGAGATCCATATTCTGCGTGGGGTGGCCAAGGCCATGTCGCAAGCAGCGTCACGGGGCAAAGCTTAGACTCGGCGCCATCATGTTCAGCCGTCTGCGTTCCGACATCCAGTGCATCCTCGACCGCGATCCCGCTGCGCGCAGCAGCTGGGAAGTAGTCACCTGCTATCCGGGCCTGCATGCGCTGGTCCTGCATCGCATGGCGCATTGGCTGTGGGACCGGCGCATGCGCTGGCTCGGCCGCTTCACCTCGCAGTTCTCGCGCTGGCTCACCGGCATCGAAATCCACCCGGGTGCCCGCATCGGTGACGGCGTGTTCATCGACCACGGCATGGGCGTGGTGATCGGCGAGACCGCGGAGATCGGCGACGGCTGCACCATCTACCAGGGCGTCACCTTGGGCGGCACCTCGCTGAGCAAGGGAGCCAAGCGCCATCCCACCCTCGGGCGCAACGTCGTGGTCGGCGCCGGAGCGAAGGTGCTGGGAGGCTTCGAGGTGGGCGACCACGCGGCCATCGGTTCGAATGCGGTGGTTACCAAGCCCGTGCCGCCGGGCGCCACGGCGGTCGGCATCCCGGCGCGCATCATTCAGGCGGAAGACTCGGCCCGGCGCGAAGCCGTCGCAAGCCGCCTGGGCTTTTCGGCCTACGGTGTGACACAGAGCGACGACCCGGTGTCGCAGGCACTCAAGGGCCTGATCGACAACGCCTCGTCGCAGGAGCACCAGATCGCACTGCTGTGGCAGGCCATCGAGCACCTGGCGGACGCCCGTCGCAAGGGTGACTGCGTGCCCGACGAGGCGGCCCGCACCGAGTGCTTCGAGGCAGAGAAGCTGTCGCAGCTGGTGGGCAAATAGGCGCCGGCACCGCTCGGCCGCGCGGCCGTTTCAAGCCCTTGTGCTTCGAGAACGGCGCACACCGCGCGTCACGCGACGCGCTCGTCGTCGGGCTCGTCGTCGGGCTCGTTGTCGGGCTCGTTGTCGGTTATGCGCCTACTGCGCGGGCGCGGGCCTGATCGCGGTCTTTGGCCGGAACGCCTTGCACACGGACTCGTCCGTCTCCAGGTACGGACCCCCGATGAGATCGATGCAATAGGGCACGGCCGCGAAGATGCCCGGCACGACCGACGCTCCTTGTGCGTCGCGCAGTCCTTCGAGCGTTTCCTGGATCGATTTCGGCTGTCCGGGCAGGTTGATGATGAGGCAACGTCCGCGGATGACGGCCACCTGCCGCGAGAGGATGGCCGTGGGCACGAAGCGCAGGCTGATCTGGCGCATCTGCTCACCGAAGCCCGGCATCTCCCTGTCCGCGATGTCGAGCGTCGCCTCGGGCGTCACATCGCGCAGGGCCGGGCCGGTGCCGCCCGTGGTGAGCACGAGCGCACAGCCTGCATCGACAAGTTCCACCAGCGTGGCGCTGATGCGTTCGCGCTCGTCGGGAATGAGCCGCGGCTCGTAGTCGATTCGGTTGCGCAGGGCGCGCCCGAGCCAGGCCTGCAGTGCCGGCAGTCCCTTGTCTTCATAGGCGCCACTGGAAGCGCGATCGCTGATGGAGACGATGCCGATGCGCACCGGGTCGAAGTCGCTCATTGCGGGGTGTCCTCTGGCTGTTCGCTGGCGCCATCCGCGTCGGCGGCGAGCTGTTCGCGCACCACCTGGAAGATTTCGCGGAACGCGCGTCCCTGGCGCGGCGCCAGGCCGTGGGACACGGCGGCGGCGGAAGCCGGTGGTGCGTCCTTGCGTGCCTGGCGCACGAGTGCGCGCAGCTGCTGCGCATCGGTGCCCGGGTAGCGCGTGAGCCATTCGCCCACGGCCTCGTCGCGCGCGAGCAGCGCATCGCGCCAGCGCTCGGCTTCGTGCAGCGCCATGGTTTCGCGCGCGGAGCCCTGGTGCTGCGCTTCGAGCGCGTCGCGCGCGGCCTGCAGCGTGTCCTCGTCGAGCAGGCGCATCAGCTTGCCGATGAACTGCGTCTGGCGGCGCCGGCCTTCGAAGTTGGTGATGCGGCGCGCCTCGTCCAGGGCATCCACCAGCTTTTCGGGAAGCTGCAGCGCCTGGAGCCGGTCGCTGCTCAGCGTCATCAGCGATTCGCCGAGCTTTTGCAGCTGTTCGCTCTCGCGCTTGAGGTCGGTCTTGCTGATGTCCGAGCCCTTCAGCTCGGCCTTGAGTTGCTGGTCGAGTTCGCTGCCTTCGGCGACGAACTGGCCGCGCACGAAGTAGCCTCGTTTTGGTTTGCGTGACATGCGTGAAATGGGGGAGGCGGGCCCGAGCCGCGCCGGGGTCGCAAGTATCATAGCCCCGCCATGAACAAACCCGATCCGAGCGCCCAGCGCGGCTTTAGCTACAGTCGCGCGCACTTCGAAGAACTCGTAGACAAGGCCCTGGCCCACGCGAAGCAGCTGGGGGCAACCGATGCCGGCGCTGAAGCCTCGGAAGGATGCGGGCTGTCGGTGTCGGTGCGCAAGGGCGAGCTCGAGAACGTCGAGCGCAACCGCGACAAGTCACTGGGCGTGACGGTGTACATCGGCCAGCGCCGAGGCAATGCGAGTACGTCGGATTTCTCCGTAGCGGCCATCGAGCAGACGGTGCAGGCGGCCTACGACATCGCACGCTTCACGGCCGAAGACCCGGTGGCCGGGCTGCCCGACGAAGCCGACATCGCACAGGCGGCCGACCAGCCGGATCTCGACCTCTTCCACCCCTGGAACATCGACAGCGAGGAGGCGGCGCGTATCGCGCTGGTGTGCGAGGAAGCGGCGTTCAAGACGCACCGCAAGATCACCAACAGCGAAGGCGCCGGCGTTTCGGCGCAGCAAAGCCACTTCTTCAGCGCGCACACGCGGGGCTTTCGCGGCGGCTACGCCAGTTCGCGCCACTCGATCTCCGTCGCTCCGATCGCCGGCCGCGGCGACAACATGCAGCGCGACGCCTGGTACAGCTCCATGCGCAACGCCGAGGAGCTCGCCGGGCCGGCCGCGGTCGGGCGCTATGCGGCCGAGCGGGCGCTGTCGCGTCTGGATGCCCGCAAGATCAGCACGCGTGAATGCCCGGTGCTCTTCGAGTCGCCCCTCGCGGCGGGCCTGCTCGGCGCGTATGTGCAAGCCACCAGCGGTGGCGCGCTCTACCGGCGCAGCACCTTCCTGCTCGATTCGCTTGGCACGCAGGTGCTTCCGAAGCACATCGACATCACCGAAGACCCGCATGTGCGCCGCGGCAAGGGCAGCTCGCCCTTCGACGAGGAGGGTGTGCGCACCAGCGGGCGCAAGGTGGTCGATGCCGGTCGGGTCGAGGGTTATTTCCTCAGCAGCTACTCGGCGCGCAAGCTGGGCATGAAGACCACGGGCAATGCCGGCGGTTCGCACAACCTCGTGCTCAGCTCTCGCGAGACCCAGCCCGAGGATGATCTGCCCGCCATGCTGCGCAAGCTCGGCACCGGCTTGTTCGTCATCGAGCTGATGGGGCAGGGCGTGAACTACGTGACAGGCGATTACTCGCGTGGCGCGAGCGGCTTCTGGGTCGAGAACGGCGAGATCGCGTTCCCGGTGCAGGAGATCACGATCGCCGGCAATCTGCGCGACATGCTTTCCGGCATTGCCGCGGTGGGAGCGGACACGTACACGTACGGCGCCAAGACGGTGGGCTCGCTGCTGATCGAGCGCATGAAGGTGGCGGGCAGCTGAAGCGCCGCGCCGGGGCGGCAAGTCAGAAGGGCTCCGTCCCCCGGCTGCCCCCCCCTGTTGTCTACTGCACAGGCCCGCGCTGCCGCCGCTGCTTCAATGCGCGAGCGGCTCGCGCGTAGGTCCGCTGTCGTTACCCAGTGCCTTCGGGAGCCTGCGTATCCAGGTAGCAGCTGCCCGAAGCCGCTCGCGGGAAAGCAGCGGCGCGGTGCCGTGGACGAGCACGATCGACGGGCCGACCGCGACGCAGGACACGTAGCTTCCGCGCGGCCAGGCTGCCGGCGCTGCGAGCCGGACCGCCGCAGGCCGCACATAGCAGCCGGCCAGCCAGACGGCCGGCTGCTGCACCAGGAGCGTTCCCTCCACCAGGACCACGTGTCCTGCGCCGGAGCCGCCAAGCGGCAGACCCTGGCCGGATTCCAGGCAGTGGACTCGTGCTTGTGTGTTCATGGCATGGAGTCTAGGATTCAAGCATCTTCACGTTCAATTGAATCCGTTTTCAATGAAGCCAGACGCCGGCCTTCCTACCCTGCGCCAGCTGGAGCTCCTGGTGAGCCTGCCGGGCTCTTCGAGCATTTCGGCGGCAGGCGCGCGGATCGGCATGAGCGCCTCGGCCACCAGCCATGCCTTGCGCGCCCTGGAGACCGGCCTTGGCTGCGAGATGGTCGATCGCATGGCAGCGGGGGTCGTGATGACCCATGCGGGCGAGCTGGCGCTCGTCCACGCGCGCGACGTGTTCGCATCGCTGCAGCAGCTGAAGGGGGCTTCCGCCGCGTCGGCCGGGCTGCGGACGGGAGCGCTGCGCATCGGATCGATCGGGCCCAGTACGTCGCTGCGCCTCCTGCCGCCGCTGCTCGAGGCGTTCCGCCGGCGATATCCGGGGGTGCAGGTCCACGTCACGGAGCGCGCGGACGCCGACATCGAGCAGGACCTGGTCGAGCGCAAGGTCGAAATCGGTGTGGTTCGCCTGCCCCAGCCCACGCTGGACACCCTGGCGCTCGCAACCGATGAACTCATGGCCATCCTGCCCGAGGGCCATCCCCTGGCTCGCAGTGAGACCGTCCCGGTCCGCAGCCTGGCCGAGTACCCCCTCATCCTGACGCAGGCAGGGTCGCAGGACATGGTCATGCGGATGTTCGAACGTGCGGGCGTGCGGCCCAAAGTCGCTCACGAGCTTTTCCAGGTCATCTCGATCCTGGAGTTCGTCGCACACGGGAACGGTGTCTCGGTGCTGGCGTCCCTCACGGTGCCCGAGCCGCGTCCCGGGCTCGCATTCCGGCCCATCACGCCACGCGTCGCCCGTCGGGTCGCGCTGGCGTGCCTGGACGCGACGCGTCTCTCACCTGCCGGGCGGGCTTTCTGGGAACTCGCGCGGCAGCAGGCGCCGGAAGGCCGCACCGGGCAGCGCAGGTAGGCTGCGCCTCGGGGTGCGGCGTTCCAACAACCCTCAGGCCTGCATCCGGCGAGACAACTCGCTGCCGCGCGCAAGCAGGAAGGCACGCAGCCGGAGGTCGAAGTCCTTCGGGACGGCGCCGATGACCGACGGGCGCTGCGCGAGCGCGGTGCGCCACGCGCGCACGCGCGGCGTCGCATCGAACCAGCCGCGCTCGCCTGCGGCCTCGAAGGCGTCGAAGTAGCGGAATACCGGCGCGAACACGGCATCGACGAGGCAGAACTGCTCGCCCGCAAACCAGGGGCCGCTCGCGTCCAGCGCCGCGTCCAGTTGCGCGAACCGGGCCCGCAGCAGATCGCGCTGGTTCTGCAGCGCCCGGACGTCCGGCGCGGTGTAGTAGGCCGCGATCCCATTGAGCACCGACGATCCGAACTCCATCCAGCCGCGGTGCCGCGCGCGCTGCAGCGCGTGCGCCGGGTGCAGTTGCGGCGTGTGGGTCTCGTCGAGGTACTCGCAAATGGCGGCGGACTCGAACACCGCTTCCATGCCCACCAGCAGGACCGGCGTCTTTCCGAGCGGCGAGATGGCGGTGAACCACGCCGGCTTGTCGGCCAGGTCGATCCATCGACGCTCGAAGGCCGTGCCCTTCTCCGCCAGGACGATGGCTGCGCGCTGCACGTAGGGGCACAGCGCATGGCTCACGAGCGTCAGCGGCTCAGACATGGGCCAGCCCCTCGGCGACAAGGGCGGCCCGCACCGCCGGTCGCGATTCGACGCGCGCGAGGTACGCCTGCAGCGCCGGGAAGGCGGCGAGCGACACGCCGGCCATGGGCCCCCAGCGCACGATGGTGAACGCGTAGGCGTCGGCTACGGAGAAGCGTTCGCCGACCAGCCATGGGCGGCTGGCCAGGTGCGCCTCGAGTTCGCCGAGCCGCCTTGCGATCCTGGCCTTGACCTCGCGTCGGGTGCTGTCGGCCGTCTCCTTGTGGAACAGCCAGGGACTGAAAGCCTTGTGCAGTTCGCTCGAGATGAAGGTGAGCCACTGCAGCACTTCGAACCGCTGGCGGCTGCCCGCTGGAGGCAGCAAGCCCATGTCGGGTGCGGCTTCGCCCACATGCTGCAGCAGCGCCGCTACTTCGGTGTGGCGGCTGCCGTCCGGCAGTTCCAGCACGGGCACATAGCCGCGTGGATTCACGGCGCGGAAGTCGCTGCCGTCCTCCACGCGGGCAGCCATCGTGTCCACGCGAGCCAGCGTGAAAGGCAGTCCCGATTCACGCAGGGCGATGTGGACGGCAAGCGAGCAGTAGGCAGGCGAAAAATAGAGCTTCATGGGGTTCTCCTTGAACATCGGTCGGAAAGGTCAGGCGGGGACGAGCACATTGCTGCGGCGGCTCGCGTAGGCGCCGTCGCCGAGCAGCCAGTGCACGAGCGACGCGAGCATCAGGAAGGCGGGGTATTCCCAGCCGCCGTTGGGCGCGGTGAACACCCATCCGTTGGGCAGGTGCACCCACGTCGCAACCAGGAGGACCGGCGACAGGAGCAGCGACACCTGGCGCCCATAGAAGCCCGCCAGGATGGCGACCCCGCCGAGCAGTTCGGCAGCGACGACCGGGTACACGAGCATGCCCGGCGGGCCAACGGAGTCGAAGAACTGCGCGGCTCCCGGGAGCGTGAAGACCAGCACCTTGAGCAAGGCATGGCTGATCCACATGGCGCCCAGGGCGACGCGCAACACGGTGCCAGCCAGCGGGGCGGGCGAATCGAGGGGAGAGGAGGTCATTGCGTTGGTTCCTGTGAAAGAGGTGAGGCCCAGAATGTAGGTTTGCTGAAACGCAAGGAAAATAAGCGTTCATGAAAGCGTCCATTGCACATCCGCAATACGAACTGACGGCCTCCGACCTCCAGGTGGTGCTCGCGCTCGCCCGTGGGCGCACCCTGGCCGAAGCGGCCGCGCGCAGCGCCAGCGACCCCTCGACCGTGTTTCGTGCACTGCAGCGGTTGGAGCGGCGACTCGGTCAGCGCCTGTTCGAGCGCAGCCGGCAGGGCTATCTGCCCACCGACGTGGCGCTGGAGGTGGCCCGCCATGCGGAGCGCATCGAAGCCGAGCTCGAGGCCGCGCGCGCCGCCGCCACGGGTGCGCAGGGGGCGGTGGACGGTCGCGTGCGCCTCACCACCACGGATTCGGTTTTGCGCGGCCTCGTGCTCCCCTGTCTGCCCGCGCTTGCGCGTGCCCATCCGCTGCTGCAGCTCGAGGTGCAGGCGAACAACGCCTTACTGAACCTCACCAAGCGCGACGCGGACATCGCGCTGCGGGCGACGCCCAAGCCGCCCGAGCATCTGGTGGGGCGGGAGCTGGGGCAGATCCAGTTCGTTGTGGCCGGATTGCGCGCGGCCGGTAGCCGCCGCCCGCTGGACGCGCAGGACTGGGTCGCGCCGGACGAGTCGATGCCCGAGCACCCGAGCGTTCGCTGGCGTCGGCGCGCGTTTCCGAAGCTGGCGCCACGCCTGCTCGCCGACGGCATCGTCGGCGTGATCGACGCCATCCGCAGCGGCTGCGGCGTCGGCGTGGTGCCGGTGTTCATGCTGGCCATCGAGCCGCAACTCAAGGCGCTGACCGACCCCCTGGACGGCTGCGAGTCCACCTTGTGGCTGCTGGCGCACCCCGAGTCACGCCACCTGCGCCGCATAGCCGCCGTCTACCAGCACCTGGCCGACAACCTGCGGCTGCCGCGCCGCTGAGACGCTGCCGGGCTTGCGTTCAGGCCGGGTTTGGGGAGGCGGCAGCCGTGGGGCGACGCAGCGTTCCCCAGGCAAAGGCGCAAGCCATTGCCGCACTGAGCGCGATGGCGGCAAGCATGGGCACCGGCTCTCCGTTGGCGAACAGGCTCACCGTACCCATCACGAGGATGCCGCACGCGAAGTGCAGCGTTCCGGCAAGCGCCGACGCCGCTCCGGCGATGGAGCCGTGCTCCTCGAGCGACAGCACCATCGTCGCCGGCACGACCAGACCCAGGGCGCCGTAGCCCGCGAACAGCATGGCCAGCATCGCCCACAGGTCGTCCCCGCCGGCCAACTGCGCCATCAGGGCCGAGGCCATGATGAGCGCACAAGCGGTGGCCGCCACCTTCACCATGCGCACGAGACCGAAGCGGCTGCCCCAGCGCGCAGTGAGCTGCGACGCCCCGATGAACGATGCGGCGTTCGCCGCAAACGCCACGCTGTACTGCCGCGGGCTCAGCCCATAGTGGTCGATCAGCACGAATGAGGAGGTGGCGAGATACGCGAAGAAGCTCGCCACGCCGAAGCCGCCGATGAGACACAGGCCCACGAAATGCCGGTCCCGCAGCAACACCGCGTACGACCGCATCGCACTTCGGAAGCTGCTGTCGATCCGGTCTTCAGGCGGCCGCGTCTCGGGAAGGAAGTTGTAGAGGAGGGCAGCGGCCACCGCGGCCGCCACCACGACAGCCCAGAAGACGGCGCGCCAGCCGAAGGTCTCGATGAGCAGGCTGCCGGTGAGCGGCGCGAGGATCGGAGACACGCTGAAGACCAGCATCAGCATGGACATCAGGCGCGCCGCATCGGTGCCGGTGTGCAGGTCGCGGACCACGGCCCGCGGAATCACCATCCCCGCACATGCGCCGAGCCCCTGCACGAAGCGCATCGCCAGCAGCGTTCCGGAATCCGGAGCGAGTGCGCAGCCGATGCTGCCGACGGAGAAGAGGCCGAGGCCGAAATACAGGGGCCCCTTGCGCCCGAGCATGTCGGATACCGGGCCGTACACCATCTGCCCCAGGCCGAGCGCCAGGAAGAAGACGATGAGGCTGGCCTGCACCGTCGCCGGCGAAGCGTCCAGCGCGCGGCCGATGGTCGGCAGCGCCGGCAGGTACATGTCGATGGCAAAGGGGCCTACGGCCGATACGAGCCCCAGCACCACGGCGAGGCCGAAGAAGGATCTCTGCATTGGTGCAATTTTGCTCCACGTCCCCCAAGCGGCCGCGGCCCTGGGGGCGCCGCATGGGGCTGCCCGCTTCTGCGCCTCAGGATCGGCCAGGCGCGGTGCGAACAAGATCCGTCGCGCCATCCGGTCGGGTCATCTTCCGTCGGCTGCGCATGTACCGCATCGTGGCCGGCACGAGCGAAATCCAGCGCAACACGGTTGCCAAGGGGGTGCTGCAAGGGCGCGCCTGAGCAGCGACGGTGGTGCGGATCACCGACCGAGCGGTTCGGGGCGAGCGCAGCGCGTCTGCTCAGGCGGCTGGTTGTCAGCGGCGTCCGGCTGTCAAGAGCAGTTCGTTCGGCCCCACCCAGCCCTGCGGAGTTGCGAAGGCGGACAAGCGCTCCTGGATCTCGCGCCAGGCGGCGTCGGCCGCTTCCTTGGCAAGGCGGCCCAGGATCTGCTGTATCGGACTTGCCGAGGTGCGGATGAAGTCGAGATAGCCTTCTACCGACGGCAGCTGAAACGGCGCATACATCTCGGTGGTCGCGACATCGCGAAACCCTGCGGCCTTGAAGAGCTCGTCGATGCGGCCGGGCCGGCCCAGACTGAGCAGCCCGCCCGGCGACTCGGGATCGCGCGGTGGGAGGCCGGCGTGTTTCAGGGCCGTGGACATCATGATCGTCAGGCACGGGTTCTTCTGCGGGCTCGAGAACACCATCGTGCAGGCGCCGCCACCGGGTCGCAGTGCGCGGTGCATCTCCTGCAGGCCCCGCAGAGGGTCCGGGAAGAACATCAGCCCGAGCCGGCAGACTGCTGCGTCGAACGATGCAGCCTCGACCTGGAGGTCCTCGCCGTCGGCAACCTGCACGCGCACATTGGCGAAGCCGGCGGCTTGCGCGTTGTCTTCGGCGAGCGCCACGGCGGCGGGTGAGAGGTCGCTCGCCAGGACGCTGCCCTGCGGACCGACACGCTCGGCGATCGCCAGCGTCTGGTCGCCTGTCCCGGCGGCGATGTCGAGCACACGGGAGCCCTGTGCCACCCCGGCCATGCTGAGCATCGCGTCGGTTGCGGGGCCGAGCCAGGCGCGGATCTTCGGAGCGTGGGCGTTCCAGCCAGGTGCGGCCTCGTCCCACTGCATGCGCATCCCTGACTTGAACGCCAGTTCATCCGTCGCGGGTGCGAGGCTCGCTTCGTTCTTGCGATCGGAACTCACTTTCATGTCTACTCCTTGTGTGTTGATCCGGCATCAGCTTAGGGATCGGCGCCGCCTGCCGTAAGGCGCAAGACTGCAGAAAGGGGGCCGCAATGCCGCATACCGCTCGCGCCTTCAACTGGGACGACCTCAAGTACCTGATAGGCGTCGCACGCCATGGGAGCACGCTGGCGGCCGGGCGTGCTCTCGAGGTCGATCAATCGACCGTGCAGCGGCGGCTGGTCGAACTCGAGCGGCGCCTGGGTCAGCCACTCGTGCAGAAACGGCCTACGGGATATCGCCTGACCGCATTCGGCGAAGCGATGCTGCCGTACGCGGAGCGCATCGAGTCGGCGGTGCTGGCATTCGAGCGACAGCTTCTGGTCGCAGTTGCCGACGTCAGCGGCGTCATTCGCGTGACCTGTCCGGAGCCGATCGTGTACCGGATCACCCAATCGACGTTCCTCGATCGATTCCGGGCCTGCCATCCGGCACTGGAGGTTCACTTCGTCATGAGCGACAAGTACGTCGATCTCATGGCAGGCGATGCCGACGTGGCCTTGCGCTCGGGAGATACCGACGACGGAGACCTCATCGGGCGAAAGATCGGCGACTCGATCTGGGCCGTCTACGCCAGCCGGACCTACGTGGAACGCCATGGGCGACCCGAACGGATCGAAGACCTGGCGCGACATGCGCTGGTGGGATTCGACGAGACCATGGCCAAGCATCGGATTGCCGCATGGCTGAGGAAGGTGGCACCCGAGGCCTCGCTCGTTGCTCGCAGCAACAGCGTCCTGGGCCTTGTCTACTCGGCCAAGGCCGGCGTGGGGGTGGCGCCGCTTCCCACCGCGCTCGGTGATGCAGAACCCGATCTCGTACGGGTGATCGAGCCCGTCGCCGAATTGACGCGCGTCTGGCGCGTGCTGACCACCCCGGAACTGCGGCGAACGCCGCGGGTCGCGGCGTTCTTCGATTTCGTCGTGAACGAGAGCGCGTCACTTCGCCCGATCATCACGGGGTGACGCTGGCGGGCGCAGGCCTGCTTGCGCTGGCTGTCCGTCGTCGTCGCCTGCCGCGCGTGGGCATGGCCGCGCGTCACATCGACACTCCCATCCTGTGAATCAACCGCCGAACGGCGATGCGGGGTCGGGTGCGGACCTTCACGCCACTGTCACGTGCGCACCGTACCTTCGCTTCGCTGGCAACAGGCGACGCCGTCGGCTCCCGCCTCCTCCCGATGCGTGTTCGCATCCGGTGAGCCAGCACACGGCCCTTCAACACAACACCTGCTGGATCGATCAATGACTTCTTCTCGCCGGAACTTCATGAAAACCATCGGCGCGGGCGCCATGGTTGCGCCGCTGGCCACCCTGTTTGCGCGCACCGCGGGCGCAGCGCCTTCCTTCGGTCCCGGATTCGGTGCCCTCTCGCCCGTACTGCCGCTGAACACGGAGGAGCTCTTCGTAGAGGGTGCCTTCGACCTTCGCAACCGGCCGCTTCTGAGCTTGCCGCCGGGCTTTCGTTATTGGGCGATCTCGTGCACGGGACAGACCATGAGCGACGGCTCGCTCGTTCCCGGCGATCACGACGGAATGGCCTGCTTTCCAGGTCCGCGTGCGACCACGGTGCTGGTGCGCAACCACGAGTTGAGCAACCGCGAGACCAAGTACGGCAACCAGAAGGGCGTGGACGTCGCGGCGGGCTACAAGTTCGACACCTACGCCAACGGTGGCACCACCACGCTGGTGCTTGACCAGAGCGGGCGGCTGCTGCGCGACTACGCATCTCTGGGCGGCACCAACAACAACTGCGCCGGCGGCCCGACGCCCTGGGGCAGCTGGCTCACCTGCGAAGAGAGCACTTCGCTGCCCAACGCGTCGCTTTCGACCTACCAGCAGCGCCACGGCTACGTCTTCGAGGTGCCGGCGCTCGCAGACGGGCCGACGCAGGCCATGCCCATCCTCGGCATGGGCCGCTTCAATCACGAGGCTTGCGCGGTCGATCCGCGCACCGGCGTCGTATATCAGACCGAGGACACCGGCGACAGCCTCTTCTACCGCTACGTGCCGCACCACCGCGGCCGCTTGCTCGACGGGGGAACGCTGCAGGCCTTGAGGCTCAAGGATTTCCCGGCCGGGGCCAACACCGCAAAGAACTTCCTGGGCACGCTGCACCAGCCGCTGGCCGTGGAGTGGGTCGATATCTCCGATCCCGATCCGCTGGACAACGGCCTGGCGAACAGCACCCGGGGCCAGGGCCAGGCACTGGGCGCAGCGCGTTTCGCGCGAGGCGAGGGCGCCTGGTACGGCGACGGCCGGGTCTACTTCTGCTGCACCAGCGGCGGCGAAATCAGCGCCGGCCAGGTGTGGGCCTACGACCCGCAGCGTGAGACCGTAACCCTGGTCGTCGAGTCCACCGACCGTTCCGTGCTGGAGGCGCCGGACAACATCACCGTCGGGCCGGATGGACGCCTCTACATGTTCGAGGACGGCGGTGGCGGAAACAACATCGTCGGCCTGAACCGCAGCGGCGAGTTGTTCCGCGTCGCGGAGAACGCCGTCAACGGCAGCGAGTTCTGCGGCGGCTGCTTCTCGCACGACGGCCGGTTCATGTTCGTCAACATCCAGAGCCCCGGCATCACGCTGGTAGTCGAGGGCCCCTGGCGCAAGGGCCAGCCCTGAGGCGGTCGTGAGCCGGGTACATGCCGGCTCGCAACCTACCAGCCCTTCTCGTCGATAAAGGCCTTCAGCCGACGCGAGACGACCCGGCTGCCCTCGACGAGCAGATGGATGTGGTCGTAGCGCAGCGAACTCGGCACCACGTCGTTTGCGAAGTCGGCCGCGTCCTGCGGCCGATCGCGGTCGTACTGCTGCACCAGGTACGAGCGGATGTCGAGGTAGTTCTGCGGGTATGTCGCCGCAAGCGACTCGTTCAACGCGAGGATGCCGCGGTAGTCCGTCCCACCACGAACCTCGCGCGAGGTCGCCTGGTTCACTACCGACATGACGACGAATCGATCGTTTCCGGGCTCGAGGTGGGCCACCGACGCCGCGATGTCGGCCCGGATCTGGTCGGCTTCGGTCTGGTTGTTGTGGCCATACCAGAACACGTTGATCCAGTCGCGGTGGGTCTCGTCCGCGAGGTGGCGGCCGCCGATTTCACCCGATGTTTCCCCGTTCACGCCCCCGTTGTATATCTCGCGGTCCGCATAGAGCAGCCGCAGCCCTGCTGCCACCTGGGGCGTGAGCGAGTCTCCCCACATCGCGATGTTTCGGCTCAAGGGCGCTGGCGCTGGCGCTGGCGGTGAGACACCGACTGCTACCGCGGGAGCGGGCGCCGGTGCTGTCGCGGGCCCCGCTCCGCCGCCCCCGCTCCCGCCCCCGCAGGCTGCGGTGAAGAGGGCTCCGAGTTGGACCAGGGCGATGCGGCGGTGCATGGGATGACAGTGGGGCAAATGTGCGTGCATTCTTCCGTGGCGCCAGCCCATGGCTTGTCAGTCATTACTGCGTCCCTCCGTCCGCCGGCAAGAAAGAGCGACGGAACGCTGGCATTCGGCCCTGCAGGCCCTCGCGCCGGTGGCGATCACATAGCATTGGTGGGCTGGGACACAATGACTCACGGTGCTTACCTTCACTTGCTCCGGTGCTGCGTGGCTCCGTGCATCCTGCCCCGCTCCCGATCAGCATTGTTTCATGCAGCAGCCTCGTCCAGCCCCCGGCGCGCCGGCCAAGACCGATTCAGCGGCCTCGTCCTCAACAGTGGCGGAGCCGCCCGATCGGCTGGCGCGTGCGCTCGCTAGCCTCGCCGTGTTCGCAACGGCGGCGCTGCTGTGCTTGGCCGCCATCCTGAACGAGCAGCCGTTTCTCTATCCGGACACTCCCGTCTACGTGCGGCGCGCGGAGGTGGGCGCGAGCAAGGTGCTGGGCGCGGACCGCATCAAGCCGTGGATGGGCGAAGCGAGCGCCGCTTCGGAATCCGGGGCGGCTGCCGCCGCCGCGCCGGCGGAGACCGATCGCAATGTGAGTCTGGCTGGACGCTCCGTGTATTACGGTGCCTTGCTGTATGGCGCGCATGCGGCAGGCAGCCTCTGGCTGGCGGTCGTGGCGCAGGCGCTCTGCGTGGCCGCCATGCTGCACCTGGTGATCGTTCGTCTATGGGGCTTCCGTAGGCGGCACCTGCTGGCGGTCGGCGCTGGCCTCGCCCTGCTGACGCCGCTGGCCGCTTTCACGGGCCTGCTGATGCCCGACCTGTTCGCCGGCGTGACGGTCCTGTGCAGCGGGGTTCTGGCTGCCTACTGGAACCGCTTGCGACGATGGGAACGCGTCGGCGTGGCGGCGCTGCTGCTGTTCGCCATAGCCGCCCACCCCAGCCATCTCGCGCTGGCAGCCGCGATGCTCCTTTTCATGCTCGGCTGCAAGCTGCTGCGCCTCGGCCTGCGAACGCCATGGCCGGCGCTGGTGCTCGTGACCGGATGTGTGGTGGGCGGAGTGGCCGCCGAGTGGGTGTTCAACAAGGCCATGACGGCCGCGTCGGGTGCGCCTCCGGTGCTCTTGCCCCACGCCACCGGCCATCTGATCGGGATGGGTCCCGGCACCGAATTCCTCCGGCAGAACTGCCCCCAGGCCGGCTACGTGGTCTGCGATTACGTCGCAAATTTCCCGACGCACTGGGACGATTTCCTGTTCTCGGACGATCCGACGAAGGGCGCCTTCTGGCTGGCCGACGCGCAGGCCAAACGCAGGATGGCACAGGAGCAGATCGCCTTCGTCCTGGACGTGGTGCGCTTCGATCCTCTCGGCGTCGCCCGTGGGCTGGGCGCCGATGTGCTGGAGCAGCTTGCCAGCTTCCGGGTCGATGTCGGCCGTCAGCCGCCGGGTGCCGTGGAAAAGTTCTATCTGGGGCGGGTGCCGGACGACGTGCTGGCGGACCTGCGCGGCAGCCAGGGGGTGCGCGGCGGCGACTTCGACGGGTGGCTGAGCGGCGCGACGTATGCCGCCGTGGCGGGATCGCTTGTGCTGCTGGCCTGGCGCAGGCGGTCCTCGGCGCTGCCGCGGCCGCCCGGCTTCGATCAGTTCGCGCTGGTGGTCGGGGCGGGTGTCCTGGCCAACGCCCTGATCTGTGCCGTGTTCGCCGCGCCCCTGGATCGCTTCCAGTCCCGGGTCATCTGGCTGGTGCCTTTCCTCGCCGCGGCTGTGCTGCTGCAACTGCGCAGCGCCCGGTATTCCGTTTTCTCCTCCTCGACGATCTTTGCCTCCCCAGGCAAGAGCCCCCGGTGAACATGATTGCTCCCGTGGCACCTCGTTTCGGAGACTGGCGAGTCGGCCGCGCCGACTAGGAAGCGCTGGGGGCCGGGTATGAGCCTCCCAACAGCCGATCGCGGTTGCATGGAACCGGCACGCGGTCGATGCGCTGATGCGCTCGCTTCAAGGCGGACGACTGCGTCTTCCAGGCATGCGCGGGCCAGCACGCGCGCGGCACCCGTTCGTCGCAATCGATGCGGTTCGCGCCGGATTCTCCGCGGCGTGGCAAACCGTCCCGATGATCAGTGGCAGTTTTCGCGTCGCTTCGTATGCGGCGATCAGATGTATCGAAGTGGACGTTCAGCGGCACTGGCGCCGACGGGAGCCGGATGGAGGTCGATGGATGCGGCCTGTTCGCCTTCCGAGGCAGAAAGATCGCTGCCAGGAACTCGCACAGAAAGACTCGCGCGCTCCGGCCTTCGGCGTAGAGCGCTCACTCCTTCCGTAGGTCGCTGCCCGGCATCGTCTTGTGACTCGCGAAGACGTTGCCGGCGCGAGTGAGCGCCGCAGTCCGGTGCCGTTCGCGGCCGCCGCGAGTGGCACTTCTTCCGACCGGATCAGCCGGCCAGTGCTGCCTTCACCGCCGCCGACACCTGTTGCATGTCGGCTTTGCCCGCCAGACGAAGCTTGGCGGCGCCCATGACCTTGCCCATGTCTCCGGGCCCGCCGGCGCCGAGTTCGGCAACGAGGGTTCGGACTTCTGCCTGGACTTCCTCGGCGGACAGGCGTTCGGGCAGATACGCCTGCAGCACGCGCATCTCGGCGGCTTCCTTGTCGGCGAGGTCCTGGCGTCCGGCCTTCTCGAATGCTTCGATGCTGTCCTTGCGCTGCTTGATGAGCTTATCGACGATGGCCACCACCGCCGGGTCGTCCAGGCTCGTGCGCTCGTCCACTTCCTTTTGCTTGATGGCCGCGTTCAGCAGGCGAATCGTGCCCAGGCGCTCCGTGTCCTTCGCGCGCATGGCGGCCTTCATGTCGTCGTTGATGCGGTCCTTGAGGGGCGTAGTCATGCGATCTTCTCCTGCTTGCGAGCTCGGCGGCCGGGCTGCCGATGCGATGTTGACGAGCAAAGGCCCGCGCGGGCGTCCCCGGGCGGGCCTGTCCGGCCGCAGACGGCCGGGTGAACTTCTCTGCTGCTGACGCCGGTGCCCGGAAGCTCCGGTCAGCGAAGCGCGGCGCTCGCGCGCCCACGGCAGATCAGTAGAGCTTCTTGGGCAGCTGCATGCTGCGCACGCGCTTGTAGTGGCGCTTGACCGCAGCAGCTTTCTTGCGCTTGCGCTCAGCCGTCGGCTTCTCGTAGAACTCGCGTGCGCGCAGCTCGGTGAGCAGGCCCAGCTTCTCGATCGTGCGCTTGAAGCGGCGCAGGGCCACGTCGAACGGCTCGTTTTCCTTGACTCGAATAGTCGTCATGCGTGTGTCTTGGATCCAAAAGGTGCCGCAAGAAGATCGGGCTTGCAGCGGGTTCCCCGGCTGTGGTGGTGATCAGGCCGCCGGGGTTTGCCAGCAAAGCCCGCGATTATAGCCAGCGGATCTCGCCCTGCCAGCGGCGGCTTACCCGGGCCCGCCACCTCCCACAAACCATGGCAAATGAAGCAGAATGGGTTCCGACGTAATACTCAAGATGTAGCCGATCATGGAACATACACAGTGGGAACGTACTTTGGGGCGCATTGCGCGGCTGCTCACCACGCAGGGCGATCTGCATGCGGCAAACCCGGACGCGAACGTCCCAGCAGCGCTCGCCATGGCGCTGCCAGCGTTGGGCGACTGTGCCTGGCTCGACCGGCGCTACAGCGCGAAGCCGCCCCTGGTGGTGGCATCTGCGCAGCATCCGGCCGCGCCGGCGCTACTTGAATGCATGCCTCAGCTGTTGGGCGAGGCTGGCCTGAGCGCGGACGAGTTCAGCCATCCGTCCAACGAGGCACTGCGCGCTCTGGGCTTCACCTCGCTTTACTGCGTACCGCTGCGAAGAGGTGCCGGAGTGTTCGGCCGGCTGGTGGTGTGCACGCTGGACGCCGACGACAGCCGCCAGGCCGGCGAACGGCGCGCCCGGACACGCGAGCTGGCGTCCCTGCTGGCATGCACGTTCGCGGCGGCGCAGTCGGGTCCGCAGCCGCAGGCGCAGCCCCACGACGGCGCTGGCGGCGCCGCGCTGCCGCCAGCACGACGGGCGCGCAACGAGATGCTGGCCACGCTCGGTCACGAGCTGCGCAATCCCTTGGCGCCCATCGTGCTTGCCCTGGAACTCATGGAGCGACGCGCTCCCGACCTGCTGGTGTCCGAGCGCCGGCTCATCAGGCGGCAGGTGAAGCACCTTGCGACTTTGCTGGACGACCTGTTGGAGGCGGCGCGCATCGCCGATGGAACCTTGCAGCTGCGGCCGGAGCGCATCGATCTAGGTGCAGTGCTGGCGCGGGCCCTGGGCACCTGCATGCCTCGATTCGCGCAGGGTGCGCCGGTGCACTGGACGCCGCCCGACGAGCCGCTGTGGGTGGAGGGCGACCCGCAGCGGCTCGAGCAGGTGTTCGCACGGCTGCTGGAGAACGCCGAGAAGTTCACGCCTGCGAACGGGCAGGTCTGGCTGCGGCTGTCATCCTCCGGCGATCAGGTGCAGGTCGAGGTGGAGGACACTGGTTGCGGCATCGCCGCGACGATGCTGCCCGAGGTGTTCGAACCGTTCGCGCAAGGAGAGCAAAGCCTGCACCGCCCGTACGGCGGGCTGGGCTTGGGGCTGGGCATCGCTCTGGGCCTGGTCGAGTTGCATGGCGGAACGCTCGAGGTCGCCAGTGCAGGACCAGGCTGTGGCAGCCGCTTCACCGTGTGTTTGCCCCGTGCGGCCCAGGCGTCGGCTCCAGCGGGCCACGAAAGCCTGCTGAACGTGTCCACCAGGCGGGTTGCGCGCGACTGGGATTCCATCCCGCCGGCGTGCTACGTCACCCCTGCACGTGCCTTTTCGGCCACCCAGGTGTAGGGCTGTGCGCCTGGAGCGGCGTCTTTGGGCGGCCCCGGCTCGCCACGCCGGTCCGGCACGTCAGGCGCGGTACCGCCGCCTTGCGCGCCAGGTTGGCGCGGGCCCGGACAGCTCAGGCTGGCGTGCGGGCCTGCGCCAGGGCTTGTGCACAAGCGAAGCCGCTCGACCAGGCCCACTGGAAGTTGTAGCCACCGAGCCAGCCCGTCACATCGACCGCTTCACCGATGAAATGCAGCCCCGGCTGACGGGATTCGAAAGTCTGTGAGCTGAGGTCGCGCGTGTCCACGCCGCCTGCCGTCACCTCCGCCTTGCGCCAACCTTCGGTGCCCGTGGGGCACAGCTCCCAATCCGACAGTCGCGCGGCGAGCGCAGCCAAAGCCTTGTCGGAACTCTCGTTCACCGGCCGCTGCCACGACGGATCCTGCCCCACCCAGGCCTCGGCCAGCCGGGCGGGCACGTGGCCGGCCAACTCGTTGACCAACAGACGGCGTGACTGCAGCTTGGCCGTCAGCAAGGCTGCGCCCAGATCGCGCCCGGGGGCGAGGTCCAGCCGCACCGGCGTGCCCGGCTGCCAGTAGCTGCTGATCTGCAGCACGGCCGGGCCGGACAGACCTCGATGCGTGAAAAGCAAGTCTTCGTCGAATGCAACGCGCTGCTTTTTCAGCCCGGTAGCGATGCGCACCGGCAGCGCCAGGCCGGCCAGTTGCGCGTAGGGCGCCCAGTGTGAGCCGTCGAACGTCAACGGCACCAGCGCCGGGCGCGGTTCGACCACGCGCAACCCGAACTGCCGCGCGAGACGCCACGCAAAATCGCTCGCGCCGATCTGCGGGATCGACAGTCCACCGGTGGCCACCACCACGCGCGTGGCGTGCACGGGGCCGCGGTCGGTATCCACTTCGTAGCCTGCGTCCGGGTGGTGGCGAACGCCGTGCACCGCGCAGGGCTGCCAGTGGGTCACACCGCCGGCGGCGCACTCGGTCAGCAGCATGCGGATGAAGTCGTCCGACGAGCGGTCGCCGAACAGCTGCCCCTTGTGTTTCTCGTGAAAGGCGATTCCGTGGCGCTGCACGAGCGCCGTGAAATCCGCCGCGGTGTAGCGCGACAGGGCCGAACGGCAGAACTGCGGGTTCTCGCCCAGGAAGTGCTTGTGCGGCGCTCGCGGATCCAGGTCGCGGTTCGTGAAGTTGCAGCGGCCGCCGCCCGAGATGCGGATCTTTTCGGCCACTTTGGCCGCGTGATCGACCAACAGCACCTTCAATCCGAGCTGGCCTGCGACACCGGCGCAGAACAGGCCGGCGGCGCCGGCGCCGACGATGAGAACGTCACAGGAGTGCATATAGGGCAGCGAGTGTAGGCACGGCGGCCTGCCACCCGGGCGGAGGTGGGGGGAGGGCGTCGGACGTGGTCACGACGACGGCTGCGCGGGGTGCGCAGCGACCGCTCCTGCCGCCGCGCATGGCGCTCAGGCAGCGCCCCAGCGCTCGAGTTCGTGCTGTGCTGCGCTGAGACCGGACACGACGTCGCCGACCACGATGACGGCCGGGCTGGCCAGCCCTTCGCGCGCCACGGTGGCGGCGAGTTCGCCGAGGCGAGTGGCTACCTGCCGCTGCAGGGGCAGGCTGGCGTGCTGCACCACTACGGCCGGCGTATCGGCAGGCAAGCCGCGCAGCAGTCCACGCTCGATCTCGGCGACGCCGCGCACGCCCATGTAGATGACCAGCGTGAGGCGGGTTGCGTGCGCCACCGACGCCAGCGCCGGCCAGTCGAAGTCGTGCCCCGGGCGTGCATGGCCGGTGACGAAGACCACGCCGTGTGCATGGTCCCGGTGGGTGAGTGCGACTCCCAGCGAGCCCATGGCGGCCAGTCCGGCGGTGATGCCGTTGACGACGGAAACGCAAATACCCGCCGCGCGCAGGTGTTCCACCTCTTCGCCGCCACGCCCGAAGATGAAAGGGTCTCCACCCTTGAGCCGCACCACGCGTTCGCCCTCGCGCGCCGCCGTGATCATCAGTTTTTCGATGAACGCCTGCGGCGTGCTGCGGCAGCCGCCGCGCTTGCCCACGTGCACGACGCGCGTGCCGGGTCGTGCCAGCGCCACCACACCGTCGCCCACCAGCTCGTCCACGAGCAGCACCGTGGCCGCCTCGATGGCGCGCACGGCTTTGAGCGTCAGCAGGTCAGGATCGCCCGGCCCGGCGCCCACCAGCGTGACACTGCCCGAAGCGCCGAACGGGTCGCGAGGGGAGGAGGATTTCTTTGCGTTCGTCATTTCGATGCCAGGCGCACGATGTGTTCAACCTGCAGGCCGATCGATACGGGCACCGCCCGTTCCCCGCAGAGCACGGCACGGATGTAGCGGGCGGTGTCCTGCGGATCGGTGCTGCAGGGCAGGTCCGGCAGCTGCGTGACGCTGCCGCGCAAGCCGCCCTCCAGCTGCAGCCGTTGTCCCCGGATGAAGCCGTCCATCTGGGGCAGCCGCCGCGCGTCCGCCACTGCCTCGCCTTCGGTGCCGCGCAGCAGCATGGCCGTTGCGTTGGTGCGCTCGAACACCTCGGCCATGGAGGCCGCATACTCCGGGTGCGTGTAGCTGCTCACGATCACCGCCGCGCCGGCGCAGGGGTTCATGAGCTTCACGACGCTGTGGGCGCTGTTGCGCACTCCGACCACGCGGCGCACGTCCAGCAGCCGCTGCAATCCCGGGCACAGGCGCTGCGTCGGCAGCCAGGCCAGCGTGCCCGGCGCCACGGCCGTGCCCTGCAGGTGCTCCTGCACGCCCAGCGCGCCCAGCACCTCGGCTACGGCTACGCGCCGGTCTTCCGTGGCGGCGCCGTGCATCAGCACCGCAAGCCCCTGCCGGGCCAGCAGCAGCCCCAGCAGCGGAGTGAGAGCCGGCAGCTTGCGCGCACCGTTGTAGCTGGGGATCACCACCAGGGGGCGCTCGCCGGCCGGAACGCGTGCGCTGCGCTCGGCCGTCGCGTCGAGGAACCCGCACATCTCCTCGGGCGTCTCGCCCTTGATGCGCATGGCCATGCAGAAGGCGCCGACCTCCAGGTCGGATACCAGGCCATCAAGCACCTGTCCGAAGCAGTCTGCGGCCTGGGCGCGGTCCAGGGCGCGCGCGCCCTGCTTGCCGCGGCCGATCTCCTTCAGGTAATGACTGATGCTGCCCATTGCGGTCATTCTCGGGCAAGCATCATGACTTCCGGCGATAAGCTGATGGTGCATCGAAACGCTGTTCGGTCAGAGCGGCAACACACGTGCCGGCTCAAGGGCAATGGCGCCCTGGCTACACTGCCGGCCCATGCTCGTACTCGGTATCGAATCGTCCTGCGATGAAACCGGCGTTGCCTTGGTGGAGGCCGAGGGCGCGGCCGTGCCGCGCCTGCTCGCCCATGCGCTGCACAGCCAGATCGACATGCACCAGGACTACGGCGGGGTCGTTCCCGAGCTTGCCAGCCGCGACCACATCCGCCGCGTTCTGCCGCTCGCGAACGAAGTGCTGGGCGCTGCGGGACGTCCGATGACCGAGGTGGATGTGGTGGCCTACACGCGTGGGCCCGGGCTCGCAGGGGCCCTGCTGGTAGGCGCGGGGGTCGCGTGCGCCTTGGGAGCGGCGCTGTCGCTGCCGGTGCTCGGGGTGCACCACCTCGAAGGCCATTTGCTCTCGCCGTTCCTGAGTGCCGACCCGCCGGAGTTCCCCTTCGTCGCGCTGCTGGTGTCCGGCGGCCACACCCAGCTGATGCGCGTGGACGCGGTCGGCCGCTACACCCTGCTCGGCGAGACCATCGACGATGCCGCGGGCGAGGCCTTCGACAAGTCGGCAAAGCTGCTGGGGCTGGGGTACCCCGGGGGGCCGGCGCTCTCGCGACTGGCGCAGGACGGCAATGCAGCCGCCTTTCAACTGCCACGCCCGCTGCTGCACAGCGGCGATCTCGACTTTTCGTTTGCCGGCCTCAAGACCGCCGTTCTGACGCAGGCGAAAAAGCTAGGCGGCGATCTGGAACGCCGCAAGGCCGATCTGGCCGCCGCGACGCAAGAAGCCATCGTGGATGTGCTGGTGAAGAAATCCGTTCGCGCGCTGCGCCAGACCGGGCTGCGGCGCATCGTGGTGGCGGGCGGCGTGGGAGCCAATCGCCTGCTGCGCGCCCGGCTCGACGCCGAATGTGCGCAGCGCGGCGTGCGCGTGCACTACCCCGAACTGGCGCTGTGCACCGACAACGGCGCCATGATCGCCATGGCGGCCGCCATGCGCCTGCAGGCCGGCGTGGAGGAGGCCCGCGCCGACTATGCCTTCGACGTGCGGCCCCGCTGGCCGCTGCACGAGCTGCTCGTGCAGCCGGCCTGAGCTCGGCGTCGCACCCTCGTGCGCACGCCTCACGTTGCAATGCCCGCCTAGGCCGCTTGTCGGCGGCGCTGGCGCCAGCCGGTCGGCAGCCATGCCTTGCCCGCTGCCGGGCTATGGGCTCCGGCCAAACCGTCGCGGCGGCCGGGGGAGGGCCCATGTCAGGCCACGGGGATCTGGCGGGCGCGGCTGGCCGGCTGCTGCTTGGCCAGCGTGAGGGTCAGCACGCCGTTTTCGAGCCGGGCGGTGGTCGCCTCGACATCGATGTCTTGCGGCAGTTCGTAGGCGGCCTTGTACTGGCGCGACGCTTCCTGACGGGTCTGGATGCGCACGATGGCGCCTTCCACGTTGATCTCCAGGTCCTCACGTGCCACACCGGGCACGTCCAGGCTGACAGTCCAGGCCTTGTCGTCGTCCTGCACGCGCGGCGCGGCGGACTGCGCGCCCACGAAGGCTGCGTTGACGAAGCGCTGGAAGCGGGGGTTGAAGAATCGGGTGCTCACGGTTTCACTGGGAAGCACGGGGGCGAAGAAGACGGACATGGCGAACTCCTGAAGGTTTGTGGAAAAGTCGTCGATCGGCTCACTTACACTGCCCGGCTTTCACAACCGCCGAGCGTTGCATGGACACGATCTGTGCACCGTCTCGGCCTTTTTCAAGGGGGCGACATGACTGCAAAAAATCGGCGCAGGAGCGTCTTGAAATCGCTCGCGGCGACGCTATTTCTCCCCGTCCTCGCGCAGGCGCAGCAGGCGCGCGAGCCAATCAAGGTGGCGATGGTCGAGGCCCTGTCCGGTGCGTTCGCCAACACCGGCGAATCGGTGTTCCGCAACCTCGCCTGGGCGGTGGAGCGGGTCAACCAGCGCGGTGGCGTGCGGCTGCCGCAGGGCGCCCGCGCGCTGGTGCTGCAGCGCTACGACAGCAAAGGCCAGACCGAGGAAGCGCTCGCGGCGCTGCGGGCGGCCATCGACGATGGCGCGCGCGTCATCGTGCAGGGCAATTCGTCGGCCGTGGCGGCGGCGCTGATCGATGCGATCAACAAGCACAACGAGCGCGAACCCGACAAGCGCGTGCTGTTCCTCAACTACTCGGCGGTGGACCCGATCCTCACCAACGAGAAATGCAGTTTCTGGCACTTCCGCTTCGACGCGCACGCCGACATGCGCATGGCGGCGCTCATGCAGGTGCTCAAGGCCGACCGCGAGGTGCGCAGCGCCTACCTGTTCGGTCAGGACTACAGCTTCGGCCAGGCCGTGCTGCGCGAGGCGCGCCGCCAACTGGGAGAGCAGCGCCCCGACGTGCGCATCGTGGGCGACGAACTGCATCCGCTGGGGCGCGTCAAGGATTTCGCTCCCTACGCTGCCAAGATCAAGGCGAGCGGCGCGCAGGCAGTCATCACGGGCAACTGGGGGAACGATCTCACGCTGCTGGTGAAGGCCGCGCGCGATGCCGGCTACGAGGGCAAGTTCTACACCTTCTACGGCAACGCCCTGGGCGCCCCCGCCGCCATCGGCGAAGCCGGCGTGGGCCGCGTCTTAGCGGTTGCGGACTGGCTGCCCAACGTGCCCACCGCCGAGAGCGAGGCGTTCTACCGGTCGTTCCGGCAACGCTTTCCACGGCCGCAGGACGACTACGTGCACATGCGCATGCAGCTGCTGGTGGAGGCGCTGGCGCAGGCGCTGGAGAAGGCCGGATCCACCGACACCGTCGCTGTCGCGACCCAGCTGGAGCGCGTGCGGCTCGAGTTTTCTGGCCAGAAAGGCCACATGCGCGCGGCCGACCACCAGTTCCAGCAGCCGCTGGTGGTGGGGGTGATGGACCGGCTGGGTGCGCCCGGCGTGCGTTTCGACGTCGAGGGCTCCGGCTACGGATTCCGCGTGATCCGCCAGATCGCCACCTCGGAAGCCGAGATGCCGAGCAGCTGTCGCATGGTGCGACCCGACTGAGGGCACCATGCGCAGCGCGATCCTGAACCTCGAGGCTTCACGCATCCGGGAGGTCGCCAACGCCGGCCTCGGCCGCAGCGATGTGCTCGCGTTCTGGTTCGGCGAGAGCGACGAGCCGACACCGGAGTTCATCCGCGAGGCCGCCATCGACTCCCTGCGCCGGGGCGAGACCTTCTACAGCCACAACCTGGGCCTGCCGCAGCTGCGCGAGGCGCTGGCGCAGTACACCAGCAGCCTGCACCGCCCCGTGGCCGCCCAGCGGCTGGCCGTCACCTCGGGTGGCGTCAGCGGGCTGATGCTGGCTGTGCAGGCCCTGGTCGATGCCGGCGACGAGGTGGTGGTGGTGACGCCGGTCTGGCCCAACCTCACCGCCCAGCCGCAGATCATGGGCGCGCGCCTGCGTTGCGTCCCACTGCGGCCGGTGGACGGTGCATGGACCCTCGACGTGGCGGCACTGCTGGAGGCGGTCACCTCCCGCACCCGCCTGCTGGTTCTGAATGCTCCCAACAACCCGACCGGCTGGACGCTCGATCCGGCGCAGCAGCGCGCCATCCTGGAGCACTGCCGCCGCACGGGAACCTGGATCCTGGCCGACGAAGTCTACGAACGGCTCTACTACGGCCCGAGCGCGAACGCCTGCGCGCCGAGCTTCCTCGATGTCGCCGAGCCCGACGACCGGCTGGTGGTGGCCCACAGCTTCTCCAAGAGCTTCCTGATGACGGGCTGGCGGCTGGGCTGGCTCGTGCTCCCGCCCTTTCTGGTCGAGCCCATGGGCAAGCTTCTGGAATTCAACACCTCCTGCGCCAGCGTGTTCACGCAGCGCGGCGCGCTGGCCGCACTGCAGCGCAGCGACGAGGTCACTCCGCGGGTGGTCGCGCACCTGCGCACCTGCCGGGACCTGCTGGTGGCGCGGCTGCAAGCCCTGCCGCAGGTGACGGTAGCGCCAGCCGAGGGCGGCATGTACGCGTTCTTCCAGGTGCAGGGGCAAGGAGATTCGCTCGAGCTGGCCAAGCGCCTGGTCGCCGAGGCAGGGCTCGGCCTGGCGCCCGGCAGCGCCTTCGCGCCCCAGGCCGAAGGCTGGTTGCGCTGGTGCTTCGCCTCGCGTGAGCCGCATCGCCTGGAGCTGGGCGTGGAGCGGCTGCGCGAATGGCTGGGCCGCCAGCCCTGAGGGCCGCCTCGGGGCGCGCCGGGGCAGGGTGCAGCGGCCCGCTATAATCCGGCGGTTCTGCGTCCTCTGGGCGCGGAACGGCACGTACCGTGCGCACGTTGGAGCCGCATTCCAGCATCCAACGCAAGTCCATTCTTCCCAAGGAATTCGTCAATGACCGCCATCAACAAGGCCGAGGTCGTCAAGGCCCACGCCCGCGGCGCCGCCGATACCGGCAGCCCCGAAGTGCAAGTTGCGCTGCTCACCGCGCGCATCAACGAGCTGACCCCCCATTTCAAGACCCATGCCAAGGACCACCACGGCCGCCGCGGCCTGCTTCGCATGGTGAACCGCCGCAAGAGCCTGCTGGCTTACCTCAAGAACAAAGAGGCCGAGCGCTACACGGCGCTGATCGCCAAGCTGGGTTTGCGTAAGTAAGCACGGAAGCACCGAGAGCGCCTGAGTTAGTTGCACGCTAGCTCAGGCGTTTTTCACTTCGGAGACGGCACGCGAATACGCGCTGTGTCATTCCTTAGGGGCTGCGGCCCAAGCCGAGGAGCGCTACAGGCGCCTTCGGGCTTCGAGGACCCCAGGTGCGGACGGTGGGCGCGCAAGGTGAGGGCGCCCTCCCTGCCCGGCGCTCGTCGAGCCCCTAAGGAATGGCATCGTGTTCGCCGCGTCTGCTCCATCAACCGAGAGAAAGCACGCACATGAGCATCTTCAAGAAATTCACCAAGACCTTTCAGTGGGGCCAGCACACCGTCACGCTGGAGACCGGCGAGATCGCGCGCCAGGCCTCCGGTGCGGTGCTGGTGAACATCGACGACACCGTGGTGCTCGCCACCGTCGTCGCCTCCAAGAGCGCCAAGCCGGGCCAGGACTTCTTCCCGCTCACGGTGGACTACATCGAGAAGACCTATGCCGCGGGCAAGATTCCCGGCAGCTTCTTCAAGCGCGAAGCCAAGCCCAGCGAGCTGGAGACTCTCACCTCGCGCCTGATCGACCGTCCGATCCGTCCGCTGTTCCCTGAGGGCTTCTTCAACGAAGTCCACGTGGTGATCCACACCGTGTCACTCAATCCCGAAGTCGATGCCGACATCGCCGCCATGATCGGCACCAGTGCCGCGCTGGCCATTTCCGGCATTCCCTTCGCCGGCCCGATCGGTGCCGCGCGCGTCGGCTACATCAACGGCGAGTACGTGCTGAATCCGGGTCAGACCCAGCGCAAGGAGTCGCAGCTCGACCTGGTCGTCGCCGGCACCGAAGCGGCCGTGCTGATGGTCGAATCCGAAGCGCAGCAACTGCCCGAGGAAGTCATGCTCGGCGCCGTGGTGTTCGGCCACGAGCAGGGCAAGATCGCGATCGATGCCATTCACGAACTGGTGCGCGACGCCGGCAAGCCGGCCTGGGACTGGCAGCCTCCGGCGCGCGACGAGCCGTTCATCGCCCGCGTGACGCAGCTTGCCGAAGACAAGCTGCGCGCCGCCTACCAGATCCGCAGCAAGCAGGCCCGCACGCAGGCGCTGCGCGAGGCGTCCGCCTCCATTCACGAGACGCTCAAGGCCGAGGGCGGCGAATACGAGGCGGTCAAGGTGGACGAGCTGCTGTTCACCATCGAAGCCGGCATCGTGCGCAGCCAGATCCTCTCTGGCGAACCCCGCATCGACGGTCGGGACACGCGCACCGTGCGTCCCATCGAGATCCGCAACGGCGTGCTGCCGCGCACCCACGGCTCGGCGCTGTTCACGCGCGGCGAGACCCAGGCGCTGGTGGTCACCACGCTGGGCACCGAACGCGACGCACAGCGCATCGACGCGCTGGCCGGCGAGTTCGAGGACCGCTTCATGTTCCACTACAACATGCCTCCCTTCGCCACCGGCGAAGTCGGGCGCATGGGTTCGACCAAGCGCCGTGAAGTCGGCCACGGCCGCCTCGCCAAGCGCGCGCTGATCGCCTGCTTGCCGAGCAAGGAAGAGTTCCCCTACACCATTCGCGTGGTGTCGGAGATCACCGAGTCGAACGGCTCCTCGTCGATGGCTTCGGTCTGCGGCGGCTGCCTGTCCATGATGGATGCGGGCGTTCCGATGAAGGCGCACGTCGCGGGCATCGCCATGGGCCTGATCAAGGAAGGCAACCGCTTCGCGGTGCTGACCGACATCCTGGGCGACGAGGACCACCTCGGCGACATGGACTTCAAGGTGGCCGGCACCACCAACGGCATCACCGCGCTGCAGATGGACATCAAGATCCAGGGCATCACCAAGGAAATCATGCAGGTCGCCCTGGCACAGGCCAAGGAAGCACGCATGCACATCCTGGGCAAGATGCAGGAGGCGATGGGCGAGGCCAAGACCGAAGTGAGCAACTTCGCGCCGCGCCTGTACACCATGAAGATCAGTCCCGACAAGATCCGCGACGTGATCGGCAAGGGCGGTGCCGTGATCCGTGCGCTGACCGAAGAGACCGGCACCCAGATCGACATCGCGGAAGACGGAACCATCACCATCGCGTCCACCGATGCCGACCGCGCCGAAGAAGCCAAGAAGCGCATCGAGCAGCTCACGGCAGTCGTCGAGATCGGCAAGATCTACGAAGGCCCGATCACCAAGCTGCTCGACTTCGGCGCGCTGGTCAACCTGCTGCCTGGCAAGGACGGCCTGCTGCACATCAGCCAGATCGCGCACGAGCGGGTCGAGAAGGTCACCGATTACCTGAGCGAGGGCCAGATGGTTCGCGTGAAGGTGCTCGAGACCGACGAGAAGGGTCGCGTGAAGCTGTCCATGAAGGCCCTGATCGAGCGTCCCGCGCGCGAGAGCCAGCCCGCAGCGGAGCCCCAGGACCTCTGAGCGCAACGAGCGGCCGCCCGGCTCCCGCCGGACGGCGCCCACACCGAGATCCGCATGAAAGCCGTTGAAATCAGCCAGTTCGGCGACCCGCAGGTGCTGCGGCTCGCCGAGCGGCCAGACCCCGTGGCCGGGGTCGGCGAGGTCCTGATCCGCGTCGCAGCCAGTGGCGTGAACCGCCCCGACGTGCTGCAGCGCACGGGCAACTACCCCGTGCCGCCGGGCGCATCCGACATCCCCGGCCTGGAAGTCGCCGGCACCATCGTCGATGGCGACGCGCAGGCCATGGCCGCGGCCGGCCTGCGTGCTGGCGAGCGGGTGTGCGCACTCGTCGCCGGCGGAGGCTACGCGCAGCTGTGTGTCGCTCCGGTCGGCCAGTGCCTGCCGGTGCCGGGCGGCTTGAGCGATATCGAGGCGGCCTCCTTGCCGGAGACCTTCTTCACTGTCTGGAGCAACGTGTTCGACCGCGCGCGTCTTGCGTCGGGCGAGACGCTCCTGGTGCAGGGCGGCTCCAGTGGCATCGGGGTCACTGCCATCCAGATGGCGAAGGCCTGGGGCGCGACCGTGATCGTCACTGCCGGCAGCGACGACAAGTGCGCCGCATGCCTGCGTTTGGGCGCCGACTACGCCATCAACTACCGCACCCAGGACTTCGCGGCCGAGGTGCGGCGCCTGACCGGCGGCGCGGGCGTCGATGTGGTGCTCGACATGGTTGCCGGCGCTTATGTCGCCCGGGAGCTTGAGTGCCTCGCCGAAGACGGCCGGCTCGTCATCATCGCGGTGCAGGGAGGCACCAGGTCCGAGATCAACTCGGGGCTGGTATTGCGCCGGCGCCTGCACATCACGGGCTCGACGCTTCGCCCGCGGCCGGTGGCTTTCAAGGCCGCCATCGCGAGCTCGCTGCGCGAGAAGGTGTGGCCCCTGATCGAGGCCGGCCGCATCAGGCCCGTGATCCATGGCACCTTCGCAGCCGGCCAGGCTGCCCAGGCGCATGCGCTCATGGAATCCAACCAGCACATCGGCAAGATCGTGTTGACCTGGTGAACCCACGACCACGAGAGCAATGAAAAAGAAACTGATTGCCGGCAACTGGAAGATGAACGGCAGCATCGAGGCCAACGACGCTCTGGTGCGTGCCGTCATGGCGGGGCTCGCCGGCGCCGACTGCATCGCTGCGGTGTGCGTGCCAGCGCCCTACCTGTCGCAGCTGCAGGTGCTGCGCCACGGCAGCGCGCTCGAGCTCGGCGCGCAGGACGTGTCGGCGCACGAGCAGGGCGCCTACACCGGCGAGGTGTCCGCCGGCATGCTCAAGGAATTCGGTGTGCGCTACGCGATCGTCGGCCATTCAGAGCGACGGCAGTACCACGGCGAGACCGATGCGCTGGTGGCCGAAAAGGCGCGTGCGGCGCTGGCCCACGGCATCACTCCCATCGTCTGCGTCGGCGAGACGCTGGCCGAGCGCGAGGCCGACCGGACCGAAGAGGTGGTCAAGCGCCAGCTTGCGGCCGTCATCCATGTCAACGGCCACTGCATCAGCGAGATCGTCGTCGCCTACGAGCCCGTATGGGCCATCGGCACCGGCAAGACCGCCACGCCCGAGCAGGCGCAGCAGGTGCATGCCGTGCTGCGGTCCCAGCTGCATGCCGCCACGCCCCACAGCGAGCGCGTGCACATCCTGTACGGCGGCAGCATGAACGCGGGCAACGCCGCAAGCCTGCTGGCGCAGCCCGACATCGACGGCGGGCTCATCGGCGGCGCCTCGCTCAAAGCCCCGGACTTCCTGCAGATCATCGCCGCGGCCGGCTTCAGCAACGCATGAGCCGGCGCATCCCCATCGGAGTCGATACCCCATGAATTTCCTCATCACCGCCATCCTCACCCTGCAGCTGCTGTCTGCCCTCGCCATGATCGGGCTCATACTCGTGCAGCATGGAAAGGGAGCCGACATGGGCGCTGCGTTCGGCAGCGGCGGCTCGGGCAGCCTGTTCGGTGCCAGCGGCAGCGCGAACTTCCTCTCGCGTACCACGGCCGTGCTCGCCACCGTCTTCTTTGTGTGCACGCTGGCGCTGGCGTACTTCGGCGGAGCACGTCCGGCCGACTCCGGTAGTGTCCTCGAGCGCGGGGCGGTACAACAACCCGTTGCGCCACCCGCTCCGGCGACCGGGGCTGCGCAGATTCCGGGAACCGCCGCACCGAGTCCCGCACCCAACCCGGCCGTGCCATCGCTGCCGTCGGGCCAGCCGGCCGCGCCGGCTTCCGGTCCCGCGCAGATTCCCGCGCGGTGACGCGAATTTGTGGCGCCTTCCTTCTGGAAGCGCCACGGTTTCAGGGTAAACTCTGAGGCTGCCCGGCAAGGCAAGAAATACAAGCAGCATCTGCGCTGCCGGGCAGCTCAAAACGCCGTCGTGGTGAAATTGGTAGACACGCTATCTTGAGGGGGTAGTGGCGAAAGCTGTGCGAGTTCGAGTCTCGCCGACGGCACCATCACAAAAAGAGAGTCACCGGCATTGCCGGGTGACTTGAAGCGGTGACCCGGGCCCCAAGATGAACCTAGACCAGTACCTCCCCGTCCTCTTGTTCATCCTGGTAGGCATTGCAATCGGGGTCCTGCCGCAGCTCCTCGGTCACCTGTTTGCGCGGGGCGCCGGTTTCCACAAGCCCGACGCCGCCAAGAACTCGCCCTACGAGTGCGGCTTCGAGGCGTTCGAGAACGCGCGCATCAAGTTCGATGTGCGCTATTACCTCGTAGCCATCCTGTTCATTCTGTTCGACCTGGAAATCGCATTCCTTTTCCCGTGGGCGGTCTCCCTGCAGGAAATCGGAGCGGTGGGCTTCTGGGCCATGATGGTCTTCCTTCTCATCCTCGTGGTCGGGTTCGTCTACGAGTGGAAGAAGGGCGCGCTGGACTGGGAGTGAGGGCGTCGGCTCAGCGCGCGCGACGTCGCGCGGGGAACGGCTCCATGAACCCGTGGGAATTCGTCATATGGCAAACCAAGGCATCTCCGACAAAGGCTTCGTGACCACCACGGTGGACACGGTGATCAACTGGGCCAAGACCGGCTCGCTCTGGCCGATGACATTCGGCCTGGCCTGCTGCGCGGTGGAAATGATGCACGCGGGCGCCGCACGCTACGACATCGACCGTTTCGGCATGCTCTTTCGCCCCAGCCCGCGCCAGTCCGACCTGATGATCGTGGCCGGGACGCTGTGCAACAAGATGGCGCCTGCGCTGCGCAAGGTCTACGACCAGATGCCTGAGCCCCGCTGGGTACTCTCGATGGGCTCCTGTGCCAACGGGGGTGGCTACTACCACTACAGCTACTCCGTGGTTCGCGGCTGCGACCGCATCGTGCCAGTGGACGTGTACGTGCCGGGCTGCCCGCCTACCGCGGAGGCGCTGCTGTACGGAATCATCCAACTGCAGCAGAAGATCCGCCGCACCCAGACCATCGCCCGGGCATGACGTCCCACCATCCCGCCACCCGGGAAGTGCAGCGCCTGGCCTGCGCGCCCGCAGGACTCCCGACATGACAGATCGTGCTGCACCTCCGTTCGCCGTCGACCCAACGGCTTTGCGACAAGCCGTCGCCGACACGCTCGGGCCCCTGGCCAAGCGGGTCGATCTGGTCCTGGACGAGATCACGGTCACCGTGACAGCGGCCGACTACATGAAGGCTGCCCTCACGCTGCGCGACGCGCCGGAATGCCGCTTCGATCAGCTGATCGACCTCTGCGGAGTCGATTACAGCGAATACCGCAACGGCGCCTGGGACGGCCCACGGTACGCGGTGGTCGTGCACCTGCTGTCGCTCGAGCTGAACCAGCGTGTACGCCTGCGGGTGTTCGCGCCGGACGACGAGTTGCCGGTCGTGGATTCGCTCATGGACGTGTGGCCGGCGGTCAACTGGTTCGAGCGCGAGGCGTTCGACCTCTACGGGATCGTGTTCGAGGGACACCTCGACCTGCGCCGCATCCTGACCGACTACGGTTTCATCGGGCACCCGTTCCGCAAGGACTTCCCGGTGTCGGGCGAGGTCGAAATGCGCTACGACGCCGAGCGCCAGCGCGTCATCTACCAGCCGGTGACGATCGAGCCGCGCGAGATCACGCCGCGCATCATCCGTGAAGACAACTATGGAAACCTCCACTGAGAAGGGCGGCCATGGCAGAAATCAAGAACTACACCCTCAACTTCGGCCCGCAGCATCCGGCGGCCCACGGCGTGCTGCGCCTGGTGCTGGAGCTCGACGGCGAAGTGATCCAGCGCGCCGACCCGCACATCGGCCTGCTGCACCGCGCCACCGAGAAGCTGGCCGAAACCCGCACCTATCTCCAGACGCTGCCTTACATGGACCGGCTGGACTACGTGTCGATGATGTGCAACGAGCACGCGTACTGCCTGGCCATCGAGAAGCTGCTGGGCGTCGATGTTCCGCTGCGTGCGCAGTACATCCGGGTGATGTTCGCCGAGATCACGCGCCTGATGAACCACCTGCTGTGGCTCGGTGCGCACGGTCTCGACATCGGCGCGATGAACATGCTGATCTACTGCTTTCGCGAGCGGGAAGACCTGTTCGACATGTACGAAGCGGTGTCGGGCGCGCGCATGCACGCGGCCTATTTCCGCCCGGGTGGCGTCTATCGCGACCTGCCCGACAGCATGCCGCAGTACAAGGCAAGCAAGATCAAGAACGAGCGCGCCATCCGCGAGCTCAACGCCAACCGCCAGGGTTCGCTCCTGGACTTCATCGACGACTTCACCAGGCGCTTTCCGCACTACGTCGATGAATACGAGACCCTGCTCACCGACAACCGCATCTGGAAGCAGCGCACCGTCGGCATCGGCGTCGTGACGGCCGAGCGCGCGATCGCCCTGGGTTTCACCGGCCCCATGCTGCGTGGCAGCGGGGTCGCCTGGGACTTGCGCAAGAAGCAGCCCTACGAGGTGTACGACCGGCTCGATTTCGACATCCCGATCGGCAAGACGGGCGACTGCTACGACCGCTACCTCGTGCGCGTGCAGGAGATGCGCGAGTCCAACCGCATCATCCAGCAGTGCGTCGAGTGGCTGCGGGTCAACCCCGGGCCCGTGATCACCGACAACCACAAGGTGGCGCCGCCCGACCGCGAGTCCATGAAGGCCAACATGGAAGAGCTCATCCACCACTTCAAGCTCTTCTCCGAAGGCTTCAGGGTGCCCGAGGGCGAGGCCTACGCCGCCGTCGAGCATCCGAAGGGCGAGTTCGGCATCTACATCGTGAGCGACGGTGCCAACAAGCCCTATCGCATCAAGATCCGCGCGCCGGGCTTTGCCCACCTGTCCGCGATGGACGAGCTTTCGCGCGGACACATGATCGCCGATGCCGTGGCCGTGATCGGGACCATGGACATCGTGTTCGGAGAGATCGACCGATGAACCAGGCCGTAGTGTTTTCCGAGGCCACGCGCGCGCGTTTCGCACGCGAAGTTGCCAAGTACCCGCCCGAGCAGAAGCAGTCCGCCGTCATGGCCTGCCTGGCCATCGTCCAGCAGGAGCAGGGCCACCTGAACGCCGACTTCGAGAAGGCGGTCGCCGATTACCTCGGCATGCCGCCCATCGCCGTGCACGAGGTCAGCACCTTCTACAACATGTACAACCAGCGGGCGCTGGGCCGCTACAAGTTCAACGTCTGCACCAACCTGCCGTGCCAGCTGCGCGGCGGCGGCCATGCGCTGCACCACCTGGAGCAGCGCCTCGGCGTGGCGATGGGCGAGACCACGCCCGACGGTCTGTTCACGCTGCAGCAGTCGGAGTGCCTGGGCGCCTGCGCCGACGCGCCGGTGATGCTGGTGAACGACCGCACCATGTGCAGCTTCATGAGCGACGACAAGCTCGACCAGCTGGTCGAGGGTCTGAAGAACGCGGAGCCATCCCGATGAACGCCCAACACGTTCTCGCGCAATTCCAGGCCACCGGAGTGCAGACCTGCTTCCATGGCCGCCACATCGAGCCGCAGATCTACGCCGGCCTCGACGGCACCAATTGGCGCCTCAAGGATTACGAGGCCCGCGAGGGCTACCAGGCGCTGCGCAAGATCCTGTCGCAGGGCCTGACGCAGGACCAGGTGATCGCCACCGTCAAGGAAAGCGCCCTGCGCGGACGCGGCGGCGCAGGCTTTCCCACGGGGCTCAAGTGGAGCTTCATGCCCCGCCAATTCCCGGGGCAGAAGTACCTCGTGTGCAACTCCGACGAGGGCGAGCCCGGCACCTGCAAGGACCGGGACATCCTCCACTACAACCCGCACATCGTCATCGAGGGCATGATCATCGCGGCCTATGCGATGGGCATCACCGTGGGCTACAACTACATCCACGGCGAGATCTTCCAGACCTACGACCGCTTCGAAGAGGCGCTGGAAGAGGCGAGGGCGGCGGGCTACCTGGGCGAGCGCATCCTGGGCAGCAGCTTCAGCTTCCAGCTGCACGCCCACCACGGTTTCGGCGCCTACATCTGCGGCGAGGAAACCGCCCTGCTCGAATCGCTGGAAGGCAAGAAGGGGCAGCCGCGCTTCAAGCCGCCGTTCCCGGCCAGCTTCGGCCTGTACGGCAAGCCGACCACGATCAACAACACGGAGACCTTCGCGGCCGTGCCCTGGATCATCCGCAACGGCGGCCAGGCCTACCTCGAACGCGGCAAGCCGAACAACGGCGGCACCAAGATCTTCTCGGTCTCCGGCGACGTCGAGTTGCCCGGCAACTACGAGGTTCCGCTGGGCACGCCGTTCGGCACGCTGCTCGAGCTCGCCGGCGGCGTGCGCGGTGGGCGCAGGCTCAAGGCGGTGATCCCGGGCGGCTCGTCGGCCCCGGTGCTGCCGGCCGACCTCATGATGCAGTGCACGATGGACTACGACTCCATTGCCAAGGCCGGCTCCATGCTCGGCTCGGGCGCGGTCATCGTCATGGACGAAACCCGCGACATGGTCGAGTCGCTGCGCCGCCTGTCCTACTTCTACATGCACGAGTCGTGCGGCCAGTGCACGCCGTGCCGGGAGGGCACCGGATGGCTCTGGCGCGTGGTGGACCGCATCCACAACGGCCACGGCAAGCCGTCCGACATGGACCTGCTCAACTCCGTGGCCGACAACATCCAGGGCCGCACCATCTGCGCGCTGGGGGATGCGGCGGCGATGCCGGTGCGCGCCATGATCAAGCACTTCAGGCACGAGTTCGAGGCCAAGATCGCCCGCCCGAACCTGCCGACCTCGGACGCGCAGGTGCCCGTGCCCGCGGGCGCGCGCGGCTGATCCCGGAAAGCACAACAACATGGTTGAAATCGAGCTCGACGGAAAAAAGGTGGAGATCGCCGAAGGCAGCATGGTGATGCATGCGGCCGAAAAGGCGGGCACCTACATCCCGCACTTCTGCTATCACAAGAAGTTGTCCATCGCGGCCAACTGCCGCATGTGCCTGGTCGATGTCGAGAAGGCGCCCAAGCCCATGCCGGCGTGCGCCACGCCGGTCACCAACGGCATGATCGTGCGCACCCGCAGCGACAAGGCCGTGAAGGCGCAGCAGTCGGTCATGGAGTTCCTCCTGATCAACCACCCCCTCGACTGCCCCATCTGCGACCAGGGCGGCGAGTGCCAGCTGCAGGACCTCGCCGTCGGCTACGGCGGCTCGGCCTCGCGCTACGAGGAAGAAAAGCGCGTGGTGCTGCACAAGGACGTGGGCCCCCTGATCTCCATGGAGGAGATGACCCGCTGCATCCACTGCACCCGCTGCGTGCGCTTCGGCCAGGAGGTCGCCGGCGTGATGGAGCTGGGCATGATCCATCGCGGCGAGCACTCCGAGATCACCACCGTGCTCGGCGACACGGTCGATTCCGAGGTCTCGGGCAACATGATCGACCTGTGTCCGGTCGGCGCGCTCACCAGCAAGCCTTTCCGCTACAGCGCCCGAAACTGGGAGCTCTCGCGCCGCAAGAGCGTGAGCCCGCACGACTCCACCGGCGCCAACCTGATCGTGCAGGTCAAGAACCACAAGGTCATGCGGGTGCTGCCGCTCGAGAACGACGCCGTCAACGAGTGCTGGCTGGCCGACCGCGACCGCTTCTCCTATGAGGCGCTCGACGGTGGCGACCGCCTGACCGCGCCCATGATCAAGCAGGGCGGCGAGTGGAAGACGGTCGATTGGCAGACCGCCCTCGAGTACGTCGCCACTGGCCTGCGCCAGGTGAAGGCCGACCACGGCGCCGCGTCCATCGGTGCGCTGGTCAGCCCGCACAGCACCGTGGAGGAGCTGTTCCTCGCCGGCTCGCTGGTGCGCGGCCTGGGCAGCGAGAACATCGACCACCGCCTGCGCCACGCAGAGTTCTCCTCGGGTGAGGGCGTGCGCTGGCTGGGGATGCGCATCGCCGAGCTGTCCGACCTGCAGCGCGTGCTGGTGGTCGGCTCGAACCTGCGCAAGGACCACCCGCTGTTCTCCTTGCGCGTGCGCGCAGCGAGCCGCACGGGCGCCCAGGTAAGCGTCATCCACGACGTCGCCCACGACTGGGCGATGCCGCTGCTGTCCCACGCGGTCGTTCCCGCGGGTGAGTGGGCCCGTTCTCTCGCCGCCATCGCCGCCGCCGTCGCAGCCGAAAAGGGCATCGCCGCGCCGGTGCAGGCCGAGGCAGACGACGCTGCGAAGCGGGTCGCGCGGTCGCTGCTGTCCGGCGAGCGCAAGGCCATCCTCCTGGGCAACGCCGCGGCCCACCACGCGAAGGCCGGCAGCCTGCTCGCGCTGGCCCAGTGGATCGGCGAGCAGACCGCCGCCGCGGTGGGCTTTCTCACCGAAGCCGCCAACACGGTGGGCGCGCAACTGGTCGGGGCCCTGCCGGGGCCGGGCGGTCTGCACGCGGGCCAGATGCTCGAAGGCGCGCTGAAGGCAGCGATCCTCCTGAACACCGAGCCCGCCCACGACGCGGCACACGGGGAGCGCGCGGTCGCCGCGCTGGCGAAGGCGGAGATGGTGGTCACCTTGAGCCCGTTCCGCTGCAACCTCGACATCAGCGACGTGCTGTTGCCGATCTCGCCGTTCAGCGAAACACCCGGCACCTTCGTCAACGCCGAAGGCCGCGTGCAGAGCTTCAACGCCGTCGTCAAACCCATGGGCGAGACGCGTCCGGGCTGGAAGGTGCTGCGTGTGCTCGGCAACATGCTGGGCCTGGGCGGCTTCGAGTTCGAGTCGTCCCAGGACGTGCTGGCGGCGGCGCGCGGCGCCGACGCCGGCGAAGCCTTCGTGCAGGGCGGCCTGGACAACCGCACGGCCGCGGCCATCGATCTCTCGGTGGTGCCCGGGCGGCCGGCAACCGCCGCCATCTATGAGCTCGACAGCATCGTGCGCCGCGCGCCTTCGCTGCAGCTCACGGCGGATGCGCGCATGGCACGCGCCGCGCAGGGGGAGCCGGCATGATCGACACCCTCTACGGCTTCGGCAACGGCCTCTTTGCGGCGCCCTGGTGGTCCGGGATGGGCTGGCCCGTGGTGTGGACGCTGATCAAGATCGTCGCGGTGGTGCTGCCCCTGCTGGGCGCCGTCGCCTACCTCACGCTGTGGGAGCGCAAGGCCATCGGCTTCACGCAGATCCGCGTCGGCCCCAACCGCACCGGACCGCTCGGCCTGCTGCAGCCCATCGCCGACGCGCTGAAGCTGCTCACCAAGGAAATCATCCTTCCGTCGGCGGCCAACAAGAGCCTGTTCCTGCTGGGCCCCGTGATGACCATCATGCCGGCCCTCGCGGCGTGGGCGGTCATCCCTTTCGGGCCCGACGTCGTGCTGGCCAACATCAATGCCGGGCTGCTGTTCCTGCTCGCGATCACCTCGCTGGAGGTCTACGGCATCATCATCGCCGGCTGGGCGTCCAACTCGAAATACGCCTTCCTGGGCGCGCTGCGCGCGTCGGCCCAGATCGTGAGCTACGAGATCGCGATGGGCTTTTGCATGGTCATCGTGCTGATGGTGTCGGGCACCCTCAACATGACGCAGATCGTGCTGCGCCAGGACGTGGGCTACTTCGCCGGCATGGGCCTGAACTTCCTGTCGTGGAACTGGCTGCCGCTGCTGCCGATCTTCGTCGTCTTTTTCATCTCGGGCCTCGCCGAGACCAACCGCCATCCGTTCGACGTGGTCGAGGGTGAATCCGAGATCGTCGCGGGCCACATGATCGAGTACTCGGGCATGAGCTTCGCCATGTTCTTCCTGGCCGAGTACGCCAACATGTGGCTCGTGTCCATCCTCGCGGTGGTGCTGTTCCTGGGAGGCTGGCTGCCGCCGATCGATGCGCCGGTGCTCAACTGGATCCCGGGCTGGATCTGGCTGGGCATGAAGACCTTCATGGTCGTCACCATGTTCCTGTGGGTGCGCTCGACGTTCCCGCGCTATCGCTACGACCAGATCATGCGCCTGGGCTGGAAGATCTTCATTCCGGTGACGCTGGTCTGGCTGGTCGTCGTGGGGCTGTGGATGCAGACCCCCTACAACATCTGGAAATGAACGTGAGCCACCACGCTCGCCATGGCGGTCGGTCGCCGCGCCCCCCAGGGGCGCCGGCCGTCGCCGTGCGCTCGCGTGCCGTCTCGCGCCGGAATTCACACTATGTCGACTGATACCATCACCAGGCCGTCGGACCAGCCGACGCAGCGGCCGCCGACGGAGCGGCCGACGGAGAGGGCGTCCGCCTTCTCCCTCAAGGACTTCCTCTCCAGCTTCATGCTGGTCGAGCTGTTCAAGGGCATGGCGGTGACGGGCAAGTACGCCTTCAGCCGCAAGATCACGGTGCAGTTCCCCGAAGAAAAGACGCCGCTGTCGCCGCGCTTTCGCGGGCTGCACGCGCTGCGCCGCTACGAGAACGGCGAGGAACGCTGCATCGCCTGCAAGCTGTGCGAGGCGGTGTGCCCGGCGCTCGCGATCACGATCGAATCGGACCAGCGCGCCGACGGCACGCGCCGCACCACGCGCTACGACATCGACCTCACCAAGTGCATCTTCTGCGGCTTCTGCGAGGAGAGCTGCCCGGTCGATTCCATCGTCGAGACCAACATCCTCGAATACCACGGCGAGAAGCGGGGCGACCTCTACTTCACCAAGGAAATGCTGCTGGCCGTCGGCGACCGCTACGAGCCCGAGATCGCCGCATCCAAGGCCGCGGACGCAAGGTACCGCTGAGGCGCAGCCGAAAAAAAGAACACACCATGGACGTCAAGACCGGCTTCTTCTATCTCTTCTCGGCGCTGCTGCTGTTTGCCGCGTTCCGCGTGGTCACCGTGCGCAACCCGGTGTACGCCGCGCTGTACCTGGTGCTGGCCTTCTCGCAGGCCTCCGCCCTGTGGCTGCTGCTGCGCGCCGAGTTCCTGGCGATCACGCTGGTGCTGGTCTATGTCGGCGCGGTGATGGTGCTGTTCCTGTTCGTCGTCATGATGCTGGACATCGATGTCGATCAGCTGCGCGCCGGATTCTGGAAGCGTTTTCCCTTGGCCGGCTTCATCGGCGTGGTGATCGCGCTCGAAATGGCGGCGGTGCTGCTCGGTGGCTTCCGTGTCGGCGAGGAGGTGCGTCCGGTGGTTGCCGTGGCCGAAGGGGTGGAGGTCTCGAACACCCGTGAGCTGGGCGTGCTGCTCTACACCCAATACCTCTACCCGCTGGAGATTGCCGCCGTGCTGCTGCTGGTGGCCATCGTCGCGGCCATCGCGCTGACCCTGCGCCAGCGCAAGGACAGCCGCCACTACGACCCCGCGATGGCGGTGCGGGTGCGCGCCAGCGACCGGCTGCAGATCGTGAAGCTCGCCCCCACGACGGCAGCGCCCGCCGCGGCCGCCCCCGAAGCCGGCGCACCGGAGGGCAAGGCATGACCGTCACCCTCGGACATTTCCTCACCGTCGGCGCCATCCTGTTCGCGCTCTCGGTCGTGGGCATTTTCCTGAACCGTCGCAACCTGATCGTTCTGCTGATGGCGATCGAGCTCATGCTGCTGGCGGTCAACATGAACTTCGTCGCCTTCTCCTATTACCTCGGCGACATGCACGGGCAGGTGTTCGTGTTCTTCATCCTCACCGTGGCCGCGGCCGAATCGGCCATCGGGCTGGCCATTTTGGTGCTGCTGTTCCGGAACAAGTCGAACATCAACGTGCAAGAACTCAACACCCTCAAGGGCTAGGAAACCCGTCACGTCGCGCTTCGCGGTTCTCCCGCGGGGCGAGCGCCGGAGTTTCCATACCAAGAACAACCATGAGCCAGACCCTCTCTGCATCGACCCTGCTCGCCGTACCGCTGGCCCCGCTGGCCGGCGCGGTGCTGGCCGGGATCTTCGGCACCACCTTTGGCGGACGGTGGTTCGGCCGGCGCCTCTCGCACAGCCTCACCATCCTGGGTGTGCTGGTCGCCTTCATCCTGTCGGCGAGCACGCTGCGCAGCGTCGTGGTCGATGGCGCGCGCTTCAACGAAACCATCTACGAGTGGATGGTCGTCGGTGGCCTGCGCATGGAGATCGGTTTCCTGGTCGATGGCCTCACCGCCATGATGATGTGCGTCGTGACCTTCGTCTCGCTCATGGTGCACATCTACACCATCGGCTACATGGAGGAAGACGAAGGCTACAACCGCTTCTTCGCCTACATCTCGCTCTTCACCTTCGCCATGCTGATGCTGGTGATGAGCAACAACTTCCTGCAGCTGTTCTTCGGCTGGGAGGCGGTGGGCCTGGTCTCCTATCTGCTCATCGGCTTCTGGTACAACAAACCGAGCGCCATCTTCGCGAACATGAAGGCGTTCCTGGTCAACCGGGTCGGCGACTTCGGCTTCATCCTCGGCATCGGCCTGATCGCTGCCTATGCCGGCACCCTCAGCTACGCCGAAACCTTCGCCCGCGTGCCCGAGCTCGCCCGCATCGGCTTTCCCGGCACCGACTGGCTGCTGATCACCGTCATCTGCATCTGCCTGTTCATCGGCGCCATGGGCAAGAGCGCGCAGTTCCCGCTGCACGTCTGGCTACCCGACTCGATGGAGGGCCCCACCCCCATTTCGGCGCTGATCCACGCCGCGACCATGGTCACGGCAGGCATCTTCATGGTCGCGCGCATGTCGCCCCTGTTCGAGCAGAGTGACGCCGCGCTGTCCTTCATCCTCGTGATCGGCGCCATCACTGCCTTGTTCATGGGCTTCCTGGGCATCATCCAGAACGACATCAAGCGCGTGGTGGCCTATTCCACGCTGTCGCAGCTGGGGTATATGACCGTGGCGCTCGGCGCGTCGGCGTATTCGGTGGCGGTCTTCCACCTGATGACGCATGCCTTCTTCAAGGCGCTGCTGTTCCTCGCGGCCGGCTCGGTGATCATGGGCGTGCACCACAACCAGGACATCCGGTGGATGGGCGGGCTGCGCAAGTTCATGCCCATCACCTGGATCACCTCGCTGCTCGGCTCGCTGGCTCTCATCGGAACGCCGCTGTTCTCCGGGTTCTACTCCAAGGACAGCATCATCGAGGCGGTGCACTTCAGCCGCCTGCCCGGCGCCGGCTTCGCCTACTTCGCCGTGATGGCCGGCGTGTTCGTGACGGCCTTCTACTCGTTCCGCATGTACTTCCTGGTGTTCCACGGCAAGGAGCGCTTCGACCAGAACCCGGATGCGCACCACGGCGCCGATGCGCATGCAGCGCATCCGGCCCATTTTTCCGACGAGGAGCCCGACGTCTCGCACAAGGACCACGCCGTGCACGGACACGGACACCACGACCGGCCGCACGAGTCGCCGTGGGTCGTCACGGTGCCGCTGCTGCTGCTGGCCATTCCCTCCGTCGTCATCGGCTTCTTCACCATGGGTCCGCTGCTGTTCGGAGACGTCCTGAAGGACGCCATCACCGTCGATGCGCGGCACCCGGCGATGGCCGGACTGCGCGAGCTGTGGCACGGCCCGGTGGCAATGGCCCTGCACGCCTTGCAGACGCCGGTGTTCTGGCTCGCCCTCGCGGGCGTCGTGCTGGCCTGGTACATGTACCTGGTGAACCCGGCGCTGCCGGCCGCGATCAAGCGCCGCGCGATGCCGATCTACACGTTGCTGGACAACAAGTACTACCTGGACTGGATTAACGAGCACATCCTCGCGCGCGGTGCCCGCGGGCTCGGCACGCTGTTGTGGAAGGGCGGCGACGAGGCGCTGATCGACGGTGCCGCGGTCAACGGCAGCGCGCGCCTCGTCGGCATGTTCGCGGCCGTCACGCGCCGCCTGCAGACGGGCTATCTGTATCACTATGCCCTCGGGATGATCCTGGGCCTGTTCGTGCTCTTGACGTGGTTCGTTGCCCCGTGGGCGACCTGGCTGGGCAAGTAGGAGAAGAAGAAAAATGGGTTTGTTGAGCCTTGCCATCTGGACCCCGATCGCCTTCGGCGTGCTGGTCCTTGCCATGGGACGCGACGAGCAGGCGCGCACGGTCCGCTGGATCGCGCTGATCGGCTCGATCCTCAGTTTCCTGGTGACGCTGCCGCTCTATGCGCGCTTCGACAACGGCACCGCCGCGATGCAGTTCGTAGAGCGCGCCACCTGGATTCCCCGCTTCAACATCAACTACGTGCTGGGCGTGGACGGGCTGTCGCTGTGGTTCGTGCTGCTGACGGCCTTCATCACCGTCATCGTGGTCATTTCGGCCTGGGAGGCCATCACCGAACGCGTGAACCAGTACATGGGCGCGTTCCTGATCCTGTCCGGCCTGATGGTGGGCGTGTTCGCCTCGCTCGACGCGATGCTGTTCTTCGTCTTCTTCGAGGCGACCCTCATCCCGATGTACCTCATCATCGGCATCTGGGGCGGCCCGCGGAAGATCTACGCGGCCTTCAAGTTCTTCCTCTACACGCTGCTCGGCTCGCTGCTGATGCTGGTGGCGCTAATCTACCTCTACTGGGCCGCGGGCGGCAGCTTCGACATCCTCACCTGGCACCGCCTGCCGCTGGCCGCAGGAGTGCAGACGCTGGTGTTCTTCGCCTTCTTCGCCGCCTTCGCGGTGAAGGTGCCGATGTGGCCGGTGCACACCTGGCTGCCCGACGTGCACGTCGAGGCGCCGACGGGCGGTTCGGCCGTTCTGGCGGCCATCATGCTCAAGTTGGGCGCCTACGGCTTCCTGCGCTTTTCCATGCCCATCGCGCCCGATGCGGCGCGCGAGTGGGCCTGGCTGATGATCGCGCTGTCGCTGGTGGCGGTGATCTACGTCGGCTTGGTCGCGATGGTGCAGCAGGACATGAAGAAGCTCGTGGCCTATTCGTCGGTCGCGCACATGGGTTTCGTCACGCTCGGCTTCTTCATCTTCAATCCGCTCGGCGTCGCCGGAGGCCTGGTGCAGATGATCGCCCACGGTTTCGTCTCGGGTGCCATGTTCCTGTCCATCGGCGTGCTGTACGACCGGGTGCATTCGCGCGACATCGCGAGCTACGGCGGGGTGGTCAACACCATGCCCAACTTCACCGCCTTCGCGCTGCTGTTCGCCATGGCCAACTGCGGCCTGCCGGCCACGGCCGGATTCGTCGGCGAGTGGATGGTGATCCTGGGCGCGACCCAGGCGCACTTCGGGCTCGGCCTGGCTGCCGCCACCGCGCTGATCTTCGGCGCCGCCTACACCCTGTGGATGTTCAAGCGCGTCTACCTGGGACCCATCGCCAACGACGACGTGCGCCAGCTCTCCGACATCAACGCCCGCGAGTTCCTGATGCTGGGCATCCTGGCCGTCGCGGTGCTGTACATGGGCATCCACCCCAAGCCCTTCACCGACGTCATGAACGTCTCGGTCGAAGAGCTGCTGCGGCACGTGTCCGCATCCAAACTGAACTGACAACCTAGGCCGACCCCGTCATGCTGGACACCCTGAGCCTGTACGTCCTCGCGCCCGAGATCCTGCTGCTGGTGATGGCCTGCGTCATCGCGCTGGTGGACCTCGGCGTGACGACCCGCCTGCGCACCCTCACCTATGGCCTCACCGTCGCGACGCTGGTCGTGGTCACCTGGCTGAGCGTCGAGTTCGCCCTCACCGGGCAGACCCTCTACGGCTTCGGCGGCATGGCCGTGAGCGACCCCATGGGCAACTGGCTCAAGGCCTTCGCGGCCATCGCGATGCTGGTGACCCTGGTCTACGGCCGCCCCTATGCCGCCGACCGCGACATGCTGCGCGGCGGCGAACTCTTCACCCTGGGCCTGTTCTCGCTGCTGGGCATGTTCATCATGATCGGCGGCAGCAACTTCCTGGTGATCTACCTCGGCCTCGAAGTGCTCACCCTCAGCAGCTACGCCCTGGTGGCGCTGCGGCGCGACAACGAGCGCGCGACCGAAGCCGCCATGAAGTACTTCGTGCTCGGCGCCATGGCGTCCGGCTTCCTGCTGTACGGGCTGTCCATGCTCTACGGCGCCACCGGCTCGCTCGACATCAACGAAGTCTTCCAGGTGATCGCCAGTGGCCGCATCCGGCACGACGTGCTGGTGTTCGGGCTGGTCTTCATCGTCGCGGGCCTGGCCTTCAAGGTCGGTGCCGTTCCCTTCCACATGTGGGTCCCCGACGTCTACCACGGCGCACCTACGGCCATCACGCTGATGGTGGGCGCGGCGCCCGAACTCGCTGCTTTCGCCATCATCATCCGGCTGCTGGTCGAGGGGCTGATGCCGCTGGCCATCGACTGGCAGCAGATGCTGGCGGTGCTGGCCATCGCATCGCTCCTGGTGGGCAACCTGGCCGCCATCGCCCAGACCAACCTCAAGCGCATGCTGGCGTATTCGACCATTGCACAGATGGGCTTCGTGCTGCTGGGCCTCACGGCCGGGTTCGTTGGCAACAGCACGGCCAACGCCCAGTACGCCTACAGCGCCTCCATGTTCTATGTGGTCACCTACGTGCTGACCACGCTCGGCACCTTCGGCGTCATGCTGCTGCTGGCGCGCGAAGGTTTCGAGAGCGAGGAGATCGCCGACCTCGCTGGCCTGAACCAGCGCAGCCCCCTCTTTGCGGCCATCATGGCCGTGTGCATGTTCTCTCTGGCGGGCGTGCCGCCACTGGTCGGCTTCTATGCCAAGCTCACTGTGCTGCAGGCGCTGGTGGGCTCGGGCCAGGGCCTCTACATCGGACTGGCCATCTTCGCCGTGCTGGTGTCGCTGATCGGCGCCTTCTACTACCTGCGCGTCGTGAAGGTCATGTACTTCGACGCACCGATCACGGCCGTGCGGGTCTCGGCGCCCGCCGATGTCCGCGCGGTGCTGACCGTCAACGGCGCATTGGTGCTGGTGCTCGGCATCCTGCCCGGCGGCTTGATGGCGCTGTGCGCCGACGCCATCGTGCGGACCTTGGCCGGCTGAGCCGGATCCGGATCCATCCATGTCCCAGACCGCAGCCATCTGGCTGGTGATCGTGCTGGCGCTGGCCGCGGCCAATCTGCCTTTTCTCACGCAGCGGCTCTTCGGCCTCGTTCCCCTGCGCAGGCCCAAGTCGCTCTCGCTGCGGTTGGTCGAGCTGCTGGTCCTGTACGTGCTGGTCGGCGCTGTCGGGCTGCTGCTCGAGCGCAGGGCAGGCCAGATCGCCCCGCAGGGCTGGGAGTTCTACGCCATCACCGGCGCGCTCTTCCTGACGCTGGCGTTCCCCGGCTTCGTGTGGCGCTATCTCTACAAGCATCGCGACTAAACGTGAGCAAACCGGCATGGAGCGCCTGCACGCAGCCACACTGAGCGACTGCATCATCCAGCCACAACGAGCGTCACAGCACCACGAGAACGGCACGCACGCCATGCCAAGCGACACCCACCTGCGAGAGCGCACCCTGCGCCGCGAGGAACTGCTGCGCGGCAACTTCCTGCGGGTAGTGCGCGATGTGGTGGAACTGCCCGACGGGGGCCAGGCCAGCCGCGAGTACGTCGTGCATCCGGGCGCCGTGATGATCGTGCCGCTGCTGGACGACGGCCGCCTGCTCATGGAGCGGCAGTACCGGCATGCCGTGGCGCAGGTGATGACCGAATTCCCGGCGGGCAAGCTCGATGCGGGCGAAGAGCCGCTGCGCGCGGCCATGCGCGAACTCACCGAAGAGACCGGCTATACGGCGCGCGAATGGGCGCGCGCCGGGCGGCTGCATCCGTGCATCGGATATTCGGACGAGTTCATCGAGATCTGGTTCGCCCGCGGGCTGACGCCCGGGCGCAGCCAGCTCGACGCCGGTGAGTTCGTTGAGGTGATCGACGCCACCCCCGACCAGCTGCGCGACTGGTGCCGCGACGGCACCATCACCGACGCGAAGACGCTCACCGGCGCGCTGTGGGTGCAGCAGGTGCTGGCGGGGGCTTGGAATCTCGACTGGCAGACGCCATCTTCCCCACCATGAAGGTGCTGAACCTCCAATGCGCATCCCAGCACGGTTTCGAGGGCTGGTTCGGCTCGGAAGACGATTTCCGCAGCCAGCTCGAGCGCGGCCTGCTCGAATGCCCGATGTGCGGCGACACACAGATCGTCAAGCTGCCGAGCGCGCCGCGCCTGAACCTCGGCGCCGGTGAACCGGCGCCGGCATCGCGCGAGCACCCCGTGCCTGCAGCGGCTGCGCCGACCGCACAGTCACTGCAAGCCGCCTACCTCAAGATGGTGCGGCATGTGCTGGCCCATACCGAAGACGTGGGCGAGCGTTTCGCCGAGGAGGCCCGGCGCATCCACCACGGCGAAGTCCAGGAGCGCGGCATACGCGGCCAGGCCACGCGCGAACAAACCGAGGCGCTGCTGGACGAGGGCATCAGCGTGCTGCCTCTGCCCATTCCCAAGGCGCTGAAAGAGCCCTTGCAGTAGGGCTCACGGGCCGCCGCATCACGGATTCGCGGCCGTCTCGTACCTCGCAACGCTGGGAATCGCGAGCGGCGCAACGGCAGGCAGCCGAGCGTCTCGCGCCACAGTCACGACACCATGCGCATCGCTGGGCGCCGGCTGGCCTGAGACTCCGGTGTGACACCCCACGCCGGCCGTCCTGCCTGGACGCCCTTCATGCTCTCGCGCTTTGGCGAGTTGTCGCCTTCACCTCGCCCGAGCCAGCCGGAGGTCCGCCCGGCCGGCACGCAGGCGCATCGCTTTGCGCCTTCTCCCGCTGCGCTGCGCTGCGCCGGCTCAGCGGCTACCGGCGACCTTGGGTACCGGCTTCGCTGCGCGGGCCTGTGGCGGACGGCTCTTTCGAGCGGTCGTGGTCCGGCTGGAGGGCGCCGACCTGCGGTTGGCCGCCGATTGCGACGTCGCACGCACCGGCAGGTACACGATCATTTGCTGCCCGACCTTCAAGGCAGCCTTTTCCGACACCTCGTTCCAGTGGGCCACGTCCGAAGCCCGCAGCCGGTAGCGTGCGGCGATCCGCGCCACCGTATCGTTCTTGCGCGCCTTCACCACGGTGCGCCGGGTCACCACCTCGGGTGCCAGGTGCAGCTGCGCGGTGTCGGCTACACGGCCCGGAACGTCCTCCAGCACCTTGGCATGGCGCGGTGCGAGCACCACCGATCCGGCGCGGATCATCATGCGCGGCGGAATGTTGTTGATGCTGCGGAAATCTGCTTCGCTCATGCCGACGCGGCGCGCGGCGTCGCCTGCGCTCATGTTGGCCGGTGCGGTCCAGGCCGTCCAGCTCGCATACTGGCCCGAGGCATAGGCTTCGAGGTTGCGGCTGAACACCTTGGCGTTGTCCCAGGGCAGCAGGATCTGGGGGGTACCGGCGGCCAGGATGACCGGGCGGTTCAGCGAAGGATTCAGCGCCTTGAAGTCCTCGAGTTGCACGTCGGCCAGCTTGGCCGCCAGTTCCACGTCGATGTCGCGCGTGATGTCCACGGCCTGGAAATAGGGGTGGTTCTCGATCAGTGGCAGTTCGGTGCGGAAGCGCTCCGGGTTGGCCACGATGTTCTTGACCGCCTGCAGCTTGGGCACATAGTTGCGCGTCTCGGCAGGCATGTTCAGGTGCTCGTAGCTGGTGGGCAGGCCCGCCTTCTGGTTGCGCGCGATGGCGCGGCCCACGCTGCCCTGGCCCCAGTTGTAGGCGGCCAGCGCCAGGTGCCAGTCCCCGAACATGCCGTGCAGCATCTGCAGGTAGTCCAGCGCCGCGCGGGTAGAGGCCAGCACGTCGCGGCGGTCGTCACGGAACAGGTTCTGGCGCAGCTCGAAATCGGCGCCCGTGGCCGGCATGAACTGCCACATGCCCACGGCCCGGGCACTGGAGACCGCCTGCGGATTGAAGGCGCTTTCGATGTAGGGCAGCAGGGCGAGCTCGCTCGGCATGCCGCGACGCTCCAGTTCCTCGACCACGTGGAACAGGTACTTGCGCGAGCGCTCGGTCATGCGCTGGATGTAGTCGGGGCGGCTCGCATACCACTGCTCGTGCTGGCGCACCAGATCTCCGTCGAGATCGGGCATGGCGAATCCCTGGCGGATGCGATGCCACATGTCGGGCGGCGGCTCCAGCATGGCAACGCCCTCGGACGCCAGCTCGGCGACCGAGATCGGCTTGAGCGGGCCGCCTTCGGACAAGGCACGCAGCGCGGGCGCCGCGGGCCGCGCGGCAGCCACGGGGGGCGTCGCTCGTGGATGGTGGGCGGCGGCCGGCGCAGGGCCGGTGTCGGCCTCGGCCGAGGCGCCGGGCGCCGGTGAGGCGGGGCTGGAACTCTCGCCAGGCACGCTGGCGCAGCCGGCCAGCCAGAGCGTCAGGCCCAGGGCGGCCAGGTTCAGGAGTCGTGTCATCGGAAGTTGTTTTTCCACTCGCGGATGGCGGCGAACACGGCGACTTCGTCGGCCGGATCCGCGCCGTTGTAGGCATGGGCGGCGCGCACGACGGTCGCCTCGCGGGTGCGCAGGAAGGGGTTGATAAGCCGTTCCTGCGCAAGGGTGCTGGGTAGGGTGGGCTGGTCGGCCGCGCGCCGCTGCTCGCAGTGGCGCAGGTAATGCTGCAGGTCGGTGTTGTCGGGCTCCACGGCGCAGGCGAAGCGCAGGTTGGAAAGCGTGTATTCGTGGGCGCAGCAGACGCGGGTGGCGCCGGGCAGGGCGGACAGCGTATCCAGCGACGCCAGCATCTGCGCCGGCGTTCCTTCGAATAGCCTGCCGCAGCCGCCCGAGAACAGCGTGTCGCCGCAAAAGAGCAGCGGCAGACCGCCGGCATCGGGGCAGTAGTAGGCGATGTGGCCGGCCGTATGCCCGGGCACCGCGATCACCTGGAAACTCAGCCCCAGAACCCGCACCGTGTCGCCGTGTGCCACGCGGGTGGCCGGCTCGGGGACGGCTTCGCGCACCGGGGCGAACACCGCGGCGCCGGTCGATTCGCGCAGGGAGGCCACGCCGCCGGTGTGGTCCGCATGGTGGTGCGTGACTAGAATTGCTTCCAACTGCGCTGCGGCCTGCCGCAATCCGGCATGTACGGGGTCGGCATCGCCAGGGTCGACGACCAGTGCCCGATGTCCGTCTTGCAACAGCCAGAGGTAGTTGTCCTGGAAGGCCGGCAGTGGAATCAAGTTCATGAGCGAGCGGATTATAGGAATGCAGCAGTGGCTGGAGACACCCCCGGGCCGCTATCTGCAGGCCTGGGAGCAAGCGGCCTTCGATGACGCCGTCGCCGACATTTTCGGCTACCACGCGCTCCAATTGGGGCTGCCCGACATCGATTCGCTGCGCGCCAACCGCATGCCGCACCGCTGGCTAGGACTGCAGCACGGCGAAGACGCCCGCGGGCGGCGGCCTCACCTGGTGGCCGATTCGCATGCGCTGCCCTTCGAGGCGGGCAGCCTCGACCTGGTGATCCTGCCGCATTCCCTCGAACTCAGTGCCGATCCGCACGGCACCCTGCGCGAAGTGGAGCGGGTGCTGGTGCCCGAAGGCAAGGTCGTCATCAGCGGGCTGAACCCCGCGAGCCTGTGGGGCATGCGCCAGGCGCGGGCACGCATGCTGCAGCGCATCGGCGTGGGGCAGTTGTACCTGCCGGACGCTGGCGAGTTCATCGGCTACCGGCGGCTGCGCGACTGGCTGCGGCTGCTCAACTTCGAGGTCGAGATCGGCAGCTTCGGCTGCTGGCGCCCGGCGCTGTCCAGCGAAAAATGGCTCGCGCGCTACGAATGGATGGACCGCCTGGGCGAGCGCTGGTGGCCCATTTTCGGAGCCGCCTACTTCCTGGTGGCCGTCAAGCGCGTGCGGGGCGTGCGCGTGATGGGCCAACGCTGGAAGCGCAAGACGAAGATCGCCACGGCCCCCGTGCCCGTGGCCAACCGCGGCCACCGCATCCACCAACGCAAGCACAAGCCTTGAACTCCATCGAGATCTACACCGACGGCGCCTGCAAGGGCAACCCGGGCCCCGGCGGCTGGGGTGTACTGCTGAAGTCCGGCAGCACCGAAAAAGAACTGTTCGGCGGCGAACCCGTCACCACCAACAACCGCATGGAGCTGATGGCGGTGATCCAGGCCCTGCAGGCGCTGAAGCGGCCGTGCAACGTCACCCTCTGGCTCGACAGCCAGTACGTGCTCAAGGGCATCACCGAGTGGCTGCCCGGCTGGAAGGCCAAGGGCTGGCGCACCGCCAGCAAGCAGCCGGTGAAGAACGTCGAGCTATGGCAGCAGCTCGACGCGCTGGTGCAGCAGGGCGGCCATGTGATCGATTGGCGCTGGGTGCGCGGACACAACGGGGACCCCGGCAACGAGCGCGCCGACCTGCTCGCCAACCGCGGCTGCGAGCAGACGATGCGTCGCTGACCCGCGCGCCGGCGGGCGCGCCGCGCAATGGGTCTTGCCCGCGGCTGCACCGAGCCCGCGTGCAAGGTGCCGAGCGGCGCATCCGCGCTGAACCGCCGCGCTCGAGCAACACTGCGCCCGACGGGGCGACACCGCGCGGCCCCTACGGATGCGTTCGCGTGGCGTGCGCTGCTACATTGGGCGGCTCGGCGCCACATGCAGCGCGCGCCGCAGTCGTACGAAAGCAGTGCACATGGCATCGAAGCCTCTGTATGTGGTCGTGGCCGCCGCCGGTATCGCCGTCGCATCGGGTGCGGCCTGGTGGTATCAGAACCGCTACGTCCCGGCCGCCGCGCAGGCACAATCCGCGTCCGGCGCCGAGCGCGGCGCAGCGCCCGCGGGCGCCGGCGCCCGCGGGCCGGCCGCCCCCGCCAGTGCCCCCGCCAGTGCCGCCACGCAGCCGTCGCGACCGCCGGCCGTCGAGGTGGCAAGAGTCGAGGTCGTCCGGCTGGTCGATGACGCGCACGCCGTCGGCAGCCTGCGCTCGCGGCAGAGCGTGATGCTGCGCCCGGAGGTCTCCGGCCGCGTGGCCCAGATCCACTTCGGCGACGGTGCGCGCGTGCGGCGCGGGCAGTTGCTCGTGCAACTCGACGACGAACTGCCGCGGGCACAGGTGCAGCAGGCGCAGGCCGAGCTGTCCATCGTGCAAGCCAACCACCGTCGCAACCAGGAGCTGGTGGCGCAGGGCTTCATCAGCCAGCGCTCGGTGGACGAGAGCAGCGCCGCGCTGCAGGTGGCGCAGGCCAAGCTGGCGCTGGCGCGGGCCCAGGCGGACCGCCTGCGCATCGTGGCGCCGTTCGATGGCACCGCCGGCATCCGCAACGTGCACGTCGGCGAGTACCTCAAGGACGGCGCCGACATCGTCAACCTCGAAGACCTGGATGCGATCCTGGTCGATTTCCGGTTGCCCGAACGGTTCCAGGCGCGGCTGCGCCCCGGCCAGTCCGCCATGGTGGAGGTCGATGCGCTGCCGGGGCAGCGCTTCGGCGCCCGCGTGCAGGCGATCGATCCCCTGGTCGATGCCAACGGTCGCTCGGTGGGCGTGCGCGGCTGCATCGACAACCGCCAGCAGCAGCTGCGCCCCGGCATGTTCGCGCGGGTGACGGCGGTGTTCGGCGAGCGCGCCCAGGCGCTGGTCGTGCCCGAGGAGGCGCTGGTGCCGCAGGGCAATCGCCAGTTCGTCATCAAGCTGGTCGATGGCCCGGACCAGGACACCCGCGTTGCCCAGCGCGTCGAAGTGCAGGTCGGTCTGCGCCAACCCGGACGCGTCGAGGTGCTGCACGGCCTGCAGCCCGGCGACACCGTGGTCGTCGCGGGGCAGCAGCGCATCCAGCGCGACGGCATGCCGGTGCGGGTGATCGATGTGCCGGGTTCCGGCGGCGCGGGCGGGCGCGCAGACATGAACGGCGCAGGCGGTCGCGGTGAGGCCAGCGCTTCGGGCGTGCCGGGCAGGCACGAGGCGCAGGCCGCGCAGGGAGCGCGGGCTGCGCAAGGCACTGGACCGGCTCAGGGTTCCTCCGGTGCGTCCGGCACGGCCGCCGCGGGGGCAGGCCGATCATCCTCCGCCGGCGCGCCGCGCCCGCAGGTTGCGGGGTCCAACCCCTGCGTGCAGATGGCGTCTGCCGGCCGCCCCGGCAACTGACGGGCGGAGGCGCTTATGCAACTGCCCGAGATTTCCATCCGGCGCCCGGTCCTCGCGACGGTGCTGTCGCTGCTGGTGCTGCTGATCGGCGCGGTGAGCTTCGAGCGCCTGTCGGTGCGCGAATACCCCAAGATCGACGAGCCCGTCGTCACGGTCAGCGTGCGCTATCCGGGCGCGTCGGCCGAGGTGGTCGAGTCGCAGGTCAGCAAGCCGCTGGAAGACTCGATCGCCGGCATCGATGCCGTCGATGTGCTCACCTCGATCAGCCGCGCCGAGCAGAGCCAGATCACCGTGCGTTTCCGGCTCGAGAAAGATGCCGACGCCGCCGCCGCCGAAGTGCGCGACCGCACCTCGCGCGTGCGCAACCGCCTGCCCCAGGCGATCGACGAGCCGGTGATCGCCAAGGTGGAAGCCGACGCATTCCCGGTGATCTGGCTGGCCTTCACCAGCGACACGCTCGGTCCGCTGCAGATCAACGACCTGGTGAACCGGGTCGTCAAGCCGCGACTGCAGACCGTGAGCGGCGTGGCCGACGTGCGCATCTTCGGCGAGCGCAAGTACGCCATGCGCGTCTGGCTCGACGCCGACAAGCTCGCCGGCTATCGCCTCACCACCCAGGACGTCGAAGACGCCATCCGGCGCAGCAACCTCGAGCTCCCCGCCGGCCGCATCGAATCGCAGCAGCGCGAGTTCAGCGTCACCTCGCAGACCGACCTGGTGCGGCCTGCGCAGTTCGGCGAGATCGTGATCAAGAACGCCAATGGCTACCCGGTGAAGCTGCGCGACGTCGCCCAGGTGCGCGAGGGCCCGGCCGACGAGCGCAGCGCGGTGCGCCTGAACGGCCGACCCGCGATCTCGGCGGGCGTGATCCGCCAGGCCACCGCCAACCCGCTGACGCTCTCGGCCGGCGTGCGCGAAATGCTGCCGCGCCTGCGGGCCGACCTGCCGCCCAGCGTCAGCGTCGATATCGCCAACGACAACTCGCTGTTCATCGACCGCTCCGTCAAGAACGTCTACCGCACCATCGCCGAGGCGGTGGTGCTGGTGGCTCTGGTGATCTTCGTGTTCCTGCGCACGCTGCGCGCCTCGGTCATTCCGATCGTCACCATTCCGGTCAGCTTGGTGGGCACCTTCGCGCTCATGGCGCTGGCCGGCTTCACGATCAACACACTGACGCTGCTCGCCCTGGTGCTGGCGATCGGGCTGGTGGTGGACGACGCCATCGTCATGCTCGAGAACATCTACCGGCACATCGAGGAAGGGCTCGATCCGTTCTCTGCGTCCATCAAGGGCGCGCGCGAGATCGGCTTTGCCGTGGTGACCATGACCTTCACGCTGGTGGCCGTGTACGCGCCGCTCGCGTTCACCCCGGGGCGCACGGGCAGGCTGTTCGTCGAATTCGCGCTGGCGCTCGCCGGCGCGGTGCTGGTGTCGGGCTTCGTCGCGCTGACGCTCACGCCGATGATGTGCTCCAAGCTGCTGCGCCACAACCCGAGCCCCGGGCGCTTCGACCGTGGCATGGAGCGCGCGCTCACCGGCCTTTCGGCAGGCTATGGGCGGCTGCTGCGCTGGGTGGTGACGGCGCGCTGGCGCGGTGCCTCGGGCTCCAGCCGGATGCTGGGCCATGTGGTCCAGGCGCGCTGGCTGGTGCTGGGGGTCATGGTGCTGAGCGCCTGGGGCATCGCCTCGGTCTGGCCGACCATGAAGCAAGAGCTGTCGCCCCTGGAGGACCGCGGCGTGGTGCTGGCAACGGTGAATGCGCCCGACGGATCCACGCTGGGCTATACCGACCGTTACGCGCAGGCGCTGGAGCGCATGGGCCAGCCCTTCCCGGAGTTCGACCGCATCTTCGCCAACGTCGGCAATCCCACGGTGTCGCAGGCCAGCGTCATCTTCCGCGCGGTCGATTGGGAGGCGCGCCAGCGCACCACCCTGGAGATGGCGCGTGAGCTGGGTCCGAAGTTCAACTCGCTGCCCGGCGTCAACGCCTTCGCCATCACGCCGCCCTCGCTGGGGCAGGGCTTCCGGGAGCGGCCGCTCAATTTCGTGATCCAGACCTCCGACAGCTACGAAAACCTCAATCGCGTGACCCGTCAGTTCCTCGACGAGATGGCGAAGAACCCGGGCATCGTCTCGCCCGACGTGGACCTGCGCCTGAACAAGCCCGAGCTGCGCATCGAGGTCGATCGCGACCGCGCCGCCGACCTCGGCGTGGGCGTCGATGTGGTCGCCAAGGCGCTGGAGACCATGCTGGGGGGCCGCAACGTCACGCGCTACAAGCGCGACGCCGAACAGTACGACGTCATCGTGCAGGTGCAGTCGGCCGGCCGCAGCACGCCCGAACACATCGACCGCATCCAGGTGCGCGGACGCGGCGACACCATGATTCCGCTGTCGGCGCTGGTGAAGGTCCGCGAGAACGTGAGCCCGCGCGAGCTGAACCACTTCGGGCAGCGCCGCTCGGTGTCGATCACCGCCAACCTGGCGCCCGACTATTCGCTCGGCCAGGCGCTGGCCTTCATGGACCAGACCGCCGCCAAGCTGCTCAAGAGCGGCTACACCACCGACCTGAACGGCACTTCGCGCGAGTTTCGCGCTTCGCAGGGCGCGCTCGCCATCGTCTTCGTCCTCGCACTGGTGTTCATCTTCCTGGTGCTGGCCGCCCAGTTCGAGAGCTTCGTCGATCCGCTGGTGATCATGCTGTCGGTGCCGCTGTCGATGGTGGGCGCGCTGCTTGCGTTGAAATGGTCGGGCGGCTCGCTCAACGTCTACTCGCAGATCGGTCTGATCACGCTGGTGGGCCTGATCACCAAGCACGGCATCCTGATCGTGGAGTTCGCCAACCAGCTGCGCGAAGACGGCATGGAAATGGTCGATGCACTGGTGCGCGCCTCGGCGCAGCGCCTGCGCCCGATCCTCATGACCACCGGCGCGATGGTGCTGGGCGCGGTACCCCTGGCGCTTGCCGACGGCGCGGGCGCCGAAAGCCGCCAGCAGATCGGCTGGGTCATCGTGGGCGGGATGTCGCTGGGCACCTTGCTCACGCTGTTCGTGGTGCCCACCATGTACACCCTGCTGGCCCGGCGGGCGGTGCCGGGCGCCAACAAGGCAGCGGTCCGGGTCGAGCCGCCGGCCCATGGCGAGCTGCTCGCCAAGTAGGCAGCGGCCGACAGCGGCATCAGAAGCGCGCAGCCGCCCGGCCGCCCGCTGCGCCGACAGAGGGGGCGGGGGCCCCCTTCTACGCTGATTCGCATCCAAGGAGAAAAAGCGATGCGACAACTTCCCAAGGCGATCCCCGAGCTCGACGGCGGACTGTTCCTGCCGCGCCAGGTGGTGGACCTGCTCGAGACCGTGCTGTGCGACCACGAGCGCATGCTGCGCGCGCGGCCGCACGAGGGCGGCGAGGAGCAGTTCGTGGTGCTGCGCGAGACGCGCGAGCTGCTGCGCATGACCGGCGCGCGGCCTCAGCTGCCGCCGGCGCGCGAGCAACTCGGCCTGGCCGATCCGCAGACCGAAGTGCTGGGCCGCAACCTGCTGCGCAGCTGAGAAGGCGGCGAGCGGCTCAGGCGGTGGCGCCCAGCGACCGCGCGGCGTCGCGAGAGCGCGTGAGCGCGGCCGCGTCAGGCTGATCGCGGCTGGGCCAGCCGGCGAGGCCGTGCGCAGCGATATCGCACAGCGCAGCGATCCAGTCGGACGCCTCGTTGAGGCATGGCACGGCCTGATAGTCGGTGCCGCCGGCGGCCAGGAAGGCATGGCGGCCCTCCATGCCGATTTCTTCCAGCGTTTCCAGGCAGTCGCTGGTGAAGCCGGGGCACGCGACATCGACGCGGCGCACGCCGCGGCGCGCCAGCGCCTGCAAGGTCGGTTCGGTGTAGGGCTCGAGCCACTTGGCCCGGCCGAAGCGCGACTGGAAGCTGATGGTGCAGGACGCGGCATCGAGGCCCAGGCGCGCCGCCAGGAGCCGTCCGGTCTTGTGGCACTCGCAGTGGTAGGGGTCCCCCAGCGCGAGCGTGCGCGCCGGCACGCCGTGGAAGCTCAGGACCAGGTGCTCGCCGCGCCCGTGGTCGCGCCAGTGGCGTTCGATGCCGCGGGCCAGGGCGTCGATGTAGCCGGGGTGGTCGTGGTAGCGGTTGACGAAGCGCAGCTCGGGCAGGTTGCGCGAACGCGCCGCCCATTGCGCGACGGCGTCGAACACGCTGGCCGTGGTGGTGCCCGAATACTGCGGATAGGCCGGCAGCACCAGGATGCGGCTCGCGCCTTCGGCCTTGAAGGCGTCGAGCTCGTCGGCGATGGACGGGCTGCCGTAGCGCATGGCGTGGCGCACGCGCACGCGATGGCCGCGTTCCCCGAGGTAGCCCTGCAGCATCGAGGCCTGCCGGGCGGTGTGCACCATCAAGGGCGAGCCTTCGGGCGTCCAGATGCTGGCGTACTTGGCCGCCGACTTCGGCGCGCGCAGCGGCAGGATGACGCCGTTGAGCAGCGGCAGCCAGGCCGCGCGGGGAATTTCGACGACGCGCGGATCGCTCAGGAACTCCTTGAGGTAGCGGCGCACGGCCGGCGCGGTGGGCGCCTCGGGCGTGCCGAGGTTGCACCAGAGGATGCCGGTGACCGGCGCCTGCCCATGGGTGAAGGGCGGCTCTTTGCGAAAGGGGAGAACGGAGGCCATCCGGTATTCTCGCCAACATGCTGGACTTGACGCGCATACGGGCCATTTCGCTCGACCTGGATGACACGCTCTGGCCGATCTGGCCATGCATCGAACGTGCGGAGAAAGTGCTGCACGAGTGGCTTGCGCTGAACGCGCCACGCTGCGCCGAACTGTTCGCGAGCGCCGAGGCGCTGCGCGAGATACGCACCCACATGAATACGCAGCGGCCCGACCTGCAGCACGACCTCTCGGCCCTGCGCCGCGAGTCGATCCGGCTTGCGCTCACGCGTGCCGGCGAAGACCCGCAACTGGCCGAAGCCGCCTTCGACATCTTCTTCACCGAGCGCCAGAAGGTCACGTTCTACGAGGACGTGCTGCCGGCGCTCGATTTCCTGGCCGCGCGCTTTCCGCTGGTGAGCCTGTCCAACGGGAACGCCGACCTGCACCGGGTGGGCCTCGGGCGGTATTTCCGCGCCGCCGTGAACGCCCGTGCGTTCGGGGTACCCAAGCCCGACGCGCGCATCTTCCATGCCGCCGCGGCGGCCGCGGGCGTGGAGGCGCACGAGGTGCTGCACCTCGGCGACGACGTGCTGCTGGACGTGCTCGCCGCGCGCAACGCGGGCATGCAGGCGGGGTGGATCAACCGTTCGGAGTCGCTGTGGCCCGCCGTCGGCGAGCCGCCTGCGCTGGAGTGCGTCTCGTTGACCGAGGTCTGCACGCTGTTCCGGGACTGATTCGCCGTCCAGCCCCGGAATTCGGGAGCCGGGACGCGCGACCTGCGACCTGCGACCGGCGACCGGCGACCGGGATGGGCGTGTCCCGCTGCGGACCGCAAGCACGAGCCCGCCAGCGGCGCTTTGGTGGAGCAGCAGAAATCGGGCTGGTATCGCCCGGGCGCCGCGCAGGACGATCAGCCGATCCGCAGCGCAGTCACAGCGACCGCGCCACCGCCAGGCCGGAACGCACCGCACCTTCCAGCGTGGCGGGGTAGGGGCCCTCGGTCCAGTCGCCGCAGGCCCACAGCCCGGGCGCGATGGCTGCATGAGGGCGCTGCAGGCCAGGCGTGCAGGCGAAGGTCGCGCGCTTTTCCACCACGGTGCGCAGCGCCTTCAGCCCGTGCCAGCCCAGCGTGCGCGCCTGCTCCAGCACCTGCCGCTGGAGCTCTGCGCCGCTGCCGCGGCTGGCGCTCACGACGAATGCGAGCAGGCCGTCCGGCCCGCCGAGCTGGCTGCGGTCGAACACGAACTGTGCCGGGGCGTCCGGTCCGCTGCGCAAGGTGAGCAGGGGGTGGGCAAGGCGCGGCCCGCCTGCGGTGTAGACCGTGGCGATGGGCTCGTGCCGCAGCCCCTGCGCCTGCGCGAGCCACTGCGTTGCGGTCACGCCGCTTTCCCGCACCAGCCGTTCGGCGTCCGTGCTCGGGCAGGCGAGCACCACGGCGTCGAAGTCGGCGTCCTGCAGCGTGGGTGGCGGCTGTGTGGCGTGGTGGGTCTGGCCGCGTTCGTGCACCTGCGTCCGCTCCGCGACGGGTGGCCCGCGCCGGAACGTGCCCGCGCCATGCACCAAACTCTCCAACGGATGTTCCGCCGAGGGGAGCACCGAGCGCTCGTCCGAGCTCTCGCCCGAGGTTCGCGCGGCGCGTTCCCGCAACGGCTGCACCGCATCCTCAGCTCGGGATTGCGTTTGTGTATCCACCCTCCACTGCGCGCCGACACGAACCAGCGCCGTCACCCGGCAGCCGGTGCGCAGCTCGGCGCCTTCTGCCTGCAGCCAGCGCCCGGCGGCATCCGGAAACAACGCGCCCAGCGGCGCGCGCGGCAGCAGCAGCCACGAGCCGCCCCAACGGCCCCAACCCGGCGCGAAGAGCGAGTCTTGCAGTACGCGCAGGAAGACGGCCGCACTGGCGTCTTCGGGCGGCGTGTTCAGGGCCGACACGCACAGCGGCTCGATCAGCTCGCGCACGACGCGCGGACGCAGGCCCTGCGACAGCTGCTGCACCGACATCGATGGCGGGCAGCGGAAGCCGGCGCGGCGCCAGCGCAGCGCAGCGCGCAGCAGCGAGAGCTTGTCGCGCCAATCCCAGCCCTGCGCGCGAGCGATGCCCCAGCCGGCGTCCAGCGGCGCCGGCCATGGCGGCAGGCGCAGGCCGCAGCCGTCGGCGCCCAGCAGGCGCAGGGGAAGGGCGTGCAGCACCTCCTGCGGCGCCACGCCGACCTGCTGCATCAGTCCCAGCGTCTCGGCGTATGCGCCGATGAGGATGTGCTGGCCGTTGTCCACGCAGGCGGTGGTGCCGTCCGGCAGTGTCAGCAGCAGCGTACGGGCCCGGCCGCCCAGGGTGCGCGCCGCCTCGAACACCGTGACGCGATGCCCGGCGCGCGTGGCTTGCACGGCGGCGGCGAGGCCGGCCCAGCCCGCGCCGACGACGGCCACGCGCGCCATCAGAGCCGGCCCAGGGCCTGCACCTTCCAGGCCAGCCAGAACTTGCGCAACGGAGTGAGGCTGATGCGCTGGTGCAGCACCTTGAAGTCCTCGGCCTCGATCTCGCGCAGCAGGGTGCGGTAGATGCTGGCCATCATCAGCCCGGGCTTTTGCGCCCGGCGGTCCGCAGGCGGCAACAAGGCGAACGCTTCGTCGTAGAGCCGGTGGGCGCGCTCGGCCTGGAAACGCATCAGCGCGACGAAGCGCTCGGAGTGCTGGCGCTTGGTGATTTCGTGCGCCTTGACCTCGAACTGCTGCAGCTCGCTGATGGGAAGGTAGATGCGTCCGCGCATGGCGTCTTCGCCGACGTCGCGAATGATGTTGGTGAGCTGGAACGCGAGCCCCAGCTTGTGCGCGTAGTCGGTGGTCTGGGGCTCGGTCTGTCCGAAGATGCGCGCCGCCGCCTCGCCCACCACGCCCGCGACGAGGTGGCAGTAGCGCTCCAGGGCGGGGAAGTCGAGAAAGCGGCTTTGCTCCAGGTCCATCTGGCAGCCTTCGATGACGGCGAGCAGCTGCGACGGCTCGAGCCCGTACTCGCGGGCCCAGGGCATCAGTGCGCGCATCACCGGGTGCTGCGGCTGGCCGGCGAACGACTGCGCGACCTCCTGGCGCCACCAGGCGAGCTTGGTCGCCGCGATGCCGGGGTCGGTCACCTCATCGACCACGTCATCGACTTCGCGGCAGAAGGCATAGAACGCCGTGATCGCGGCCCGCCGCGGGGCCGGCAAGAAGAGAAATGCGTAGTAAAAGCTGCTGCCCGAAGCGGCGGCCTTCTCCTGCACGTACTGGTCGGGCGTCATGCGCCGGATTGTTCCATGCGCAAGCTGCGCCACAGGATGCGCGGCGCGTCGGCGGCGTGCAGGCGCGGGCGGTGCGCGAAGGTGTCGAATCCGAGTGCCTCGATCTTGTCCAGGATGCGCAGTCCGCCCTGGACGACCGCGCGCAGTTCCCAGCCGGCGCGACCGGGAACGCGCAGGGGCAACCCGGCGCCCGCGAGCATCAACTCCCGCGCCCATGCGCATTCGGCCTGCACCAGGCGGCATGCGGCCGGATGTGCGGCCCAGGTGTCGGGGCGCGCCGCATCCAGGCCGAAGTCGCGGCAATCCGTGGCCGGAAGGTAATAGCGCCCGCGCGGCACATCGACGCTCAAGTCCTGCCAGAAGTTGATCAGCTGCAAGGCGGTGCAGATGGAGTCGCTCCCGGCCAATGCGCGCGCGTCGCTGATGCCATAGAGATGCAGCAACAGGCGCCCCACGGGATTGGCCGAACGCCGGCAGTAGTCCAGCAGGGCGGCGCGGTCGGCGTAGCCGCGCCCGTCGCGGCTGTGGACGACGTCCTGGGAAAAGGCGCTGAGCAGGTCGGTCAACGGCGCAAGTGGCAGACCGTGGTGTGCGATGGCCCGCGCGAGGGGCTGCAGCACCGCGCCGAAACGGGCAGGCGCAGGGCGCCCGGAAGCGACATCGAGCAGCCCCTCGCGCAGTTCGGCGAGCGCCGCCAGGCGCTGTTCGGCCGCGGCATCTCCTTCGTCGGCGATGTCGTCGGCCGTGCGTGCGAAGCCATAGATAGCCACGACCGCAGGGCGCAAGGCAGGCGGGCACAGCCAGGAAGCGACCGGGAAGTTCTCGTAGTGCCCGACGGCGTTGGCAGGGCTGGTATGGGGGGGTGTCACGGCGGCGATTCTCGCTTGACACCGCATTTGGCCGCCCGCTAGATTACTAACCGGTCAGTCATTAACAGCAATTCCGCCGAAGGCCATCGTGCATCCAGCCCTCCACGTACCGCCCCGAACTGCCCCCCGAATGTTCCGCGCCACCGTCCTCGCGTTCGTCTACGCGCTGTCGATGGCCCTGGGGCTCGGGGCTTGCAGCAAGCCCGAGCCTGCGCCGGAGCCGGTGCAGGCGGTGAAGGTGCTGACCGTCGGCGCCACGGCGCTTTCGGGTGCCGCGGAGTTCGCGGCGGACGTACGCCCGCGCATCGAGTCGCGGCTTGCCTTCCGTGTGCCGGGCAAGATCGTGCAGCGCCAGGCCGACGCCGGCCAGCGGGTGCGCGCGGGCCAGGTGCTGGCACAGCTCGACGGAGAAGATCTGCGGCTCGCCTCGGAGGCGGCCCGTGCGCAACTGGCTGCCGCCACCACGCAGCGCGACCTGGCAGCAGCCGATTTCGGCCGCTACACCGCGCTGCGCCAGCAGAACTTCATCAGCGGCGCCGAGCTCGAACGCCGCGAATCGACGCTGCGTGCCGCGCAGGCGCAGCTCGAGCAGGCGCAGGCGCAGTTCGCGGTCCAGGGCAATCAGGCCGGCTACGCACAGCTGCGTGCGCCGGCGGCAGGCGTGGTCACGGCGGTCGAAGCCGAGCCGGGGCAGGTCGTCGCGGCGGGTGCGCCGGTGCTGCGGCTGGCGCTGGACGGACCGCGCGACGCGGTCTTTGCGCTACCGGAGGGCCAGCTGGAGCTGGTGGCGCGCGGCATGCCGGTCGCGATCCGCGCGTGGTCGCAGCCGCAACCCTCGCTGACCGGCCGGGTCCGCGAGATTGCGGCGCGCGCCGACCCGGTAACGCGCACCTTCGAGGTCAAGGTGCCCATCGACGGCACCGCGCCGCCGCTGGGCAGCACCGTCTACGTGACGCCGCGGCCGCAGGCGCACACCGCGCCTGCAGTGCTGAAGCTGCCGACCAGCGCCTTGCGCCGCGACGCCGGCGCAGGGCAGGGCAGCGCCGTCTGGGTGCTGGACCGCGCAACCATGACCGTGCGCCTGCAGCCGGTGCAGGTGGCCACCGTGGACGGCAACGATGCAGTGATTGCCGCGGGCCTGGAGCCCGGCATGGAAGTCGTGGCGGCGGGTGTGCACGTGCTCACGGACGGACAGCAGGTCACGGTGTGGCAGGCCCGCCCGTGAGCGCCCCCGATACCCACCGCCAGCGGTTCAACGTCTCGCGCTGGGCGATCGAGCACGCGGCGCTCACGCGCTATTTGATGCTGGCGCTGCTGCTGCTCGGTTTCGTGGCGTATTTCCAGCTCGGACAGGACGAGGATCCGCCCTTCACGTTCCGCGCCATGGCGGTGCGCACCATGTGGCCGGGCGCGACCGCCCAGCAGGTCGCAGAGCAGGTGACCGACCGCATCGAGCGCACGCTGCAGGAAGTGCCCTATGCCGACGTGATCCGCAGCTACTCGAAGCCCGGCGAGTCGCAGATCATCTTCCAGGTGCGCGACTCCTCGCGGCCCGCCGACGTGGCCGACCTCTGGTACACGGTGCGCAAGAAGATCGGCGACATGCGCGCCACCCTTCCCGCCGGCGTGCAGGGGCCGTTCTTCAACGACGAGTTCGGCGACGTGTACGGCGTCATCTACGCCATCGAATCCGACAGCGGCACCAGCTGGGCCGAACGCAAGGCCATTGCCGACGAGGTGCGCCAGGAGCTGCTGCGCGTGCCCGACGTCGCCAAGGTCGAACTGTTCGGCGTGCAGGACGAGAAGGTCTTCGTCGAGATTTCGCACAAGCGCCTGGCCCTCATGGGACTGGACCTGCCGCAGGTGCTGGCGCAGCTGGGTCAGCAGAACGCCGTCGAGCCGGCCGGCGCCGTGCAGACCTCCAGCGAGGTCGTGCAGGTGCGGGTGGGTGGGCAATTCCATGCCGTCGAGCAGGTGGCGGCCATGCCGATACGGGGTGCCTCCGGCAACCAGATCCGCCTGGGCGACATTGCCGAGATCCGCCGAGGGTATGTCGATCCGCCCCGGGTGAAGGTGCGCCACCAGGGCAGCGAGGTGGTGGCCCTCGGCGTCTCGATGGCCAAGGGCGGCGACATCATCCGCATGGGCGCCGCCCTGCGCGAGACGACCGCAGGCATCGCCCGCACCTTGCCGGCAGGGGTGCGACTGGTGCAGGTGCAGGACCAGCCGAGCGCGGTGTCCAGCTCGGTTGGCGAGTTCGTGAAGGTCCTGATCGAGGCAGTGGCCATCGTGCTGACCGTGAGCTTCGTCGCGCTGGGCCTGCACAAGCGCGGCGATGCCGCCGCGCTGCCCTGGTGGCGCCGCTACACCATCGATGTGCGGCCCGGGCTGGTGGTGGCCATCACCATTCCGCTGGTGCTGGCAGTGACGTTCCTTGCCATGTACTACTGGGGCATCGGCCTGCACAAGATCTCGCTGGGCTCGCTGATCATCGCCCTCGGGCTGCTCGTGGACGACGCGATCATCGCGGTCGAGATGATGGTGCGCAAACTCGAGGAGGGCTACGACAAGCTGCGTGCGGCGACCTTCGCCTACGAGATCACGGCCATGCCCATGCTCACCGGCACGCTCATCACGGCCGCCGGCTTCCTGCCGATCGGCATGGCGCGCTCCGTGGTGGGCGAGTACACCTTTGCGATCTTCGCCGTCACGGTGGTGGCGCTGGTCCTGAGCTGGTTCGTTTCGGTGTACTTCGTGCCGTACCTGGGCACGCTGCTGCTCAGGGAGCGGCCCGCAGCCGCCCGCGACGCCGAGCACCACGAGCATTTCGACACGCCGTTCTACCGGGGTTTTCGGCGCGCGGTGAACTGGTGCGTCCAGCATCGCTGGATCACCATCGCAGCCACGGTGGCGACCTTCGCGCTCGGTATCGCAGGCATGTCGCGGGTGCAGCAGCAGTTCTTCCCCGATTCGAGCCGTCCGGAAATCCTGGTGGACATCTGGCTGCCCGAGGGTGCGTCCTTCGCCGCCAACGAAGCCGTCGCGAGGCGGCTGGAGGGTCGGCTGCAGCAGGAGCCGCAGGTGCGCACCGTGAGCACCTGGATCGGGTCGGGCGTTCCGCGCTTCTACCTTCCGCTGGACCAGATCTTTCCGCAGTCGAACGTGTCGCAGTTCATCGTGGTGCCGCAGGACCTCGCCGCACGCGAGGCGCTGCGCCGGCGGCTGCCGGCCCTCATCGCCGCCGAGTTCCCCGAGGTGCGCGGCCGTGTGAAGCTGCTGCCGAACGGCCCACCCGTGCCGTATCCGGTGCAGTTCCGCGTGACCGGGTCCGACCCGGCGCAGTTGCGGGCGCGAGCCGAGGAGGTCAAGCAGGCAATGCGCGCCAGCCCGAACACGCGCGGCGTGAACGACAACTGGAACGAGTCGGTGAAGACGCTGCGCCTGGAGATCGACCAGGCCAAGGCGCGCAACCTGGGCGTGAGCAGCCAGTCGGTGGCCGAGGCGGCGCGCACCGTCATGACCGGAAGCACCATCGGCCAGTACCGCGAGGGCGACAAGCTGATCGACATCGTGCTGCGCCAGCCGCTCGACGAGCGCGACGCCATCGCCGACCTGGCCAACGCCTACCTGCCGACCGCGAGCGGCCGCGCCGTGCCGCTGATGCAGGTGGCGCGGCCGGTGTTCGCCTGGGAGCCCGGCGTGCTGTGGCGCGAGGGCCGCCGCTATGCGATCACGGCGCAGAGCGATGTCGTCGAGGGCCTGCAGGGCGCCACCGTCACCGGCGAGCTGCTTCCGGCGCTGCGGGCGCTGGAGGCGAAGTGGCCGCCGGGGTACTCCATCCAGGTGGCCGGTGCGGTCGAGGAGAGCTCGAAGGGCTCGTCGTCGATCGCCGTGGGCGTTCCGGCGATGCTGTTCATCACCTTCACGCTGCTCATGCTGCAGCTGCACAGCTTCAGCCGCGCGGTGCTGGTGTTCCTTACCGGACCACTGGGTATCGCCGGCGTGGCCGCCGCGCTCCTGGCGCTGAACCGGCCGTTCGGCTTCGTGGCCCTGCTGGGCGTGATCGCCCTCATGGGCATGATCCAGCGCAACTCGGTGATCCTGATCGACCAGATCGAGCAGGACCGCGCCCGCGGCGTGCCGGCCTGGGACGCTATCGTCGAGGCGGCCGTGCGCCGGCTGCGGCCCATCGTCCTCACGGCTGCCGCCGCCGTGCTGGCCATGGTGCCGCTGTCGCGCTCGGTGTTCTGGGGGCCCATGGCCGTGGCGATCATGGGCGGGCTCATCGTCGCGACGGCGCTCACCTTGCTGGCGCTGCCGGCCATGTACGCGGCGTGGTTCAGGGTGCGGCGCGAGCCGCCGCACCCGTCCGGCCAGGCCCTCTTCGCGCCGGCTTAAAATCCCCGGTTGTCCGGAAATCGACACGGGCGGCCAGCGACACCCTGGCAGCCCGTTTTTGTTTTCCCGAATGCGCGGGTGGCGAAATTGGTAGACGCACCAGGTTTAGGTCCTGACGCCAGCAATGGTGTGGGGGTTCGAGTCCCCCCCCGCGCACCAGAACACCGACCAGAACCACACACACTTACCTCTAGAGAGACGCACCATGGCCGTGAACGTTGAAACCCTCGAGAAGCTCGAACGCAAGATGACGCTGACGCTGCCCGTCAACGTGATCCAGTCCGAAGTCGACACCCGCCTGAAGCGGCTCGCGCGCACCGTCAAGATGGACGGCTTTCGCCCGGGCAAGGTGCCGCTGTCGGTGGTGGCCCAGCGCTACGGCTATTCGGTGCAGTACGAGGTGATGAACGACAAGGTGGGCGAGGCCTTCGCCCAGGCCGCCAACGAGGCGAAGCTGCGCGTCGCGGGCCAGCCCCGCATCACCGAAAAGGAAGGCGCGCCCGAAGGTGAGCTGAGCTTCGATGCCGTGTTCGAGGTATTTCCCGACGTGAAGATCGGCGACCTCACCGAGGCCGAGATCGAGCGCGTGACGGCCGAGGTCGATGATTCCGCGATCGACCGCACCATCGAGATCCTGCGCAAGCAGCGCCGCACCTTCGCCCAGCGCGCGCAAGGCGACCCGGCCCAGGATGGCGACCGGGTCACGGTCGATTTCGAAGGCAAGATCGACGGCGAGGCGTTCCAGGGCGGCAAGGCCGACGACTTCCAGTTCCTGGTCGGCGAAGGCCAGATGCTCAAGGAATTCGAAGAGGCCGTGCGCGGCATGAAGACGGGTGAGAGCAAGACCTTCCCGCTGGCCTTCCCCGCCGACTACCACGGCAAGGACGTCGCCGGCAAGCAGGCCGACTTCATGGTCACCGTGAAGAAGATCGAAGCCGCGCACATGCCCGAGGTCAACGACCAGCTGGTCAAGTCCCTCGGCATCGCCGAAGGCGGCGTGGAGGCGCTTCGCGCCGACATCCGCAAGAACCTCGAGCGCGAAGTCAAGTTCCGCCTGCAGGCGCGCAACAAGCAGGCCGTGATGGACGCGCTGGTGGCGAAGTCCGATCTGGACCTGCCCAAGGCGAGCGTGCAGTCCGAAGTCGAGCGCATGGTCGAGAGCGCCCGCGCCGACCTCAAGCAGCGCGGCATCAAGGACGCCGACAAGGCGCCCATTCCCGGTGAGCTGTTCCAGGCGCAGGCAGAGCGGCGGGTGCGCCTGGGGCTGGTGGTAGCCGAGCTCGTGCGCTCCAACGAACTGCAGGCCAAGCCCGAGCAGATCAAGGCGCACATCGAGGAGCTGTCGGCCAGCTATGAGAAGCCTGCCGAGGTGGTGCGCTGGTACTACGGCGACAACCGGCGACTGGCCGAGGTCGAGGCGGTGGTGATCGAGAACAACGTCACCGAGTTCGTGCTGTCCAAGGCCAAGGTCAACGACAAATCCATCTCCTTCGACGAACTCATGGGACAGCAGGCAGCCGCCTGATCCGCTCGCGCAGCTGTGGCCTGCGGCGCCTGCCGTCCGCCGGGCCGTGCGAACCGTCTCTTCGCCGCAGGGCGGCAGCGGGTGCGCGGCGCGTGGCGGCGGGCTCGACCCCCGGGGCTTGTGCGCTCTTTCATTCCGGCGCACAGGCCCCATGTGCTTTTTGGCTACAGTCAGGCCTAGGCAAAAACGGAAAACCAACGACTCATGAGTTCTCTTGACACCCAGGCGCTCGGCATGGTGCCGATCGTCATCGAGCAGTCCGGCCGCGGCGAGCGGTCCTACGACATCTACTCGCGCCTGTTGCGCGAACGGGTGGTGTTCCTGGTGGGGCCGGTCAACGACCAGACTGCCAACCTGGTGGTGGCACAGCTGCTGTTCCTGGAGAGCGAGAACCCTGACAAGGACATCTCGTTCTACATCAACTCCCCCGGCGGGAGCGTGTCGGCCGGCATGGCCATCTTCGATACCATGAACTTCATCAAGCCGGACGTGTCCACGCTGTGCACCGGCATGGCCGCAAGCATGGGCGCTTTCCTGCTGGCGGCCGGCGCCAAGGGCAAGCGCTTCGCCCTGCCCAACTCCAAGGTCATGATCCACCAGCCGCTGGGCGGCATGCAGGGACAGGCGACCGATATCGAGATCCACGCCCGCGACATCCTGCGCACGCGCCAGCAGCTGAACAAGATCCTGTCCGAGCGCACCGGCCAGCCCATCGACAAGATCGAGCGCGACACGGAGCGCGATTACTTCCTGACCGCCGACGAGGCCAAGGACTACGGCCTGGTCGATCAGGTCATCGCGAAGCGTCCCTGAAGCACGCTTTCGGCCACGCGCGCCCTTTTTGCAACGGTGCCCTCCCCGGTGGGGGACGCCGCGCATCGTACGGGTATCATTGAATTTCACGTTGAGAGGCACGCCCCCATGGCCGAGAAAAAAGGCTCATCCAGCGAGAAAACGCTTTACTGCTCGTTTTGCGGGAAGAGCCAGCACGAGGTCAAGAAGCTGATCGCCGGCCCGTCGGTGTTCATCTGCGACGAGTGCATCGACCTGTGCAACGAGATCATCCGCGACGAACTGCCTGCCGCCGACGAAGGGCGCGAAGCCCGCGGCGATCTGCCGACGCCGGCGGAAATCAAGAACAACCTCGACAACTACGTCATCGGACAGGAGGCTGCCAAGCGCTCGCTGGCCGTCGCCGTCTACAACCACTACAAGCGCCTGCGGCACAAGGACAAGGCCAAGAAGGACGAAGTCGAGCTCACCAAGAGCAACATCCTGCTGATCGGGCCCACCGGCTCGGGCAAGACGCTGCTGGCGCAGACGCTCGCGCGCATGCTGGACGTGCCCTTCGTCATGGCCGACGCCACCACGCTTACCGAGGCCGGATATGTCGGTGAGGACGTCGAGAACATCATCCAGAAGCTGCTGCAGAGCTGCAACTACGAAGTCGAGCGGGCGCAGCGCGGCATCGTCTACATCGACGAGATCGACAAGATCTCCCGCAAGTCCGACAACCCCTCGATCACGCGCGACGTCTCCGGCGAGGGCGTGCAGCAGGCGCTGCTCAAGCTGATCGAAGGCACCATGGCCAGCGTGCCGCCCCAGGGCGGGCGCAAGCACCCCAACCAGGATTTCCTGCAGATCGACACGACCAACATCCTGTTCATCTGCGGCGGCGCGTTCGCCGGCCTGGAGAAGGTGATCGAGCAGCGCACCGAGGCTTCGGGCATCGGCTTCGGCGCCGCCGTCAAGAGCAAGAAGCAGCGCAGCCTGACCGACGTGTTCCGCGAAGTCGAGCCCGAAGACCTGATCAAGTTCGGGCTGATTCCCGAGCTGGTAGGGCGCATGCCCGTGGTCGCGACCCTGGCCGAGCTCACCGAAGAGGCGTTGGTGCAGATCCTCACCGAGCCCAAGAACGCGCTGGTCAAGCAATACGGCAAGCTGCTGTCGATGGAAGGCGTAGACCTCGAGATTCGCCCCAACGCACTGCGGGCCATCGCGCGCAAGGCGCTCGCGCGCAAGACCGGCGCACGCGGCCTGCGCTCCATCCTCGAGCAGTCGCTGATCGACACCATGTTCGAGCTGCCCAATGCGAGCAACGTCGATAAGGTCGTGGTGGACGAATCCACCATCGAGGAAAGCAAGCCGCCCCTGCTGGTCTACCGCGAGGCGGCAAAGAAGGCCTGACGGTCACTCGCGCTCGTCTGGGTTCGAGCTTGAAATTGGCGTAACGCCCTCCACCCTGGATGGGCAGAGAAAGGATATTCATGTCCGGACATACCCCCCTTCCCGCGACGCCTATCGAACTTCCGCTGCTCCCGCTGCGCGATGTGGTCGTTTTCCCGCACATGGTGATTCCGCTGTTCGTGGGCCGGCCCAAGAGCATCAAGGCGCTGGAAGCCGCCATGGAGGCCGAGCGCCGCATCATGCTGGTAGCCCAGAAGGCTGCCGCCAAGGACGAACCCTCCGCCAGCGACATGTTCGAGGTGGGATGCGTCTCCACCATCCTGCAGATGCTCAAGCTGCCCGACGGCACCGTGAAGGTGCTGGTCGAGGGACAGCAGCGTGCGCGCGTGAACCGCATCGAGGAAGGCGAAGAGCACTTCACAGCCACGGTGACGCCGGTGGAATTGCCGGCCGCCGAGGCGTCTCCGTCCAGCGAAGTCGAGGCGCTGCGGCGCGCCGTGATGCAGCAGTTCGACCAGTACGTCAAACTGAACAAGAAGATTCCTCCGGAGATCCTCACCTCGATCTCCAGCATCGACGACCCGGGCCGACTGGCCGACACCATCGCCGCCCACCTGCCGCTCAAGCTGGACAGCAAGCAGGTGGTGCTCGACCTCGCGGAAGTGCGCGACCGCCTCGAGAACCTGTTCGAGCAGATCGAGCGCGAGGTCGATATCCTGAACGTCGACAAGAAGATTCGCGGCCGCGTGAAGCGGCAGATGGAGAAGAACCAGCGCGACTTCTACCTGAACGAGCAGGTCAAGGCGATCCAGAAGGAGCTCGGCGAAGGCGAGGAAGGCGCCGACATCGAGGAGATCGAGAAGAAGATCAAGGCCGCCAAGATGCCGCAGGACGCCCGCAAGAAGGCCGACGGCGAGCTCAAGAAGCTCAAGCTCATGTCGCCGATGTCGGCCGAAGCCACGGTGGTGCGCAACTACATCGAGGTCCTCACCAGCCTGCCCTGGAGCAAGAAGACCAAGATCAAGCACGACCTCGCGCATGCCGAAGACGTGCTCAACGAAGACCACTACGGTCTCGAGAAGGTCAAGGACCGCATCCTCGAATATCTCGCGGTGCAGCAGCGCGTGGACAAGGTGAAGGCACCGATCCTGTGCCTGGTCGGCCCGCCTGGCGTGGGCAAGACTTCGCTCGGCCAGTCGGTAGCCAAGGCTACTGGCCGCAAGTACGTGCGCATGGCCCTCGGCGGCATGCGCGACGAGGCCGAGATCCGCGGTCACCGCCGCACCTATATCGGCGCGCTGCCGGGCAAGGTGCTGCAAAGCCTCTCGAAGGTGGGCACGCGCAACCCGCTGTTTCTGCTGGACGAGATCGACAAGCTCGGGATGGACTTCCGAGGCGACCCGTCGAGCGCGCTGCTCGAGGTGCTCGATCCGGAGCAGAACCACACCTTCAGCGACCACTATGTCGAGGTCGATTTCGACCTGTCCGACGTGATGTTCGTGGCGACCTCCAACTCGATGAACATCCCGCCGGCGCTGCTGGACCGGATGGAGGTCATCCGCCTGTCCGGCTACACCGAGGACGAGAAGGTCAACATCGCCATCAAGTACCTGCTGCCCAAGCAGATGAAGAACAACGGCGTGAAGGACGAGGAACTGCAGGTCAAGGAAGACGCGATCCGCGACATCGTGCGCTACTACACGCGCGAGGCTGGCGTTCGCTCCCTCGAGCGTGAGCTGTCCAAGATCTGCCGCAAGGTGGTCAAGGGGCTGCAGCTCAAGAAGCTCAAGCCGCAGGTCGTCGTCGATGGCGACAACCTCAACGACTACCTGGGCGTGCGCAAGCATACCTACGGCCGCGCCGAGCAGCAGAACCAGGTGGGGCAGGTGGTCGGGCTTGCCTGGACCGAGGTGGGGGGCGACCTGCTCACCATCGAGGCGGCACTCACGCCCGGCAAAGGCAACTTCCTGCGCACCGGCTCCCTGGGCGATGTGATGAAGGAGTCGGTGGACGCGGCCCGCACGGTGGTGCGCAGCCGCTCACGCAGGCTGGGTATCAAGGACGAGGTGTTCGACAAGAAGGACATCCACATCCATGTGCCCGACGGCGCCACGCCCAAGGACGGCCCGAGCGCGGGCATTGCGATGACCACCGCCATCGTCTCTGCGCTCACCGGTATTCCGGTGCGCGCCGATGTCGCGATGACCGGCGAGATCACGCTGCGCGGCGAGGTGACTGCCATCGGCGGCCTGAAAGAGAAACTGCTCGCCGCACTGCGCGGCGGCGTCAAGACCGTGCTGATCCCGGAGGAGAACACCAAGGACCTGCAGGAGATCCCCGAGAACGTGAAGAACGGACTCGAGATCGTGCCGGTCAAGTGGATCGACAAGGTGCTGGAGGTCGCGCTGGAAAGCCTGCCCGTCCCGCTGCCCGAGGAGGACCCGGTCGCCGCCGCGCCGCTGGCTGCGTCGCCGTCGCCGACGGGCGAACCGGGATCGGTGAAGCATTGAATCTTCGGGCGAAGGTCGGGCCGGAAAAGCCCGTTTTTGCTTGTACAATGCGAGGCTCACGCGGGAGTAGCTCAGTTGGTAGAGCGCAACCTTGCCAAGGTTGAGGTCGCGAGTTCGAGCCTCGTCTCCCGCTCCACATTCGACGAAAGGGAAGCAGTTGCTTCCCTTTTTTCTCGAAGAGGAAACAAGGCGCGGTAGCAAAGCGGTTATGCACCGGATTGCAAATCCGTTCAGCCCGGTTCGACTCCGGGCCGCGCCTCCAGAAGAAGGCAAAGCGCCAGTGGTGCTTCAAACTTCGAAAGTTTGAACGCTGGCCGAAAAAGTGGCCGTCGAGTTTGCGTATAATGCGCCGCTTATGCGGGAGTAGCTCAGTTGGTAGAGCGCAACCTTGCCAAGGTTGAGGTCGCGAGTTCGAGCCTCGTCTCCCGCTCCAGTTGAACAAAGGGAAAGTCAGAAATGGCTTTCCCTTTTTCTTTGCTCGCCGGCATTGCCTGTGTCGAGCCCTGCTTCCGACGCCTGGGTGTGCGCGGTCTGGTGACAGCGGTCCAGGCGCCGGAGCCAACCTGCCTCCGGACCGCATTCAATGGCGCCCAAGCGCTCCTCGCTGAGACGACGCTCGCCCGCTGAGCCGCTTTCGGCGCTCGCGAGCCGGTCGCCGTGGCGTCAGCAACGCCAGCGCTTCATCCCATAAGAAAGTGCTAGTCATTGGATGAGTTGGGTGCTACCGTACTCATCAGCAGTCTGAATAGAACACTTCCAGGGAGCTCGCACATCATTCCGAGAGGGATGGGACATGACGCATCGATATTCGTGCGCCTGGCGATGCACGCTGGCGCTCCTGGCAACGCTCCTGGTCGGCTGCGGTGGCGGTCACGAGGAGCAGGTCGCAAGCGAGCCTCCGCCGCGAGCCGATTCGGGCCCGGCGCCAGTCATCAAGGGGCTCCAGGTTCCCGCCGCGTTGTCGGTCCTGTCGGCCAACTGAAGGAGCCTGCGATGCGTTCTACCCTCGCTTCTTCCGTGCTGCTCCTGGCGACGATGCTCGCGTCGGCGTTCACCACGGGGAGTCGTGCCGAGCCGCCCGCAACCGGCGCGTACGTGAGCGACCCGCAAACCGAATACGTGAACGACGATGTAAGTTCCTTCATCGAGGGAGTGAACAGCGTGCTATGCGCGGTTGCGGCAATTCGCACCGATGCCATGGTCAACAAGGCCCGGTACGTCGGTCTGGTGGATAGCGGCCAGTGCTCGGCACAAGCTGGGAGCACCGGGGCTTCCGATGGAAGCAAGCGCTACTCCCGGGTGAGCATGACGTCCACGCGAAGCTCGGCCGACGGCGTCCAGGTCGCGCGCGGGCACATCGAATCGGTGGGCGAGCAGATGTTCATCGGTGTGCAGGTCGCCCCCTCGCGACACGGTCCCGACGACCCGCCCGACGTCGTGCTCGATACGAGCTATCTGCAAGCCGACTCGAGCCGCGCGCAGAGCCGCCTGCGGGTGAGCGACTCGGGCTTCTCCTTGGCGAGTAGAGGGGGCGCGCAAGGTGCCGCGCCGACCTTGACTGGCAGGTTCGTATGGCGTGGAAATACCGACACCGGACACGGCGTGATGGAGCAGGGCGACGCGGTGCAGGACCTCACCCGCTTCGGCCAGAACGGCGACTACTACTGCCGGGAACAGGAGGCGAGCGGACTGTCTCTGTGCTTCAAGCGGGCGCGGTCTGCCGCACTGAGCGCCACCTGGCGCTGGGGTGTCTACAACGACTCCAGCGGGGACCGCTTCACCCTGGACCAACCCGGCTTCCTGCTGCAACGGGAGGCGACGGAAGAATGGGGCTATGCCAACTACGGGGGCATCTGGGTCCCGGGTGCCTTGCCGGATGGCGATCGCGTCCGCTCCGTCGCCGGGACGCCCTATACCGTCCACAGGGCGGCTGGGCGCCTGGTGCGCTACACCACGTCCACCACGACGCTCGACGCGCTCGATCGCGTGCCCCTGCAGGTGCTGACCAACCTGGGGGACCCTTTCGGCCCCGAGGAAGCGCACACCCTGTACGAACTCCATTGGAGCAAGGCGCTCCAAAGGTTCGTGCCCGTGGAACCGGAGGACTGCTCCTCAGGCCCGTGTGTCGCGGCGAAGACGTGGCGGGCCGGTGAGTTGCAACGGCGAAGCACCGCCGGTGCGCTGCTGGCCTGGTCGGACGCCTTGGGGCCGATCGGGATCGAGCCGCAACTCGTGTCGGGGCTGCATGCAGGTAATTCGGTGGTGCGCACGACGCGCTCCGAGGTGGTGGTTCCGGACTCCGAGGGCGCGCCCTTGGACCTCGTGTGCGTGCGCAATTGTCCGATCGCGGCGCGCCTGGCCGATCTGGCGGTAGGAAGTGCATCGTATGCATCGGGCACGGAAGACCCCGGCAATCGTCACGCGGGAGTGGATCTGGCGCACGTCACCCGGTATCGATGGGATCCGAAGACCTACACCCTGTTCGATGTGCAGCCCGCCGATGGCTCGGCTCCCATGGCTTTCCCGGACGTGCGGCCTTCCGGGCTCGACATGGGAAACATGGTGGACGCCAGATGGCTGCAGGGCCTGGAGTGTGTCGGGCAGCCGATGACCTACTGCGATGCACGCGCGCTCGGCATGGCCGAGTACTACCGGTGGGAGATGGGACCCGAGCCCCACCAGAGTGGCGTGTTCCTGCGCTCCGACGACGGTCGCTACGTGCGATTTTCGGCGCCTGTGCGGGCCAGGTTCGCGGTGCCCGACGAACCGGCGTACGCAGAGTTCGCCGGCGCCGTCTTGCCGGTGGAAATCCATGCGTTCGACGTGCTGACGGGCATCCCGATGCGCTGTGCGGACAGGCTGAGCGGCGCGAGCGTGAGGTGTTCGAGCGACGCGGTGCGTGTTTCCGCTTTCGAGCTGCCGTTCGGAGCCCAGGGCTTCGTCACGGTCGTGGACCCGACGGCCTCGGCGGGTGCAACGCCGGTGCGCAAGTGGCTCAAGTGGCTGGACCGCGAATTGCATCTGCAGCACGCGCCGGGAATCACGCCAGCCACCGCCGGCGTCGTCCTCGGAGATCCGCGCGATCTGCCCGACTTGAGCGAGCTCGATGGAGCCGACCCGGGGAATCCGGCGGACGCGGCGGCGTACGCGGGGCCGTACTCCGCGGACCTGTTCAAGCTCGAGCCCGCCGTCGTGCATGGAACGGTCCTGGAGTGAGTTCCTGCGCGCCATGCGGGCGCTCGGCACCCAGCCGGGTCGTGGCGCGTGCGTGCGGATGCGGACGGCGCTGCCGATGGCCCTCGCGGCCTCTCTCGCGCTGCATGCTCTGGCGCTGCTGGCTCCGCAGGCCAGGCTTGCGGCACACCGGCCCGGCGGCCATTCAGCGGCGCAGGAGCTGCTGGTGCTGCGGCTCTCGGCGGCCCACCAGGTGACGCCGACGCATCCGCTGCATCCGCCTGTGCCAGCGGATGCAGCCAGGGCGGTCGAGAGCACCGCCGCGCGCCCCTCAGCGCATGAGGCGCGTGGAGCACCAGCGGGGCTGCCGGTGGCACAGCTGCGGGGCGCCGCGGCATACCATCTCGGGGCCGAGGCGGCATCGAGGGAGCCGCGGCCCCCAGCCGTCACGGCCGCAGCCGCAGCGGCGGGTGATTTAGCGCTGCCGGGCTACAAGGGTCCGGATGCTGCGGCGGTCGTGCAGGCACACGCGCCTGCACATCGCGAAACAGAGCCGGACAGGGGTGAAGGAGCGCTGATGTCGGTGGGTCGAGAGGGCGACGCCGAGCGATACGCCGAGCAGTATCTCGACCGGCCCCCGCAGCAACTCGCTGCGCTCAGCACAGGGGCACATCGTCACGTGTCGCCGCACGCAGAGCTGCAGTTCGAACCGCCGAAAACAGCAGAGGCGGACGCGGCAGAGGCAAACGCAGCAGTGGCAAACCCGGTACGGACGAACCCCGCAGACACGAACGCAGCCGAGAGGAACATAGCGGGCGCGCACACGGCAGATGCGAACCCGATAGCCGCGGACCCGCCAGAGCCATCGCACGCGGAGGCAAGCGACCAGGAGGCAAGCCACGCACCGACCGGCGGCGCAGAGTCACATCGTGCGAACGCACAGGTCGCTCCAGTCGCAGACGCAGACGCAGACGCAGACGCAGACGCAGACGCAGACGCAGGCTCAGGCTCAGGCTCAGGCTCAGGCTCAGGCTCAGGCTCAGGCTCAGGCTCAGGCTCAGGCTCAGGCTCAGGCTCAGGCTCAGGCTCAGGCTCAGGCGCGGGGATCTACTCGACTTCAGCCGGTCAAGGCCCCGCCGCACTGCGCGGCCCGGCCATGTCGGGGCCGGTCCTGCCCGCGCTGGCATCTGCATCTGCTGCGCCGCGCTTCGCGGTGGCCGCGCTGTGGCCGCAACCCGGGCTGCCGGACCTGCAGCCCGCGTCGGCGTCGGGCGATCGACTCCCGACGCACGCAGCTCTGTTGCAGCGGCTGCCGCTGCTGCAGCAGCGCCTCGGCGCTGGCATCGACCTGCGCTGCCGGATTGCACAGACGGTGACGTGCTCACCCGCAGCACCAGCCGAGGAACGGTTCATCCGCGCACTGATGGGGCAGCCCGGACCGTGGCAGCCCGGCGGCGTAGCGTGGCTGGTGCGCCGCGCTGGACGGTGGCAGCCGACCACGGCGCAGGGTGGCTGACACGCCATTCGCGCGCAGCGTGGCCGCGAATCGAGCCGATATACTCGCGCCAGGAGCACAGCCCCGCCAACGTCGTTGCCGGGGCTGTTTTGTCTTACATTGGCCCGACGGCCTCGATGGTGAAATTGGTAGACACAGCGGACTTAAAATCCGCCGCCCTTTCATCGGGGCGTACCGGTTCGACCCCGGTTCGAGGCACCAACCGGCGAAGCGCAGCAACATGTCTCAATACAACGCCCCCTTCGAAATCCACGTGCATGGCGACGTGCCCCTGCGCCCCGACGTGAGCTTCGCGCAGCTGCAGGAGGCGCTCAAGCCGCTGTGGAAGTACACGGGTGCGAAGTCGCTCGCCGACGCCTCCGAAAGCGCATACGAAGAAGAGCCGGGCATCCGTTTCGACTCGGGCGAGCACCTGCTCACGCTCTGCTGGACGGTCAATGGCAACGACGACTTCCGGCAGGTGCTCGACGAGATGTGCATGAGCCTCAACGAATTGGCCGAGCAGGGCGCCGCCATCGAGGTCACGTTCTACGACACCGAATTCGACGAAGACGAGGAGCCGCCGGACGCCGAGTCGCGCGACGACTTCGTCATGCTGTTCGTCGGCCCCACCCCGGCGGCGATCATGCAGGTGCAGCGCGACCTGCTGGTCGAAGACGTGGTGCACATGATGGAGCGGCACTTCGACGCGTCGGAGCTCGGCGGGGTGGTGGCCGAGATCGACCGGCTCTTCAGCGACCGCTTCGATGCATTGGTCAGCTCCCTCGAGATCGGCAAGCCGCCGCGCGGCGGCGGCTCGGGCGGCAGCCACGGCGGTGGGCGCAGGCCGCGCCACCTGCACTGAGGCCGGGGTCACTCTCGTGTTCGCGGCAGTTTCCCGCTCATCGAGCGGGAGCTGGAACTTGGCGTTCGAACAAGGCGTTCCCTAACGCGGTCCCGTCGGCAGACTCCCGCTCGATCCGAGGTGGAGCGCTGTTGCGTTGTGATTCTGTGCCGCTGGCGGCGTGCTCCTCTGCTCGTGCTGCCGCAATCGGGTAAGGACGCACCGCAGCAGCGCCGTGCGCAACTCGCGCGCTCCGGGCGACTCCGCTGCAGCCGCCGCAGGGGCCCTGAGCGCTGTGGCGCATGTTTGCAGCTCTACCGGGCTCATCAGGCGGGCAGCCTCGGCGAACTCCAATCTCCTCAAGGAAACCATCAAGGACCGAACCCTTCCGTGTGCTGTCTCGAACCCCGGCGGCACCGTAAGAGCGCTGCTCAATTCGGCGAATCGCTCTGCCGGCTGCAGGCGCCCGTGGAAGCCGCAGAACAACACGCTCCGCAGTGCGAGCGAAGGCTTGACCTGCGCCGCCTCGAGGGTGGCGAGTCCGCCGATCTGGCGGGCGCGGGCGAGTTCGCGCCGAACGTCGTCGACGGGCATGGCGTGAGACAGAGCACGAGTTTGCGCGAGCCGCATCTTGAGGCTGGCAAGAAGTTGCGTGTTGCCGAGCCCCATGAGGTCCGCTGTGTCTTTTGTCAGGGCGAGCTCCTCGAGCAACATCTGCCTATCCATGGACATGTACAAAGCCAGCAGGTCATGCATGGCGAATCCAGCCTCCAGGACTGTCGCGCGGTGAAGCGCGCCGGTGTTCTGCAGGAAAGTCTGTATGACTGCTGGAGTGCTCCGCTGCAGGAACGCAGATACCTTCGGAAGCCGCGCGCGCTCTTGAAGACGCGCCTTGGTATGGTGCAGTTCCGCTCGCTTTTCGGCCGGACTCATCCGCCGCAACAACGCGAACATCTGCTGATAACGGAGTTCTTGGCGCTCTCTTGCGTGTGGTTGTGCGTGCGATTCCGGGCTGCAACTCGTGCGGACGCGTTGGAAAGCGGCCTGCCGCTCTCCGGGCGTGAGGCTTGTGGCCCATTCGAGGAAAACTTCTGCGCGGGCCTGCAATGCCTCGTGCCGCCGCGCATCGTTCGTGCAGGCGGCAAGTGATGCGGCGTCGCAAGCGCCTTTCACCCGATCGAGCAGCGACGGGAGCGAGGCCGCCGCGGCTCCAGGGGCGTCCGATTCCGCCGTGAGGATCGAATCCGGGGCCGGCACCAGCGGCGGCATGGACGGCGACAGGGGCTCCGAATCGACGGCGGCCATCGACTCTCCATGCGGCTCGTCATCCCGCGCGACCACGCCCGGCATGGCATCGGCTCGCCGGGGCTGTGCAGGCACACGGCCCGACAGGCGAAGCAAGAGCTCTGCGGCTTCGCGGTCCCGCAGCGCATCGGCGACCGAAGATCCGGACGACGACGATGACGACGATGAAGAAGACGGCGACGATGAAGAGGACGAGGACGTCGGGCGCCTGCGCAGTTGCGCCGCCATGCCGCTGCGTTCTCCCTTGGCGTCCGATAAGGGCGCTGCTGCCTCACGGGCGCAGCTGCGACGCGAGATGGCTTGTCCGCTTCGTGGCCCTGCAACCCTGTCGGGTGCCGCAAAGGACGCCGACGAGGGCGCCAGCGGGCCGGGCAGGGGCTGGGAAGAGGAAGGGAGGGTGGCCCGCAACCGTGTCGCCGGTCTGCCGGCTGCCGAGTATGCGGACGAGGGAGGCAATGGCCCCGGTAGCGGCCGGGAGGATGCCGGAACGGTGGCACGCAGCCGGGGCGCCCGGCTGGCAGTGGCCAGGTGCCGCATCGAAGCGGTGCTGGTCTTGGCATCTCTGCGCCCGTCCGGAAGCTGCGGGAGTCGTTGCCCGGCGTTGCTGTTGGTGCGTTGCATGGTGGTGGCCTCGTTGATGAGGAGGCGACCATACGGGGGCGCCCCTTGCAGTCTTCTGGCTGAGGCCGGTCAGGCGACGCTATGCTGCGCCATGGCCGCCGACCGCTCAGCTTCTGCCCTCAATCCCGGCGTGCGCCGGCGCGAAGTGTTCGGCTGGGCCATGTACGACTTCGCCAATTCGGGCTACACCACGGTGGTGATCACCGCCGTGTTCGCCGCCTACTTCGTGGGCGGCATCACCGGCGGCGCGGAATGGGGCACCTTTGCCTGGACGGCAACCCTCAGCCTCTCCTACGCGATCGTCATGCTCACCACGCCGACCCTGGGCGCCTGGGCCGACCTTCGAGCCGCCAAGAAGCGCCTGCTGATGGGGGTCACGGCCGGCTGCGTGCTCAGTACCGCCGCACTGGCATTCGCCGGACCGGGATCGGTTGCGCTCGCCGTGCTGCTCATGGTGCTGTCCAACACCTTCTACTCCTGGGGAGAATCGCTCACGGCCGCCTTCCTGCCCGAACTCGCCCGCGCGGACGACATGGGAAAGGTGAGCGGGTGGGGCTGGGGCCTGGGATACCTCGGAGGAATGCTCACTCTCGGCCTCTGCCTGGCCTACGTGCTCTGGGCCCAGGCCCGCGGCATCCCGGCAGATCGCTTCGTCCCCGTGACCATGGTGCTCACCGCGCTTGTCTACGGCGCAGCGGCCCTGGTCACCTTCGCCTTGTTGCGCGAGCGTGCCGTCCCCAACCCGCATGCCCTGCACCAGGGCGGACTGCGCGCGTCGCTGCGCCGCCTGCGCGAGACCTTCGGGCACGCGCGCCGCTTTCGCGACTTCATGTGGCTCATGGGCTGCGTGGTCTGCTACCAGGGCGGCGTCGCCGTGGCCATCACGCTGTCGGCGATCTACGCCGAGCAGGTGATCGGCTTCGAGCCGCAGGAGACGATGGTCCTGATCTTCGCGCTGAACGCGGCGGCCGCGGCGGGCGCCTTCGGCTGGGGCTATCTGCAGGATCGGGCGGGGCACCGCCTGGCCCTCGGCATCACCCTCGTCGGCTGGATCGCCACCTGCCTCATCGCTGCGTGGAGCACCACCAAGGGGCAGTTCTGGGTGGCGGCCGCGGTGGCGGGCCTGTGCATGGGGTCGAGCCAGTCCGCCGGACGCGCCATGGCCGGCCTGCTGGCGCCGCCGCAGCGCTCGGGCGAGTTCTTCGGCCTGTGGACCTTTGCCGGACGCCTCGCCAGCATCGTCGGCCCCCTGAGCTACGGCCTGATCACCTGGGTGACCGGCGGCCAGCACCGCATCGCCATCCTGCTGACGTCGCTGCTGTTCGTGGCCGGCCTGACGCTGCTGATGAAGGTCGATCTGCAGCGCGGGCGAGAGGCGGCGCTGCGCGCAGCGTGAGCGTTCCGGCCACCAGTTTCGCAGCGTCCCAGCGCCGACGCGCACCCAGCGCAGCTTGCGCTCAGGCGTTCAGCCAGCGCCCCGCCGCGCGCTGCAGAGCGTCGTCTGCGCCCGGGCTCAGCAAGGTGAGCGTTCCTGCGTGGTCCGGCGCACGCAGCAGGTCCGCGTCGGCCAGCAGCCGCTGCACCCGCCGGGCCACTGGTTGCCCGGTTTCCAGGATGCGCACCTGCGGCCCTGCCAGCTGCTCGAACAGCGGCAACGCGAAGGGGTAGTGCGTGCAGCCGAGCACCAGCGTGTCGATCTGGCCTTCCGCGCTGCCCAGCGGCCCCAGCGCCGCGACGTACTGCGCGCACAGCGTTGCGACCAGCGGCGCGTCGTCGGCCTCGATGGCGGCGGCCAGCCCGTGGCAGGCCTGCAGCCGGAACAGGGTGCGGTCCGCAAGGCTGTCGTGCAGCCGCGCGAACTTGGCGCTCGCAAGCGTGCCGCGCGTCGCCAGCACGCCCACGTGGCCGGTGCGCGTGGCGTCGGCCGCGGGCTTGAGGGCAGGCTCGACGCCCACGATGGGAACCTGCGGCCACTGCGCGCGCAGCAGCGCAATGGCGGCCGCGGTGGCGGTGTTGCACGCCACCACCAGCAGCTTGGCGCCACGCGCCTCGATCAGCTCTTGTGCGATGGCCAGCGATCGCCCGGTGACGAACGCATCGCCGCGCTCGCCGTAGGGCGCGTGCACGCTGTCGGCGAAGTACACCAGGTCCTCGGCCGGCAGCAGCGCACGCAGCGCGCGCAGCACGCTCAGGCCGCCGATGCCGCTGTCGAAGATGCCGAGAGGGGAACTGCTCGAGGACATGGAGGCATTGTCGCGGCCTCCGGTGTGCGCCGGGGCCGCTGCGTGCAACGGTGGGGCGTTCAGGCGGCGGCGACCGCCACGCCCTTGAATTCACCCGTGGCGATGCGTTGCTGCCATTGGGCCGGGCCGGTGATGTGCGCGCTGGTCCCGCCGGCGTCCACGGCCACGGTCACCGGCATGTCCACCACGTCGAACTCGTAGATCGCTTCCATTCCCAGGTCGTGGAAGCCGACGACCCGCGCCTGCCTGATCGCCTTGGACACCAGATACGCGGCGCCACCCACGGCCATCAGATAGGCGCTGCGGTGCTTCTTGATCGCCTCGATCGCTACCGGCCCGCGCTCGGCCTTGCCGATCATCGCGATGAGGCCGGTCTGCTCGAGCATCATGTCGGTGAACTTGTCCATGCGGGTCGCGGTGGTCGGGCCCGCAGGCCCCACGGCTTCGCCCTGCACCGGATCGACCGGCCCCACGTAGTAGATGACGCGGTTGCGGAAATCGACCGGCAGCGGCTCGCCACGCGCCAGCATGTCCTGGATGCGCTTGTGCGCCGCGTCGCGGCCGGTGAGCATCTTGCCGTTCAGCAGCAGGGTGTCGCCCGGCTTCCAGCTCGCCACGTCCTCTCGCGTGAGCGTGTTCAGATCGACGCGCCGGCTCTTCTGGGTGTCCGGCGTCCACTGCACGTCGGGCCACAGGTCGAGGCTCGGCGGATCGAGATAGACCGCGCCCGAGCCGTCCATCACGAAATGCGCGTGGCGCGTGGCCGCGCAGTTGGGGATCATCGCCACGGGCTTGCTCGCAGCGTGCGTCGGGTACATGCGGATCTTGACGTCCAGCACCGTGGTGAGGCCGCCCAGGCCCTGCGCGCCGATGCCCAGCGCGTTCACTTTCTCGTACAGCTCCAGGCGCAGTTCCTCGGTCGGATTCGAGGGGCCGCGCTGCAGCAACTCGTACATGTCGATGTCCTCCATCAGGGACTCCTTGGCCATCAGCATGGCCTTCTCGGCAGTGCCCCCGATGCCGATACCCAGCATGCCGGGCGGGCACCAGCCGGCACCCATCGTGGGCACCGTCTTGAGCACCCAGTCCACCAGCGAGTCGCTGGGATTGAGCATCACGAACTTGGTCTTGTTCTCGCTGCCGCCGCCCTTGGCCGCTACGGTGACGTCCAGCGTGCTGCCCGGCACGATCTCGGTGAAGATCACGGCCGGCGTGTTGTCGCGGGTGTTCTTGCGCGCGAACTGCGGATCGGCCACCACGCTCGCGCGCAGGGTGTTGTCGGGATGGTTGTAGCCACGCCGCACGCCTTCGTTGACCGCGTCTTCCAGGCTGCCGGTGAAGCCCTCCAGGCGCACGTCCATTCCGATCTTCAGGAACACGTTCACGATGCCGGTGTCCTGGCAGATCGGCCGCCGGCCGGTCGCGCTCATCTTGCTGTTGGTGAGGATCTGAGCGATAGCGTCCTTCGCCGCCGCGCTCTGCTCACGCTCGTAGGCGCGGGCCAGATGCGCGATGTAGTCGGCCGGGTGGTAGTAGCTGATGAACTGAAGTGCGTTCGCTACCGACTCAATTAGGTCAGCGGCCTTGATCGTGGTGGGCATGCGTTTTCAGGCGTGTTGTCAGTGGCAGAGCACATTATCCCTTCACCTCAACATCGCCAACCTTGCCCGCGCCTACGAGCGTGAGCAGAGCCCCGCGGCCAACTCCGCACCGCGCAGCTTGATCCTGCTGAAACAGTGCCTCCACCAGTGAGCCGTTGCCAAAAGAGCTGCTGAGCCACTAGGTCTCTGCTTGAGGTCGTTAGTACAAGAATGCATCCTGACTTTACGCAAATTTTGTACAAACTGGCAGGAGCGTAAAGATGAGTTTGAAGCTGCGCGGAGGCGTTTGGCACTTCCGCAAGATGATCAACGGCCACATCATTTCCCGAAGCACCAAGACAAGCGACAAGAAGCTGGCCGAGCAGATCGCAGCCAAGTTTGAGCACGAGGCGGTGAAGGAGATCGTGTTCACTGGGAACAAGCCCATCACCCTGCATGCGGCTATTGAGGGGTTCTTGAAGGCCCGCAAAGGAACGGGTGGGCACACGAACGCATGCGTCCACATGAAGCACTGGATGGCTCTTCCAGACGTACCCATGAAGGAGCTAAAGCTGTTCCAAGTGCAAGAGGTCGTGCAGCGCAGGCGCGATGCTGGCGCTGCTCACAACACCATCTGCGTGACTGTCGGGTACTGGAACGCGCTACAGAACTTCTGCACCAGTCAAGGTTGGACTCCTGCTATCAAGCTGGAAGGCATGCGGCCTGAGAAGACCCGCATCCGCGTTCTCTCAGTGGATGAAGAGACGCGCATCCTTGCTGCCATCGACCCAGCAGCGAAGTTCCCCGGCAAGAACCCCATCAACATTGCCCAGAGGCGGGACAACCAAGACCTGTTCCTCATGCTGCTGCACTTGGGCTGTCGCTTGAACGAGGCACAGAAAATGAAGTGGTCGCAGGTGGACTTCCATGCGAACACGGTGCTGATCCACCGTTCAAAGGGCGGTGTTGATTCGCAGGTAGTGATGTCGAACAAACTGCGTGCCATGTTGGAAAGGCGCAGAGCAGAGAACCAGGGCGTTTACGTGTTCCCCGGCAAAGCTCTGGCAAAGGTAAACACCTCTTGGATCAACGAAGCAGTTGAGCGCGCGGCCATTGATCAGACGTCTGGCAAGGTGACGCTCCATACGCTTCGTCATACCTTTGCCACCAGGGTTCTTAAAGCTGGTTTGTCTGTTGTGGAAGTGCAGGGATTGCTGGGTCACAAGAACCTTGCTAGTACCACCGTGTACATGAACGTTCAAGCCAACGCCGCTGCCGTGCGAGCAGCAGAGATCATGAACGCGATGGGCTAAAATGTCTCGATGCCCATTGTTTTCACCTACATAGCACCAGATCCTGAGCAGGACGGTGACCTCCACAGCTTCACTGCCGTTAGTGAGCTTGACGGCTCGATCCACATTAGTCGTCCTGAAGACCTCCAGGAGCTGGACGACATTGCAAAGCGCATAGCTGCCGAATACAAAATCGACGAAACCACGGGGGAAGGTGAGGGAGTAGCCGTTGTCGGTAGGTGGGTCGAATACTCAACCGTTCACTTTTCGGCAGCAAACGGCATGATGAAGAGCCAATCCCTGACCAAAGCCGAGTGCAACCTGACTGTTGGGTTTGTGGACGAGAAAGACGCAGTGCAATTTCGGCTGACTTACCCGGTGCGTTAAGCCTTGTATTCTGCAATGTAGGCAGCTAGGGCCGGGTCGCCTATCTTAAAACACTGGATGTTGTTCTTGGAACACCAGTCCCGATAAGTTGTCTTGCTGCCTTTGTTCAACGGCGTTTCGGGGTTGTTGAACACGAATACCAGCTTCAGTTCTGGGTGCTGTTTAAGTGCGAGCAGCGTCTTTGTCCGCTCCGCACCAGTAAACCTCCCCTTGCATTCCACGTAATGGTGCTCGCCTAGCTTGAAGTCGGGCGTGTACGTGCGTGCCTGGACATAGAGGAGCTTGTCGGTTTCGTAGGGGAGGGCGTGCTTAGCGGCAAATGCCTTTTCTAGTGCGCTTTTGTAGTGTGCCATCCGGTACTTAGCAATTAACACTCTGCTAAGTACAGGTATGGAAACGAACAAACCAAAACTTCTAATGCGCTTTCATGGTCAGCGCCACGCATACTTGAAAAAGGGCAGGGCGTGGAACCTAACCTTTGAACAGTGGTGCGAGCTGTGGGAATACAGCGGCAAGTGGGACCAACGCGGCAAGTTCAAGCACCAATACTGCCTTTGGGTGCTGGACAAAGATCAACCCTTTGAGCTTGGCAACGTGGCAGTGATGACCTGTAGTGAGCGCGGCTTCGCTCCCATCAGGATTGGATGTCAGTCTGAGTGGCGTGCTGCTATCAGCAAAGCGCACAAGGGGAAGAAGCACAGCGAGGCAACGAAAGCAAAGATGAGGAAGCGCACTTCAATTGGGGGACGACCTGTGCGCCTAGAGATTGAGGGGGTGGTGTACGAGTCCCTTACTGCTGCTGCGAAAGCCCTGGGGATCTCACAACCCGCTATGACTGCACGCCTGAAAACGGGCAAGTGGCCCTACAAGGTGCTGTGATGCCTACTAGCGCAGACATGGACGCGGTAGTTGATCGCCTCACTTGGTCGGGTGAGGACGCAGTTATCAGTAACCCCTTTGGCGCGTTCAGCAGGGATGACGTGCGGGCGTACATCACCAGCGAAACGGTGGCGGCTGGGGTAGCAGCAGGCAAACTTACGGTGCTGTGCCCTTGTATTACGAAGGATGGCGCATGGCTGACTCCCCAATGAGCGCGAGCGGCGAGCAGATCGATGCGGTGCTTGATCGTCTTTCCTGGCGTGAGGATGACATCGTTTTAGAGCTGTGGGACTTAACGCGCAACGAGCGTATTGCCACCTATGACCGCGAATGGGCTTCTTGTTCCTTTGAATACAGCCTAGTGGCAAGCAACGAGATTTACGTCACCGACAGGCCCGTTCAGTTCCGCATAGTGCGTGACTTCCTAGATGCTGATAACAAGCTATGGCAGCGTCCGACTATTGACACGCAGCCGTACACGAATTGAGTTGGTTGACCGCATCAATCTCACACGCGGCTCTGTTTTGATTGTACTCAGCTTCGCACGTCGGGTTTCCCTGGCACATTACAACGTCGTATGTGGTTTGGCACACATGCGCTGCCTGGAGATAATTTGATAGGCAATTCTCCGAGCACGTGGGGCCAGAGTTGCCATTCAGGCAGACGTTTTGCGCCACTTTCGCTTCTTGTACGCAAGCCTTCTGAGCGCCGGCTCTAAGGCTGGGCGAAAGGAAGTTCAGACTCTGCGCACAGTAAGCCACCGCACCGGAGTACTGCGACTGGCAAAACTTTGCATCGGCAAGTTGAGCGTTCGCGAACGAGGCAGCGAACAGCGCTCCTGCAAGGAAGAGTTGTTTCATAGTCTGGGCCGTGGCAGTAGAGGAGGGGGAGCGATGCTAGTAGCTGGAGCGGTTTCGTCCATAGCAGGTTTGTCCCGCAGACTTTAGATACAGCGGTGCGTGCTCAGCGGGCGACCCAAGCTCATCATTGACGTCGTGCTGGGCGACCGGCATGATCCCTGTTCTGCTTTCTAGAAGGGAAATGATGAAGTCAGCGGCCGTTCTGTTGACCCTTGCTCTCGCGTGCAGCGCGCAAGCTCAGTCTGCGCTTGGGTATGACGTCCCCGACTGCGGAACGTGGGTGCGGCAAAACGATCCAGCGCACCGCTGGTGGCTGCTTGGCTTCATGACTGGCATCAACTCTGGCCTGCGGCACGAAGCGAAGGGCGATCCCTTGCAGGGACTGAAGGGGGATCAGATCTTCCTCTGGATGGACAACTTCTGCAAGGCTAACCCGCTGAAGAACGTCCACTATGGTGCGAATACTCTTTACGCCGAGCTGCACCACCGCGCAGGGTCTAAGTGAACATGAGTAAAGGGTGGCTCAGACTCGGAGTGTTTGCTACGACGCTTTGGCTGGTAGCAGTGGTTGGCCTCTTTGCTTGGGAGCGGGTACACCTCTGGGGGTGCGGAGTCGGCCCATGGGTTGAACATGGCGGCAGGGACTATTGCGGACATGTGTTCTGGTTCTGGGTAAGTGATCCACTTGCTTTGTTCGACACAGGCTGGCTGACAAAGAATGGCAGCAGCGCGCAATACCCCTACACTGCGCTCCCAGATTGGGCTCGGCTTTCCGCTTTGCTGGTCCTCCCGCCGGCGTTTTTTTGGGCCGCAGGAGCTGGGTTAGTTTGGGTCAGGCGCGGCTTCGCCCAACCGAGCAGTTAGGGAGAACAGGAGTTAGTGATGGGTGGTGTGGTGAAGTACAGCGTGGCGCTTGCGTGTTTGGCTAGCAGTTTGGCCTACGGGCAGAGCCTTTCCATTAGCTTCATGGGCTTCGAGCTTGGAACGCAACAAGCGCTCGTCATGGAAGAGGTGCGCCGTCGCTTTACGGTTGTCCCCCTTAGCAGCGATCCGAACGGATTTTTCCTCGCTGATGCACCGATGCCGAACGGCAGGTTTGTGGGCGCTCTGGGCTTCAAGGACGGTAAGCTGAACTACATTGAGCGCACCTGGGGCCTCTTTGGCAGCACGACGGACAGCATCAAGGTTGTTGACACGCTCTCGGCGGCTCTTGAAAGTGCGGCGAAGAACAGCGGGTCTAAGCAGGCTATTCAAAACGTAAGCAGGCAGAGAACTCCGCAGGTTGAGTGGACGACGACAAGTTGGGCGTATCCGAAGGGATGGACAGTAACGATGACGGTGCAGAACAACCTCCCTGATCCGACAGACAGGACTATCGAGATTAAAGAGGGTGTTCTCGGCGAGAAAGTCTCTAGGTAGCCCATGAACGCTGAACAGTCAGCTGGCCTGGCGCACAGCAAGGGGCCGGGTGGCCCGAAGTCATGTACCAGATGGTGTGATTGAACAGGGGCCGAAGTCATGTACCAGATGGTGTGACTAGCCACTACCTTCCATGGTTGCCAGTTCGTGGCAAAAGGTACCTGCCTTACCAAGAAGTCAAGCAATGCCGTTCAAGAAGAAAGTCTTTGACTTCGCAACCACCTGAGTGTTGGCATTCACCATGAGGTCGCTAATAGAACAGCTATGGCTACGTGGCAAGAAAGACCAGATGCCACAAGCACTTAGGCGATGTTGTTGACACTGGTATGAATGGTGCGTAAGTCATTGCCATAGCTGTTCGACCATAGCCTTTGTCTATGTTCACAGGCGTGCCATGCAGTACAAGGTAGGTATTACTGTATGGCTTCGCTATTCACAGACGCACCAGATGACGTTGTTCACTGAAATACTCACAGGGCACCTGACTGCCAGTTTTGGCGTTGCTTTGGCGCAAATTCATTTGGTGTGACGTCTAGGTGCTTCACCATGCGACGTGGCTGGCATCGCTTACCAAATGGTTCAGGTCTTCAGTTGCGCGTTGGTGACGCTTGGCGGTTGTGAATGGTTTTCCAGCCGCAAAATGGCTCGTTGTTTGGTTGCGAATTCATTTGGCAATGACACCAGATGACGTACCATACGACGCAGCCACCATGCCTTACCAAATGGTTCAGGCGACTAGACGCTTGGTGGTGATGCTCCAATGGTGAAAGAGGGAGCCAATACAGGACTCCCTCAGTACAGGCGCTGTTTCGACCTGCATCAGCACATTACAGACTTACCCTGGAGTTAGCTGCTTCGGTCATGTCGTTTACAGCCCGCACCGGGAGCAGCAATCACATGTGCAATGCGACAATGAATACTGCGGGCTATCGTATGTATGCCAGTCTAGCTATCTGGCACTAGATAGCAAATTAGAACTGGTTTTAGTCAAGTCTAAAGAAGGTACTAACCGCTGAGGTATGGGTTTAAACAAGAGCCAATGCCTCACCAAGACGTCTGGCAGCCCCATGGTGCGTCTGGTAGGTTTTGTTCAGCACCCAGTACGTTCTTCCGCTACTTGCCCTAGAGGCATGGTTCGGCCGCACTTGTTGTAGACGTAGGGAAGGGCGTTGATGAGAGAGCGTTCAAGCCTGTTGCGCTGCCACTTACCGCCGCACTGCTGAATGACATTGAACCTAAACCAGTCAGGACCGTAGTAACACCAGTCGTATTGCAGTGCCTCGTTGGAGTGACTGTTGTTGTTTAAGTCCCTTTGGTGCGTCTGCCATCGTTTTTCTAGGTCCCCCGTTTGGCCCACATAGACCCACCCATTCACGACGTTTGTTATTGTGTAGATGCCTTCTTTCATGCCTGTATTGGAGTGCCTTGTATGCGTGGCATCAAGAATCGCTTGATTCTTCAGGAGTGAACAGGATTCCGTCTGAGGACAGGAATGGAATTTTCACTTCCCACGTTTCTTCTTTCCAAATAGAGCTGTTCAGGATCAGCTCCGAGGGAACCTTGCACTCCGAACGGAACCGAAAGAAGCTCATGTGGGGGAGATGGAGAACGAGCACTACATCATCGTCATGCCAAGTCAAGCGTTCGATCACGTCATCAATGTCTTTCTCAGAGGGTGGATTGTTCATGGTGTTGTTTGGTGGCAGTCAAGTCTTCATCCGACTGGCTCGTAGTGTTGAAATCTACAGGACTTGACTAAAATTTTGATAGGGGCGCTTAAAAGCGCTATTGGTAGAAAAGAATGGTGTTCCTGCTGTCTTGGCTATCAGAAGACAACCAGATAGTCATTAGCCTGGGGATACACCATGCCTACCTTGTAGACCTTTCCTTGGTGTACCGCCCTAAAGCCGTTTGCTCTTAGCCACGTTGCTGCCTTCCTCGCATCTGCTTGGCTAACGTTCTTCACACCCAACACCTTGAGGATGTTCGTGGCGTTGAGTCTCAGCGTTTCTGCTTCGTGTACGGGCTGCCTCAAGAACTTGTTCAGGAAGTCTCCGAGGGTTATTACGATCTTCCCATCTGGGGTGTTGAACGGTGCGTTGAGTTCTTGGTTGAGTGCCATGCTCGGATTTATCTGAGCTGGTGAACTGCGTTGCTCTTAGCAGCAGAGGCTAAGCTGGAGAGGGAGAAGTTCCTGGGCACGCTCACGATGAGTCGTTACCAGATGAAACATTCACTGCAAGGTCCGCGCCAAGCTAGCGTTTTAACTTCTAGAGCGATACTGTCCGACGCGTACGAGGGGGTCTTCGTACATGCGTCCTCTTCCGTCCTACAGCAGCCTAGTTCGACAAACACATCCAGGAGTGTCCCATGAAGAAGTTTTTCTGCGTTTCTGTCGCCGCAGGTGCCGTGCTCGCAGCTTGCGGAGGCGGCGGAGGTGACGTGGCGCTCCTTGATGTGGTAGACAGCAAGTCACTCGCCACGCGGGACGTTGTTGATTCTCAGCAATGGGGCTCGGACGCTCCGCTGCGAATCAGCAATGCGTTCTATCGAGCGTACGACCCTACCCTGTGGATCTATCGCGGTCCGTACTACAACAGCTACTTGCAGCCATTCGTCACAAGCAATGACGGCAAGCTCAGCAAAATAGTAGTGAACCAGTGTTCGGACTACTACTTGGGAACGTATGTCTTGCGAATTCGAAGAGGAGATCAGTTTTCTGATCCAGTGGAAGGCGAAATCCAACGGTCGAACGAAGCAGATCCAAGCCTTGGTTCCGCAGCGTGCCCGAATGATTTCTCTAGTCCTGTAACAAGCGCGGTGGAAGTTGTGTATGACCTATCCCAACTAAACCTTGCCGTTACGGCTGGTGAACGGCTCAGTTTCTCGATAGAGTATTTGGTCCTACAGGGACTGCCTGTGCCTTATGCAAACTATGTCGGCGTGGACCGGGTTAACGGTGGTTTGGAGACCCTCGACAATACTGACGCCCGACGGCTATACGACACTCCAGCCGGTGCGGGGGAAGAAAAGATCCCGGGAGCTAAGTTGCGACACAAAATCCTTGTGGCCGTGCCCGCGTATTGGGCCTTCGGCGGGTTTCAGGCGCCAATCAATCCTGACGCGATGAATTCCGTGAAAGCTGGACAAGGTGTTCCGGTCAAGTTCAGCTTCGGTGAGGACAAGGGAATGGACATCCTCGATGGCGTACCCCAGGCCATCGTTACGAGCTGCACCTCTGGGGAAGTTGAGCCTATTGAAGAAACGGTCAGCACTGCCGGCAGTTCGGGACTACAGTACGATCCGCTGACAAAGCTATACACCTACGTCTGGAAAACGGACAAGAAGTGGACTGGCTGCAGGCAGTTGGCGATGAAGTTCAAGGACGGCTCTACGCATCGAGCTAGCTTCCAGTTCAATAAGTGACCGATTTCCGCCGCGCTGCTGCCCATTTCAGATGAAGGGCGCAGCGGCCTTGTAGACCACGTAGACGCCTGCTTTCAACGCCCCCGCGCACAGGGCCACCTTCCATACGAGGCTTCCCGCTGCCATCAGGATGCGGGGCAGGCGGTCGATGCCGAGCGCGGCCAACTTGACTACCGGCTTGTCGTTCGCGAAGTGGGTCAGCCAGTCGCTGTCCTGCGGGTCTTGGGGCGGGGGCATGAGGGGGTTCCTCCAACGCATGCCCATCATTGTCCCTGACGCTTACGAGCACTTAATCGGGTTCTCTGTCAGGCTGCACCTGTCATCTTGGTAGGTGAACGAGAGACAAAAGAGAAGCCAGGGACAGTCCAGTAGGTGGCAAGTATTCTCTTTCGGCGTTTTCGCAACGCTGATCGGCTAGTAGTGCAGGTCGTAGCGCGTGTTGTCCTTGTAGTAGGTGAGCAGCGGGTTGTCCTTCTGGATGGTGAACATGCGCTGGACGCTCACGGTGGTCTCCCTGTGCGGCTGTATGGGCGTTTCACGCAAGCCGGTCTGCACCTTGTAGTGCAGGTTGCCGTGACGGGTGTTGTTGAAGCCCTTCTCGCGTCCCGAAGGTACTGGCCTTCACCACCCTGTTCCTGGTCGGTGTAGTGGGTGTGCCCCTAGGGCTGATCGTCTGTCCTAGGGGCTCTGGTCGCGTCTTAGGGCATGGGGCGAGCAGCGCCAATCTACACCTCGGCATGCGCCAGCCAAGGAGCGAAGCGACCACAACCACCTGACAGCCCAAGAACCAATCAGTTCTGCTTCTCCCAGGTGGTTATTTCTTAGAAACCCGGCGGAGCCCGTAAGGCCAAGCGGTGCGAAGCGAGCGCCGGCCAGTGAGCGAAAGCGAACGCAGGGCGAACGCCTTGTCTTGTCTGAGCGGAAGCGAAGGCAAGACAACCCCGAAGGGGAGAACACATCTGCGCCTTGCGAGCAAAAGGCAAAGAATGCGCCCTAACGCCAGTGGTCGAATAATGAATGGGATACCGCAGCAGCATTGTTAGGGTGACAATGCACGATACCAGCTGGTATCGGCAAGCCGCTGCGCATTCGCTTCCGCTATCGCTCCGCTCATTGCTTGCTGCTGCATTGACTCAACAACAATCATTGGACGTAGGTATCCTTTAATCCTCCTCCCCGCGTGTACGGAAAGGGTTGCCCTAACGCATCCTCCTCTTAAGGCGTCCTGCTCCTGCAAGTTACACCTACTGCACTCAACCCGTTTTCATGGGGTCTGTCGCGTTTGCCGTTTCGTCCTGAGTGCGCAGTTATCTCAGGCGGCCTGGAAGCTTTAGCTTCTCGTCTTACTGCAAGTCCCGTAGTTGGCTTGTCTCAGACCATGGCAGGATGTTCGATCACATCCAAAAGGTGAAAGCCTCAAGAATGGCGGTCCTTGAGGCTTTCTGTGTTGAGTTGATTGCATTCAATCAACCCTACATAATCTGTGCTTCGCAACGACCGCCATCGTTGCCTTCATGTTTATTTATGCAGGATAGCTGAATCGGCTGCACAGCGCAAAATTCACTTTTGGGTCTGCTGCGCCTTCTTGGCCCTCGCCATGCGCCCAGCTAGACCAGGGCTGAACTTCGGGCATTTGCTAGCTAGCTGAGAGCAGCAAGGACGCCCCTGGAGCGTAAGGAACGCCGCACGCTCCCCACAGTACGTACAGAACTGGCGATGCACCACAAGCGTCTGGCTAGGTTTGGTGCAGTCCCACTGGGCAGCCCATGCGGCTGCTGCTGCTTGCTGCTTCAGCTTCGCAATCTGCGAGGGGTGCAGCTGATGCTTGCTCGCCTGCGTGATGTCTGCTGCCAGCCCATGCAATGATTCTGGTTGAACGCGCTTCGCCGGGCGTCCGCTCCGTTTTTTGTCTTCCACGTTGTCGCTACCTTGTTGGAAAGTGGTCTATGCCACTACTTACCTCGCTGCGGATGTGATTCCACTCTGCTTCGGAACAAAGAAAGTTATTGACTATTCACTTGATTTTGGCGTAAAGCATTAAATACGGTAGTGCAAGCAAATGGTGCTGCATAGGTTTAGGAGACCAACAACATGAACAACAACAAGACTCTCGTTCCCCGCGATCTAGACATCCTCGTAACCCGCATCACAGCCAAGACCGTTTACTACGACCTGTGGCTAGGCCGACAAGGCGAAAGCTGGCAAGTACCAGCGGAAAGTACCTTCGACATTACACAGCTAGAGCCAGGTAAGCGATACAAGGTTAAAAGCAAGGTAATCCGCTCCCGTGTCTGGAGCCACAAGGCGCAGCAGCACGTTTTTGCTGATCGCTATGATTGGGTTGCAGTCACGGAGATTCCACCCCAGGCAAAGAGCACGACACGCTCAGCTAAGCAGGCTGAAATGGCAAGGAGCCTTGCAGAGCATCCGATTGCGAACGAAGACCTGTTTACATGGGGGAAGGACGCGTGAACTACGCGCTACACAAAGCAGGTTTGATGCAGGCAGTGCTTGCAAGTGATTGCCCCGCTCTAGGGGCATTCGAGTATTGCGTCCAGCACCAGCTTGTTGGCTGGAGGGAGGCCGAGAAGCAAATTCTTCGGAACACTAATGTAGCCATCGCCTACGTGCGGGCGCTGAAGAAGCGGCGCTGGCCTGCACTTGAAAGGCTGATGAGCAACAACATCAAGCAAACGGTTATGACCAAGCAGCACATCAATGCTGTCATCACACAGGTGCTCTATCACGATGCACTAGGGAGTTTTAGCAGTGCTAAATAATGGTGAGCTGACCTTTCCTCCAAAAAGAAGCGCTCATGTTTGGAACTCCTAAACCAAATAGCTTGAAGCTGTATTCCTCAAGCGGGGGCAACGAATAGGCCCATAGTTCGTTGCTTTGTAGCCATGCAAAAAAGGCCCTTGTGAGAAATCACAAGGGCCTTTTCCTCAGCGGTGCTTCTTACTGGAGTGGCGTGTAGCTGACCGTCACTTCCAATGGGGCGGAAGTAGCGGGTGTGAACGTGATACGAATGTAGTGCGCTGCCGTGTCCAGCGTAGCCGACCATTCACCCAATGGTTCGCCCAGTTCCACGACGCCGTACTCTGTGAGGGCAGCAGTCGTTCCATCATGCCCAACTAGCACTTCTGATGCGTAGACCGCACCGCCTGAAACCTTGCTTGCGCTGCAATGCAGCTTCACAGCGTTAAAGCTATCGGGAATGCTGACGATCACAAACGGGTTTGTGCTGTTGGTAATCGCAGTGCTTGTGTTGGCTGGTGCTACGCGTTCTGAGCCAGCAACAATGCCGCTGCCAATCTCAACGATTGCTTCTTCGCCTGCGTTGCTGATCTTAGTGAAAAGCCTTCCGTCTGCTGTGTTGACGCACAAAGAGCCAAGTGCCAGCTCTGTTGTCGTGGGGCGACGGCCTGGTGTGTTGATCCGGGGTAGTAGGATTTCGCGGCTCATTCTTGTTCTTCTTCTTGTTGTGGTGGCACTAATGCCGCTGATGCTTCTTCTTCGGAATCGAACCATGTCCAGCCATGAACTGGATAGGTGTACGTGTCCTTGTGCTCGCGCCAGAGTTCAAAATGCTTGTTTAGCACGTAGTTTGGCGCGAATAACAGCTCGCCTTGGTATGCGTAGAAGCCTGATGTTGTTTGTGTGTCCATTTTCCTAACCCGAGAGAGTGAAACCTTTTTCCGTCGCGATAGCCCGTTCCTCAGCCGTCAAGCTTGAGGCTCCGGGTGTGCTGCTGATCGTTATTGTTTGCGCGCCATTCGCAGTGCCGAGGCTTTGGAACATCTCCACTAAGGCCGGTCTTTCAAGGGCAGTAAAGGATACGGTGAGTCCATAGCGGAGTCCGGTTAGCACAAGTCGCTGAATCGAAATGCTGTTCTGAATAAATTGGCTGCCGGGAGCGGAAGTGAGTGCCGTGCAGTTTAGAACGATGGAACGCAAGTTACCGCAGTTCTGAAAGGCTGCGCCCACCGTTGTGCAGTTGACTGTTCCAGGCAGATCAACAGTTTCTAGCGACTCGCATCCTGCCGCAAACGAACCCATGGACGTTATCTTTGATGCGTCGATGGGTGGCAACGCGCGGAGGCCCGAACAATTCTGGAACATTCCCGAGGCAGTACCACTGCCACTTCCCAGCCAGTTAATCTGAATGTCGTCCGGGTTTACCAAACCCCTTGTTCCTGAAAACAAGTCAGTACCGTTGAACCCTGAAGAAGTCGTAATCTCGACTCTCTTGAGGTTTGGGCCGTACCCAGTAATGCCGTTTAGCGGAACTGAGAACGTTCCGGCTTTTTGTACCACCAATCGGACACGTTCCAGCATGCCGGAGTTCGACTGTGTTGAACTAGCAGTTGATAGGCTGAGTGAATGTGTTGCTGAGGTTGTTAACTTTGGCAGAGAAGCCGCAATGTCCAGCAACGTGCTTCGCGGCGGAGAGCTTGCGTAGGCACCATGACGTAGACTGAGATTTAAAGACGTTAAGCCTGTAGCTGACGCGGCAGTTATCACGACGAGTGCTTGCCGGTAACCGCGCGAACACCAGGACGCCTCGGGCAATGCGTTGAAATCGAACACCTTTAGAATTGTGGCGCCAGATGCATAGCTGTTCGACGTGCCGTCTCCCCAGTCGATGTGACAGCTTCCAGTGATGTTGAACGATACACGGCGGCCGTTTGGGTGAACTGCAAAAAGCGCGTAGACGATTTCCTCAGACGCGTCTGGCATCGGAACTTCAAGCCAGTCGGGAGGGCGAACCCATGCCAGCGGCGAAGTTGTTCCGCCGCCACTTTGAATAGCGTTAATCTTTGATGCAAAGTCAGCCAGAGGAGCCGCACCAACGGTCACGCCTTTGTTCTCAATGGCCGTCTTGATCGCCAATTTGGCGTCATTGATGGCTGTCAGTTTGTTTGAAATGCTCATGATCAGCTCCCCAGAATCGACGCCAGTGCAGCGTCAATGTCACCAAGCATCTCGTTGAACGTTGCGATCTCGCCTGTGTGCTGTGCAAACGTGACTGCATCAGTGATGCCATAGCCAGCAAGTGTTGTTGGCTTGTTGGTAATGCCAGCAAAGTCAGTAGTGCCAGCGGGACCAGTTTCGCCCGTGTCACCCTTCGGTCCTTGTGGACCCGTCAACCCTTGAATGCCTTGTGGCCCCGTAGGACCTGCTGGGCCCGCTTCGCCAGCAGGACCCTGAGGACCAGTAGCGCCAACTGCTCCGGCAGCACCAGGGGCTCCTTGTGGCCCTTGGGGACCAGTTGCGCCCGTGTCACCCTTCGGTCCTTGTGGCCCTTGCTCGCCTTGCAGCAACGTTGGCTTGTCTGTCAAGTCGTTGTATGAGCCACTGAAAGGTGTTGCCCACACATACTCAAAGTCGGTGTTGCTTTGCTTAGCGAGCACCTGTCCTGTGGTTCCACCGGACATGGCTGAGCGATTCTGGTCATGTAAGAACAACTGTGCGGCAAGGTTCTCCAGTGTCGATGCATCGGCCTTGTCCCCGAGAGCTACAAAAAAGTCTGTCGCGAGCACGTAATTCAGCAAGTTAGGCTTGTCGTTCAGGTCCGCATAGTCGCCGCTGAATAGAACAGGGCGGTTCAGCAAGTCGTTGTAATCGCCCGTAGTTGCCACTTCCGCGAGGTTGATCGGTGTTGACTCGTAGGGAGTGCCTACAAGCACCCCGCCATCCACGTCTGTAGCTGGAGGATTAATCCACGCCGCATCTCCGTCTGCGCTTGATGCTTTGGCGAGTAGCTGTCCGGTAGAGCCGCCGACGGGAATAGCATCGCCTGCCGGTCCTTGTGGACCTTGTGGGCCTGGGATGCCGGTCGTTACGCGAACAACCTGCGTCTGCTTCTCGCGAATGACGATTGTTTTATCAGCCATTGCGCACAACCTCCTTGGTGAGAGTTGCTGTGCCATAGAGCGGACGTTCCACTAGGCCGGTTGGGGAAACTAGCTCAATTCCCCACACCATTTCCAACTCTTCGCCTTTGAATTCGATAGCAGTGGTTAAGCTGTTAGGAAGGTGCAGCATGATGCGGGAATCCGCGCCCTCAACCGAGAGTTGCAAACGACCGTCCTGCGTGGAAGCGGAGAGTAGTGGAGTGGGGGCGTCGATGTTCTTTCGGAACTGCATGCGGGCGGTGTAGCCCCCAAGGTTCCGGTTAACGAACCGGAAATCTACGAAGTAGTCCGCGCCTTGATCAATGATGAGTGATTCTTGTTGTGCCATTGCTGGACCCTCAAATAACACTCATACTTATCAACGACTGGAAGGTGCTACGCACCTTCCTTCACTTATTCACCCGGGGGAGTGGGCCAGTTGATGTGGTGTGGGTCGGCTTGCGCAGTAATGTCGCGCAGCGCTTGACGGTACTGCCGCCAAGCCTGGGAAAGTGGCTGTGCGGTTTCTGTGCTGCGGATCACCCGCCAGTCCGTTGCACCAAGGCGCTTATCACGCTCGGCGCGAACCTCGGCCCATGCTTCGTTCTGAATCTGTTGCGCTGTGCGGCGTTCAACCCACTTCTTCGTAGGCCAGTCCCATTCGTGCTTCGGGTTGGAGCGGATTGGGAAAGGCTTGAACTCACCGGCCTCGTAGTAGTGTTTGTCGTCCGCTACTTCCTCCGCAACTTCGATTGCCGAGGTGCCAGGGATAGGTGGCACTTCATCCAAGCCGTTTACCTTCATAAGCTGGACGATGCGCCCAGTTTCTGTTTCGTACAGTGCTACTTTCATCGCTTGGCTCCAATCGTTACCAATGTTCTGTGTTTTACGTAGGGGTAAACGGCAGCAGAGGTGCCATACCCTGTCTGGCCCGCCATCTCAACTGCATACCAAGTCGAGCCGCTTCGCGCTCCTTCCACGTATGTGATTGTTGTGGAGCGCTGCTCAAAGCTGCGGGTGTTGATTACCTTCTCAAGCAGCACCGCACCGTCATTTCGGACTAGTCTGATGTAGACCGGAAGGAACGTGTAAGATTCGCCTGAATCACCGTTTTGGTGCGTGTGGTAGCTAGGCACGTATTCAACTGAAGCAATCACAACCGTCTTGCCGCCTTCAGCATCAATCCATGGGCTGTACATTACGGGCGTGTACGAGGGGTTGAACGCAAAGTCGTTTGTCGCCATTACGCCGCTCGGAACGGTCACGGCATCAAGGCCAATCTTCAACGTTGTAACTGCACCATTCCCGATCTTTGCGTTTGTGACATTGAGGTCGGCAATCTTCGCGTCGGTGACTTGCAGGTTTCCGATCTTTGCATTCGTGACTGCTGCATCGGCGATGTGCGCGTTTGCAATCGCTGCGCTCGCGATGAATGTGCTTGCGTTTGCTGCCGTAATCTGGCCGCTGATGTTCACGCCAAACTGCGCACCGTAGGTGGCGTTGCTTGGTGGACCGCCTGAAACCCTGCTGTATGCGAGGGAAATACCAGAAGAGAAGATTACGTTTCCGCTCAGGTCTTTAATTTCCAGGCCGCGGGTATCAATGCGGTCTGAGGTTAGCAGTCCTGATGTGATGTTCGACGCGTTCAGGTTGGTGACGTTGACGTTTGCGCTGTTGAGCGTACCGCTTGTGATGCTGCTCGCGCTCAAGTTCGTGACCGTCATTGTCCCTGCGTTGAAAGTGCCGCCTGAGATGCGGTCAGCGCTCAGCGTGCCGGTGGTGATCCGTGCTGCACTCATTGAACCAGTTGTGATCTGGTCAGCAGACAACGTCCCGGTGTAGATGACGTTTGATGCAAGTGAGCCTGCAGTGATCTGCGTAGCTGCTACGGAACCGGCGTAGACAACACCAGCGCCCAACGTGCCAGCTTGAATGTTGGCTGCGGACAGTGTGCCTGTTGCGAAGTGGCTAGTTGTGATGACGCCTGCTTTGATCTTGTCCGCTTCGATGGAGCCAGCTGCCAGCTTGCTTGTTGTGATTGCACCGTCAACGATCAACTGGGCATCTACGCGGCGAACAACGCGGATTAAGCCGTATTCCACCCAGCCAGTTACAGTCTGGTTGACGCCAGTTCCACCGCGACGTACACGGTAAGACATGTACCGTGCGCCATCTGGGACAGTCACAGTGCTGCTAAACGCTGTGGGTGTTGAGATTGGCAGTGCGAAGCCGGTGATGCCGAAGTGCTCTAGCAGCACAGTCGTCTTGTCAGCAGCAAAGAACCTAACATAAACGTGCGCGGTGCCTGTTGCGTTTGACGCGGTATGCATCGTGAAAGTCGCAAGCAGTTGATCCCCAGGTGTGACCGGCACGTATGCTTCTGTTGCTGGTCGGTAGTCCGCAAGGAAGTTGGACGATGCGCTAGTTGTGAGGCTTGCCGTGCCATAGCGGATAACCTTAGACGCCTTGAATCCCACTGGATCAGTAGGAGTCACGATGCTGAAGTGACCGCCAGTTGATTGAACGTATGCATTGTCCGCAAACGTTTCGTCTGAAATCAGGTTCGTGGTGTCTCCCAGCACAAGCTTAGACGCGGTAACGGAACCAGCTACCAGTTTTGGCGTTGTGATTGCGTTGTCGCTAATCTGCGTTGTGCTGATAGTGCCAAGCAGCTTAGATGCTTCAAGCGCGGCAATCTGAGTTGCTGAAATCTGGCCTGTTACCTTGCTTG